>NZ_JBIAWG010000003.1:18298-434183 GCF_042895285.1 Streptomyces sp. NPDC001406
GCCGGGGTGAGCCCGTCGTCGTTCTGGCGCCTTGTCAGGTGTTGTTGTGCGCGGCAGGAGGCGTTGGTTGCTGCGGTTCTTCGGAGGCGGTGAGGCTGGTCGGGGCGGGGAAGGCTGCTGGTGTCCGGATTGGGTGCGGAAGCCACGTGGTGGGCCGGCTCGGGCGGGATGGCGGGTGGGTGCCGGGTTCCGTCACTGGGTGTGGTGGCCGGTGGCCGGGATGGCGGCGGTGTCGTCCGGTTCGGTGGCCCGGGGTGAGCCCGTCGTCGTTCTGGCGCCTTGTCAGGTGTTGTTGTGCGCGGCAGGAGGCGTTGGTTGCTGCGGTTCTTCGGAGGCGGTGAGGCCGGTAGGGGCGGGGAAGGCTGCTGGTATCCGGATTGGGTGCGGCAGCCACGAGGTGGGCCGGCTCGGGCGGGATGGCGGGTGGGTGCCGGGTTCCGTCACTGGGTGTGGTGGCCGGTGGCCGGGATGGCGGCGGGGTCGTCCGGCCCCGTGGCCCGGGCGACCCCGCCGTCGTTCTTCGGTGTCTTGTCAGACCTTGTCGTGGACGGCCGGAGGCGTCGGCTCGGGGGTCTTGCGGGTGAGGAGGCCAGTTGGGGCGAGGAAGATGGCCAGTGTCGGGATCAGGTACAGGAGCCATACCGCGACCTGGACGACCGTCGGGTCGGGCTGGAAGTTGAACACGCCCTTGAGGAGCGTGCCGTACCAGCTGTCCGGCGCGATGGTGTCGCTGATGTCGAAGGCCAGGTTCCGGATGCCGGGGATCCAGTTGGCCTCCTGGAGGTCGTGGACGCCGTAGGCCAGCACGCCCGCGGCGACTACGACCAGCATGCCGCCGGTCCACGTGAAGAACTTGGCAAGGTTGATCTTCAGCGCGCCGCGGTAGAACAGCCAGCCCAGGAAGACGGCGGTGAGCAGGCCGAGGGCCACGCCGACCAGCGGGCGCGGAGTGCCGTCGCTGGCCGCGTGCACCGACGCCCACACGAACAGCGCGGTCTCCAGACCCTCCCGGCCGACGGCCAGGAACGCGGTCGCTACCAGCGCGCCCGTGCCCATCGCCAGCGCCGCGTCCAGCTTGCCGTGCAGCTCCCTCTTCAGATGCCGGGCGGTGCGCCGCATCCAGAAGACCATCCACGTCACCAGGCCCACCGCGACGATGGACAGAGTCCCGCCGAGCGCCTCCTGCGCCTCGAACGTCAGCTCCTGCGAGCCGAATTCGAGGGCGGACCCGAAGCCCATGGCGATGGCGACGGCGGTGCCGATGCCGATCCAGATGGGCTTGAGGGCGTCCTTGCGGTCCGTCTTGACCAGATAGGCGATGAGGATGCAGACGACGAGCGACGCCTCAAGACCCTCACGCAGGCCGATCAGATAGTTGGAGAACACGGGCTACGCCTCCTCGGAGAACAGCGTCCGGCCCCACCAGTCGCGCTTGTCCCGGACACCGGGCGGAACCGCGAACACCGCCGAACCCACATGCTGGATGTATTCGTTGAGCGCGTCCTTCGCCGACAGCTGCCGCTGCAGCGGGATGAACCCCTTGCGCACGTCGCGCTGGTAGGCCAGGAAGAACAGCCCCGCGTCGAGGCGGCCGAGCCCGTCCGTGCCGTCCGTGAAGGAGTAGCCCCGGCGCAGGATCGTGATCCCGTTGTTGGAGTCGGGATGCGCGAGGCGCACATGCGCGTCCGGCTTCATCGCCTTCAGGAACGGCTTGTCGTGCTCCTTGGCCTTGCCGACCGGCGCGCCCTCGCCCTTGTCACGGCCGAAGATGTCCTCCTGCTCCTGCAGCGAGGTGCGGTCCCAGGTCTCGATGTGCATCCGGATGCGCCGGGCGACCAGATACGACCCACCGGTCATCCACGCCGAGTTCTTGCCGCCGTCGCCCTCGCCGACCCAGACGTACTTCTTCAGCCGGTCCGTCTCCGTCCCCGCGATGTTGCGCGTGCCGTCCTTGAACCCCATCAGATTGCGCGGGGTCTGCGCGTCCGGCGTGGTCGAGGAGGTCTTGCCGAAGCCGAGCTGCGACCAGCGGATGACGACCTTGCCGAAGCCGATGCGGGCCAGGTTGCGGATCGCGTGCACTGCGACCTGCGGGTCGTCCGCGCAGGCCTGGATGCACAGGTCGCCACCGGTGCGGGTGCGGTCGAGGTTGTCGCCGGGGAACTTCGGCAGGTCCACCAGCGCCTCGGGTCGCCGGTCCGCCAGATCGAACTTGTCGAACAGCGACGGACCGAAGCCGATCGTCAGCGTCAGCCGCGAGGGCTTGAGGCCCAGCGCCTCACCGGTGTCGTCCGGCGGTGCCTCGGCCAGTCCGCCGTACGCGCCCTCGCCGACCGCCTTCCCGGCGGTCATCCGGTGCGCGGCCGCCGTCCAGTCCTTCAGCATCTGTACGAACTCGGCGCGGTCCTCGGTCTGCACGTCGAACGCGGCGAAGTGCAGCCGGTCCTGCACCGGCGTGGCGATGCCCGCCTGGTGGGCGCCGTGGAACTCCACCTCGGCGCCCGCCTCGGCGGCGACCGGGTCCACGTCGTCGCCGGTCCTGGCCATCGCCACCGCACCGCCGGCCGCGGCGGCACCGAGCGCGAGCCCGGCGCCGCCCCAGCCGATCAGCGAACGGCGGGTGGGAGAGGTGCTCTCCTGGGTCTCGGTCATCGCAGCGGCCCTACTTCTTCACGACGGCGACGGCGGCGGCGAGCTTCGACAGCGGTTCCGCGAGGGCGTTCACCGCGTCGGACAGCTCCTTGCGCTGGTCCTTGGTGACCTTGTCGTAGGAGACGAAGTCGTAGGAGGTCTTGTCGGAGCGGTACTTGTCGAGTTCCGCGTTCAGCGCGGTGAACTGCTTGTCGAGCTCGGTGGTCAGCGCCTGGTCGTTCTTCGACGCGACCGGCTTGAGCAGCTCGTACGCCTTCTCGGCGCCCTCGACGTTGCCCTTGAAGTCGACCAGGTCGGTGTGCGCGTAGCGGTCCTCCTCGCCGGTGACCTTGCCGGTGGCGACCTCGTCGAGCAGTTCCTTGGCGCCGTTGGCCATGGAGGTCGGGGTGATCTCGGCCTTGCCGACCCGCTCCTGCCAGTCCTTCAGGTCGGTCACCAGCTGGTCGGCGAGGGCCTTCTCCTCGTCGCCGATCTTCTTGTCCTGCCAGAGGGCCTTCTCCAGGCGGTGCCAGCCGGTCCACTTCTGGCCGTCCTCCAGGCCGTCCTCACGGACGTCGACCTTGGGGTCGATGTCACCGAAGGACTCGGCGACCGGCTCGGTCCGCTCCCAGCCGAGACGCGAGGGCGCGTACGCCTTCTGCGCGGCCGCCAGGTCGCCGTCCTTGATCGCCTTCACGAAGGTCTCGACGAGCGGCAGCGTGGCGTCGGCCTGCTCCCGGACGTACTCGCGGTAGTCGGCGACCGCCTTGTCCAGCTGCGGGTCCCGCTTGGCGGTCGAGCCGCCGCCGGTGACCGTGAGCTTCTGCCGCACGCCGTGGCCCTTCATGCCCGGGACACAGGCGATCGCGTACGAGCCGGCCTTGACCTCGGCGGTCAGCGTGTACTTGGTGCCGGGGCCGATGTTCTCCTTCTCGGAGACGATCCGGTCGTCCGGGAAGAGGATCTCGACCTCGGTGGCCTTCGAGCCCTTGTTCTCGATCTTCAGCGTGACATGGCCGGCCGGGACCGACTCGGCCGAGGTCTCGCACTTCGAGTCGGAGGCGGTCACCTGGATCGCGTCGCCGTCCTTGGCATCACTTTTCGCCGTGCAGGCCGTGAGGGCGGTCAAGGCCGCCGTGGCGACGGCGGCGGTGACGGAGAGTCGGGCGGCTCGCATGCTGGCTCCAAGCGGAAACGGTGTGGTGAGGCTTGCCTAACTTACATGAGGCTTACCTCACCACTACCCGCCCGGATCGTGATTCACCTCTCACGGAAATCTCACAGGCACGGCTTGATCTCGACGGCTCAAAGTAGACCCCAAGGAATGGTAAAGGAAAGGTCAAGCGATGTGCTGCGGGAACACCTCGCCCGGCTGGTCGTGGACGCCCGAGAGCAGCCGCTCGCTGAGAAACCCGACCGATGGACCGTCGACCGCGGCACGACCGGCGCACAGCATCGCGCCCCGGCGCGCACAGCCCACCCCGAGCGCCGGACCGTGCAGCACCACACCCACGCCGTCACCGGCGTGCGCTCTTTCCCGACGCTGCCGACGCGAAGCACCTTCGGTGGAGGCGAGGGTGTGGCCGGGGGCACCGCGCGCCTGCTGGGGGACGCCCCGGAGAGCCGGCCGATCCTCGACGGGCACGACCGCGCGGTGGCCGCGCTCGCGGAGGGCCGCAGCCCGGAGTGCGTGGTGCTGAGCCTGCCGCCCGACCAGGGCACTTGGCGGAACCGGGCCGCGGCGTCGGCCGAGGAGCGCCGGCGCGGCCTGGCGCGGCGGGAGGCGCGCCCCGGCCTCCCCTGGCCGGCCCCTGCCCGGAGGAGCCGCGGCCGGGGACGAGTCGGCCGGTGCCGCGATGCTTCAATGCCGGGGTGACTGATTACGACGTGCTGCGCGTGTTCTGCGCGGCGAACGGCGGATACGGCAACGAGCTCGGCGTCGTCCGTGACGGCTCACGGCTGCCCGACCGGGACGACCGGCAGGCCTTCGCGGCGAAGCTCGGTTTCAGCGAGACCGTGTTCGTGGACGACCCCGAGCGCGGGGTCATCGACATCTACACCCCCACCCTGCGCCTCCCCTTCGCCGGTCACCCCTGCGTCGGCACAGCCTGGCTGCTGGACGTGCCCGAGCTGGTCACACCCGCGGGCGTTGTCGGGGCCCGGCTGGACGGCGAGTTCAGCTGGATCGAGGCGCTCCCGGAGTGGGCCCCGCCGCGCACCCTGCGCCGGTACGCCACCGCCGCCGAGGTCGACGCCCTGCCCGTCCCGTCACCCGGCGAATGGATTTACGCCTGGGCCTGGGAGGACGAGTCGGCCGGCCGGATCCGCGCCCGTGCCTTCCCCGGCCGCGACGACGGCATCGAGGAGGACGAGGCGACCGGCGCGGCGGCGCTGCTGCTCACCGCGCAGCTGGGCCGGGCGCTCAACATCACTCAGGGTGCGGGCTCGCAGATCCTCACGGCACCGCAGCCGGGCGGCTGGGTCGAGGTCGGCGGACGGGTATTCCTGGAACGCCAGCCCGAGCGTCAGGCTGAGCGCCGGGCCGAGCGCCAGGCCCGGTCGGTCTAGGCGCTCTGCGGGAACTCCTCGCCCAGCTCCCGGAAGACCGCCGTGTTCAGCGCGAACGCCCGCTTGCACTCCGCGACGATCCGCTGCTTCTCCAGGTCGTCGGCGACGACCGCGTCCAGCAGCTCCCGGTAACCCCGCTTGAACGCGGCGGGGTTGGGGATCCCCTCGAACACATAGAAGCGGACGCCGTCGCCCTTCTTCGTGAACCCCCACGTCCGCTCCGCCCGGTCACGGATGATCTGGCCGCCGGAGAGGTCGCCCAGGTAACGGGTGTAGTGGTGGGCGATGTACCCGGCCGGCCACCGCTCGGCGCACTCCCGCACCCGGTCCGCGTACGCCCGCGTGGCCGGCAGCGCCGTCAGCCCCGCCCGCCACTTCGGCCCGCGCAGATGCGCCAGGTCCCGCTCCAGCGCCGCCAGCCGGTACAGCTCGGGCCGCACGAACGGCCCGGCCAACGGGTCCGACGCCAGCCGCTCGGCCTCGCCCTCCAGCGCCTCGTACACGAACCACAGCTGTTCGGTGTACCGCGCGTACGCCGCCACGCCGAGCCGCCCGCCGAGCAGGTCGCTCATGAACGTCGAGGTCTCGGCCTCCATGTGCTGCTCATGGGACGCCGTGCGGATGAGTGTCGAGAACGAGAAGGGGTCCATGGGCAATGTCCTCGGTAGTTTTGCCGACACCCTGTCGGTAAAAGTCTACAAGAGGAAGCCCGCCCTCCAAAGGCGGCGGAGGACGGGCTCAGGCGCAGGTTCACGGCAGGGTCAGGATCTCCGCCCCGGTGTCCGTCACCACCAGCGTGTGCTCGAACTGAGCGGTCCGCCTCCGGTCCTTGGTCACGACGGTCCACCCGTCGTCCCACATGTCGTACTCGTGCGTCCCGAGCGTCAGCATCGGCTCGATCGTGAACGTCATCCCGGGCTGCATGACCGTCGTCGCGTGCGGGCTGTCGTAGTGCGGGATGATCAGCCCGGAGTGGAAGGACGAGTTGATCCCGTGGCCGGTGAAGTCCCGCACCACGCCGTAGCCGAACCGCTTGGCGTACGACTCGATGACCCGGCCGATGATGTTGATCTGCCGGCCCGGCTTGACCGCCTTGATCGCCCGGTCGAGTGACTCCCGGGTCCGCTCCACCAGCAGCCGCGACGCCTCGTCGACGTCACCGACCAGGTACGTGGCGTTGTTGTCGCCGTGCACCCCGCCGATGTACGCGGTCACGTCCAGATTGACGATGTCGCCGTCCCGCAGCACCGTCGAGTCCGGGATGCCGTGGCAGATCACTTCGTTGACGCTGGTGCACAGCGACTTGGGGAACCCGCGGTAGCCCAGCGTGGACGGGTAGGCGCCGTGGTCGCACATGTAGTCGTGGGCGACCTTGTCCAGCCGGTCCGTGGTCACACCCGGCGCGATGATCTTCGCGGCCTCGGCCATCGCCTGCGCGGCGATGCGCCCGGCGATCCGCATGGCCTCGACGGTCTCCGGGGTCTGCACCTCCGGGCCGGTGTACGGCGTCGGCGCGGGCTTGCCGACGTACTCGGGGCGGCGGATGTTTCCGGGTACCGGACGGGTGGGAGAGAGCTCCCCTGGTACGAGCAGCGACTGGCCAGACATGCCAGCGAGTCTAACCAGCGGACATGGGGGAACATGTCGTTGGCGAGAGGAGCTGGTCATGGCCCTGTTCAAGAAGCGCACGGTCGGCAAGCCGGGCGAGTGGTACTACTGCCTGGAGCACAAGAAGGTCGAGGAGGGGCCGGAGTGCCCGGCCAAGGACCGCTTCGGGCCCTACGCCACCCGGGCGGAGGCCGAACACGCGATGGAGACGGCCCGCGAGCGCAACCTCGAATGGGAGAACGACCCGCGCTGGCACGACGCGCCGGCCGGCGGCGACCCGGACGAGGACTGATCAGGCCTTGGCCGGTTCGGCGGCGGCGCGCCGCTCGTGCAGCCGCACCGCGTGCTCGTTCGTCCGCGCGTCGTACGTCATGAGCCCCGGCAGGCACAGCGCCAGCAGCCCCACCGCGCCCGCGCACGCCAGCCCGCCGGACCAGATGGCGGCCCGCACACCCGCCCGGGCGGCGAAACCGCCCGCCCGGACCTGACCGAGCTGCGGCCCCACCGAGTACGAGAGCAGCTCGATCCCGGCGAGCCTGCCGCGCAGCTCGTCCGGGATCGTCTGGTTCCACATCGCGGCCCGGAAGATCCCGCTGACCATGTCCGGAAGCCCCGTCGGCCCTTCGGAGAGGCTGGGCGGGTCGTCAGGGGTGGCCGGGGGGGTGGTGTCAGGCTCTCCGCCAGTTCCGACGGGCAGTCGCGGAATCCTCGTCGGCCCTTCGGAGAGGTCGGACGGATCGCCAGGGCACGGCCGGAGGTGCTGCCACGGTCTCCGTCAGTTCCGACGGGCGGTTGTGGGAGTCCCGCTGGGCGTTCGGGGAGAACCGGCGGCTCACCGAGGGGTGGCCGGGGGTGTCGTCGGGGTTTGGGTGAGTTCCGACGGGCGGTTGTGGGAGTCCCGCTGGGCCTTCGGGGAGAACCGGCGGCTCACCGAGGGGTGGCCGGGGGTGTCGTCGGGGTTTGGGTGAGTTCCGACGGGCGGTCGTGGGACTCCCGCTGGGCCTTCGGGGAGAACCGGCGGCTCACCAAGGGGTGGCCGGGGGTGTCGTCGGGGTTTGGGTGAGTTCCGACGGGCGGTCGTGGGAGTCCCGCTGGGCCTTCGGGGAGAACCGGCGGCTCACCAAGGGGCGGCCGGAGGGGCCGTCAGGGTTTCTGCCAGGCGTGACAGGCGGTCTCGGAAGCCGCGCCGGGCCCTCGGAGAGGCTCCGTTCTCGCCTGCTGCCGCGCTTACCAGGTGTTGCACCGTGTCCAGGTCCAGTTCTGCGCCCTCCGGTACGGCCAGTGACTCGTGGGCCATTGCCTCCAGTTCGCTCCCGCCGGAGCCCAGGGCCAGGACCGTCACCCCGGACCGCCGGGCGTCGTGCACCCGTTCCAGCAGTGGCGCGGGCTCCTCGGGGGCCACGACCAGCAGGGTCTCGCCGCGCTGCGCCGCTCCGATGCGTCCCGGTCCGACCGCCAGATGCGCGGGGTCCGAGGGACGCGCGTCGTGCCGGACGAGCGTCGGGGCCAGCTCCGGCGTGCCCGACCACGCGGCCTCGTCCACCAGATGGGCCGCCAGATGCCACGGCTCGTACTCCCGTGTGCCCACGAGCAGCAACCCGCCCCCGTGCGCCACCACGGACCCGCGCAGCGTACCGGCGAACCGCCGCGTGGCATCCAGCCATTCCGTCCCGGCAAGTACTTCGCGCAGCAGCGCGACCCGTACGGCGTCCATACGACCGCATCCTGCCGCAACCAGTCACTCGTGACGCGGAGTTCACCACGAATTCGCCCAACTCGGGGACAACGCTCTGACAATGCCCTGTCACCGGAGACCCACATCTGCTTGGGAGCCCGCCAGATGACAGCAGTCACCGTCCCCTTCCGCGCGGGTAAAGAGGGCTACGCCAGCTATCGGATCCCGGCGGTCGTCGCCACCGCATCCGGCACCCTGCTTGCGTTCTGCGAGGGCCGGGTCGGCTCCGCGAAGGACCACGGCCAGATCGACATCGTGCTGAAGCGCTCCACGGACGGCGGCCACACCTGGAGCCCGCTCAAGGTCGCCGCGAGCAACGGCGACGACCTCGCCGGAAACCCCGCCCCCGTCGTCCTCGACACCGGCCGCATCCTGCTCGTCCACGTCCGCGCGGCCGCCGCCGCGAGCGAGGACTCCATCCTGCGCGGCAGGGTGAAGGCCGCCGACGGCCGCCGCGTATGGGTGCAGCACAGCGACGACGACGGCGTCAGCTGGTCCGAGCCGAAGGAGATCACCAAGTCGGTGAAGAAGGCGGGCTGGCGTTGGTACGCCACCTGCCCCGGCCATGCGATCCAGCTGCGCTCCGGCCGGGTGCTCGTCCCCGGCAACCACACCGCGCCGCCCGCCGGCACCGACCTGGGCAACGAGCCCAGGTACAACAGCGGCCACTGCCTGCTCAGCGACGACCGCGGCGAGACCTGGTTCCTCGGCTACGTCGACGAGAACACCGACGGCTATGTCAACGTCAATGAGACCACCGCCGCCGAACTCCCCGACGGCCGCGTCTACTTCAACACCCGCAACGACTCCCCGTCCCCCGGCAACCGCGCCGACGCCCACTCGAAGGACGGCGGGAAGACCCTCGTCAAACCGTTCCGCCCGCAGGCCGGCCTCACCGGCCCCGTCTGCGAGGCGAGCGTCCTCCAGCTCCGCGACCCCGACCTGCTCCTCTACTCCGGCCCCGCCGACCCCACCGACCGCGCCCTGATGACCGTCCGCGCCTCCACCGACGGCGGCACCACCTGGCGCCCGGTCCACACGGTCGACGGGCTGCCCGCCGCCTACTCCGACCTGGTCCGCGTCGACCGGGACACCGTCGGACTCCTCTACGAGACCGGCGACTTCGGCCCGTACGAGACGATCACCTTCCGGCGGTTGCCGGTCACGGATCTCACCTGACGCGGTGCGCGAACGAGGGCGGACGTAGAGTCGCCGCATGACCTCTACCGACAGTGCACAGCAGCCCGCGAAGGCCCCCGCCACGGACCCCTGGGACCTGCCCGACGTCTCCGGGCTCGTCGTCGGCGTGCTCGGTGGCACCGGGCCGCAGGGCAAGGGCCTCGCCTACCGGCTCGCCAGGGCCGGCCAGAAGGTGATCATCGGCTCCCGGGCCGCCGAGCGCGCCGAAGCCGCCGCCGACGAGCTCGGCCACGGCATCGAGGGCTTCGACAACGCCGAGACCGCCCGGCGCAGCGACATCGTGATCGTCGCCGTGCCCTGGGAGGGCCACGGCAAGACCCTGGAGTCCCTGCGCGAGGAGCTGTCCGGCAAGCTCGTCGTGGACTGCGTCAACCCGCTCGGCTTCGACAAAAAGGGCGCCTACGCGCTGAAGCCGGAGGAGGGCAGCGCCGCCCAGCAGGCCGCCGCCCTGCTCCCGGACTCCCGGGTGACCGCCGCCTTCCACCACCTCTCGGCGGTACTGCTGGAGGACCCGGAGATCGAGCGGATCGACACCGACGTCATGGTGCTCGGCGAGGAGCGGTCCGACGTGGAGATCGTCCAGGCGCTGGCCGGCCGCATCCCCGGCATGCGCGGCATCTTCGCGGGGCGGCTGCGCAACGCCCACCAGGTGGAGTCACTGGTCGCGAATCTGATCTCCGTCAACCGCCGGTACAAGGCACACGCGGGACTCCGTATCACGGACGTGTGAGCGCGGCCATCACAGATGTGTGAGCGCGCGGCCACCGTCGTGTGAGACGGGCGGGCGCATGGGGGACACTGGACGCCACCAGCAGTGTCCCCCGACAGGAGTCCGCCCCCATGCCCCGCCTCGCCCTCTACGCCCTCGTCGTCTGTGTACTCGCCGTGGCCGCGGCGGTCGTCTCCTTCGTCCAGGGCAGCTGGCTGGGGATCGTCTGGGTGCTGCTCGCGGGACTGTCGTCCAACATGACCTGGTACTACATCAAGCGCGGCCGCGGCGCCGGCGGCAAGTCCGTCACGGGCTGACGGCGCAGTACTCGTCGGTGCCCAGCCAGAAGCGGTAGAGCTGCTGGCCGCAGTACCGGTCGTCGCCGGTGATCCCCAGACCGCGCAGGATCGTGTCGATCACATCGAAGAACGCGTGGTTGAGGGACGGCACCCACAGCAGTGCGAACACGAACAACAGGCCGAACGGCGCGAACGGCTCCACCTGGCGCTTCACGCTGTACGACAGCCAGGGCTCGATCACGCCGTAGCCGTCCAGGCCCGGCACCGGCAGGAAGTTCAGGATCGCGGCCGTGACTTGGAGCAGCGCGAGGAAGGCCAGCGCGTACCGGAAGTCGCGCGGCACCCCGTCCAGGGCGTCCAGCCAGAACGGGGCCGTGCACACCGCCGCGAACAGCACGTTCGTCAATGGGCCCGCCGCCGAGATCAGGCTGTGCCGCCAGCGCCCCCGGATCCGGCCGCGCTCGATGAACACCGCGCCGCCGGGCAGACCGATCCCGCCCATGATCACGAACAGCACGGGCAGCACGATGCTCAGCAGCGCGTGCGTGTACTTCAGCGGGTTCAGCGTGAGGTAGCCCTTGGCGCCGACCGAGATGTCACCGCTGTGCAGCGCGGTGCGCGCGTGCGCGTACTCGTGCAGACACAGGGACACGATCCAGGCCGCCGTCACGAACAGGAACACGGCGAGCCCCGGCTGCGCGGCGAACCCGGTCCAGGTGGCCCACCCCGTGACCGCAGTGACGGACAGGATGCCGAGGAAGACGGGACTGATCCGCCGGTCGCTGCGGCTGCGGGCGGTTGCGGAGGTCATCGGCGGGGCTCCCTGGGGGACTGGGGCGGTCGGCGAGCCCGACCGTACCGGGCACGAGGGGAAAACGTCTCGCGATGCGCCCTCGGTTCCTGAAGGGTGGGCGCATGGGAATGTGGCGGGTGTTCTACGAAAGCTGGCAGATGGAGTGCTGCGGTACACCGTTCTCGGTGGGGGAGGAGGTGAGCTGGCCGCTCGCGCCCATGGACCCCGAGGACATCCGGGCGTGGAGCCGGGAGGGGGAGCATGACCGGTACGACGGGACGGTCAGGTTCGAGGGCCACGGAGGCCGCCTGCCCGCGACCCGGGGCCGGGTCCTCGACATCCGTCTCGTGCGCCAGGAGTACGCGGAGCGCAGCCCGGGAGCGCACACTCTCGAACCGGTGTCCGACACGAGGTTGCTCACGCCCGTCGACGCCTGCCCGAAGTGGTTCGAGCACGAGGAACCCCGTACGAAGTCGGGGCTGCGCCGCGCCCGCCTCGCGACCGGCGTCCTCGTCACCCTCGACGTCCCGGGCGCCCCGCCGCCGGAACTCCGTGACCGGCCCTGACACCACCGGAGACAATGGACCCCGTGCGCTATCGCATCCTCGGCACCACCCAGGCGCTCCGCCCCGACGGCACGGCCGTTCCCGTGGGCGGGGCGCGGCTGCGTGCCCTGCTGACCGTGCTGGCCCTGCGACCCGGCCGTACCGTCCCGGTGGGCCTGCTGGTCGACGAGGTGTGGCACGGGGACCCGCCCGCCGACGCGGCCGGTGCGCTGCAGGCACTGGTGGGCCGGCTGCGCCGGGCGCTCGGCGCGGACGCGGTCGCCTCGGCGGAGGGCGGCTACCGGCTCGCCGCCGCCCCCGACGACATCGATCTGCACCGCTTCGAGCGGCTCACCGGCGACGGCCTGCGCGCCCTGGCCGACGGCGACCCCGCCAAGGCGGCCGGCGCCCTCGACGACGCCCTCGCGCTCTGGCACGACCCCGCACTCGCCGACCTGCCCGACCGCACCGCGGAGGCCGCCCGCCGGGAGGCCCGCCGCCTCGACGCCCTGCGCGCCCGGCACACCGCCGCGCTGGCCCTGGGCGAGGCCGAGCACTCCCTGCCCGAGCTCACCGCCCTGTGCGACACCCACCCGCTGGACGAGCCCCTCCAGTCCCTGCGGCTGCGCGCCCTGCGCGAGGCGGGCCGCGCGGCGGAGGCCCTGGCCGCCTACGAGGACGTACGACAGCTGCTCGCGGACCGGCTCGGCTCCGACCCCGGCCCCGAACTGCGCGCGCTGCACGCGGAGTTGCTGGACCTCTCGGCGGGCTCCCGGGAGCACACCGGCGTGGCACGGGCGGACCTCTCCGTCGGTGGCCGGGCCGCGGACGCCCCCGCCGAAGTCCGCCTGACCGGCATGACCGGCAACCTCCCCGCCCGTCTCACCTCGTTCGTCGGCCGGGAGGGCGACATCGAGGCCATCCGGGGTGACCTCGCGGCCGCCCGGCTGGTCACGCTGCTCGGGCCCGGCGGGGCCGGCAAGACCCGGCTGTCGCAGGAGGCCGCCGAGACGGTGCGGTATGCCACCCGGGACGGGGTGTGGCTGGCCGAGCTGGCACCCGTCGACGACCCGGACGCCGTACCGGGAGCCGTCCTCACCGCGATCGGCGCCCGCGAGACCGTCCTGCACGGCGCCGGTGCCGAGACCGTGCGGGCCGCCGCCGGCGACCGGCACGACGACCCCGTGGAGCGACTGGTCGAGCACTGCGGCCGCCGCCGCATGCTGATCATCCTCGACAACTGCGAGCACGTCGTGGACGCGGCCGCCCGCCTGGTGGAGCGGCTCCTGGAACGCTGCCCGGAGCTGACGGTCCTGGCCACCAGCCGCGAACCCCTCGGCGTACCGGGCGAGTTGCTGCGCCCCGTGGAACCGCTGCCGGAGCCCTTCGCGCTCCGGCTGCTCGCCGACCGGGGCACGTCGGCGCGCCCCGGGTTCCGGGTCGACGACGACCGCGCGGCCTGCGCGGAGATCTGCCGCCGCCTCGACGGCCTCCCCCTCGCCATCGAGCTGGCGGCCGCCCGGCTGCGGATGATGACACCGCGTCAGATCGCCGACCGGCTCGACGACCGCTTCCGGCTGCTCACCTCGGGCAGCCGCACCGTGCTGCCCCGCCAGCAGACCCTGCGTGCCGTCGTCGACTGGTCCTGGGACCTGCTCGACGAGGACGAACGGGACGTCCTGCGCCGCCTGTCGGTGTTCGCCGGCGGCTGCGACCTCGCGGCCGCCGAGGCGGTGTGCGGACCGGTCGCACTGGAGGCGCTCGGTTCGCTGGTCGACAAGTCCCTCGTCGTGGCGGCGCCCGCGCCCGACGGCGCGATGCGCTACCGGCTCCTGGAGACCGTGGCCGAGTACGCGGGCGAACGGCTCGACGAGGCCGGGCAGCGCAAGGAGACCGAGCGCGGGCATCTGACGTACTACCGCGAACTCGCCCGCACCACCGACCCGTTGCTGCGCGGCCCCGGCCAGCGCGACGCCGTACGGCGGCTCCAGCTGGAGTATGAGAACCTGCGCACCGCCCTGCGCCACGCCGTCGCCGAACAGGACGAGCAGGAGGGGCTCTGCCTGGTCCTCTCCCTGGTCTGGTACTGGCAGATGCGCGATCTGCGCATCGAGGCCCGCACCTGGTGCCACGAGGTCATGACCCTCGGCCCCGACCCCTTCACCGAGCCGCCGCGCCGCGCCGAACCGGTCTGGCAGCGCTGCATCGACACCCCGCCCCCGCTGACCGGCGAACTCCTCGTCGAGGCCCGTCGCGGTGTCCACCTGATCCATCTCTCCTGCATGGACACGGAGCTGGACGCCTGGCAGGTACCGGCGGCGCAGGCGAAGCTGCGCGTGATCACCGAGGTGTACGAGCCCGGTCTGCCGCAGACGTGCCGTACCCCCGGCATGTACTGGTTCTTCGCCGTGATGCTGACCGGCAGCGCGGACCGGCTGCTGGAGATCGTCGACGGCTGCGTGCGCACCTGCCGTCAGACGCCGGGCTTCGAGTGGGAACTGGCCGGATCCCTGCAGATGCGGGCCAACCTCCTCGCCAACCGCACCGCCTGGGCGGGCGACGCGACCCGGGACGCGGAGGAGGCGCTGGAGATCTTCCGGCGCCTCGGCGACGACTGGGGCACCGCCGAGGCGCTGTCCGCCCGCGCCGAGGCCCGGGAACGCAAGGGCGACTACGTACGGGCCGCAGACGACTACCGGGCGGCCGTCGTGCACGCCGAACGCCTCGGCGCCCGCGCCCAGATGGCGGTGCTCAGCGCCCGGCTGGGCAGCGTGCTCATCGAAGCCGGCGAGACGGAACGCGGCGAGAGGCTGCTGCGCGAGGTCACCGCCGTCGGTGACGGCACGACCCACGAGGCCATGCCCATCGCGCGGCTCTTCCTCGCCTGCCGGCTCAGCCTGACCGGCCGCACCGCGGAGGCGCGCGAGCAACTCCGGCTGCTGCGCGAGGAGTTCAAGATCGCGCACTTCATCGTCTTCGACGCGATGATCCTCGGCCAGGAGGCCTGGGTGGACGCCGTCGACGGCCGCCACGCGGAGAGCCTGGTCCGGGTCCGGGAGGCACTCCGGCACGCCGCCGACCCGCTGTCCCAGGTCATCACCCCGCACCTGGACTCCATCTGCCTGACCGTCGCGGCGATGGCCCTCGCCGGCCTCGACGGAGGCACCCGTGCCGCCGACGCCGCCCGCTGCCTGGCCGCCGCCGACGCGCTGCTGCCGCCGGGCCATGTCGCCTCCAGTACGGAGCGCGAGGTGCGCGAGCAGACCGTGGCCCGGATCCGGGGCATGCTCGACGCCGAGGCGTACGAGGCCGCGTACGCGCAGGGCGGTCGCCTCTCCCTCGCGGAGGCCACCGCCCTGGTCTGACAGGCGCGACGAACGTCAGTTCTTGGTGCGGAACTTGTGGATCGCGACCGGCGCCATCACCGCGGTGAGGCCCGCCGACCAGGCCAGGGTCACCCACAGCCCGTGCGTGACCGGTCCGCCGACCATCAGACCGCGCGCGGTGTCCGCGAGGGCCGACAGCGGGTTGTACTCGGTGAAGTTCTGCAGCCAGCCCGGCATCGAGGCGGTCGGCGCGAAGATCGAGGAGCCGAACTGCAGCGGCATCAGCACCAGGAAGCCCATGGCCTGCACGGACTGCGCGTTCTTCATGATCACGCCGAGGGTGAGGAACACCCACATCAGGGCCGAGCCGAACACCGCGGACAGACCCACCGAGGCGAGCAGCCCAGGCCAGTTGGTGATGTCGAAGCCCACGAGCACGCCGACGATCACCAGTACGACCGTCGCGAAGAGCATCCGCATCAGCTCCACCGCGATCTTGGCGAACAGCACCGAGCCGCGCCCGATCGGCAGGGACCGGAAGCGGTCCATGACACCGGAGTTGAAGTCCTGGTTGAAGCCGGTGCCCACGCCCTGGGCCATGTTCATGCCCATCATGGCCATGAGGCCGGGCACGACGTACTGCACGTACTGGTCCTGACCGCCGCCCAGCGACTGCCCGATGGAGCCGCCGAAGACATACACGAACAGCAGGGTGAAGATCACCGGGAACAGGATGGCGTCGAACATCGACTCCGGGTCCTGCCGGATCCACAGCAGATTGCGGCGGATGAGCGCGCCGGTGTGGCGCAGGTGGGCGCGCAGCGGGATGGGCGCGTCGGCCTTGGAGGCCACTGCGGCCGGGCTGAGAGTGTTCGAAGGGGCGGCGCGAAGCGCCTCGTTCAGGGTGGTGGTGGGCGACGGGTGGGAGCTCATACGGCGACCTCCTCGCGGATCTCGGTGGGCGTGGTGTCCTGCGGGGCACTGGCGCGATGGCCGGTGAGGGACAGGAACACCTCGTCCAGGCTGGGCAGTTCGGTGGTGATCGAGGAGAGGGTGATGCCGCGCGCGGTGACCGCGCCGACCACGGCGGTCAGCTGCTCGTCGCTGAGGATCGGCACCAGCAGGGAGCCCGCGGCGGTGTCCACGGTCGTACTGGCCAGACCGGTGATGCCCAGTTCGTCGAGCATCCCGGCGAGCGGGCGCAGCTCCAGCGGATCCGCGGGCCGGACGCGCAGCGTGCGTCCGCCGACCCTGGCCTTGAGTTCCTCGATGCCGCCGTTCGCGATGACCTTCCCGCGGTCGACGACGGTCAGCTCGGAGGCGAGCTGCTCGGCCTCCTCCATGTACTGGGTGGTCAGCAGGACGGTGACACCGTCCCCGACCATGGCCTTGACCTCATCCCACACCTCGTTGCGGGTACGGGGGTCGAGTCCGGTCGTCGGCTCGTCCAGGTAGAGGACGGCGGGCCGGCCGATCATCGACGCGGCCAGGTCGAGCCGCCGCCGCATACCGCCGGAGTACGTTCCCGCGGGCCGCCGGGCGGCCTCCGTCAGCGAGAACCGCTCCAGCAGCTCGTCGGCGCGGGCGCGGGCCTCCTTGCGCGGCAGGTCCAGCAGCCGCCCGATCATGTACAGGTTCTCCCAGCCCGGGAGCTTCTCGTCCACCGACGCGTACTGCCCGGTGAGGCCTATGACCCGGCGCAGCTGCCGGGGCTGCCGTACGACGTCGTACCCGGCCACGGTGGCGTGTCCGGCGTCGGGGGCCAGCAGGGTGGAGAGGATGCGTACGAGGGTGGTCTTGCCGGCTCCGTTCGGCCCGAGCACACCCATCACGGTGCCCTCGCGCACATCCAGGTCGACACCGTCCAGTGCCCTGGTCTCGCCGTAGTGCTTGACCAGCCCCCGCACGGTCACGGCGCTGTTCGCGCCACTGGGGTTGTCGTCGATTCGCGTCATGCCCCAGACGTTGTCAGCCCCGACCGACAAACCACCTACAGACCGCCTACAGCAACCGACGGCCCACCGACATGTGCCGGACATGCGACAAGCCCCGCCGACGGGGGACGATCGGCGGGGCTTGTCGGTGGTGCGGCAATGGCTCAGTGGCGGGGCCGTGCCTCAGCGGCCGCGCCTCAGTGGACGGAGTGCTCCTCCAGCGGGAACGTCCCGCCCACGACGTCCTCGGCGAACTCCTTCACCGCGCTGCCCATGACCTCACGCAGGTTGGCGTACTTCTTCACGAACTTCGGCATCCGGCCGCCCGTCAGACCGAGCATGTCGGTCCACACCAGCACCTGCGCGTCCGTCTCCGCACCGGCGCCGATGCCCACGGTCGGGATGTGCAGCACGCGCGTCACCTCGGCCGCGAGCTCGGCCGGGACCAGTTCGAGGACCACCGCGAACGCGCCCGCGTCCTGTACGGCCTTGGCGTCGCGCAGCAGCTGCGCGGCCGCCTCCTCGCCGCGCCCCTGGACGCGGTAGCCCATGGCGTTCACGGACTGCGGGGTCAGACCGATGTGGGCCATGACCGGGATGCCGGACTCGACGAGCAGCCGGATCTGTTCGTAGGAGCGCTCGCCGCCCTCCAGCTTCACCGCGCCGACGCCGGCCTCCTTCACCAGCCGGGTCGCCGAGCGCAGCGCCTGCACCGGGCCCTCCTGGTACGAGCCGAAGGGCAGGTCGCCGACGATCAGGGCGCGCTGGGTGCCGCGCACGACGGCGGCCGACAGCATGGTCATCTCGTCGAGGGTGACGGGCACGGTCGTCTCGTACCCGAGGTGGCAGTTGCCCGCCGAGTCGCCGACCAGGAGGACCGGGATGCCGGCCTCGTCGAAGACGGACGCGGTCATCGCGTCGTAGGCGGTGAGCATGGGCCATTTCTCGCCCCGCTCCTTGGCGAGGGCGATGTCGCGGACGGTGATGCGGCGTGTGCCCTTGCCCCCGTACAGCGCTTTGCTGCCGTCGGAGGGCTTGTTCTGGGCAGCCGAAAGCTGCGTCATTGCAACGGCTCCTTCAGTCATCTCGAGGCGCCCTCACGGCGTCCCCGGATCCCCTCCATGGTGGCACCTCGTGCCAGGGAGGGCCAGGGGACCCCCGTGTGATCCCTTACGTCGTCCCTTACGCCATCCCATCGCACTCCGCTCGCACCCCGCCCGTGTGCCGCTCGGTCCCGGGTGGGCCGTGAACGAGCGGCACAACGAGCGGCACACGGTGGGCCATGACCGCGCTGCGTAAGGTCTCGGTAAAGGAATTAAAATACGAGACGGTTCCGTATTGGAAGTGGCCTAGGGTCGTCAACATGACAACTCCTGCCGACCGTGCCTCTCACGGTTCCCGGATACCTGAAGCGGTGCACCGCCGCCGCTGGGCGATCCTCGGCGTCCTGATGCTGAGCCTGCTGATCGTTGTGCTCGACAACTCGATCCTGAACGTCGCCGTCAAGACCATCTCCACCCCGGCGCCCACCGGACTGGGGGCCACCCAGAGCCAGATCGAGTGGGCGATCAACGCCTACACCCTCGTCTTCGCCGGCCTGCTGTTCACCTCCGGCCTCATCGGCGACCGGCTGGGCCGCAAGAAGGTCCTGCTCGGCGGCCTCCTCGTGTTCGGCATCGGCTCCGCCCTCGCCGCCGAGTCCGGCTCCCCGGGCGAGCTGATCGCCTACCGCGCGCTGATGGCGCTCGGCGCCGCCTTCGTCATGCCCGCCACGCTCGCCGTGCTGATGAACGTCTTCGAACGCGAGGAGCAGCCCAAGGCCATCGGCATCTGGGCCGGCGGCGTCGGACTCGCCATCGCCATCGGGCCCATCACCGGCGGTGCGCTCCTCGACCACTTCTGGTGGGGCTCGGTCTTCTTCGTCAACGTACCCATCGTGATCCTCGCCCTGGCGCTGATGATCTGGCTGGTGCCCGACTCGCGCGACCCGAAGCCCGGCCGCCTCGACCCGATCGGCGTCGTGCTCTCGGTCGTCGGCCTGGTCCTGCTCGTCTACGGCATCATCAAGGGCGGTGAGCTCGCCGACTTCACGGACGCCAAGGTCCTGGCGACCATCGCGGCCGGGCTCGCGGTCCTCGCCGGCTTCGTCGTCTTCGAGAAGCGCAGCGACCACCCGTCCCTGGACGTCACGTACTTCAAGAACAAGGTCTTCTCGGCCGCCATGAGTGCCATCGCGCTGGTCTTCTTCGCGCTGATGGGCGTGACGTTCTTCGGTGTCTTCTACACCCAGAGCGTGCGCGGCTACTCGCCGCTGGAGTCCGGTGTGCTGATGCTGCCGCTGGCCGCCGCACAGATGATCTTCGCGCCGCGGGCCCGGCTGGTCGTCGACCGGTTCGGCAACAAGGCCACCACCACCGCCGGTCTGCTCCTCATCGCGGTGACGCTGGTCATCTTCGCCACCTTCGAGGCGGACACGCCGATCTGGCTCCTGGAGGTCGACTTCTTCCTCATGGGCACCGGCATGGCGCACATCATGACGCCGACCTCCGTCGTCATCATGCAGGCCCTGCCGCGCGAGAAGGCCGGCTCGGCCTCCGCGCTCAGCAACACCTTCCGCCAGGTCGGCGGCGCCCTCGGCATCGCCGTGCTCGGCTCGGTCCTGGCCACCTCGTACCGCACCGGCATCGAGGACAAGCTGAGCCTGCTGCCGCCCGGCCTCAGGGACACGGCGGGCGAGTCCATCGAGGCCACCCTGGGCGTCGCCCGCAAGCTCGGACCGCAGGGCAAGGCCCTGGTCGGCCCCGCCAACGACGCGTTCCTGCACGCCATGCACGTCACCGCGCTGTGCGGCACGGGCGTGGCGATCCTCGGCGCGATCGTGACGGCACTCTTCCTGCCTGGCAAACCGCAGGCACCGCAGGAGGGCAAGCCGGAGCAGGAGTTGGTCGCCGCCGCGGACTAGTCCGCGAGTCGGCGTCCGGAGAGGCACCACGGGGGGAGGAGGCGGCTGCGGGACAATTCCCGCAGCGCAGTGAAAGGACGAAACGACGTGAGTCTTGCCGACAGCCGACCGCAGCAACTCGGTCCCGTACGGGGCCGCCCGCGCAGCGAGGCCGTGGAACACGCCATTCTGGAAGGCGTGATGAAGCTCCTGGAGGAGGGCGTGCCCCTCGCCGAGCTCTCCATCGAGCGCGTCGCCCGCACCGCCGGCGTCGGCAAGGCCACCATCTACCGCCGCTGGAGCGGCAAGGAGGACCTCTTCGTCGACGTCATGCGCGCCGCCGAGCCCCCCGACCCCGTGCTCCCCGGCACCTCGATGCGCGACGACCTGGTCGTCCTGCTCGAATCGCTGCGCCAACGCGGCCTGGTCAGCCGCTCGTCGGCGATCCTGCACAACGTCCACGCCCAGATGAAGAGCAGCCCCCGGATCTGGGCCGCCTACCACGCCGGCGTGATAACGCCCCGGCGCAACCTGGGCCTCGAAGTGCTGCGCCGCGGACAGCGCAACGGCGAGCTCCGCGAGGACGTCGACATCGAACTGGCCAACGACATGTTCGTCGGCCCCATGCTCGTCCGCTCCATCCTGCGCCCCGACGCGGAACTCCCGGAGGGGCTGGCGGAGCAGATCGTCGACACGGTGCTCGAAGGCCTACGGCCCGTCAGCCGACCCGGCACTTAGCCCGAATGTGCGCGTTTCGTCACAGTCCAGGCGGGTGTCGCCGCAGCCGGAACCCCTCGCGCCGACTTGTTCGTCATCGTCTTCCGTACGGCCGTCACACGGCGGCAGGAACGGATCCGATCATCCCCTAGGGTCGTAACCCGGGGGGAAGACGGTGCGCACGGCAGGTTGTGAGGCAGACGGTATGGCGCGGCAGGCGTACATGACGGAGACGGACAACGGCGGCTCGGGGCCCGAGCACCAGGGCTCCCGGCTTCGGCACCTGCTGGGGCGGCTGCGCAGAAGCCTGTTCGACGGCTGGCGCGGAGATCCGCACATCTGGCGCCGCGGCATCGTCACGGCCGTGATCGCGCTGCTGCTCGCCCTGCTGATGCTGGTGCACTCGCGCATCCCGAACCGGGTGGGCAACCTCGGCAGTCTCACGGAGACGTTCCTGCCCTGGCTGGGCCTGCTGATCCCGGTGCTCCTCGTCCTCGGTGTCGTACGGAAGTCGGCGACCGCGCTGATCGCGGTGCTGCTTCCGGCCATCGTGTGGCTGAACCTCTTCGGCGGCCTGCTCACCGACAAGACGAACTCCGGCGGCGACCTGATGGTCGCGACGCACAACGTCAACGCCGACAACCCGGACCCGTCCGCCACGGCCCGGGACGTGGCCGCGTCCGGCGCGGACGTGCTGGCCCTCGAGGAGCTGAAGGCGTCGGCCGTGCCGGTGTACGAGAAGGCGCTGGCGGCGACCTTCAGGTACCACTCGGTGCAGGGCACGGTCGGCCTGTGGAGCAAGTACCCGCTCACCGGAACCAGGGCCGTCGACATCAAGCTGGGCTGGACGCGCGCCATGCGCGCGACGGTGACCACGCCCGCCGGGCAGGTCGCGGTCTACGTCGCCCATCTCCCCTCGGTACGGGTGAAGATGGAGGCCGGATTCACCGCCCGCCAGCGCGACAAGAGCGCCGACGCGCTCGGCGAGGCCATTGCCGACGAGCCGCTGCGGCAGGTGGTGCTGCTCGGCGACCTGAACGGCACCATGAACGACCGTTCCCTCAACGCCGTCACCTCCCAGCTGCGCTCCACGCAGGGCGCGGCGGGCAGCGGCTTCGGCTTCAGCTGGCCTGCCTCGTTCCCGATGGCGCGGATCGACCAGATCATGGTGAAGGGGGTCGAACCGGAGAGCTCGTGGACGCTGCCGAAGACGGACAGCGACCACCTGCCGGTCGCGGCGCGTGTGAAGCTCGCCACATCCGCCCAGTAAAAAGGTGCTGGTCACCCGGTCTTAACGCACCGGAATACTTCGCCAGGGAGACTTTGTTCCGTCGTTGAACATACGATGCACGGAACTCCGCTCCTGAAAGGCAAAGCCCCTCCATGCCCCTGGCCCTGCTCGCGCTGGCCGTCGGTGCCTTCGGCATAGGCACGACCGAATTCGTCATGATGGGCCTGCTGCCCGACGTCGCGACCGACCTGCACATCTCGATCCCCACCGCCGGGCACCTGGTCTCGGCGTACGCGCTGGGCGTCGTCATCGGCGCCCCGCTGCTGGCCGCGCTCACCGCCCGGATGTCCCGCCGCACGGTGCTCATCGGCCTGATGGTCCTGTTCGTGGCGGGCAACGCGCTCTCCGCGCTCGCTCCTGGCTACGACTCCCTCCTCGCCGCCCGCTTCCTCAGCGGCCTGCCGCACGGCGCCTTCTTCGGCGTGGGCGCGGTGGTGGCCACGGCGATGGTCCCGCCGGAGCGCAAGGCGCGCTCCGTCTCCCTCATGTTCCTCGGCCTGACCGTCGCCAACATCGCGGGTGTGCCGGTGGCCACGCTCATGGGCCAGCACCTGGGCTGGCGGGCGACGTTCCTGGGCGTGAGCGCGATCGGGGTGGCGGCGATAGCGTCCCTGGCGCTGCTGATCCCGCACTCCCGCACTCACGCCCCCTCCACGGGCCTGCGCGGCGAATTGTCGGCGCTGACGTCGCTGCCGGTGTGGCTGGCACTGGGTACGACGGTGGCGGGCTTCGGCGCGCTGTTCGCGGCGTACAGCTACATCACGCCGATGCTCACGGACGCCGCCGGTTACGCCGACTCCAGCGTGACGCTGCTGCTGGCGCTGTTCGGCGTCGGTGCGACGGTCGGAAACCTGGTGGGCGGCCGCCTGGCGGACCACGCGATGCGGCGCACGCTGTTCGGCGGCCTGCTGTCGCTGACGGCGGTTCTGCTCCTGTTCCCGCTCCTCATGAGCACGCCGCTGACGGCGGCCCTGGCGGTGATCCTCCTGGGCACGGCGGCATTCATCACGGGTTCCCCCCTCCAACTGATGGTCATGGAAAAGGCCGCCGCGGCCCCGTCCCTGGCCTCCTCGGCCAACCAGGCGGCCTTCAACCTCGCGAACGCGGGCGGAGCCTGGATCGGCGGCCTGGCCCTGGCGGCCGGCTTCGGGGCGACGTCTCCGGCGGTGGCGGGGGCGGGGTTGGCGGTACTGGGACTTGCCGTGGCGAGTACGGCGTACCTGGTGGACCGGCACCGGGCGACTCCGCCGACCGGCCTCGCCGAGCGGGTGGTTGCCTCACACGTGCCGGAGCAGCCGGGCGCGCTGCACCACTGACGCGAGGGGGGTTGGCGCGGGCGCAAGCTGAAGGGGTGCTGTAGGGGCCGCTCGCTTCTTGGTCAGTGTCGTGCTTCCGCGAGGCGAGTAAAGGGCGCTGCGTTCCACTTCGTTCCACTCCGCGTCGCCTGACGGCGATGGCCCTGCGGGCCACCCTTGACACGCCTCGCTCCAGCACGGGTGAGAAGCGAGCGAGCGGCCCGGAAGGGCGGGGGCCCGGCCGGGGTTGACCCTTCGGCTCCGCTGCGAGGGTGCCGTCGGCGGAGGGGGCGCGGTCGCGCCTCGCCGGCACGCCGGGTCGGCATAGCGGCGAGCGGTGGGTGGGGGAGTGGGGTGGGGGAGTGGGGTCGGGTGGGTGGATGGGTGGATGGGGCGCAGGCGCACGGCCGGTTGGGAGCGGGAGCTGGCGGGGCACGGTCAGTTGGGGCTGGGGCTGGGGCTGGGGCTGGGGCTGGGGCTGGGGCTGGAGGCGCAGGGCTCGGGTGCGCGGGTCGGTGCCGCGGGCATCCACGCCGCTGGAGCCCCCGGGAGCCCGCCGGTGGCCGTTGGCGGTCACGCCCTCCAAGGCGATTGGTCGATTTGGGCCAAAGGGCCGGGGCATGGCGCCAGGTGGAAGGAATAGCTCGGCTCGGACGGTGGCCCAAACCTGCCAATCACCGCCTTCATGTGACTTGAGAGGCAGATGTGACGACTTCGTGGGGCGGCCACAGCCGTAGGCCTGTAACCCGCCCGCCGACCCACCCACCCTCCCTCCGGCCGCCTGCCCCCCGCCCCCGCCCCCACCCACTGCTTGCCGCTAAGCCGACCCAGCGTGCTGGCGAGGCGCGACCGCGCCCGTCGGCGCCGGACGCGGACGCAGCCAACGGTTGCCCGCGAACTCCGCCTGGCCACCCGTCTTTCCGGGCCGCTCGCTCGCTTCTCATGCGTCGAAGTGGCCGGCGACTTCCCCGGCACCGCCATCTGGCGCAAGTCGAGCTACAGCAATGGTGACGGCGGCAACTGCCTCGAAGTCGCCGACAACATCCCCGGCCTCGTCCCCGTCCGCGACTCCAAGCTCCCCCAAGCCCCCGCCCTGATCCTCAGCGCCGCCGCCTGGGCCCCCTTCGTCGCCTCGCTCAAGAGGTGAACTAGCTCAAGAGGTGAACCAGGGGCCCAGGGGCCGTCACCCTCACGCCTCCGGCATGTCGAACCGATCCAGGTCCCGCAACCACGCCCGCGCGGAGCTGTCCGACGGCGCGCGCCAGTCACCCCGTGGCGAGAGCGAACCGCCGGCCGAGACCTTCGGCCCGTTGGGCATGGCGGAGCGCTTGAACTGCGCGAACCCGAAGAAGCGGCGGCAGAAGACCTCCAGCCAGCGTCGGATCTCCGGCAGGTCGTACGCCACCCGCTTGGCCTCAGGGAAGTTCGGCGGCCAGGCGCCGGACTCCGGGTCGTGCCAGGCGTGCCAGGCCAGGAAGGCGATTTTCGACGGCCGGAAGCCGTACCGCAGCACGTGGAAGAGCGTGAAGTCGTGCAGCGCGTACGGGCCGATCCTGGACTCCGTGGACTGCATCTCCTCGCCCGGCACCAGCTCCGGGCTGATCTCGGTGTCGAGGATCGCGGCGAGCGTCTTGCCGGTCTCCTCGTCGAACTGGCCGCTGCTGATGACCCAGCGGATCAGATGCTGGATCAGCGTCTTCGGTACGCCCGAGTTGACGTTGTAGTGGCTCATCTGGTCGCCCACGCCGTACGTGGACCAGCCGAGCGCCAGCTCCGAGAGGTCACCGGTGCCGAGCACGATGCCGCCGCGCTGGTTGGCCAGCCGGAAGAGATAGTCCGTGCGCAGACCCGCCTGCACGTTCTCGAAGGTGACGTCGTACAGCGGCTCGCCGGAGGCGAACGGGTGGCCCATCTCCTGCAGCATCAGCCGTGCGGTCGGCGTGATGTCCAGCTCGGCCGCGGTGACGCCGAGCGAGTTCATCAGCTTGTGGGCGTTGTCCTTGGTGTGGTCGCTGGTGGCGAAGCCGGGCAGCGTCCAGGCCAGGATGTCGCTGCGCGGGCGGCCCGCGCGGTCCATGGCGCGGGCGGCGACGATCAGCGCGTGCGTGGAGTCCAGGCCGCCGGACACCCCGATGACCACCTTCGGACCGCCGATAGCCGCGAGGCGCTGCTGGAGGCCCTCGACCTGGATGTTGTAGGCCTCGTAGCAGTCCAGGGCGAGGCGGTCGGGATCGGCCGGCACGAACGGGAAGCGCTCCAGACGACGGCGCAACCCCAGATCGGTGAGCGGCGGATCGAGCTCGAAGGAGACCGTGCGGAAGTCACTCGTCCGCGCCTGATGCGTGCGGCGGTTGTCGTCGAACGTGCCCGTCCGCTGCCGCTCCTGACGCAGCAGGTCGAGGTCCACGTCGGCCACCGCGTACTCGTCGCCGAGCGGGAACCGCTCGGTCTCGGCGAGCAGCGCACCGTTCTCGTAGATCATGGTCTGCCCGTCCCAGGACAGGTCGGTGGTCGACTCGCCAAGGCCGGCCGCCGCGTAGACGTACGCGGCGAGGCAGCGGGAGGACGCCGAGCGGCACAGCAGCTTGCGGTCCTCGGCCCGCCCGACCGTGATCGGACTGCCCGAGAGGTTGACGAGGACGGTCGCACCGGCGAGGGCAGCCTCCGCGCTGGGCGGCACCGGCACCCACATGTCCTCGCAGATCTCGGCATGGAGCACGAGACCGGGAACGTCCTGCGCCGCGAACAGCAGATCCACGCCGAACGGTACGGTCTCGCCGCCGACACGGATCGATCCGCCGCGCTCGTCGGCGCCGTCGCCGATCTGCCGGCGCTCGTAGAACTCCCGGTAGTTCGGCGGGTACGACTTGGGGACCACACCGAGGATCCGGCCGCGGTGCACGATCACCGCGCAGTTGTAGATCCGGTTGCGGTGGCGCAGCGGGGCACCGACGACCAGCACCGGCAGCAGGTCCGCCGACCCGGTCACCACCTCGCCGAGCGCCTCCTCGACCTGGTCGAGCAGCGCGTCCTGCAGCAGCAGGTCCTCGATCGAGTAGCCGCACAGCACCATCTCCGGGAAGACGGCGACGGCGACCCCCTCCTCGGCGCACCGGCGTGCGTGGCGCAGGACCGCTGGGGCGTTGGCGTGCGGGTCGGCGATGACGGTGTGACCCGTGCACGCGGCGACACGTGCGAAGCCGTGCTGATAGATCGACCAGAAGTTCAACGGAGGCACTGGCCCAGTGTAATCGTCAGAGCGACGCGATGAGGGGCGTGGGTGTGATGAGGGGCGTGGAGTGTTGTGTACCCCACGCCCCTCTACGGCACCTACCGCGTCAGCGGATCAGTGACGGCGGTACGACTGCACGTAGCCGTCCGCGGGCGAGCCCACGCCGGTGACGTCGTCGTAGCCCTTCACCGCGGACAGCGAGCTGTCCTTGCCGAGGCTGCGGACCGAGGTCGCGAGGCCACCGGCGGCGTCGAAGCCGTTCACGAAGTCGATACGGGCCACCGCCAGGCCGGAGCCGGTCGGGTTGTCCGTGACGTCGTGGAAGACACCCGTCTTGCCGTACTTGCCGTAGATCGCCGGGTTGGCGAAGCCGATCGCCTTGCCGCCCTGGGCCTCCTGGGCCAGCGCCTGGACCGCCGCGATCACCGGCGCGGCCAGCGAGGTGCCGCCGATGCGGTACTCGCTGTACTGCTCGGTGCCGTCCGGGAAGGTCTGGGTCTGGCCGACCTTGAAGCCGGTGTTCGGGTCGGCGATGGCCGCGATGTCCGGGACGACGCGGTTGCCGGCGGCGTTGTTGGCCGTGGCCAGCGCCTTCGGGACGACGTTCTTCTGGTAGTACGGCTGCGGCACGGTCTTGCTGGTGCCGCCGCCCGCGCCCGAGGTGAAGGCGCCGGGGAAGCCGGTCCAGCTCTTGCCGTCGGCCGACAGGGTCGCCTTCTCGGTGCCCCAGCCGGTCTCCCACTGGTACTTGTCGCCCTTGCCGACGGCCAGCGAGGTACCGCCGACCGCGGTCACCCAGGCCGAGTTGGCGGGGGTGTCGACCTGCTTCGTACCGGTGTTGGCGACCTCGTCGCCGTTGTCGCCGGAGGAGAAGTAGAAGCCGATGCCCTGCACCGCGCCGAACTGGAAGACCTGGTCGTAGGCGGCCGCGAGGTCCGGCGTCTGGTTGGCCTCGATGTCGCCCCAGGAGTTGGAGACGATGTCGGCCAGGTGGTTGTCGACGATCTTGCTGAGCGAGTCGAGCAGATCGTCGTCGTAGCAGGAACCGGCGCCCACGTAGGTCACGTTGGCGGCCGGCGCGACCGCGTGCACGGCCTCGACGTCGAGGGTCTCCTCGCCGTACCAGCCGGCCGCGCCGCACTCCTTGGTCTTCGTGTACTTCTTCGGCAGCACCTGGCTCAGCTGACCGGTCTTCCAGGCCGCGTCACCGTGCTTGTTCGCGTAGGTGGCCGCGTCGAAGGCGATGGTCGGCGAGGCGTACGCGTCCGTGATGGCGATGCGGACGCCCTTGCCGGTGTACGTACCGGCGCCGTAGGCGGCGCGCAGCTGCTTGCCGGTGTAGCCCTGGACGGCGTACGGGATCTTCGTGCCGTACGCCTCCGGCAGCGTGGTCGCGATGTTCGAGCCGTAGTACGAGGAGAACGGCCCGGAGTTCTTGAACACCGCGTCCGGCGGGGGCAGTTGGTCGTTGTGCGTCGCCTTGTGCGGCGCGTTGTCCAGGCCGGTGACGGTCAGGACGGCGCCCTTGAGGCTCTGCGGCACCGAGGCCGTCTTCGACGGCGCGTGGTAGGTCTTCGCGCCCTTGGTGTAGTTGTGCAGCTGGGTGCCGAACGCCTTCTCGGCGGCGGACACGTCACCGGTGACGGCGATGTAGTGCTGCGTGACCTTCGTGACCGTGAGGCCCGACGACTTGAGCCAGGACTTGACGGCGGCCACCTGGGCCTTGGTCGCACCGAAGCGGGCCTGCGTCTGCTTGGCGCTCAGGTACTTGCCGTACGCCTTCGAGCTCGGGTCGGACACCGCCTTGGCATAGGCGGCGAGGCCGGCCGCGTTCCGGCCGGAGAGGTACACCCGGGCGGAGACCTGGGCGCTGTTCGAGGTGGCGCCCTTGTCCGCCTTGGTCGTTGCCCAGGCGGGCTTGGTGCCCGCGAGGGCGTTTCGGCCCGGGTTGTCCACGGCGTGCGCCGCGGGTATGCCGAGCGCCAGCGCACCGGCGATCATGGGCAGTGTCGCTGCCATGCTCACGCCGGCGCGCACCTTGGCGCGGTTGGATCTCATAGAACCCCCTGCGATGCGGTTCGCATGCATGTAGTGGTCGGTACGTCGTGGATCCGGGCGCCGGCCCGCGGCGGTTAGGCCCGCGAATGGATCACACGATGGGGGCCACTCTTTCGATGAACCGTTCATGCCAGGGGAACGCAAAAGTCAAGAGAACCCCAAGGAACCGTCATCCGGGGTGAATTGCGGCTTTCGTCCTGGTGGCCGTGTTACGAACGCGGCTTGGCGCCCCGTGCCTTCAGCATGTCGGCCATCAGCTGGATCTCGGACTGCTGTGCGTCGACCATGCCCTGCGCGAGCTTCTTCTCCACGCCGACGGTGCACTTGGCGACGCACCCCTCGGCCATGTGGATGCCGCCCTTGTGATGGTCCGTCATCAACTGGAGGAAGAAGATCTCGGCCTGCTTGCCGCTGAGGGTGCCGAGCTTCTTCAGGTCGGCGTTGGTCGCCATGCCCGGCATCAGCGCGCCGTCCTTGCCGGACGCCATGCCGCCCATGCCCATCCAGGTCATCGGCGGTTTCGCCGACACCTTCGGCAGCTCCCACAGGTCCAGCCAGCCCAGCAGCATGCCGCGCTGGTTGGCCTGCGTCTGCGCGATGTCGTAGGCGAGCCGGCGAACTTCCTCGTCCGTCGTACGGTCGCGCACGATGTACGACATCTCGACGGCCTGCTGGTGGTGGACCGCCATGTCCCGCGCGAACCCGGCGTCCGCCGAGTCGGTGCCCGGGGTCCGTGTCCCCGAGCCACCGTCCTCGGCGACCGCGTAGGTGATCGCGCCGGCGGCGACGAGCACGGCCGCCGCGGCGCCCGCGATCCAGCCGATGTGCCGCCTCACTTCATCGTCCCGCCGGTGCAGGAGGCGCCCGGCTCGGGCGTCTGCTTGCCCTGGACGTAGGTGGAGAAGAACTTGTCGACGGCCGGGTCGCTCGCGCTCTTCACCGTGAGCTGGTGGCCCCACGCCGAGAGAACGAGCGGCGCGGCCTGGTTCTCGTACGGGCTCATGAGCGTGTACGGCGTCTTCTTCACCTTGGCCGCGAGCGCGTCGACGTCGGCCTTGTCCGCCTTGCTGGTGTAGGTCACCCAGACCGCGCCGTGCTCCAGCGAGTGCACGGCGTTCTCGTCCTTCACGGCCGAGGTGTAGACGTCACCGTTGCAGTTGAGCCAGACCGGGTTGTGGTTGCCGCCCACCGGCGGGTGCATCGGGTACTTCACGGGCGTGGTGACATGGGTCCGGGCCAGCTTGCCGGACCAGGTCTGCACCCCGTCCTTGCCCATGGTGAAGTGGCCCGAGTCCCCGGAGCCCTTCGAGTCGCTCGCCGTGCTGTCGCTGTCCTTCTGCGAGTTCACGAGCACCACACCGCCGACGACGAGACCGGCGACCACCACCACGCTCGCGGCGATGGTGAGCACCCGGTTGCGGCGCTCGCGGGCCTGCTCGGCACGCCGCATCTCCTCGATGCGCGCCTTGCGCGCGGTGGTGTTGCTGTTCTTGGCGGAACCCATGGCTGTTGTCCTTCTGGGGGAAAGGGCCGGAACGGACGGGACGGTCGGGCTCACTGATCGTAATGGGGAAGAGGCACCCTGCCGCAGGGAGGGCAGGGAAAGAATATTTGAACGCCGAATGCGCATTATTTACGCTGCGGGTATGCGGCTGCTGCGCTCCACCGACCTCGCCCTGCGTCTCTTGATGCGGCTCGCCGTCGCCGGTACCTCCACCCCCACGACGCGCCAGGTCGCGGCGGACATGGACGTGCCGTACACGCACGCCGCGAAGGTGGTGGCGGAGCTCCAGCACCTCGGCCTCGTCGACGCCCGGCGCGGCCGGGGCGGCGGTCTCGCGCTCAGCGAGAAGGGGCGCGCGGCATCGGTCGGAGCCGTGGTGCGCACGTTCGAGGGGGACGGCGAGACCGTCGAATGCGAGGGTTCCTCGCCCTGCCCCCTGAACTCCGCCTGCCGGCTGCGCGGCGCCCTGCGCCGGGCCCAGGAGGCGTTCTACGCGGCGCTGGACCCGGTCACGCTGGAGGAGATGGTCGCGGAGCCGACCGGCCCACTGCTGCTGGGGATCTCCTCGCGGCCTTAGTGCCGCGCGTCCTCAGTTCTGCGCAAGCCACAGGTCGGGACCGAACACCTCGTAGTGGATGTCGGCCGGGGCCACGCCCCGCTCGATCAGCTGGGTGCGCACCGCGCGCATGAAGGGCAGCGGACCGCACAGGTACGCGCGCGTGCCGGGCTCCACCGGTACGACCGTGAGGTCGACGAGCCCCGAGCGGTCGGCCGGCTCGGCGTCCTGCTCGTAGAAGAAGTGCGCGGTGCCGTCGGCCAGCTTGGCGGCGTACGCCTCGTGGTCGTTGCGCAGCGCGTGGTCGGCGGGGGAGCGGTCGCCGTGCACGACGGTGACCGGGGCGCGATGGCCGTCCTCCGCGAGCTGCGCCAGCATCGCGATCATCGGGGTCACACCGATGCCGGCGGAGGCGAGGAGCAGCGGGGTGTCCGTGACGTCGTCCAGGACCAGGTCGCCGTAGGGGGCGGACAGTTCCAGCACGGTGCCCGCCGCCACGCGCGCGTGCAGGTGGTTGGAGACCTCGCCCTCGGGCGTCGTACCGCCGGGGACCCGCTTCACACTGAGCTGCCGCTCGGTCGCGTCGGGCGCCCCGGAGAGGCTGTACTGCCGTATCTGGCGGGCGCCGTCGGGGAGGGTGACGCGCACGGAGACGTACTGGCCCGCGCGGAAGCCGCGCACCGGGCCGCCGTCCACCGGCCGCAGCCGCAGGGTGATGACGTCGGCGGTCTCCGTGACCCGCTCGGTGACCTCCCACTCGCGCCAGCCGGTCTCGTCGGCGCTCTCCTCGTACAGCCGCCGCTCGATCGCGATCAGGGCGTTCGCCATCAGCCAGTAGACCTCGTCCCAGGCGGCCGCCACCTCGGGTGTCACGGCCTCGCCGAGCACCTCGACGATGGCGGCGAAGAGGTGCTCGTGGACGATCGGGTACTGCTCGGACGCGACGCCGAGCGAGGCGTGCTTGTGGGCGATGCGGCTCAGCATCGCGTCGGGCCGCTGGTCGGGGTGCTCGACGAGATGCGTGGCGAAGGCGGCGATGGACCCCGCCAGGGCCTGGCGCTGGGTGCCGGCGGCCTGGTTGCCGCGGTTGAACAGGTCGCGCAGCAGTTCGGGGTGGGCCGTGAAGAGTCCGGCGTAGAAACGTTCGGTGATCTCGCCGATGGCGGCGCCGACGGCGGGAAGGGTGGCTCGGACGGTGGCAGCGGACTGCTCGGACAGCATCGGGGCTCCTGGGCTCCTGAGGTGGGCTGTGGTCGTCAGCCATTAAAACTTGCATCTTGAATGCAAATTAAAGCGGGGGTGGGGGAACGCGACCGGCCATTACTTATGTCACTCCGAGCAGGCAAGATGGGCGGCAGAGCAGTACACCTGCCGGACGCGACGCGTTCAGGCCGAGGTCGGCCGGGCGATCATGGTCCGCAACGCGCGTGAAATGGTGTTGTGGTGTGATGCTCAGGTGCCCGACCGCCTCCCGGCGCCATCCGGGCAGGACGGCCTGACCAGCAAGGATGGGGAAGCGGAAGATGGACAAGCAGCAGGAGTTCGTGCTCCGGACGTTGGAGGAGCGCGACATCCGGTTCGTGCGCCTGTGGTTCACCGACGTGCTGGGCTTCCTCAAGTCCGTGGCCGTGGCCCCCGCCGAGCTGGAGCAGGCCTTCGACGAGGGCATCGGCTTCGACGGCTCCGCCATCGAGGGCTTCGCCCGTGTGTACGAGTCCGACATGATCGCCAAGCCGGACCCGTCGACCTTCCAGGTGCTGCCGTGGCGCGCCGAGGCCCCCGGCACCGCCCGCATGTTCTGCGACATCCTCATGCCGGACGGCTCCCCGTCCTTCGCGGACCCGCGCTACGTCCTCAAACGCGCCCTCGCCCGCACCTCCGACCTGGGCTTCACCTTCTACACCCACCCCGAGATCGAGTTCTTCCTGCTGAAGGACCGCCCGCTGGACGGCACGCGCCCGACGCCCGCCGACAACTCCGGCTACTTCGACCACACCCCCCAGAACATCGGCATGGACTTCCGCCGCCAGGCGATCACCATGCTGGAGTCGATGGGCATCTCGGTCGAGTTCTCCCACCACGAGGGCGCGCCGGGCCAGCAGGAGATCGACCTGCGCTACGCCGACGCCCTGTCCACGGCGGACAACATCATGACGTTCCGCCTGGTCATGAAGCAGGTGGCACTGGAGCAGGGCGTGCAGGCGACCTTCATGCCGAAGCCCTTCTCCGAGCACCCCGGCTCCGGCATGCACACCCACCTGTCCCTCTTCGAGGGCGACCGCAACGCGTTCTACGAGTCCGGCGCCGAGTACCAGCTCTCCAAGGTCGGCCGCTCCTTCATCGCGGGCCTGCTCAAGCACGCCGCGGAGATCTCCGCCGTCACCAACCAGTGGGTCAACTCCTACAAGCGCATCTGGGGCGGCTCCGAGCGCACGGCCGGCGCCGGCGGCGAGGCGCCCTCGTACATCTGCTGGGGCCACAACAACCGCTCGGCCCTGGTCCGCGTGCCCATGTACAAGCCCGGCAAGACCGGCTCGGCGCGCGTGGAGGTCCGCTCCATCGACTCCGGCGCGAACCCGTACCTCGCCTACGCCCTCCTGCTGGCGGCTGGCCTCAAGGGCATCGAGGAGGGCTACGAGCTCCCGCCCGGCGCCGAGGACGACGTCTGGGCCCTGTCCAACGCCGAGCGCCGCGCGATGGGCATCGAGCCCCTCCCGCAGAACCTCGGCGAGGCCCTGACCCTCATGGAGACCAGCGACCTCGTCGCCGAGACCCTCGGCGAGCACGTCTTCGACTTCTTCCTGCGCAACAAGCGCCAGGAGTGGGAGGAGTACCGCTCCGAGGTCACCGCGTTCGAACTGCGCAAGAACCTGCCGGTGCTGTAGGCGCCGGCAGGCGGAGGGGCTACGCCGTGGCCCCTCCCTTGCGGGCCTCGCGCTCCTCGCGCGTGGGGTCGCCCGTCCGGCCGTACGGTGGAGATCCGGAGCGGCTCGGCCACCGCGGACCAGGCGGGTGCGGCGGCGGAATTCCTCGCCGACCGCTTCGGAGCCGGTGTCGGGCTCTGCGGTTAGGCTCGGGCCAGGACGACCTTGATCCGAGGGGAGGCCGCGGATGACGCCGGGGCGCAGGAGCAGTACCTTCACGCGGCTGCTGCGGCACGGTTTCACCGACCCGTCGGCGGCCGAGCGGCTCCTGGACAGCGCCGAGCTCTCCGCCGTCCGCGACGACCCGGTCCTCCTGGAGGCGCTGGGCGCCACCGCCGACCCGGACCTCGCCCTGCACGGACTCGTACGGCTCCTGGAGGCCCAGCCCGGCCCCACGGCCCACCGCGAGCTGCTGGACACCCTGATAGCCGCCAAGCCCCTGCGCGACCGTCTGCTCGGCGTCCTCGGCGCCTCCGCCGCCCTCGCCGACCACCTCGCCCGGCACCCGCGCGACTGGGAGGCGCTCGTCACCTACGAGCCGCGCGACCTGCACCCCGGGGTGGAGGAGTTCGAGCGGGGCCTGGCCGGCGCGATCGACCCGGTCTCCCTGCGCGTCGCCTACCGCCGCTGCCTGCTGTCCATCGTCGCCCGTGACGTGTGCGGCACCACCGGAGTCGCCGAGACCGCCGCCGAGCTCGCCGACCTCGCCACCGCCACCCTGCGCGCCGCCCTGGGCATCGCCACGGCCGCCGCTCCCGACGACGCGGCCCTGTGCCGGCTCGCGGTGATCGCGATGGGCAAGTGCGGCGGCCACGAGCTGAACTACGTCTCCGACGTGGACGTGATCTTCGTCGGCGAGGCCCTGGACGGCGCCGACGAGGGCAAGGCACTGCGGTCCGCCACCAAACTGGCCTCGCACATGATGCGGATCTGCTCGGAGACGACGGTCGAGGGCTCCATCTGGCCCGTGGACGCCAATCTCCGCCCCGAAGGCCGCAACGGCCCGCTCGTCCGCACCCTCAGCAGCCACCTCGCCTACTACCAGCGCTGGGCCAAGACCTGGGAGTTCCAGGCGCTGCTCAAGGCCCGCCCGGTGGCCGGCGACAGCGAACTGGGGCAGGACTACATCGCCACGCTCGACCCCCTGGTCTGGAAGGCCGCGGAACGCGATAACTTCGTCGCCGACGTGCAGAAGATGCGCCGCCGCGTCGTCGAGAACATCCCCGCCGCCGAGATCGAGCGCGAGCTGAAGCTCGGCCCCGGCGGTCTGCGGGACGTCGAGTTCGCCGTCCAGCTGCTGCAGCTGGTGCACGCCCGGTCCGACGCCTCGCTGCGCAGCGGCACCACCCTGGACGCCCTCAGGGCCCTGGCCGAGGGCGGCTACGTCGGCCGCGGCGACGCCGTCCAGCTCGACGAGGCCTACCGCTTCCTGCGCTCCATGGAGCACCGCATCCAGCTCTACCGGCTGCGGCGCACCCACCTCGTCCCCGAGGAAGAGGCCGACCTGCGCCGCCTGGGCCGCTCCCTGGGCCTGCGCGCCGACCCGGTGGCCGAGCTGACCCGGGAGTGGAAGCGGCACACGGGCGTCGTACGGCGCCTGCACGAGAAGCTCTTCTACCGCCCGCTGCTCGACGCCGTTGCCCAGCTCGCCCCCGGCGAGGCCCGGCTGAGCCCCGAGGCGGCACGCGAACGCCTGGTCGCCCTCGGTTACGCCGACCCCGCCGCCGCCCTGCGCCACCTGGAGGCGCTGGCCTCGGGCGTCACCCGCAAGGCAGCCATCCAGCGCACCCTGCTGCCGGTCCTGCTGGGCTGGTTCGCGGACTCCGCCGACCCCGACGCGGGCCTGCTCAACTTCCGCAAGGTCTCCGACGCGCTCGGCAAGACACCCTGGTATCTGCGGCTGCTGCGCGACGAGGGCGCCGCGGCCGAGAACCTCGCCCGCGTCCTGTCCGCCGGGCGCCTCGCCCCCGACCTGCTGATGCGCGCCCCCGAGGCGGTCGCCCTGCTCGGCGACGGCGACGGCGGCAGCGGGCTGGAACCGCGCGGACGCGCGCACCTGGAGCAGGAGATACTCGCCGCGGTCGGCCGCGGCGAGAACGCGGCGCAGGGCGTCACGGCCGCGCGTGGCGTGCGCCGCCGGGAGCTGTTCCGTACGGCCGCCGCGGACATCGTCGACTCCTACGGCACCGAGACGAAGCCCGCCGAGCCCGACCAGGGAGCACTGGTCGACCGCGTCGGCACCGCGGTCTCCGAGCTCACGGCGGCGACGCTCGCGGGCACGCTGCGGGCCGTGGTCCGCGACGGCTGGGGCGACACGCTGCCGACCCGCTTCGCGATCATCGGCATGGGCCGGTTCGGCGGCAACGAACTGGGATACGGCTCCGACGCCGACGTCCTGTTCGTCCACGAGCCACGGGAGGGCGTCGAGGAACGGGAGGCCGCGGACGCGGCCAACAAGGTCGTCTCCGAGATGCGCCGCCTGCTCCAGATCCCCAGCGCCGACCCGCCCCTGCTCATCGACGCGGACCTGCGCCCGGAGGGCAAGTCGGGCCCGCTCGTACGGACCCTGAAGTCGTACGAGGCCTACTACCGCCGCTGGTCCCTGGTCTGGGAGTCGCAGGCGCTGCTGCGGGCCGAGCCGGTCGCCGGGGACGAGGAACTGGCCGGCCGCTTCATCGAGCTCATCGACCCCCTGCGCTACCCGGCGGAGGGCCTCGGCGACGAGGCGGTCCGCGAGATCCGGCGCCTGAAGGCCCGCATGGAGTCCGAGCGCCTGCCCCGCGGCGCCGACCCCAAGCTCCACACCAAGCTCGGCCCCGGCGGCCTCTCCGACGTCGAGTGGACCGTCCAGCTGCTGCAGCTCCGGCACGGCTGGGTGGAGTCCGGCCTGCGCACCACGCGCACCCGCGAGGCGCTGGCCGCCGCCCGCGCGGCGGACCTGATCTCCACCGAGGACGCGGCGACCCTGGACGAGGCCTGGGTCCTCGCCACGCGCGTCCGCAACGCGGTCATGCTGGTCCGCGGCCGAGCCGGCGACACGTTCCCCTCGGAAAGCCGCGAACTGGCCGCGGTGGGCCGCTACCTCGGCTACGGCCCCGGCCACGCGGGCGACATGCTCGACGCATACCGCCGCACGACGCGCAGGGCACGGGCGGTAGTGGAAGAACTCTTCTACGGAGCGTGAGCCTCCGGCGGTTCGGCAGGGGGGTTCACTGGTGCTGCGGGGCTTCACTGCCGTGGCGGTTGGGGCGCGTGGGTGTCACTGCCGTGGCGGTTCGGGGGCGTGTGAAAGCCATGGTGGTCCGGGTACGCGGTGAAACCGCCGGTCACCGCCGTCGTGGCCGGGCGCCGCTGCGGCGGGTTATGGGGCCGCCGGCCCCAGAGGGCGGGTGCGGCTGCTGCCCGGCCGCGCAGCCGCACCGCTCGCGCACTGCCGCGAGGCATCACGACCGCCGGTCACGGCCCGCCGCGAGGTGCTGTGGCCGCAGTGTCGACCGGTGGTGGCGTACTCCGCGGCGCCCTTGCGGCCCCACGGCCCCTGCCGTCGCCCCCGGCTGCGCCGTCGCCCGCAACCCCACAGCCGCGAGAACACCGCCGCTCACCAGAATCCGCCGCCACGGCGCTGAGCCGACACGGTGTCGACCGGCGGTGCCGTACCCGGCTGAACCCCCGGCCGGGCCGCGCAGCGGTCACGCCTTGTTCGGGAGTAGGGGGCCCACCCTGCCCCGGCCCGGCACCACGCGCGGCAGTGCGTACGGCAGGGTGCCGTACCACAGGCCCGCCACCGTGTAGCCGAAGGTGAGGCAGAGGATGCCGCCCACCGCGTCCAGCCAGAAGTGGTTGGCCGTGGCGACGATGACCAGCAGGGTCGACGCCGGGTAGAGCAGGCCCAGGACGCGGATCCACGGGGTTTTGGCCAGTGCGAAGATCGTGAGGCCGCACCACAGGGACCAGCCGATGTGCATCGACGGCATCGCGGCGTACTGGTTCGACATGTGCTTCAGATCCCCCGAGGCCATCGAACCCCAGGTGTGGTGGACCATCACGGTGTCGACGAAGTGGCCGCCGTTCATCAACCGGGGCGGGGCGAGCGGATACAGGTAGTAACCGACCAGGGCCACGCCCGTCGTCGCGAACAACACCAGACGTGTCGCCGCGTAACGGCCCGGGTGGCTGCGGTACAGCCACACCAGCACGGCCAGCGTCACCACGAAGTGCAGCGTCGCGTAGTAGTAGTTCATGCCTACGACCAGCCAAGACACCGAGTTCACGGTGTGGTTGACCGACTCCTCGACGGCGATTCCCAGCCGGTGCTCGGTCCTCCAGAGCCAGTCGGCGTTGCGCAGCGCCGCACCCCGTTGCTCGGGAACCGCGTTGCGGATGAGCGAGTACGTCCAGTAACTCACCGCGATCAGCAGGACCTCGAACCAGAGACGGGGCCGCCGCGGAGTGCGCAACCGGCGGAGGAAACCCTGTTCGCCCTCGCCCGTGACGGCCTGCGGAACGGCCACCTGCTCGCGACCTTCCGGTTCTGTCACGGTCGAGTCACTCATAGGCACAGAGTCTGCCAGAAAAGGCTTGTCCGACCGATCATCCCAAGGTCGGGTTCCTGCCGCACGTTCTACCGCGGGACGACTCCCGGGCCTCCTACCAGCGCAGTGTGCGGAATGGGGGATTTCTCCCCCTCAGGGAGGACTCCAGGCGGGTTCAGGAACCAGGCAGGGATCAGGGAGGAATCGGATCAGGGAGGAATCAGGGACGATTCCGCTCCCCCGGGGCCGAAGCGGTCGAGCCGCGCACCACCAGTTCCGGCATGAAGACGAACTCGCTGTGCGGAGCGGGCGTCCCCCCGATCTCCTCCAGCAGCGTGCGCACCGCGGCCTGCCCCATCGCCGGCACCGGCTTGCGGACCGTGGTGAGCGGCGGATCGGTGAAGGCGATCAGCGGGGAGTCGTCGAAGCCGACCACCGAGACGTCCCGGGGCACTTCCAGACCCCGCTGCCGGGCGGCCCGTATCGCACCGAGAGCCATCATGTCGCTGGCGCAGACCACCGCCGTACAGCCGCGCTCGATGAGCGCCGTGGCGGCCGCCTGGCCGCCCTCCAGGGTGTACAGCGAGTGCTGCACGAGCTCCGTCTCGATCACCTCGGCGCTCAGCCCCACCTGGTCCTGCATCGCGCGCACGAAGCCCTCGATCTTGCGCTGCACCGGCACGAACCGCTTCGGCCCCAGGGCGAGACCGATGCGGGTGTGCCCCAGGGAGGCGAGGTGCGTCACGGCCAGCGTCATCGCCGCCCGGTCGTCCGGCGAGATGAACGGCGCCTGCACCTTCGGCGAGAAGCCGTCGACCAGCACGAACGGCACACCCTGCGCCCGCAGCCGCTCATAGCGCTGCATGTCGGCGGTGGTGTCCGCGTGCAGTCCGGAGACATAGATGATCCCGGCGACCCCGCGGTCGACGAGCATCTCGGTCAGCTCGTCCTCCGTCGACCCGCCCGGCGTCTGCGTGGCCAGAATCGGCGTGTAGCCCTGCCGGGTCAGCGCCTGGCCGATGACCTGGGCCAGCGCCGGGAATATCGGGTTCTCCAGCTCCGGGGTTATCAGGCCCACCAGGCCCTCGCTGCGCTGCCGCAGCCGTACCGGACGCTCGTAACCGAGCACGTCCAGCGCGGCCAGCACGGACTGGCGGGTGGTGGCGGCGACGCCCGGCTTCCCGTTGAGGACGCGGCTTACGGTCGCTTCGCTCACCCCCGCCTGCGCTGCGATGTCGGCAAGCCGTGTGGTCACGGCACCGGACTGTACCGGCCGTACCTCACCTTGCGCACCAATGGGACGCCGTGCGCGAGCGGCCCCACGGCCCGCTGTGGGTTGCTGCGTCATCGCGCTCCCTCGTCCTTCGGGTCGGCTGGTCGGCGTCCGTTCCGCAAGGGATGATTCCCGTCTTGGAAAGCTGTGGCAAGAGCTTGCAGAGTCTTGCACAAGTGTGCGCCTGCCCGCTGATCGGCTGGGCAGCAGGGTTGCGGCGGGGTCTAGCCGAGGTCACAACGAGGTAACCCTCGTGTTCTCTTGCACTTTTTTTCTGCAAGGTCTTTCGCAACGCTTACATCGCTGTTACGTTCTCGACGCCCGGCGGCCGCAAAGGCGCAGTCGGCAAGTCGCAGGAGCGGCGGACGGGACCGCTCTCTGCACCACTCGGGCTTTAACCCTCAAGGAGAACTCATGCGGCGTGGCATAGCGGCCTCCGCGCTGGTGGCGTCCCTCGCCCTCACGGCGACGGCGTGCGGCGGGAGCGACAGCGGCAGTGACAAGGCGGACGGCCCGGTCACCATCACCTGGTGGGACACGTCCAACGCCACGAATGAGGCACCGACGTACCAGGCCTTGATCAAGGACTTCGAGGCCGCCAACAAGAACATCAAGGTCAAGTACGTCAACGTGCCCTTCGACCAGGCGCAGAACAAGTTCGACACCGCCGCGGGCTCCAAGGGCGCCCCGGACGTGCTGCGCTCCGAGGTCGGCTGGACCCCGGCCTTCGCCAAGAAGGGCTACTTCCTGCCGCTGGACGGCACCGACGCCCTCGCGGACAAGGACAAGTTCAAGTCCAACCTGATCACGCAGGCGCAGTACGAGGGCAAGACGTACGGTGTGCCGATCGTCACCGACACCCTCGCGCTCGTCTACAACAAGGCCCTCTTCAAGAAGGCCGGCATCAGCGAGGCCCCCAAGACCTGGACCGAGCTGAAGGCCGACGCCGCGAAGCTCAAGGCCAAGGCCGGCGTCGACGGCTACTGGGGCTCCACCCAGGCCTACTACGCCCAGTCCTTCCTCTACGGCGAGGGCACCGACACCGTCGACGCCTCCGCCAAGAAGATCACGGTCAATTCCGACGCCGCCAAGAAGGCGTACGGCACCTGGCTGAGCCTCTTCTCCGGCAAGGGCCTGCACAAGGCCGACACCACCGCGGACGCCTACGCCCACATCCAGGACGCGTTCGTCAACGGCAAGGTCGCCGCGATCGTCCAGGGCCCCTGGGAGATCACGAACTTCTACAAGGGCTCGGCCTTCAAGGACAAGTCCAACCTGGGCATCGCCACCGTCCCGGCCGGCTCCTCCGGCAAGGCGGGCGCCCCGACCGGCGGCCACAACCTCTCGGTCTACGCCGGCTCCGACAAGGCCCACCAGGCCGCCGCGCTGAAGTTCGTCAACTTCATGACCTCGGCGAAGTCCCAGTCGACCATCGCCCTGAAGAACTCCACGCTGCCCACCCGTGACGACGCCTACACCGACCAGGTCAAGGCCGACCCGGGCATCGCCGGCTACGGCACGGTCCTCGCCGCCGCCCAGCCGCGCCCCGCGCTGCCCGAGTACAGCTCCCTGTGGGGCCCGCTGGACACCGAGCTGCCCAAGATCGCCGGCGGCAAGGAGTCCCTGGACAAGGGCCTGAGCAACGCTGAGCTCGCGATCCAGAAGCTGGTTCCGGACTTCAGCAAGTAAGCCCCCTGTGGCCGCCGGATCTCCCTAGAAAGATGGGGGGAGAGATCCGGCGGCCACCGGCCGTGCCCAGCCCGTCCCCCTTGAACATCCAGAAGGTGTCGAACCATGACAGTCGCCATCGACCGCGCGACCGGCAAGCGCCGCGGTGACCGCGCGCCTCGGCCCGGGCTGGGCCAGCGCCTGAAGCACGGATTCCAGAAGCACTGGTACGCCTACGCGATGATCGCCCCGGTGGCCGTCGTGCTCGGCGTCCTGGTGATCTACCCCCTGGTGTACGGCCTCTATCTGACCCTCACCGACGCCAACAGCCTCAACACGGCCCGCACCATCGGCGTCAACCACATCGATGCGACATACAAGTTCATCGGCCTCGACAACTACAAGGACATCCTGTTCGGCCCGACGTCGTACGACCGCTTCTGGTCGCACTTCATCTGGACGATCGTATGGACGGCGCTCTGTGTCGCCCTGCACTACGGCATCGGCCTCGGCCTCGCCCTGCTGCTCAACCAGAAGCTGCGCGGCCGCACCTTCTACCGGCTGATCCTGATCCTGCCGTGGGCCGTGCCCACCTTCGTCACCGTGTTCGGCTGGCGCTTCATGCTCGCCGACGGCGGCATCATCAACTCCTTCCTCCACACGCTCAACCTGCCGACACCGGACTGGCTGGAGGACACCTTCTGGCAGCGCTTCGCCGCCATCATGGTCAACACCTGGTGCGGTGTGCCGTTCATGATGGTCTCGCTGCTCGGCGGCCTGCAGTCCATCGACTCCACCCTCTACGAGGCCGCCGAGATGGACGGCGCCAACGCCTGGCAGCGGTTCCGGTACGTCACCCTTCCGGGGCTCAGGTCCGTCAGCTCCACCGTCGTACTGCTCGGCATCATCTGGACGTTCAACCAGTTCGCCGTCATCTTCCTGCTGTTCGGCAACACCGCCCCCGACGCGCAGATCCTGGTCACCTGGGCCTACTACCTCGGCTTCGGACAGCAGCCGCGTGACTTCGCTCAGTCCGCCGCCTACGGCATCCTGCTGTTGGCCATCCTGATCGTCTTCACCTCGTTCTACCGCCGCTGGCTGAACCGCAACGAGCAGCAGCTCGCGATCTGAGGCAGGAGCCCCCATGAGCACCACGACACCTCCCGAGATCACCGCCGACAAGCCGGTGACCCCGCAGGCTCTTGCCGCGCAGAACCGCGGCCCCGCGCGCCGCCGGGGCGAGCGCGGCCTCATCGCCTCCCTCACCTCCCACGGCATCCTCGTCGCCGCGAGCCTGATCGCGCTCTTCCCGATCGCCTGGCTGGTCTTCCTCTCGCTCGGCCCGGACAAGGACGACTACCTCCACCCCGCAGGCATCTGGTCGAAGATGACGTTCGACAACTACTCGTTCGTCCTCCAGCACACGAACTTCTTCGACTGGATGAAGAGTTCGCTGATCGTCTCGCTGGGCACCACGGTCATCGGTGTGATGGTCGCCGCCACCACCGGCTACGCCGTCTCCCGCATGCGCTTCCCCGGCTACAAGAAGCTGATGTGGGTGCTGCTGGTCACCCAGATGTTCCCGATCGCCGTCCTCATCGTGCCGATGTACCAGATCCTCTCGGACCTGCAGCTCATCGACACCTACCTCGGCCTGATCCTCGTCTACTGCTCGACCGCGGTTCCCTACAGCGCCTGGCTGCTCAAGGGGTACTTCGACACCATCCCCTTCGAGATCGACGAGGCGGGACGCGTCGACGGCCTGAGCCCCTTCGGCACCTTCGCCCGGCTGATCCTGCCGCTCGCCAAGCCCGGACTTGCCGTCGCGGCCTTCTACAACTTCATCACCGCCTTCGGCGAGGTCGCCTTCGCCTCGACGTTCATGCTGGACGACAGCAAGTACACCTTCGCCGTCGGTCTGCAGAGCTTCGTCAGCGAGCACGACGCGCAGCGCAACCTGATGGCCGCCACGGCCGTGCTCGTCGCGATACCCGTCTCCGCGTTCTTCTACCTCGTGCAGAAGAACCTGGTGACCGGCCTCACCGCAGGCGGCACGAAGGGCTGAGCCCCTCAAGGAAAAGGCTCCCGCGCGCCTGACCGCGCGGGTGGCGGCCGCGGTGCCCTTCCGACCCCGCCGGCACCGCGGCCGCCTCATACACCCCCGCCGTACACCCGCCGCCGTACGCAGACCCCCATGACCCGAACCGAGTTACGCATCAAGGACGCCATGAGCCAGCAGCACCCTGCCGCCCCGGCCCCGACCGCCGCCGTCGTCACCGTAGCCAAGCGCCGCGACTGGTGGCGGGACGCGGTGATCTACCAGGTCTATCCGCGCAGCTTCGCCGACAGCAACGGCGACGGCATGGGCGACCTGGAGGGCGTACGCTCCAGACTTCCGTACCTGCGCGACCTCGGCGTGGACGCCGTATGGCTCAGCCCCTTCTACGCCTCGCCGCAGGCCGACGCCGGCTACGACGTCGCCGACTACCGCGCCGTGGACCCCATGTTCGGCAACCTCCTGGACGCCGACGCGCTGATCCGTGACGCCCGCGAACTGGGCCTGCGCATCATCGTCGACCTGGTCCCCAACCACTCCTCCGACCAGCACGAGTGGTTCAAGCGCGCGCTGGCCGAGGGCCCGGGCTCGCCGCTGCGCGACCGCTACCACTTCCGCCCCGGCAAGGGCGAGAACGGCGAACTCCCGCCCAACGACTGGGAGTCCATCTTCGGCGGCCCGGCGTGGACGCGCGTGACGGAGCCGGACGGCACTCCCGGCGAGTGGTACCTGCACCTGTTCGCCCCCGAGCAGCCCGACTTCAACTGGGAGCACCCGGCGGTCGGCGACGAGTTCCGCTCGATCCTGCGCTTCTGGCTGGACATGGGCGTCGACGGCTTCCGCATCGACGTCGCCCATGGGCTGGTCAAGGCGGCGGGCCTCCCGGACCTCGGCTCCCACGACCAGCTGAAACTGCTGGGCAACGATGTCATGCCGTTCTTCGACCAGGACGGCGTGCACGCCATCTACCGCCAGTGGCGCGTGGTCCTCGACGAGTATGCCGGCGAGCGCATCTTCGTGGCCGAGGCGTGGACCCCGACCGTCGAGCGCACCGCGAACTACGTCCGCCCCGACGAACTGCACCAGGCCTTCAACTTCCAGTACCTGGGCACGGAGTGGGACGCCGAGGAGCTGCGGACGGTCATCGACCGCACCCTGGAGGCCATGCGCCCGGTGGGCGCCCCCGCCACCTGGGTCCTGTCCAACCACGACGTCACCCGGCACGCCACCCGCTTCGCCAACCCGCCCGGCCTCGGCACCCAGATCCGCACCGCGGGCGACCGCGAACTGGGTCTGCGCAGGGCCCGTGCCGCCACCCTCCTGATGCTGGCGCTGCCCGGCTCGGCCTACGTCTACCAGGGCGAGGAGCTCGGCCTGCCCGACGTCGTCGACCTGCCCGACGAGGTGCGCCAGGACCCGGCGTTCTTCCGGGGCGCCGGTCAGGACGGCTTCCGCGACGGCTGCCGCGTCCCGATCCCCTGGACCCGCACGGGCTCGTCGTACGGCTTCGGCAGCGGGGGCAGCTGGCTTCCGCAGCCCGCGACCTGGGCCGACCTGAGCGTCGAGGCGCAGACGGGCGTGCCGGGTTCGACGCTGGAGCTGTACCGCTCCGCGCTGAGCGCCCGCCGCTCGCAGCCGGACCTCGGCGCCGGCGACCACGTCGAGTGGCTGCGCGCCCCGGAGGGCGTCCTGGCCTTCCGGCGCGGGGAGTTCGTGTGCGTCGCGAACACGACGGGGGAGTCGGTGACGATCCCGGCGTACGGCCGTCTCCTGCTCGCCAGCGGCGAACTGACGGAGGCCGACGGCGAGGCGAAGGTGCCCGCGGACACGACCGTGTGGTGGACGACCGCGTGATCACCGCCGCATAACTTCTTGCATCAACTTTCAACGGCCCGCTGCCCTTTTGGGTGGCGGGCCTTTAACATCTCGCCAACCGAAAGGTTTCAGCAAGGTTTCAGCAAGAGCCTTCAACGACGAAGGAACCCCCACATGGTACGTAGAACCCTCTCCGGGGCGCTGGCTCTCACGGCCGCCGCCCTTGTCATGACCCCGACGGCCGCACACGCCTCCCCGCCGGGCACCAAGGACGTCACCGCGGTCCTCTTCGAGTGGAAGTACGCCTCGGTCGCCGGCGAGTGCACCAACACCCTCGGCCCCGCCGGCTATGGATACGTGCAGGTCTCCCCGCCTGCCGAGCACATACAGGGCCCGCACTGGTGGACGTCGTACCAGCCCGTGAGCTACAAGATCGCGGGCCGCCTCGGCGACCGCACGGCCTTCCAGAACATGGTGAACACCTGCCACGCGGCGGGCGTCAAGGTCGTCGTCGACACGGTCGTCAACCACATGGCGGCGGGCAGCGGCACCGGCACCGGCGGCTCGTCGTACACAAAGTACGACTACCCAGGCCTGTACTCCTCCTACGACTTCGACGACTGCACCGCCCAGGTCACCAACTACGCCGACCGCTGGAACGTCCAGCACTGCGAACTCGTCGGCCTCGCCGACCTGGACACGGGCGAGGAGTACGTCCGCAAGACCATCGCCGGCTATATGAACGACCTGCTCACCCTCGGCGTGGACGGCTTCCGCATCGACGCCGCCAAGCACATCCCCGCGGAGGACCTGGCCAACATCAAGACCCGTCTGACCAACCCCTCCGTCTACTGGAAGCAGGAGGTCATCTACGGCGCGAACGAGGCCGTCCAGCCCACCGAGTACACCGGCAACGGAGACGTCCAGGAATTCCGCTACGCCTACGACCTCAAGCGCGTCTTCAACAACGAGCGCCTCGCCTATCTGAAGAACTACGGCGAGGGCTGGGGCTATATGAGCAGCTCGGTGGCCGGTGTCTTCGTCGACAACCACGACACCGAGCGCAACGGCTCCACCCTCAACTACAAGGACGGCGCGAACTACACCCTGGCCAACGTCTTCATGCTGGCCTACCCCTACGGCGCCCCGGACATCAACTCCGGCTACGAGTGGACGGACGTGGACGCGGGCCCGCCGAACGGCGGCACGGTCAACGCCTGCTGGCAGGACGGCTGGAAGTGCCAGCATGCCTGGCCGGAGATCAAGTCGATGGTCGCCTTCCGCAACGCGACGCGCGGCCAGTCGATGACGAACTGGTGGGACAACGGCTACCAGGCCATTGCCTTCGGCCGGGGGAGCAAGGGTTACGTGGCGATCAACCACGAGTCCTCGTCCCTGACCCGGACGTACCAGACGTCCCTGCCCGCGGGCACCTATTGCAACGTCCAGAACAACACCTCGGTGACGGTGAACTCCAGTGGGCAGTTCACCGCCACCTTGGGCAGCAACACGGCGCTCGCGATCTACGCGGGCAGGTCGAGCTGCTGAACCCCGCCTGCTACTTCCAGGTGTCGCTCGTCGTGTAGCCGGACGAACTGCCCGTCGTGTACGAGCGGTTCGTGCCGGACTCCCAGGTCACGTTCCCGGAGCCGTCCTTCTTGACGTATTTGTACTCGAAGGACGTGCTCTTGGGGACGATGACCGGCTTGCTCCAGGTCGGGTAGGACGCCGACGAGAGCGGGATCGCGTCGCCCGTGTTCCAGGAGCCGAGGGACGGGATGGAGCCGACGACGTAGACGTTGATGCCCGATGTCGTCGGCGTGGACCCGATGGCCGCCAGGTCGGCCTCGGGATGTGCTTGGCCGCGTCCACGCGGAAGCCGTCGAAACTCAGGCCCACCATGTCGCAGTTCCGGACCTGTGTGAGGTCCGAGTAGTCCTGGATCGTCAGATCGGAGGTCGGGCAGTCCGACGAGTCGTGGTAGTTCGCCTGGTCCCACTCCAGGGTCGTACTGGCTGGTGATTGTGGTGCCGTTGTAGCCGGTGCCGGTCTGTGCGGCGGTGTTTGATCACCGCGTCCGTTTGAAGTGCTCTCCCGGTTGAGGCCGGGAGATTCCCACCTACCTTGCGGTGGCGGGCTTGACGCCACGGGTGCGCCTGACGACTGCCCTCCCGGCAGCCGGGATGAGAGCGTGGCCCATCCGGTACAGGTGCAAGATGTTCCGGGCAGCGTTGTGGTCTGCGTTGCACGACCAGCCGCGATCACATCGCCCTTGGCTGTCGTGTCGGCCTGCGCGGGAGTCGGCGGCAGGGCGAGCGCGCTGGCGGTCATGGCCCCGGCCGTCCTGCGGAAGACGCCCGGGGGTCGGTGCTTGGTCATGTGCGGCTTCGAGTTGCGAGGGTGAGGCTTCAACAACCCGTGAGCGTGCGGCAGTTGAGAAGGACACGTCAAGGTTGACGCTGAAACTTCTTGCTATGAGTTTCAAGGGTCTTGCTGTAAACCTTTCGGCAGCGATACGGTCGCGCGGGGTCGGACCCAAAAGAGCCGCAATCGCAAGGAGTTCCCGCCTGTGATACCGAGATGGCCGGCGCCGCCGAAGCGCCGAACCGCCCCTGTCCGACGGGTCGCGGCCGTCACCGTCGCCGCGCTCGCCGCAGCCTTTGTGCAGCCCCTCGCCGCCCACGCGGACACCCCGCCCCCACCGCCCTCGGACGCGAAGCTCGCCGCTCAGCCCGCCCGGCACGACGACACGCGCGAGCAGTTCTACTTCGTCATGCCGGACCGTTTCGCCAACGGGGACACGTCCAACGACAAGGGCGGTCTGACCGGGTCACGCCTGAGCACCGGCTACGACCCCACCGACAAGGGCTTCTACCAGGGCGGCGACCTCAAGGGCCTGACCAAGCGGCTCGACTACATCAAGGGTCTCGGCACCACCGCCATCTGGATGGCGCCGATCTTCAAGAACCGGCCGGTGCAGGGCACGGGCGCCAACGCCTCCGCCGGGTACCACGGTTACTGGATCACCGACTTCACCCGGGTCGACCCGCACTTCGGCACCAACAAGGACCTCGAAACCCTCATCTCCAAGGCGCACGCCAAGGGCATGAAGGTCTTCTTCGACGTCATCACGAACCACACCGCCGACGTCGTCGACTACAAGGAGAAGGCCTACGACTACCTGTCCAAGGGCGCCTTCCCCTATCTGACCAAGGACGGGCGGCCCTTCGACGACTCCGACTACGCGGACGGCCGCAGGAGGTTCCCGGCCGTCGACGCCGACTCCTTCCCGCGCACCCCGCAGGTCACGAGCAACAGCAAGGTTCCGGCCTGGCTCAACGACCCGACGATGTACCACAACCGGGGCGATTCGACGTACGCCGGTGAGTCGACCACGTACGGCGACTTCTCCGGGCTCGACGACCTGTGGACCGAGCGTCCCGAGGTCGTCAGCGGCATGGAGAAGATCTACCAGCGCTGGGTGAAGGACTTCGGCGTCGACGGCTTCCGGATCGACACCGTGAAGCACGTGAACATGGAGTTCTGGACGCAGTGGGCGACGGCGCTGGACAAGTACGCCGCCGCGCACGGCCGCAAGAACTTCTTCATGTTCGGTGAGGTCTACTCCGCCGACGCCTCGATCACCTCCCCGTACGTCACCCAGGGCCGCCTGGATGCCACCCTCGACTTCCCCTTCCAGGAGGCGGCCCGCCAGTACGCCTCCCAGGGCGGCAACGCGCAGAAGCTGGCCGGGGTCTTCGGCGACGACTACAAGTACACGACCGACAAGGCCAACGCCTACGAACAGGTCACCTTCCTCGGCAACCACGACATGGGGCGGATCGGGTATTTCCTCGACCAGGACAACCCCAAGGCCACGGACGCCGAGCTGCTGAAGAAGGACCGGCTCGCCAACGAGCTGATGTTCCTCAGCCGCGGCAACCCGGTCGTCTACTACGGCGACGAGCAGGGCTTCACCGGCTCCGGCGGCGACAAGGACGCCCGCCAGACGATGTTCGCCTCCAAGGTCGCCGACTACCTCGACGACGACGAGATCGGCACCGCCCGCACCCACGCGAGCGACTCCTACGACAAGAGCGCACCGCTCTACAAGGAGATCGCCGCTCTCGCCAAGCTCCGGAAGGACAACCCGGCGCTCGCTGACGGAGTCCAGACCGAGCGGTACGCGGCCGACGGCTCCGGCGTCTACGCCTTCACCCGCACGGACGCCAAGGCCGGCGCCGAGTACGTCGTCGCCTTCAACAACGCCGGCGAGGCGAAGACCGCCACCTTCGCGACCGGCTCCGCGGACATGTCGTACCGCGGGATCTACGGCACGGACGCCACCGCGAAGACCGACGCCGACAAGAAGCTCACCGTCACCGTCCCGGCCGGCTCCGCCGTCGTCCTCAAGGCGGCCGGCACCCTCGCCAAGCCCGCCACCAAGGCGACGATCACCCTCAAGGCCCCGGACAGCGGTGCCACCGGCACCGTCGAGCTCTCCGCCGGCGTCGACGGCGGTCAGCTCAACCGGGTCGTCTTCGCCGCCCAGGTGGGCAACGGCAACTGGCGCGTCCTCGGCTCCGCCGACCACGCCCCGTACAAGGTCACCCAGGTCATTGGCAAGGACGTCCCCGCCGGCACCGCCCTGCGCTACAAGGCGGTCGTGATCGACTCCGCGGGCCGGACCGCGAGCGCCACCGCCGCGAGCACCACCGGCACCCCGCCCGCCCCGGAGGTCCCCACGGCCTCCTCCCGCGACTACGCGATCGTCCACTACAAGCGCACCGACGGCGACTACGCGAACTGGGGCCTGTACGCCTGGGGCGACATCGCCGACGGCGAGGCCACGAACTGGCCCGCCAGCCACCCCTTCGTCGGCCGCGACGCCTACGGCGCCTTCGCCTACGTCAAGCTGAAGTCCGGCGCCTCCAACGTCGGCTTCCTGGTGATCGACAAGGACGGCAACAAGGACGTCTCCGCCGACCGGACCATCGACGTCACCAAGACGGGTGAGGTCTGGGTCGAGCAGGGCAAGACGGACGTCCTGACGCAGCGGCCCGACTATCCCGCGCAGGACAAGACCAAGGCGGTCATCCACTACCACCGCGCCGACGGGAACTACGACGGCTGGGGCCTGCACGTCTGGACGGGCGCCGCGAACCCCACCGACTGGTCGAACCCCCTCGAGCCGGTGAAGACTGATGCCTATGGCGCGGTCTTCGAGGTGCCGCTCAGCGACGGTGCCACCAGCCTCAGCTACATCATCCACAAGGGCGACGACAAGGATCTCCCCGCCGACCAGTCCCTGGACCTCAAGTCCAACGGCTACGAGGTGTGGCTGTTGAACGGCCAGGAGAAGTACCTGCTGCCGCAGCCCGCGGGCAGTGCGGCCGCCCTCGACCTGACCACCTCCAAGGCGGTCTGGATCGACCGGAACACGGTCGCCTGGAACGGCGTCGACGGTGCCGTCTCCACCCAGCTGCTCTCCTCCCACGACGGCTCGATCGCCGTCAAGGACGGGACGCTGACCAGCGACGACGAGCGCTGGCTGCGGCTGACGAAGACCACGCTCACCGATGCCCAGAAGGCGAAGTTCCCGCATCTGAAGGACTACACGGCCTGGTCCGTCGACCCGCGTGACCGGGACCGGGTGCGCCAGGCGCTGAGCGGCCAGATCGTGGCCTCGCAGCGCGCGGCGAACGGCGCGGTGCTGGCCGCGACCGGTGTGCAGATCGCGGCTGTCCTCGACGACGTGTACGACGCGACCAAGGCGAAGCTGGGACCGGTCTTCCACGACGGCAGGCCGACCCTCTCCGTCTGGGCGCCGACGGCACAGAGCGTCGCCCTGGAGCTGGACGGCTCCAAGGTGGCCATGCACCGCAACGCCACCACCGGCGTCTGGTCCGTCACGGGCCCGTCGTCCTGGAAGAACAAGCCCTACCGGTACGTCGTGAAGGTCTGGGCCCCGAGCGTGCGCAAGGTCGTGACGAACAAGGTCACCGACCCCTACTCGGTCGCCCTCACCGCGAACTCCGAGCGCAGCCTGGTCGTCGACCTGAACGACAAGGCCCTCGCCCCGGGTGGCTGGTCGACCCTGCACAAGCCCAAGGCCGTGCCGCTGAAGGACGCGCAGATCCAGGAGCTGCACATCCGGGACTTCTCCGTCGCCGACAAGACGGTCCCGGCGAAGGACCAGGGCACCTACCTGGCCTTCACCGACCAGGGCAGCGACGGTTCCAAGCACCTGCGTGAGCTGGCGAAGTCGGGCACGTCGTACGTGCATCTGCTGCCCGCCTTCGACATCGCCACCATTCCCGAGAGGAAGGCCGACCAGGCCACCCCCGACTGCGACCTGGCCTCCTTCGCGGCCGACTCCGACAAGCAGCAGGAGTGCGTCGCGAAGACCGCCGCGAAGGACGCCTACAACTGGGGCTACGACCCGTACCACTACACGGTCCCCGAGGGTTCGTACGCCACCGACCCGAACGGCACCGCGCGCACGGTCCAGTTCCGCAAGATGGTCAAGGGGCTCAACGACGACGGCCTCCGGGTCGTGATGGACGTCGTCTACAACCACACGGCGGCCAGCGGCCAGTCGGACACCAGCGTCCTGGACAGGATCGTGCCGGGCTACTACCAGCGGCTCCTCGCCGACGGAAGCGTGGCCAACAGCACCTGCTGCTCCAACACCGCGCCCGAGAACGCCATGATGGGCAAGCTGGTGGTCGACTCGATCGTCACCTGGGCCAAGGAGTACAAGGTCGACGGCTTCCGCTTCGACCTCATGGGCCACCACCCGAAGGCCAACATCCTGGCCGTGCGCAAGGCCCTCGACGCGCTGACCCTCGACAAGGACGGCGTCGACGGCAAGAAGATCATCCTCTACGGCGAGGGCTGGAACTTCGGCGAGGTCGCGAACGACGCCCGCTTTGTGCAGGCCACGCAGCAGAACATGGCCGGTACCGGCATCGCCACCTTCTCCGACCGGGCCCGTGACGCGGTGCGCGGCGGCGGCCCCTTCGACTCGGACCCCGGTATCCAGGGCTTCGCGTCGGGGCTGTACACCGACCCCAACGCGTCCACGGCCAACGGCACGAAGGAGGAGCAGAAGGCCCGCCTGCTGCACTACCAGGACCTGATCAAGGTGGGCCTGTCCGGCAACCTGAAGGCCTTCACCTTCACCGACACCGCAGGCAAGGAGGTCAAGGGCTCCGAGGTCGACTACAACGGCTCGCCCGCGGGCTACGCGGACGTGCCCGGCGACGCCCTCGCCTATGTCGACGCGCACGACAACGAGTCCCTGTTCGACGCCCTCACCTACAAGCTGCCCAAGGACACCTCCGCGTCCGACCGGGCCCGGATGCAGGTCCTGGCGATGGCCACGGCCGCCCTCTCGCAGGGTCCGTCCCTGTCCCAGGCGGGCAGCGACCTGCTGCGCTCCAAGTCGCTGGACCGCAACTCCTTCGACAGCGGCGACTGGTTCAACGCCATCCACTGGAACTGCGCGGACGGCAACGGCTTCGGACGCGGGCTGCCCATGGCGGCCGACAACGAGTCCAAGTGGTCGTACGCGAGGCCCCTGCTCAGCTCGGTGAGCGTCGGCTGCCCGCAGATCACCGGTACCTCGGCCGCGTACCAGGACCTGCTCAGGATCCGTACGACGGAGAAGGCGTTCTCCCTCGGCACGGCCGCGCAGGTGCAGTCCCGGCTCTCCTTCCCGCTGTCGGGGAAGGACGAGACGCCGGGTGTGATCACCATGGAGCTGGGCGACCTGGTCGTGGTGTTCAACGCGACGCCGCAGCAGCAGGAGCAGCGGATCGGCGCCCTTGCCCAGGCGGCCTACCGGCTGCACCCGGTGCAGGCCGACGGCACGGACGCGGTGGTGAAGACCTCCTTCTACGCGGCCGGCTCGGGCACGTTCACCGTTCCGGCGCGGACCGTGGCGGTGTTCACCCGGGCGGCGAAGTAGGGTCGGGGCGTCGTCGTAGAACAGGAGTGTCCATGCCGCAGATCACCGTCGACTACACCGCCGTGCTGGAGGACTCGGATGCCTTCGACATGGACGGCTTCGCGCGGGCCCTGCACGAAGCTGTCGTCGAGATCGCGGCGGCCAAGCCGGAGGCGTGCAAGACACTGTTCCGGGACGCGCTCTCCGCGTACGCCTACGAGCCCATGGATCGGCAGCCCGCCATCGTGCATGTGACCATCGGGCTCCTCGCCGGGCGCAGTGAAGAGACGAAGGCGAGGCTGACGGAGGCCGTGCTGGAACTCCTCCGCAGGCATGTCACGCCGGAGGACGGAGGCACCCTGCGCGCCTCCGCCGAGGTGCGCGACCTGGATCCGTCCTACCGGAAGGTCGAAGGCTAGGACGGCTAGGACGCGAGGGACATGAGCCGGCCGACCAGGTCCGTGAACGGACCGTCGGCCGGCTCTTCCTTGAGCATGTCGCGCAGGAGGGCCGCCATCTCGTCGTCGTTGGCGGCGCTCACCGCGGCCAGCGCGGCGAAGTCGTGCACGAGCTGGACCTCCAGCTCGGCGCGCGGGATGCGCCGGCCGTCCAGCCAGATCAGGGCCGTCGACTCGGTGAGCGAGATCCAGGACCGTATGACCAGTTCCAGTCGCGCGGGCGGATCGGTGACGCGCAGATGCGAAAGGATCTGTTCGTACGCGGCCTGTCGTACGGAGTCGATGAGCGCGTTCGTGGCGGACGAGCCGACTGCCGGGCCGCCGCGCATCAGGGCCGAGAAGCCCGGCCCGTGCTCGTCCACGAAGTCGAAGAACCGGCGCATCACGCGCAGCAGCCGGCGGCCCAGCGGGCCCTCCTGCGGTTCGACGAACCGGCCGGCCAGGTCCTCCGCAGCACGCTTCAACGCGGCCTCGTACAGGCTGAGTTTGCCGGGAAAGTAGTGGTAGACCAGCGGGCGTGAGATACCCGCCGCCGAGGCTATCTCGTCGATCGAGACCTCGTCGGGCGAGCGGCGGCTGAACAGTTCGAGGGCGACGCCGATCAACTGCTGCCGTCGCTCCTCCACTCCCATTCTGCGGCGAACCCCGGTAGTCATGCGAACACCTTACCGATCGGATCCGGACCGTAACGGGCCGGACCGGTCGCTGCGTTCACATGGAACCGTCACATGTCCAGCACGAGACGCTCACTTCGCGCACGCGAGACACAGATCAGCATCGAGTCGGCCCGCTCCGCGTCCGTGAGCAGCTCGTCCCGGTGCTCCACCTCGCCCTCCAGCACACGCTGTTGGCAGGTCCCGCAGAAGCCCTGCTCGCAGGAGTACGCCGTGTCGGGCAGCTCCTTGCGCACGGCGGCCAGCACGGTGGAGTCGGCGGGGACGGTCAACGTCCGCCCGCTGCACTTGAGTTCGAGCTCGAACTCCGCGTTGCCGTCGAAGGACGCGCGCGGCGCGAACCGCTCCAGGTGCAGTGTGGCGCCCGCCGGGAGCCGCTCCTCGACCGCTGCCATGAGTCCCTCGGGCCCGCAGCAGTACACGGCGGCTCCCTCGGTCACGTCCGCGAACAGCGCGTCCAGGTCCGGCCGCCCCTCCTCGTCCTCGGCGACCACGGTCAGCCGGTTTCCGGCGACCTTCTCGACCTCTTCCAGGAACGGCATCGAGGCCCGCGACCGCCCGCCGTACAGCAGCCGCCACTCGGCGTGCTCCGGCAGGGCCCGCAGCATCGGCAGGACCGGGGTGATCCCGATGCCGCCGACGACGAAGACGTACGAGGGCGCCTCGACCAGCGGGAAGCGGTTGCGCGGCCCGCGCACCTCCAGTTCCATGCCCTCGGCAAGCTGCTCGTGGACCTCGCGCGAGCCGCCCCGGCCGTCCGGGACCAGCCGGGTGGCGAGCGTGTACGAGGAGGTGTCCTCGGGGTCCCCGCACAGCGAGTACTGCCGCACCAGCCCGGACGGCAGCACCAGGTCGAGATGGGCGCCCGGCTCCCAGCGCGGCAGCGCCCGTCCCTCCAGGCGCAGCCGTACGACCCCGTCGGCCACCGTCTCGTGCGAGGTCACCAGCAGCCGCTGGGCGCGCGACCGCGGCCGGCCGGAGATCGGCGGGTCGAGGGCGGGCAGCGGCCACAGAGGGGAGTCCTGGACCCGGCGCCGCAGGGCCCGTCTGGCCAGCAGCGCGGCGCCCGTGAGGACGACGACGGTCCGCAGCCTCGGCATCAGGACGCTCCCTTCTCGGCGGCCTGCGCCGCGGGGGAAGAGGCCAGATAGGCGACGGCCTGTGCGGTGCAGCCCTCCTGCGAGGGGTGGTAGGTCCGGCTGAGGTAGCGGGGGATGGACTTCAGCATGTCACCGGTCGCGGGCAGGGTGCCGCGTCGGCCGCTGAGATAGAAGTCCTTGAAGGAGGCCTTGCCGTCGAGCAGCGTGGGGTCGTTCTCCATGAAGAAGCGGGCCCCGCGCTGCCACAGGAACACCAGCGCGGTGAAGGCCGTCGCCCAGGTGCGCGCCCGGCGCCGGTAGCTTCCGTCGACGTGCATGAACAGGTCGAAGGCGACGGAGCGGTGTTCGACCTCCTCGGCGCCGTGCCAGCGCAGCAGGTCCAGCATGGTCGGATCGGCCTGGCGCCGGTCCAGTTCGTCGGCGTTCAGGACCCAGTCGCCGAGGAAGGCCGTGTAGTGCTCGATGGCCGCGATGAGCGCCACGCGCTCCAGCAGCCACCACTTGCGGGCCCGGCCCGGTGGCAGCGTGCGGTCGCCGAGCAGCTTCTCGAAGAACCAGTCGACCTGCGCGGTGTAGGGCGTCGGGTCGAGGCCCAGCTCCTTGAGGTGCGGCAGCACCTCGTCATGGGCCTGGGAGTGCATGGCCTCCTGGCCGATGAACCCGATGACGTCCTCGCGGAGCCGGTCGTCCCGGATGAGCGGCAGCACCTGCTTGTAGACGTGCACGAACCACCGCTCACCGGCGGGCAGCAGCAGGTGCAGCACATTCATGGTGTGCGTGGCGAACGGGTCCCCGGGCACCCAGTGCAGCGGGGTGCCCTCCCAGGAGAAGGACACCTTGCGGGCCTTGAGCGGTATCCGCTCGGACTCCACCGGCCGGGCCTGCGTATTAGACATGGCGTCAATGTACTGGCGGGTAAGTCCGAGGGGAACCCTGGTGCGCCCTACTTGTTGACAGAAGTGTCAGCTAGCCGGTGGCTAGCGCAGACCGTGCAGCGCGGACCCGTCGTCGAGGGTGCCCGACAGCTGTGCCTGGGTGCCCTGCTTCGCCGGTACGGCCAGTGTGCTGCCCCGGCCGGCGGCGGTGACCCCGCCGGTCGTGCGGATCGACGCGGTGTCCCTGCCGCCCGCGGCCAGCAGGTACCACGTCCCCGCGTGGGACTTCCACAACACCCCGGCCAGCACGTGCGGATCACGCGCGCCGCACGCCGTCACGTCCGTCGCCCTGGCCGCCACCGCCCCGTAGCGCCCGCCCGGTGTGTGGAACTGGGCCAGCGCCGCCGTTCCGTCGCCCCGCCAGGTCTCGGCGCGGGTGCACACCCACCTCGCCGTCCCGCTGTCCTCGGGCAGTGTCTGATCGGCGAACGCCCAGGCGTTGACGCTCCTGATCCCCGCCGCGCGCCCGGCGGACAGCGAGCAGGCGAACGGCGCCCAGGTGCGCAGCGCCTCCGCCCCGTTCGCCTCGTGCGGCTTGCCGGGCCGGCCCGTGGTGAGGTGGGCGGGGACCAGTTCGCCGAGGTCGGTGGTGAGCTGCGTGCCGGAGGCGTCGGTCAGTTGCAGCACGTTCCACGACGTGCACGCGCCGCCCTGCATGGCGGGGCTGGCCAGCGGGCCGGTGACACCGTCGGTCAGGCCGAGGTCCATCGCGCCCGCGCCGGGCTTCGTCAGGTCCCGCTCGGCGGCCGCCTTCACCCAGGGAGCCGTCAGATAGCGGACGTTGCCGTCGGCGCGGCCCAGCACCAGCGCGCTCGCCCCGACGCCGGTCGCGCCGTCGGCGCGGGCGAGGTCGAGGGCCGCGCCCTGTGTGCCGTCCTTGGGCTCGGCGTAACGGGCGATGCGCAGGCCGTCGTAGAGGATCACCACGCGGGCGTTGTCGACGTCGCCCGCGTACAGCAGCTGGGGCGGTCCGGCCGGGCCGCCGGTCTGGGTGCCGGGGGTCGCCGAGAGGCGGACCGTCTCCCCGGGGCGGGCCCAGACGGCGAGGGCGCGGCGCAGCAGGGCGGTGTCGCCGGTGAGGGGGCCGCGCGCGGGCCAGACGGAGAAGTCGGCGCGCGCCGAGGTCTTCCAGGCGGTGGGCGCGATCCTGGTCAGCCGGCCGGGGTCGAGGGCGGCCTCGGCCGCAGGGTTCTGGGCGTACGCGGGGGCGGCGGCGCCGTCGGGGCCCCAGCCGCCGCCCGGCAGGACGATCAGGGCGCCGCACACCGCGAGGGCGGCCGCGGCGGCGAGCGCGGCCTTGGTGTGCTGCCTGCGCCGCATCAGGTCGGTGGGCCGGGCCTGCAGCGAGCAGGGGTCGAACTCGGGGGAGGCGAGCAGCCCGTGGTGCGCGGGGACGTCGTCGGCCTCCAGCAGCGCCTCGTCCGGGTCCTCGGCCCCGGCGGCCGCCAGCAGCTGGTGTACGTCGCCGTCGGCGAGCCGCTCCAGACCGCGCAGCACATACGCGGCACGGGCCGGGCCGGACAGGGTCGCAAGGCGCTGGTCCAGGGCGAGTTCGTCGGCGCCGCCCGAGCGCGGGAACAGGCGCAGGCCCCAGACCTGGGGCAGCGGCGGCGGCAGCCGCCACATCCCGCGGCCCCGCGTCCGGGTGGCCTTCAGGGCCGAACGCACCACCTGGAGGCGGACGAAGGCGTAGCCGGGGTCCGTGTCACGGCCCGTCGACTGGGCCGGGATCGCGGCGGCCGAGGTGCGGCCCCGGGGCAGCGCGCGCTGGGTGAGGGCGTGCGCGGTCAGGACGCGGCGACCTCGACCGAGGCCCGGCGGCAGCACCAGATAGGCGAGCCGGACCAGGCGCGGGTAGTGCTCGACGAGCGCGGCCTCGGCCTGCTCGACGTCGACGACCGGGCCGGGGCCTTTGGCGGAGTGGGGTGCGTGACGCGGGGCTACATCCTGTGACTGCACGTCCTTCAGAACGAGTGAGCCGTTGGTTGGTCACCTGCACCGGGTTGCTCAGTCCTCCGGCTCGACCAGCGCCCGCGCGTAGTTGGCCATCGACCGCCGGTAGCGCGGCAGATGGGGAGCGAGGGCGCCGAGGACCAGGGACAGCCCCTCGCGGTCGCGGCCGAGGCTGGACAGGCACAGGGCGAGACAGGCGCGTACCGCGTCGTCCAACTCGTCCGACGGGGCGTCCAGTTCGGGCGTGAGCAGCTCGACGCCCTCCTCCGCCCGCCCGATGTTCCTGAGCGAGCTGGACAGCTGGATCCTGGCCCGGCGGCCCTTGTAGCCGTTCAGCCCGCGGGCGAGCGCCTCGCGGTACAGCGGTGCCGCCTTGTCCGAGTGACCGGTCGAGTCCCAGGCGCAGGCCCGCTCGAACGGGCCCAGCGGGCTGTCCTCGGGCAGTTCGGCGACGAGCGCGTCGATCACGGCCCGGAAGTCGGCGCCCGCAGCGGAGCTGCTGCCGGATGCAGTCTCCTCCGCGTAGTCGTCGAAGGTGGCCCAGGCGGTGGTCACGCGGTCTTCCCAGTCTCGGTTCACCGGCACACCCTCGCACGAGTGTGCCCACGGCGGCACTCGATTTGAGCGCATCGCCCCCGGCGCCCGTATCGAGGGGCGAGGCTCCTCGCGAGGGCTCTCTGCGGCATGCTTACGCCCATCAGGACCGGAGGAACAGATGAGGTTGACCCGACCGATGCTCGCCGTGACGGGCGCCGCGGCCGCGCTGCTGCTGGCGGGGTGCGGCTCCGGCGGCGGCAGGAGCGCGGCGGACGCCGTGCCGACGACGGCCACCGGCAGCCTGGAGAGCCTGGCGGCCGAGGTGAAGTGCAAGCCGAACATGCAGACGGACGCCGATGAGATCCGCCAGGCCATCTGCAAGAACACCGACGGCAAGTTCATCCTCGCCACCTTCGCCACCGACCGCGGCCAGCGCGAGTGGATCAACGACGCCAAGGACTACGGCGGTTACTACCTCGTGGGCCGCAAGTGGGTGGCCGTCGGCGACGACGGGGTGGTCAAGGCGCTGCGCGGCACGCTCGGCGGCGAGGTGGAGATCGGCACCGACCACGGCTCCCACGGTTCGCACAGCGGCTGACGGCCCGCGCGCCGGGCGCGGACAACGGCGAAGGCCGGTGGCGGGAGGGACCCGCCACCGGCCTTCTTCGGTGGGCCACCGAGGTGGCCCACCTCAGGGGATCATGCGCACCGCTGACCGTTGTTGATGCAGTTGGCGATCTTGTTCGCCAGGTTGTTCTTCGTGACGCTGATGAAGTCGTCGTGGTCGGTGGCCGGCTTGTGGAGCTGCTCCGGGAAGCCGTCGACCGCGTAGGCGTTCTTCACCTGGCCGTTCTGGATCGTCGGCGGGGTGATGTTGTACACCAGGCGCATCGTCAGCTGCGGGATCGCCTTGAAGCCGTTGCCGCAGACGCCGCTGGCCGGGTCGGCGAAGGCCACGTGCGTGCGGTGGTTGGCGCTGTCGATGTTCTGGCCGTCCCAGCAGCTCTGGAAGGCGAACGTGCGGACCACCTTGCTGCCCTGCGGGCAGATCGGGTACTGCCCCGTCAGCTGGACCTTGTTCTCGAAGCCGGTGCAGCTCCAGTGCGCGTTGGCGTTGGCCAGACCGTTGGTGGTGGTCTTGGCGTCACCGGTGATGATGCGCAGGAACTGGGGCATCGCGACGACCTTGCTGGCCGGGCTGCCGACGTACTTGATCTGCGCCTGGACCGGCGTCAGGATCTTGCCGACGTTGCCTTCCTTGCCGCCGCCGTCCGCGTTCTGGTCGAAGTCCTGCGTGCCGTCCTGGACGCGGACCACGGGCCAGTAGTACGACGACAGGTCGTTCTGGTTCTGGCAGCTGGTGCCGGCCTGCAGGAAGGTGTTGTTGCTGGAGAACGCGTTGACCTTCTGGTTGCCGACGTAGTCGTGCAGGTGGTGCGCGCCGTTGGCCACGCCGGGCGCCACGATCACGTTGTCGGTGTTGTGGTTCTTGTTCGCGTTCACACCGCACCGGGTGGTGAACGTACCGGTCGAGGCGTTGCCGCCGTTCTGCGGCTTGCCCTGGACGTTCGCCGCGACCTTCGTGATGTCCACGAAGTCCGCCGCCACCGGGCCGTTGCCGGCCTGTCCGCCGACGTTCTGCGCCTGCCCGCCGTTCTGCTGCTGGCCACCGTTGTTCGCCTGGCCACCGGTCTGGGCCTGCCCGCCGGTCTGCGCCTGGCCGCCGTTCTGCTGCTGGCCGGTGTTGGCCTGGCCGCCGGCGTTGGTCTGGTTGGCGGTCTGCGTCGTACAGGCGGCGAGCTGGGAGAGCGCGTTGTTGAACTGGCCGCCCACCCGCTGGATGTCGATCCTGATCCGGTCGATCGTGGCGGCCCGCTTCGACTTCAGCGGGTTGACGATCGCGTTCTGCACGAAGCTCGCGTCGTTCGTCTGCGCCTGACGCGTGGAAGCGAGCCGGGCGTAGGCCTCGGTGATCTGCTTGTCGAGGTTCGCCAGCTCCGCGGCGACACCGTTGCGGGCCGCGTTCGGTACGTTCGTCAGCTTCTGGCCGACGTCCGGGCAGGAGATCGTCGCCACCTGCGCGGCTGCGGCCTTGGTCTGGTTCTGCGCCGAGTAGTTGGATTCGTGCGCGGATGCGTAAAAGTTCGCCCAGATCAGCCCGCCCCCACCGAGCGCTAGGGCCGCCGATGCGGCAATGGCCTTGGTGGCCAGCGGCGTACGGCGTTTGCGTGTGTTGCGTCCCATGGAACTCCTCTGACTTCCTTGGCGGGGCAGCGTTGAGGCGCCCGACAGGAGTGAAGCTGCTTCCATCCATACGGACGGCGTCCCGGGCGTGTTCAGCCGCCTCACAAATTCATCAGAGGACTGGCCGTCGATCGTGCCTCAACAGCCCCTTGAACAGCAGGAGTTACGAAAAATTAGTGGAGAACTCGCGGAAGGTCAGCGGTCCCGGTCCAGATGGGCCAGGACCGCCAGGACGCGCCGATTGTCGTCGTCCGACACCTCCAGTCCCAGTTTGGTGAAGATGTTGGAGGTGTGTTTGGCGATCGCCCGTTCCGTGACGACGAGTTGCGCGGCGATCGCCGCGTTCGACCGGCCCTGCGCCATCAGCTCGAGGACCTCCCGCTCCCTGGGGGTGAGTTTGCCGAGCGGATGGTCGTCGGCGGACCGCCGGGACAGCAGCTGCTGGATCACCTGCGGATCCATGGCCGTACCGCCCGCCGCCACCCGTCGTACGGCGTCCACGAACTGCTCCGCGTCGAACACCCGGTCCTTCAGCAGATACCCCACCCCACCGCTGCCGTCGGCCAGCAGCTCGCGCGCATACAGCTGCTCCACGTGCTGCGAGAGGACCAGCACCGGAAGTCCGGGCCGGTCCCGCCGGGCCTTGAGGGCGCACTGCAGGCCCTCGTCGGTGTGGGTGGGCGGCAGCCGTACGTCGACCACGGCCACGTCCGGCTCCAGCTCGGCCAGCGCGCGGGTGAGCTCGGGTCCGGACTCCACGGCCGCCGCGATCTCGAAGTCGTAGGCCTCCAGCAGCCGGACGAGCCCGTCCCGGAGCAGGAACAGGTCTTCGGCTAGGACAACGCGCACGGAATCTCCATGGTCACCATGGTGGGACCGCCCGCGGGGCTGCTGACGGCCAGGACGCCGTCGAATGTACCCAGTCGGCGCTCGACTCCGGAGAGTCCGGAACCGGCTTGCGCCTCGGCGCCGCCCTTGCCGTTGTCGGTGACCGCGATCCGCAGCATGCCGTCGCTGTGGTGGAGGTCGACCCAGATCCGGTCGGCGCCGGAGTGCTTGACCGCGTTGGTGAGCACCTCGCTGACCGCGAAGTACGCCGCCGACTCCACCGGCGCGTCCGCGCGGCCGGGCAGCTCGACGGTCACCTCGGTGGGCAGCGGCAACCGCAGCGCCAACGCCCGTACGGCGTCGCCCAGTCCGCGTTCGGCGAGCACCGGCGGATGGATGCCGCGGACCAGGTCGCGCAGCTCGCTGAGCGCGTCGGCGGAGGACTGCCTGGCCTGGGCCAGGAGTTGCTTCGCCTTGGCCGGGTCTTTGTCCAGGAGCATCTCGATGGTGCCGAGATCCATGCCCATGGCGACCAGCCGGGCCTGCGCCCCGTCGTGCAGATCCCGCTCGATACGGCGCAGTTCGGCGGCCGAGGTGTCCACCGCGTCACGCCGGGTCTCGGTCAACACCCGTACGCGCTCGGCGAGTTCGCCCTGATCGGCGCCGAGGACGGCCCGGGTGAGCCGGAAGTGGACGACGAGCAGGCGCGGGGCGAGCCGGTAGGCGGCGACCAGGAGGACCGCGGCGGTGGCGCCCGCGCCGAGCGCGGTCGGCTGGCCGGTGACCGGCACGAAGCCGTACCAGTAGGTCTGGCCGTCGGCGAGCACCCGCCACAGCCCGGCCGCCACCGCGAACCCCTCGAAGGGGTAGAGGAGCAGGACGGCCGGAAGCAGCGCCGTGAGGTAGCCCGCCGTCATGTCCACCAGCAGCCACCGCAGATCCCGCCGGATCTGCGGGTCGCGGAGCATCCCGAAGCAACGCGCCCAGAGGTTGGCGTCCGGGGGTATCGGGAGGTACGCCGACGGGATCCGCACCCCGCACCACTCGGCCGCGAGCCGCCGCCGTACGTCCGCGAAGTCCCGCACCCCGCCCAGGACATAGGGGGTCGTGACGATGCCGATGCCGATCGGGATCGTCGCGATGGAGACGACGGCCAGCGTGAAGACGAGCACGGCGACGGGCAGCATCGCCAGGGCCAGCACGAGTCCCCGTACGGCGGCCAGCACCACTTCCCGGGTGCGCCCGCCGGCGCCGCCGCTCTTCGTGTCGGTGTTCATGGCGTCAGTCTGGCCGACCCCCGGGCGCGGGTCACTGGGCCCGGAACCCGGTCAGGAGGTGGTGTCAGATACACCCCGGACCTCTGCACCCCGGACCTCTGCACCCCGGACTTCCGCGAGCACCTTCGCCTCCACCTCCGGATCCAGCCCCTTGCGCGTCCGGTCCGGCCGCTGGGGCGCGACGCCGCCGATGTCCCGCAGCCAGGTCCAGGTGTCGGCGACGGTCTCGGCGACCGGGCGGCACTCCAGCCCCGCCGCCCCGGCCCGCGAGACGTCCGCGGAGTGCAGGGCGTCGTACATGTCGCTGCCGGGCGGCACCCACACCGGCAGCTGCGTCCACGGCTCGATGCCCGCGCCGAGGACGACGTCCGGGGCGGTCCACACCAGTTCGGCGTCCGAGCCGGTGACCTGTACGCAGGCGTCGAGAAGTTCCCCCATGGTGGCGTGCCCCTGCGGGCTCACCAGGTTGTACGGCCCGCTCAACCGCCGTTCCACCGCCCCGAGAACCCACTGGGCGAGGTCGCGGACGTCGACGTACTGCAGGCGCAGGTCCCGCGGTCCGGGCGCCAGGACGGGGCCGCCGCGGGCGATCCGGGTCAGCCACCAGGGCAGCCGGCCCACGTTCTCGTACGGGCCGAGGATCAGCCCCGCCCGCACCAGCACCGAGCGGTCCGCGCCGAAGGCCTCGACGGCGGCCAGTTCACCGCCCCGCTTGTCCCTCGGGTACTCGGTCTGCTCCGCGTCGGCCGACGCGTCCTCGACCACGGGCGCTTCCTCGGTGGCACCGGCCGGCGCGGGCCAGTCGTACACCGAACAGCTCGACACATACACATACCGCCCGGCGCGGCCCCGCAGCAGCCGCGCCGTCTCCCGCACGGCGCGGGGCGCGGCCGACCAGGTGTCGACGACGGCGTCACACTCCTCGTTCCCGGCGAGGGCAGCCAGTCCGTCGGGGGCGGTGCGGTCGCCGTGCAGCGCCCGCACCCCCGCCGAAGGAGAGTGCCGTCCCCGGTGGAAGACGGTCACCTCCCAGCCCCGCCCGAGGGCCGACTCGACGACGGCCCGCCCCACGAACTCCGTACCACCCAGCACAAGAAGTCTCATGCCCGAGATCGTGCCCGGCCGGGCCGCGGGACGGAACCGCGCTCTGCCGAGAGCAGAGGAGGTCAGGGCGGAGGAGGTCAGCGCCCGGTCGGCGGTGTGTACTTGTAGCCGACGCGCCGGATCGTCTGGATCGCCTTGCGGTGCTCGGCGCCGAGCTTGCGGCGCAGCCGGGCGATGTGGACGTCGACCGTGCGCCCGTCGCCGATGTGGCCGTAGCCCCATACGGTGCTGACCAGCTGGTCGCGCGTGTGCACCCGGCCCGGGTGCGCCACCAGATGCGCGAGCAGCTCGAACTCCAGGTAGGTGAGGTCGAGTTCGCGCCCGTCGACCTGGGCGGTGCGCTGCACGGTGTCGATACGCACGAGCGGGTCGGTGCCGTCGGACGCCGTGTCGGGCCGGTCCGGCACCGCGACCGGCGGGAACGGCGGCTGCTCGTCCGCCGGGACCAGCACCAGATAGCCGACCATCGCCGGGCGGCCGGGCAGAGCGGGCAGGGTGTGCTGCGGCGCGGGCAGCCAGGTGGCGCCCGGCGGCAGGAGGTCCGTGATCCGGGCCACCTCGTCCTGGTCCACGGCACGCAGCCGCTGACGGGCGGGGGAGGTCAGGGTGGAGGCGGAGGAGAGAGAACGAGTGGTCGCCATGAGAGGTCAGCTCTTTCGCGCGAGGAGTTCGTCGAGGGACGTACGTCGTCTCGCGCCGGCCGAAGACCGGGGTGTACGGCTTTAGAGGGCCGGCGCGTTCATCGCGCGGCAACACACCCGGTCGTAGTCGTGGTGCTGACGGGAGGGCCAGAAGGGCTCGAGGTCATGGCGACCCGTCGCGCTGCACTTCCGGAAGCTGGCCATGCCCCCATTGAAGCAGACACCCGCCTCCGGCAGGAGCCCTCGTCTCAGCCCACCAGACGTTTGTGCCAGGTCAGTGGTGTGACATTGATCGCGCTGTCCGGGCTGCCGTCCCACTCGGTGGACAACCCCGCGCCGGTGAGGGCGGCCACGACCTCGTGACCGACGGCCGTCGTGGTCTCGGCCGAGCCGTCGAACCCGCCGTAGTACAGGCTCAGTCCGTACCCCTCGGCGGCGCCTTCCGTGACCTGCTGGTGGAAGAAGACGAAGCCGCGCGCGCCCTTTCGTTCGGCCCCTATCTCCGACAGGCCGCAGCCCCGGCAGCACGTGAAGTGCGCGCGGGCCGTGATGCCGGTCTCCTCCAGCGCCCCGAAGGCAAGTGCCACTCGCTCCGGGTCGGTGACCCCCTCCCAGGCCGCCTGTTCCCCCAGCCGCTCCAGCCACAGCCGGTCCACCAACTGCCGGGCCTGCGCTCCCGACACCGGCCGCTCGTCCCCGTCGACCGGACAGTCCTCGGCGATCTCGGCCAGCGTCTTGCGGGTGTCGTACCCGCAGCGCAGCCGCAGTCGTACGCGCTCCTCGACCTTCTCGCGCACGTCGTCCGGGAGTTCCGGCACCTCCTCGCGCGGTCCGAGGTCCACCGGCTCCCAGTCCACGCCCGCGTCCCAGCCGTCGCGCTGCCGCGCCCAGCCGGTCAGCAACTCCGCCACCCGGTCCCGGTCCTTGAGGTTCGTGCCGAAGAACCGGTCCTCACCGAGGCGGTGCTCCAGCCGGTAGTCCCCGCGCTTCTCGTGCCAGACCTGAGCGAAGACATGCGGGATGTCCGGTATCCGCTGGATCACGAGGAACCGGTCTCCGGCGCGCCCGATCCGCTGCACCAGCTCCCGCAGACCGGGCGCGGAAATGTGGGCGTGCGTCTGCCCGTTCTCCGCCTCGACCTTGACGGCCAGGACCTCGTCGATCTCCATGCCTCCACCATGACACGCCCCACCGACAACGCGAGGGGGCGCCCACCGCGAACGGTGGGCGCCCCCTTGGAGCGACTGCGGGGGATCAGACCTGGCCGGCCTTCTCCAGCGCGGAGCAGCAGGTGTCGACGAGCAGCCGCGTCACCACGTACGGGTCGACGTTGGCGTTCGGACGGCGGTCCTCGATGTAGCCCTTGCCGTCCACCTCGACCTGCCACGGGATACGGACCGAGGCGCCGCGGTTCGAGACGCCGTAGGAGTACTCGTTCCACGGGGCGGTCTCGTGCAGACCGGTCAGCCGGTCGTCGATGCCGGCGCCGTAGTTCTTGACGTGGTCGAGCGGCTTGGAGCCCTCGCCGAGCGACTCGCACGCGGTGATGATCGCGTCGTAGCCCTCGCGCATCGCCTTGGTGGAGAAGTTCGTGTGCGCGCCGGCGCCGTTCCAGTCGCCCTTGACCGGCTTGGGGTCGAGGGTGGCGGAGACGCCGAAGTCCTCGGCGGTGCGGTAGAGCAGCCAGCGGGCCACCCACAGCTGGTCGGCGACCACCAGCGGGGCCAGCGGGCCGACCTGGAACTCCCACTGGCCGGGCATGACCTCGGCGTTGATGCCGGAGATGCCCAGGCCCGCCTTCAGGCAGTTGTCCAGGTGGGCCTCGACGATGTCACGGCCGAAGATCTCGTCGGCGCCGACACCGCAGTAGTAGCCGCCCTGGGGGGCCGGGAAGCCGCCCTCGGGGAAGCCCAGCGGGCGGGCGCCGTCGAAGAAGGTGTACTCCTGCTCGATGCCGAAGATCGGCTCCTGCGCGGCGAAGCGCTCGGCCACCTCGGCCAGCGCGGCACGCGTGTTGGAGGAGTGCGGGGTCATGTCGATGTCGAGGACCTCGCACATGACGAGGATGTCGTCGCCGCCGCGGATCGGGTCCGGGCAGGAGAAGACCGGCTTCAGCACCCGGTCCGAGGCGTGGCCCTCGGCCTGGTTGGTGGAGGACCCGTCGAAGCCCCAGATCGGAAGCTCGGCACCCTTGGCGTCGTCCGCGAGAATCTTCGTCTTCGAACGCAGCTTGGCCGTCGGCTCGGTGCCGTCGATCCAGATGTACTCAGCCTTGAAGGTCACGGGGCCACATCCTTCGGGGGTGGGTCAGGCGCACTTGCGGGTGCTGCGGCGCTGCGGCACTGGGGCGCCGCTGTCGATACCCGGAGCCTGTCAACAGGCGATTTCCCGATCATTGCTCGAATGTGAACCCCGTGTTACCTGGTGGTCCTGTGTCGCGTCTCACGTTGAGAGGTCCCGGTGCCCGGGGTATGCGGGCGCGCGGCCGGACGGCCGCCGGCTTCCCCTCCGTCAAAGCCGGTGACCGGTCCGCACCCGGCGCGGGACGCGCCGCGGGCCCCTGAACGTGCCGGTCCTGCCGCTCCTGGCCCGGAGCGGCAGGACCTGTGACTCGCACGGTTGTGACCCGCACGGTGGGGAGGCCGAGTCGCGCGCGCCGGACCGGCCCCGCCTCACCGCGTTACTGGACGCCCGGGCGTCACCCCACCTTCTCGATGACCGCGCGGCGGATCAGGAACTTGCCGGGCTCGCGGACCTGCTCGAAGGCCGCGTTGTTCAGCAGGACACAGCTACCGGAGACGGAGGTGACCTTCACCGTCGTGGACTTGTTGTTGTCCAGGTTGGTGACCTTCAGGGTGGTCCCCGCCGGGAACTGGTTGCTGGAGGCCGCCGGGGCACCGCCCTCGCCGGAGAGCGTCACGGTGGAGCCGTTGCAGACCTGCTGGCCCGAGCCCGCGGCAGCGCCACCCGCGTTGTTTCCCGCGTTCCCTGCATTCCCGGCGTTCCCCGCGTTTCCGGCGGGGGCGGTCTGCGCGGGCGGTGCCGTCTGCTGACCGTTCTGCTGTCCGGCCTGCTGACCGCCCGCCGCCTGAGAGCCCTGAGCCGACTCCCCAACGACGCATCCGGCAGCCTTCTGCTGGACCTTGATCTGCTCGATGACCGCCTCGCGGTTGGCGATCCGGGCCGCCGACTGCGCGTCCGGGTTCGCCTTCTGGCCGTCGATGAACTTCTGGTTGTTGCCGAGGGCGGTGGCCAGCCCCTGGCATACGTTCGAGTCGGCGGCGGCCAGGGGTTTGGCGTTCTGCGGGCTCTGCGCCGCGTTCGACGTGGCCGCCATGGCGAAGGCCCCGCCGCCCGCCACCGCCGCGGCGCTGACAAGCAGCGCGACCTTCTTCTTCGTGCTGAGAGTTCGCCTGCGCGACATGCGCGCCTCCTGAAGAGGTAGGGGAGCGTACGCCGCTATGTACGAGATCCCGAACGGGGTTACTCAACGGTCACAGGGAAACGCTGAAGTAACCTGCGTCACATGGGAGTTGAGATTTTCTCAGCTCTTGTTCCGGGAGAGGGCGTCCTGTACGGCCTCGTCCGTGCGCCCGACGACCGCCGTGCCGTCGTCCGCCGTGATGATCGGCCGCTGGATGAGCTTCGGGTGCTCGGCGAGCGCCTTGATCCAGCGGTCGCGCGAGGTCTCGTCCCGCGGCCACTCCTTGAGGCCCAGTTCCTTGGCGGCCGCCTCCTGGGTGCGGGTGATGTCCCAGGGTTCGAGGCCGAGGCGGTCGAGTACGCCCTTGATCTCGTCCTCGCTCGGTACGTCCTCCAGATAGCGGCGGACGGTGTACTCGGCCCCCTCGGCATCGAGCAGGCTGAGGGCGCTGCGGCACTTGGAGCAGGCGGGATTGATCCAGATTTCCATGCGGCCCACGGTACGCGAACCCCTGGAGGAGCAAGGTTGCTGTTCGATTTTCTCGGCACCTCGCAGATGCCTCTGCGGCACCCTGTGCAGCACCCGAAATCACCTTTCCCACCAGGGCGTTTGGGCGTGACTGCGACCTCGCCGATTGTCAGTGGGGGCCGGTAGACTGGAAGCAGTGTTCGAGGATGTCGCCGGGGTTTCCGGACGGCATCCTGACCGCGACCGGAGGATGCCTGTGCCCGCTGCCGCACTGAAGTCGAAGCCGCTGCCCACCCAGTCCACCGCGAAGCGTTCCGTCCTGCTCGACTCGCCCTACGCGCCGACGCAGAAGAGCCCGCTGCCGGCGGGCCGTCCGCGCGAGTGGTACGTCATGCACAACCGCCGCCTCAAGGCGATGCGCCTCGCCATAGCCCTGCTCGACTCGGGCGTCTACGTCCCCAACCAGGCCCGCAACGAGACGATCCGCAGCACGGCGGAACTGATCGGCATTCACCCGCCGTCGGACACGACGTGCCACATGGTGCGGGCGTTCATGCGGTATTCGCGGTGAGCCGTGGCGCCGGGTGCCCCTGAGTTTTCGGGTGCCCGGCGCCGACGGGACCGTCCCGCAGGCCGACTAGGCCGACAGCTCCCGCTCCAGCGGTGTCCGGAAGCGTGGGGTCACCCTGGAGCCGTTCAGCACGGTGCGCAGATGTTCCGCCTGCGCCGCGATCGCCGTCTCTCCCTCCCGGCCCACGCCCTCGGCGTCCAGGATCCGCCAGACGACCTCGCCGTCGGGCCGCTGGGCCCACCCCCCGACCACCCGTCCGTTCCACCACACGGTCGGCCCCACGTTTCCGCTGTAGTCGAAGAGACTCGGACGCAGCTCCGGTGCGAGGTACCAGTCCCGCTGCTGCCAGCCCATCGCCGTCGGGTCGAGCGCCGGGAGCAGCGCCGCCCAGGGTTCGACGGGTTCCGTCACCGGTCCCGCGTCGCCCTCCGTGACATACCCGGTGTCGCCCTCGTCCAGTGAGACCGCCTCCGCCCCGATCGCGGACAGCGCCCGGCGGACCTCCGTCACCCGCCACCCCGTCCACCACTTCAGGTCGGCCTCCGTCGCCGGACCGCACGCGGCCAGCCAGCGGCGCAGCAGTCCGGCCTGGGCCCCGGCGGCATCCAGTTCGGGGTGTGCGGGGGCCACCGCCCAGCGGAACTGGCTGGAGGTCCACGAGCCGAGCGGGCGGCCCCGGACCACCTTGCCCTCCACGCCCAGTACGCGCAGGAGCCGGGTGGAGACCGTGTGGACGCCCTCGTAGCTCTTCCCCGCCGCGTACACGAACTGCTCCCGCAGGCGCGGTTCGTCGGTCGCCAGTTCCGTGGCCGTCGCCTGCCCGCGCCGGGCCAGCGCGGCCAGCGTCGACTCCTCGACCTCCGCCAGCCAGGCCGCGTCCGGTGCGCCGGCCTTCGCCATGTCCTTGAGGAGCGAGGCACGCTCGCGGGCGGCCACGGTCAGGCCCGTCGACGCGTGGACCACCGCCGTGAGGTCCGTGGGGAACACGAACACCGTGTGGCGCATGCCGTGCATCCGCACCAGCGTGCGGTCCTCGTACAGTGCCCGCTCCGTCTCCGGCAGCGTCTTCACCGGGTCGGCCAGCCGCGCGCCCACCGCCAGATACACCGTCGCCGGGTCAGAGCCGTGCAGCGCCACCAGCGAGGCGGCGACCTCTTCGGGGGCCGCCGCCCGTGCCGCACCGGTCAGCCGGTGGCGCAGGGCGAGCCGGGCCCTGCGCTCCGCCGCCCCGATGTGCCGCCGTACCCCGCCGCCCACGCCGCCCATGCCGACCTCCGCCCGTCGAGTCCGTCCACCGCACCCAGCACGTCCTGTATGCATCTTCGCCGACGCCACTGACAGCCGGTCCCCGTCACCCGTTCTGCCTGCCGGACATGCGGGCACCCCCGCACACGGCCTTCACTTCGAATCAGAGACCGGAAGGTGCAGGAGGTGCCGGGACCAGAGGGAGGCCGTGCTCGGATGACCACCCCCACCGAACGCGCCCAACGCGGCAAGGCCGCCCGCAAGCGCGTCCTCCGCTCCTCCCACGCCCTCTGGCTCCCGCCTGTCGACCGGCCCGACCCGGTCGCCGTACTGCAGCGGCAGGGGCGGGACCGGTTGCCGGAACTGCTGCCGGTCCGGTACGGGCGGATGGCGACCTCGCCGTTCGCCTTCCTGCGCGGCGCGGCCGCCGTCATGGCCGCCGATCTCGCCTCGCAGCCGAACACCGGGCTCGGCGTGCAGCTGTGCGGCGACGCCCATCTGCTCAACTTCGGTGTGTACGCCTCCCCGGAGCGGGTGCTGCTGTTCGACCTGAACGACTTCGACGAGACCTTCCCCGGGCCCTTCGAGTGGGACGTCAAGCGGCTCGCGGCGAGTGTGGCGGTGGCCGGCCGGGAGAACGGGTTCCCCGAGCCGAAGGTCCGCGGGGCGGTCCTGGCCGCCGCGGCCGCCTACCGCGGGTCCATGCGGCGGCTCGCCGCGCTCGGCGAACTCGCGGTCTGGTACGAGCGCATCGAGGCCGAGAGCGTGCCGGCGATCGCCCGCTCCGCCCGCCGCCGCAGCCGCGTCGAGTCCACGCTCACCCGCGCCCGCCGCCGCACCAGCCTGCAGGCCCTCGGCAAGCTGACGGAGACGGTCGGCGGGCAGCCGCGGATCATCCAGGTCCCGCCGCTCCTCGAGCCGGCAGGCGCCCCCGACATGGCCTCCCTGCGCAAGATCTTCAGCGACTACCGCTCCACCCTCGCCGAGGAACGCCGCGTCCTCCTCGACCGCTACCGCTTCGTCGACGCCGCCCGCAAGGTCGTCGGCGTCGGCAGCGTCGGCACCCGCTGCTTCATCGTGCTCCTCCTCGGACGGAACGGCGACGACCCCCTGTTCCTGCAGATCAAGGAGGCCACCAAGTCCGTACTGGAGGACCATCTGCCCAGTGGGCCGTACGTCCATCCGGGGCACCGAGTGGTGGCGGGGCAGCGGCTGCTCCAGGCCGCCGGCGACATCTTCCTGGGCTGGATGACCGGGCCCCAGGGCCGCGCCTACTACTGGCGTCAGCTGCGCGACATGAAGGGCTCGGCCGACGTCGCCGGGATCACCCCGGCCGGGTTCGTCGAGTACGCCGGGCTGTGCGGCACCGCCCTGGCCCGCGCCCACGCCCGCTCCGGCGACCGTATCGCCATCGCCGGCTACCTGGGCACCACCGACGTCTTCGACCGTGCCGTCGCCGACTTCGCGCAGAGCTACGCCGACCAGACCGTCACCGACCACGCGGCCCTCGGCGCCGCCATCGCGGCCGGCGTGGTACAGGCGGCACCGGGGGTCTGAGAACGGCCGGGTCGGACGTGGCGCTCCAGCAGACCGACCGCATACGGCCTCCAGCCGTCCGCCCAGCACCGCCGGTGTCGGACCGGTACGGCCCAGCTCGCGCCGTGGCCCGGCGAGCTTTGCCGCGGCGGGGGAGCGGGCCAGGGCGTCCAGCAGCCGCCCGTGCCGGCCGTGCTCGGGGCCGTGCAGCAGCGCGAGCGCGGCCGAACAGTGGGCCACGTCCAGGTCGGCGGGGCCCCACGAGGTCGCCACCCGGTCGACCACCCCGGTGACGTGCAGCTCGGCGCCCGCGCCGGTGAACAGCATGTTCCCGGGGTGGAAGTCCCGGTGCAGGAAGGAGCCTCGTACGACGGCGGGTGACTGCGGAGCACGTCCACCGCCCGGTCCCACAGGGCACCGCCCGGAGTGCGGACGTCGCCGACCCGGACCGTGCCCGGCAGCCGGGACATCAGCAGGGAGCGGAGCTCGCAGCGCTTGTCGCCCAGCCGCCCTCGTCGAGGTCCCTCAGCAGCGCGTCCGCGAACTCCCGGCAGTCGTCCGGGCTGTCTCTGAACCAGAGGCCCAACTGGTGGGTGGCGTCGGGGAGTTCCAGGCGGGTGAACCGGGCCCGGGTGGACAGTGACTCCTGTACCGCCTCCGTCACCGCCGGTGGGATGACCGTGTCCGTGCCCGGCACCACGAGCACGGCGCGCCCCTCGTACGACTGCAGCACGTCGAGCGCGGGTGAGCGGTGCCAGCTGTCCGGGGTCCGGATGATCGCGCTGAACCGTCCGTCGCCCTCGCCGAACGGCACGTCCCACGCCTCCGGCGCATAGACCGCGGGGGCGCACAGGCCCAGCGCCGCGACCCGATCGCCGTAGTGGCGGGCGAGGTCCGCCACCGTCTGCCCGCTCATGCTGAACCCGACCAGGACCAGCGGCTCGCCCGCGGGCACCCGCGTGTCGAGCACCGACACGGCCTGCTCGAACCGCCGCCGCAGGCTCAACTCCCGTAGTGCGCCGGTGCTTTCGCCGTGCCCGGAGAAGTCGAAGGCGAGCCCGCGGCAGTCGCGGGCGGCGAACTCCGTGAGCAGCGGCCGCAGTCGCTCCTTGCTACCCCGGCCGGCGCCGTGCAGCAAGGCGACGGTGGCCCTGCCGGCCCGCCCGGGATCACCGCCGTACAGACCGCTGAGGCGTTCACCGTCGTGGGTGTGGGTGAAGGAGACCGGTTCGCTCATGGCGCCCATTCACTCACGGAAATCGAGATGCACCGCGAGTGACCGCTTCCCTACGCTGGATGCACACCGACCACACTTCGACGCCAACGGAGGACCGTCATGGGCACCATCGTCCTGTCCGGGACCGCCGTCCTGGTGATCCTGGGATTCGGAAACCACATGTGGTGGCTCGCCGCCGTCGCCGCGCTCTACCTGTACGTGCAGTACGGGCGGGGCACGACCCCGACCGCCGGAGGGGACTCGGCGGGTGCGCCCGCCAGCTACCAGGCGTACCGCGAGCGCCGTGACCGCCAGGCCAAGTGGGAGCGCCGCTACCGTCGTGAGCGCCCCCACGAGGCCCGGCGTCAGGAGCGCGAGAAGAGCGGGTGAGCCCCGCGGGAGCCCTCGGTCACAGACCGGGGGCTCCCCACACCGGGAACCAGCGGCTCAGGTCCTGCTCGATCCGCAGGTCGCTCGCGAGGGCCGCCTTTATTTGGAGTTCCAGTGCGTTGTCGCGCCGCTGTGCCCCGCCGGGCCGCGGCGCGAAGGGGTAGAACGTGCCCCGCTTGTACAGATAGACGAGGGCCAGGCTGCGGCCGGAGTCGTCCCGGAACCCGGCCAGCGAGCACAGCAGCTGCGGTCCGAAGCCGTTGACCTCCATCGAACTGTTCACCGCGTGCAGATCGTTGACCAGCTGCGGGAGCTGGTCGGGCGTGCGCTGCGAGACCAGCCAGGAGTAGCCGTAGTCGTCCTGGCGCAGTTCCACCGGGGGCCCGGCGCGCTCGGCGTCCGCGTCGAGCAGCGCCTGGACCTCCCGGTGGGTCTGCTCGAAGGCCGCGCCCTCCACCGTGGCGAAGCACACCGCGCCGCCTCCGGTGGGGGTGAACCCGGCCGCGACCTCCAGCGTGATGGCCGCCGAGGGCAGCGCGAACAGCTGGTCGAGGTCGGGTGCGACGGGCTTCGTACGCCCCAGCAGGATGTCCAGCAGCCCCATGCTCAGCCCGCCTTCCCCGGCGTCGCCGCCTCACCCAGTTCGGCGGAGATCCGCCCCAGTTGCTCCAGCCGCTGCTCCAGGCTGGGGTGGGTCGAGAAGAGCCCCGCCAGACCGGGCTCCGCGCCCAGCGCCGGGGTGAAGAAGAAGGCGTTGAAGGCCTGGGCCGTGCGCAGGTCCTCGGTCGGGATGCGGGCGATGTCGCCGGAGACCTTGGTGAGCGCGGAGGCCAGCGCCGAGGGGCGTCCGGTGAGATGGGCGGCCGCCCGGTCCGCCGCCAGCTCGCGGTACCGGGACAGGGCCCGGATCAGCAGGAAGCTGATCGCGTACACGGCCATCGAGATGCCCATCACGATCCCGAAGACGGCGATGGTGTTCTGGTCCTTGCGGCCGCGGAACAGCGACGAGTAGAAGGCGAACCGGACGATCAGGCCCGCCAGTACGCCCAGGAAGGACGCGACCGTGATCACGGCGACGTCCTTGTGCGCCACGTGCGACAGCTCGTGCGCCAGCACGCCCTCCAGCTCGGCGGGCTCCAGCCGGCGCAGCAGACCCGTCGTCACACAGACGACGGCATGGTCCGGGTTCCGTCCGGTCGCGAACGCGTTCGGCAGATCCATGCTCGACACGGCGACCACCGGCTTGGGCATGTCCGCCTGGGCGCACAGCCGGTCGATCACCCCGTGCAGATCGGGGTACTCCTCCCGCTCCACGACCCGGCCGTGCATCGCGTAGAGCGCGACCCGGTCGGAGAACCAGTACTGCGCGACGAGCATCCCCGCCGCGACCACCACGACCAGTACCCAGGACTTCAGCAGCACGATCAACGCGGCGACGAACCCCACGTACAACAACCCGAGCAGGAACAGCGTGACCCCCATACGCGCGGTCAACCGCCGATCGCTCCGGAAGCGGCTCTGCATCTTGCACCACCCCGCAGTCAGGCACTCGTCCCGCTGTCCAGTGTGCACCTGCCGGCGGCCATGAACAGGTACCGATCGGCCCTGGTACCGGCAAAGATTCCCAGTGGGCGCGGGTGTGCGCCGGGCGGCCGGGTCAGCCGCACTCCACGCCGTCGTCCCGCTGTGCGACCTTGTGCAGCGCCTTGGCGACGACCTGGGCGTCGTCGTCGGTCAGGTGTGCCGAGAAGTGGCGGCGGATGCTGCGCAGGTACACCGGCGCGGTGGCGCGCAGGGCGCCGGCGCCCTCGTCGGTGATGGCCGCCCAGGACACCCGGCGGTCGTGCGGATCGGGCATCTTGCGCACCAGCCCGGCGCGCACCATGTCGTCGACCAGGCGGCTGACCCGGGTGCGGCTGAGGACGACGCGGTTGGCCACTTCCTGCATGCGCAGGCCCTCCTCGCCGGCCGCCTTGAGTTCGAGCAGTACGTCGTACCACGTGAGGGGGACGCGGCCGTCGCGCTGGACGTCGCTCTCGATCGCGCGCAGGGCGGCGTTGTGGGCGAGCAGCATCGCCCGCCATGCCTCTAGTCCGTAGTCCCGGTCGGCCATCGCACGATTCTACCTGCCGTTGCGTGCGTGCGCACACACTGGTTATGGTGTGTGCGCACGCACGGAAATCGGGGCCGGGGTCCGGCCGCGTGGGTGCACGGAGCGCGAGTCTTCATCGGAGGTGCCACATGGCGCAGAACCTGACCCGTGACGAGGTCAAGCAGAAGATCGACGCCGGCGCGGTGACGGTCCTGGAGGCCCTGCCGGAGTCGTACTACAAGGAGGCCCACCTGCCGGGCGCCCGCAATCTGCCGCTCGACGAGGTGGACACCCTCGCGCCGGAGCTGCTGCCCGACAAGCGGGCCGAGGTGATCGTCTACTGCACGGGCACCACCTGCCCGAACTCGGGGATCGCCGCCAAGCGGCTGATCGAGCTCGGCTACGAGCGGGTCTACACGTACAAGGACGGCAAGGAGGACTGGATCGGCGCCGGGCTGCCGACCGAGTCCGCCTGACACCGGGCCGGCCAGTGACGAGGAAGTCGGAAGAGGGAAGAGGGTACGACCGATGACCGAAAGCGCAACGACACCGACCCGGCTGGTCGACGGTGCGGAACTCCCGGCGGCCGGCACCTGGAAGGTCGACCCGGGGCACGCCGAAGTCGGCTTCATGGGACGCCACTTCATGCTGACCAAGGTGCGCGGCCGGTTCACCGGTGTGGACGCCACCGTCCGCATCGGCGAGCGGCCCGAGGACAGCAGGGTGACCGCGGTGATCGACATGGCCAGCGTCGAGAGCGGGGACCGGACGCGCGACGACCATCTGCGGTCGGGTGACTTCTTCGACGCGGAGAAGCACCCGCAGGCCGTCTTCGAGTCCACCTCGGTGACCTGGAACGGCAAGAGCGGCAGGCTCGACGGCATTCTGACGATCAAGGGAGTGACCCACCCGGTCTCGCTCGACGTCGACTACCTGGGCTACGCCCGTGACCCGTGGGGCGGCGACCGGACGGTGTTCTCCGCCAGCGGGAAGATCAACCGCGAGGACTGGGGGCTGACCTGGAACATGGCCCTGGAGACCGGCGGCATCCTCGTCTCCAAGGAGATCGAGCTCTCGCTGGAGATCGAGGCGGTGCGGGAGGTCTGAGCCACCGGCCGCCCGGAGGGTGATCGATCCCGCCCTCCACATGGCTGGTTGTCATGCTCTGCGGCGGCCCGGCATCTGACCCGGGCCGCCCTTCACCATGCGGGTTCGGCGCCGTGCCGGGCCCGCTCTCAGGCATGCCCTCGGAACCCCAACTGCCGCTCTGAACTGGGAACTTGACAGGTTTCGGAGCGCTGAACGTACAGTCGGCTCCGGTCGCCGGACGCGTCAGTGACGGGCAGGGAAAGAGAAATCCACAACTGGCCTGTTTCACTTGTCCGTTCGAGAACGGCTGTGTAATCGTACGGATGCGGACCGGAGTCCGCAGACGGGGGACGGACGGGGGACACATGGCAGGGATCAGAGATTCCGCGCAGGTCGATCCGGGCTTCTCGGCCGGGAGGCCGGCACCTTTCACCCGCTGAGAGGCCGCCGCCCGAGCCGCCGGGCGCGTCGTACCCGGCAGTCGCCACCCTCTCGCACCACCACCGCTGCCGCCGCGGCACGGGCACGTATGTCCGCGGCCGGTGAGGACAACGCCACCCGGACTCGGAGGTCCGGTCCGAAGCGGTTCGGCACGTCTGTCTCCACAAGGTTGTTCCCGCACATGACCCGGAGGAAGCGTGAACTCGCACAGCACCCTGGTCGGTTCCGACAACCGGCAGTTCACCGATCTGACCCAGCACGAGATCCAGGCCCTGCGCACCCGCTTCAACCTGGCCGACGCCCACACCCACCAGCGCCAGTCCGCCAGCCAGCAGGACATCGTCGCCCGGCTGCCCGAGCTGTGGTACGAGGCGGAGAACGGGCTGCAGGCCACCTACGAACAGCGGTTCATCGAGTCGTTCTTCCGCCTCCACGGCCAGCGGACCGCGCCGGCCCGCAGGAAGACGATGCTCTCCTACGCCGCGTCCATCTCCACCATGGTCGCCGGCATGTACCTCAAGCAGCAGCGGATGTCGGTGACGCTCGTCGAGCCCTGCTTCGACAACCTCTACGACGTCCTCGACAACATGGGTGTGCCGCTCTACCCGATCGACGAGGCCGCGCTGCACGACCCCGACCGGATATACGCCGAGCTCAAACGCCGGGTGCGCACCGACGCGCTGTTCCTGGTCGACCCCAACAACCCTACGGGCTTCACGCTGCTGCAGTACGGGCGCCGGGGCTTCGAGGAGGTCGTCCGGTTCTGCAAGGACCACAACAAGCTGCTGATCTTCGACTTCTGCTTCGCCTCCTTCACCCTGTTCGGCTCCGAGCTGGAGCGGTTCGACGTCTACGAACTGCTGGAGAGCTCCGGCGTGTCCTACCTGGCCATCGAGGACACCGGCAAGACCTGGCCGGTGCAGGACGCCAAGGCGGCCATGATCACGCCCAGCGACGACATCCACGAGGACGTCTACAACCTGCACACCAGCGTCCTGCTCAACGTCTCGCCGTTCGTCCTCAACATGCTCACGCAGTACGTCGAGGACTCCCACGCCGACCAGCTCGCCTCGGTGCGCGAGGTGCTCGGCGTCAACCGGGACGCGATCGGCAAGGCCCTCGACGGCACCGTCCTCGAACTCCAGAACCCGGTCGCCGACGTCAGCGTCGCCTGGGCCCGCATCAACCACCCCGAGCTGACCGCCAGCGAGCTGCAGCGCGTCCTGGGCGCCCGCGAGGTCTATGTGCTGCCCGGCCGCTACTTCTTCTGGAGCCAGCCCGACAAGGGCGAGTCCTATCTGCGCTTCGCCCTGGCCCGTGAACCGCGCACGTTCGCCGACGCGATGGTGCGGATGCGCGAGGTGCTCGACCGCCATGCCGGCTGACGAGTACGGCGACGCCGCGCTGTTCCTCGGCATGAACAGTGCCGACGAAACCCTGCGGATCGCCTGCAAGACGTTCTTCGTCACCCGCCTGGACCGGACGCTGGCGATGAGCCTGGAGCAGGTCGGCCGCTGCGACGACGTCATCTGGGGCTACGGCCGTGAACTCCAGGACGCCTACTACCCGTTCATGGACAACCTGCACACCGTCATGGACATCCGTCGCCTCGGCTACGACGCGGCCGACCTGCGGCGGGCCCTGGACGGCGACGGCATCCCGGACCGGCTGCCGGCGCACGAACGGCTGCTGCTCGGCATGGTCGGCAACCGCAAGGGACTGCTGCACAGCGCGAGCCCCCGGCTGCCGCACCACACGGGGCTTCCGGTACGGGCGCCCGCCCCGGTCGACGGGCCTGAACCCGACTTCCCGGAACCGCTCGAAGCGCTCTACCGCCAGTCACTGGTGCTGCGCATCCCGGCCGATGCCCTGTGAGACGGCGAAAGGAGACCGCACGGTGATCGGGGGACTGGTCGTCGCACTGGTCACCCCCGTCACGGACACGGGGGATGTGTCCGAGGACGGGGTGGCCCGGCTGGTCGCGACGCTGCGGCCGCACGCCGATGCCCTGCTACCGGCGCTCAGCACCGGTGAGGGCACCCGGCTGACGGACCGCCAGTGGCGGACGATGGTCGCGGCGACCGTCCGGTACGCCGACGGGCTGCCGGTGTTCGCGGGCATCCTGCGGCCCACCACGGCCGAGGTCGCCGCCCGCGCCCGTACCGCCGAGGAACTCGGCGCCGCCGCGGTCGTGGCGACCACGCCGTACGGGCCCGGTGTGCGCCAGGAGGACATGGTCCGCCACTTCACGGACCTCACCCGGGCCACCGCCCTGCCCGTGATCGTCTACCACGAGTCCTGGGTCTCGGGAAACGCACTCGACCGGGACACCCTGCTGCGGATCTGCGCACTGCCCGGCATCGCCGCGGTCAAGGACTCGGCGGGCGACCCCCGCGCCACCCGGGAACTGATCGCGGCCCACCCCGGCGTGCCCGTACTCCAGGGGCTGGAACACCTGCTCCTGGAGTGCGGGCCGCTCGACGGCTGCGTCGTCGCCCTTGGCAACGTCGAACCCGGGCTGTGCCGGGCCCTGCTCGGTGAGCCGAGCGCCGCGGACGCCGTCCGGCTGACCGAGGCGTGCGCCCGCTACGGGCTCGACCGCGACGACTGGTACCTGACCCTCAAGACCGAACTGCACCGACGCGGAGTCCTGGAAACCGCCCGGGAGGTCCCGGAGCCCATGGACAAGGAGGTCCCGCGGTGAATGTCACCGCACACCCCACCGACAGCCCGCACAAGCGGCTGTTCCTGCTCAACCGCGCCCGGCCCACCGCCGGGACGGTCGCGCGCATCGAGGAGCTCGAAGCGGACTGGATCGGCCCGCTGCTGGCCCGCCTCACCGAGCGCACCGAACCCCTCGCCGCCCGCGCCGAGTGGCTCACGTGCCTGGACGAACTGCTCACGCACGAGCGCGCGGGCAGCCCGGCCGGCAGCTATCTCGCCGAGAAGGCCACCCGCGAGGAATTCACCCACGTCGTCCGGGAGTTCGCGCTCGACGGACTCACCGAGGCACAGAACTTCTTCCCCGCGATACCCCGGCTGCCGCTGCGCGCCCAGATGGCCGTGATGCGCGTCCTCATCGACGAGTTCGGCTGCGGCAACCAGCGCCAGGCCCACTCCCAGCTCTATCTCGACCTGCTCGCCGAACTCGGCCTGCCCCAGGACCTGGAGAGCTTCCTCGACACCACCGGAGAGGGGACCTACCAGTTCCTCAACGTCTTCTACTGGCTCACCCAGCGCGCCGAGGACATCGCCTACTTCCTCGGCGCCCTCGCCTACCTGGAGGCCAGCATCCCCGACGCCTTCAGAGTCCAGGCCCGCGCCTGCGAACGCCTCGGCATCGCGAACGGCCGCTACTACACCGAGCATCTGCACATCGACACCTTCCACATGCGGGAGATGCAGCTGGCCATCAAGGAGTGCGAAGCGGCCGGCGGCATCGATCCCACCCGGCTGTGGATCGGCGCCCAGCTGCTGTCCGAGCTGATCGGCGGCGCCTTCGAGGCGGCCGTGAACCGGGCCCGGGAGGCGGTATGAGCGACGCGGTGCTCGAAGAACTCCCCGGCGACCGCGTCCTGGTCAAGGTCGCGGGCCGCGAGTTCGAGATCGACGCGGCGTGCCCGCACCGGCTGGGCCGCCTGGTCCACGGCTACGTCAACCCACGCACCCTGCGCATCACCTGCCCCCTGCACCGCAGCAGCTTCGACCTGGCCACCGGCTGTCCGGTGACCGGCCCCGCCGAGACGTCCCTCACCGTCCACCGGGCCGGTGTCCTCGGCCAGGACTACCGTCCCGAGCAGGTGTGGCTGCCGGCCTCCGAGCGGCTCCTCGACTGGGACGACGGCTTCCACGACCTGATGCTCGGCGACCGGCTGCGCATGACCGCGTACCGCACCGCGATCGCCGAGGCGGTACGACCCGGCGCGACCGTGCTCGACCTCGGCACCGGCACCGGCATCCTGGCCCGCTGGGCGCTTCAGGCCGGCGCCGCCCGGGTCTACGGCATCGACCTCAACGAGAAGATCCTCGCCACCGCGGCCGACCGGCTCGCCGCCGCCGGCTTCGGCGACCGTTTCCACCCGCTGCCCGGCATCTCCTTCGACCTGGAGCTGCCCGAACCCGTCGACCTCGTCGTCTCCGAGATCATGGGCAACCTCGCCGACAACGAGAACTGCGTCGCCATCCTCGACGACGCCCGCCGGCGCTTCCTGCGCCCCGGCGGGGCCATGCTGCCGCGCGCGGTCGAGAGCTATCTCGTCCCCGTGGCCGCCGAGCGGGCCCATGCCCAGCTGCGCGACGGCGCGCCCCAGGACGCCGACAGCCGCGCGGGCTTCGCCGAACTGCTGCGCCGCCGGGGCGCGCGCAACCCGTTCGACCTCTACTACGACACGGTCGTCCCGGCCGCCGCCCGGCTCGCCGCACCCCGGCTGCTGCGTCGCTACGACTTCCGGAACGGCGCCGGGCACCCGGCCGAGTACAGCGTGCCGCTCGTCCACACCGTCCAGCGCGACGGCGTGTTCACCGGCTTCCAGGGCTACTTCGTCGCCGACCTGTCGGACACCGTCGCCCTGGACATCTCCGGCGACGACATCGGCGCGGACGACCCGGGGGCCCGTACGACCTCCGACAGCTGGAAGCACGCCTACCTGCCGGTCGCCGAGCCGGTCGCGGTACGGCGCGGCGACCGGATCGCCGTCACCGTCAGCCGGAGTGTGCCGACGGGGGAGGACTCCTTCGGGCAGGTCTACCGGTGGCGGGGCGGTGTCGTCTCCGGCGAGGTCACCATCGCCCGCTTCGACCAGCGGACCCGGCCCGAGGAGACCTCGTGAGTGACGATCCGCGGCTGCCCGCGACCCCGAGCACGATCGCCGTCTTCACCGACCTGAACTGCTCGTTCGCCCATGTCGCGGTGCACCGGCTGCACGAGACGCGGCACCGGCTGGGCCTCGTGGGACGCATCCGGTTCGACTTCCGGGCCTTCCCGCTGGAGCTGTTCAACCGTGAGGTCAACGCCCGGCCCGGCGTCGACTCCGAGATCTCGGTGCTCGGCGCGGTGGAACCGGACGCCGGCTGGCGCCTGTGGCAGGGCCCCGACTGGGCGTACCCGGTCACCATGCTCCCCGCCCACGAGGCGGTGCAGGCGGCCAAGGCGCAGAGCTGGGAGGCGAGCGAACGCCTCGACCGCGCCCTGCGCCGCGCCTTCTGGGCCGAGGGCCGGTGCATCTCGCTGCGCCACGTCATCCTCGACATCGCCGGGCGGACGGGCGCGGTCGACGTCGGCGATCTGGCCGCGGCCCTGGACACCGGGTCGTCCCGCGCGGCCGTGATGGCCCAGTACGACACGGCCCGCGACGACCGCGTCACCTGCAGCCCGCACATCTTCCTGCACGACGGCACGAACAGCGCCAACCCCGGAATCGAGGCCCACTGGCTGGGCGGCGATTTCGGGGCCGGCTACCCGGTGATCGACAAGGACCGCCCGGAGATCTACGAGGATCTCCTCACACATGCGGCGTCCCTGCTCCGGGCGACGTGACGAAGCGGGGCGATATCGACGCAGGGTGATCGGCGGTCACTCCCAGGAGCCGCCGGCCTGCGCGGCCGACCTCGTGATCTCCGCGCCGGCGCGGGCCGCGCGGGCCGATCGCTGCCGCCGCTTCACCGTCACACCGCGCGATCGCGCAGTCGCTCACCCGGCTCCCTCGACAGAGAGCGGGCGCGAGCTGTGACCGTCCCCTCCGGTGCGGATCTAGTACGGAGCCCGCATCTGGGCGTACCCGAGCAGGACTATCACCGCGGCGACGCAGCCGAGGACTATCGCAGTGGACACCCATGACGAGCGGCGGGGCCCCACCGGGTCCGGGTCGGCGCGGAACGGTGCCGGGTCCGGGGGGTTTTCCTTCCAGCGGGCGGCGAGCATCCGGGCCCGGGCGGAGGGCTCCTTGTGCTCGGCGGAATTCGCCCAGCGGTGATCGAACTCCCGCTCCCAGTCGTCCTGTTCAGTCATCCCCGTTCAACCTCTCTCGTCCGAAAGAACCAAGGAGGATGATCCCCCGAGTGTAGGAAGCCTGGGAAGCGCGGAAGGTTGCCCAGGATGCCGAGTGGACGGCGGACCACTAGCATCTGAAGGTGAGAGAGCCGCAGTGCGGGGTACGCCCTACGCCGGCGTAATCCCTGCTCACCAGGGAAAACCGACAGCGCTGCTCCTGGTAGACCAGGCGGCCAGACCTACGACCGCGCCGAACTTTTACCTCTGAGGTCGCGGCCATCCGATTCGTGCTTCACATACCGCACGAGGGGTGGAAGGAAGGTACGTCCATGAAAGCACAGCGTGCTAGGCGTCTCGTGGCGGCGTCCGCCGTCGGTGTGCTGCTGGCCGGCGGCACCACCATCGCCACAGCAGGAACGGCCTCGGCCGCCACTCCGACCCAGGTCACGACCAACCGCGGCTGCTTCAACGGCGGCTGGTGGAACAACTGTGGCTTCGGCTTCGGCAACTTCGGTGGCTTCGGTGGCTTCGGCTTCAACAACGGGTTCAACAACGGGTTCAACACCGGCGGCGTCGTGGTGATCCTGGTCGGCTGACGAAGGCGGTGTGACACACACAAGCACCCCAGCGCACGACTGAGGGCCGCCACCTGCAGTGTTGCAGGTGGCGGCCCTCAGCCAGTTACTCGGGCGTCGCTACGGACAGACGTCTTTACACGTCGAAGTAGAGCTCGAACTCGTGCGGGTGCGGACGCAGCTGCAGCGGAGCGATCTCGTTCGCGCGCTTGAAGTCGATCCACGTCTCGATCAGGTCGGACGTGAACACGTCACCGGCGAGCAGGAACTCGTGGTCGCGCTCCAGCGAGTCGAGAACGGCCGGGAGCGAGGTCGGGACCTGCGCGACGTTCGCGTGCTCCTCGGGAGCCAGCTCGTAGAGGTCCTTGTCGATCGGCTCGGCCGGCTCGATCTTGTTCTTGATGCCGTCGAGGCCCGCGAGGAGGAGGGCCGAGAAGGCGAGGTACGGGTTGCCGGAGGAGTCGGGCGCGCGGAACTCGACGCGCTTGGCCTTCGGGTTGGAGCCCGTGATCGGGATACGCATCGCGGCGGAGCGGTTGCGCTGCGAGTACACCAGGTTGATCGGCGCCTCGAAGCCCGGGACCAGACGGTGGTAGGAGTTCACCGTCGGGTTGGTGAAGGCCAGCAGCGACGGGGCGTGCCTGAGGATGCCGCCGATGTAGTAGCGGGCGGTGTCCGACAGGCCCGCGTAACCGGCCTCGTCGTAGAACAGCGGGTCGCCGCCCGCCCACAGCGACTGGTGCACGTGCATGCCCGAGCCGTTGTCACCGAAGATCGGCTTCGGCATGAAGGTCGCCGTCTTGCCGTTGCGCCAGGCGACGTTCTTCACGATGTACTTGAAGAGCTGGAGGTCGTCGGCGGCCGCGAGCAGCGTGTTGAACTTGTAGTTGATCTCGGCCTGGCCGGCGGTGCCCACCTCGTGGTGCTGGCGCTCGACCTTCAGGCCGGCCGCCTCCAGCTCCAGGGAGATCTCGGCGCGCAGGTCGGCGAAGTGGTCGACCGGCGGGACCGGGAAGTAGCCGCCCTTGTAGCGGACCTTGTAACCACGGTTGTCCTCGAGGGCACCGGTGTTCCAGGCGCCGGCCTCGGAGTCGATGTGGTAGAAGGACTCGTTCGCGCTGGTGGCGAAGCGGACGGAGTCGAAGACGTAGAACTCGGCCTCGGGACCGAAGTACGCGGTGTCGGCGATACCGGTGGAGGCGAGGTAGGCCTCGGCCTTCTTCGCCACGTTGCGCGGGTCACGGGAGTACTGCTCGCCCGTGATCGGGTCGTGGATGAAGAAGTTGATGTTGAGGGTCTTGTCGCGGCGGAACGGGTCGACCCGGGCGGTCGACAGGTCCGCGCGCAGCGCCATGTCGGACTCGTGAATGGCCTGGAAGCCACGGATCGAGGATCCGTCGAAGGCGAGTTCCTCGTCCGGGTCGAACGCCTCGACGGGCACGGTGAAGTGCTGCATGACGCCCGGCAGGTCGCAGAAACGGACGTCGATGAACTTGACGTCCTCGTCCGCGATGAACTTCTTGGCCTCGTCGGCGTTCTGGAACATCCAGCTCCTCCTACTCCCGACCGTCCTCGCCGGGGTGGTAGTTCGTTCGTGCGGCCAGTGCGGTGGCACACGCTGTCCCCGACCCTAGGGACGGGTGATTTCTCGGGCGTGACCCATTTGTTTCGCAGAAGTTAACCGGCTTCGGTTCCACGGTAGCCCCGACACACCCCGCCGTGCCCCGGGCATTCGAGCGGGCAGTACCGTGGACGGGTGGACAACAGGCAAGCAATGGGATCGTGGCTTTCCGGGCCGCGCGCGGCCATGGAAGACGCCGGTGCCGATTTCGGATACCGCGGCGAACAGCTCGGTCTGCCCGAGGAGGGGCCGGGTTCGATCGCGCGCCCGGGGCGCCGACTGGGGGCGCTGGCCGTGGACTGGGGCCTGTGCCTCTTGATCGCATACGGCTTGATCACCGACAGCTATAACAAGGCGGCGCAGGTCTGGGCGCCGCTCATCCTGCTCGTGCTGCTGGTCCTCACCCTCGGCACGGTCGGCTCCACGCCGGGCAAGCGGCTGTTCGGGCTGCGGGTCGTCGCCCTGGACACGGGCCGGGTGAACCCGCTGCGCGCGCTGCTGCGCACGGTCCTGTTCTTCCTCGCCGTCCCGGCGCTCGTCTGGGACCGCGACGGCCGCGGTCTGCACGACCGGCTGGCCGGGACGGTCGAGGTCCGTATCTAGGCGGTGTCGTTTGGATCAGGCCGGCCGTGACGAACGGTGCGGTCTGGCGGAGCGTCGGCGAGTGACGACAACGCGGCAGATGTGCGTGCCAGGGCCCGCGACGCCGGGATGATCCAAACGACACCCCCCTGGCGGCTTTCCAGCGGCCGTACGACGACTCTCCACCAGCGGCCCCGCGGCGACGCTCCAGCGGCCGTACGACGAAGGGGGCGCCCGGTGATTCCGGGCGCCCCCTTCGTCGTACCTCTGGGAGAGTCAGCGGGCCTTGCCGCCCTTGGGCATCCGCATGCCCTTGGGCATCGGGCCCTTCGGCAGCGGCATGTTGCTCATCAGGTCGCCCATGGCGCGCAGCCGGTCGTTGGTGGTGGTGACCTGCGGGCCGGTCAGGACGCGCGGGTACTTCAGCATGGTCGTGCGCAGCTTCTTCAGTTCGACCTGGCCCTCGCCCGTGCCGACGATCACGTCGTGCACCGGGACGTCCGCCACGATGCGGGCCATCTTCTTCTTCTCGGCGGCGAGCAGGCTCTTCACCCGGTTCGGGTTGCCCTCGGCGACCAGCACGATGCCGGCCTTGCCGACCGCGCGGTGCACCACGTCCTGGCTGCGGTTCATCGCGACCGCGGGGGTCGTCGTCCAGCCCCGGCCGATGTTGTCGAGCACGGCCGCGGCGGCACCCGGCTGGCCCTCCATCTGCCCGAACGCGGCCCGCTCGGCCCGGCGGCCGAACACGATCGCCGCCGCGAGGAACGCGAGCAGCAGGCCCAGGATGCCCAGATAGAGGGGGTGACCGATCAAGAAGCCGATCGCGAGGAGGACACCGAAGGTGCCGACGCCAACAGCCGCGAGCACAAGACCGATCTTCTTGTCGGCCTTACGGGTCATCTTGTACGTAAGGGCGATCTGCTTCAGTCGCCCTGGGTTCGCAGCGTCCGCTGCGGTTTCCTTCCTCGCCATGCCACGAAGTCTACGTGGCCCCGGGAGTGCCCACGACGGCAGTGCCCGGAGCGGGGGCGTCAGGGGCGGGTGGCCGCCTGCTCCAGGACGCGCTGCGCCTCGACCCGGTCCTTGGCGCGACGGCGGTCCTCCAGGACCGAGGTCCAGGCATTGCGGCGGGCGGTGCGCTGGCCGCCGCTCATGAGCAGGGACTCGACGGCACGGAGTGCGTCGGTGAAGGTCGGGATGGCGGTGGCGCGAACGGGCGCGGCCTGCATGGTGGAGGTCCCCCTCGACGGCGTCGGGTACGGGTGTACGTGGCGTGATACCAGGGTCACTGATTGGTGTTACCAGGGTGTGACTGACCGGTCAAACGCCAATGAAGCCTTGATGGGGCGGGGGTGGAGTGAATACGCGGCCCTGACGGCGCCCCCATCTGCGAGGACTGTCAGGACCGCGCGTTCTCGGTCGCTACTGGCCGGTAATTTCTTGTGCGGGAATTCACACGGTTGTCCCGCACTCGTACGGAGCAACGATGGTGACGATCTGTCAGACGGCCTGGGTGGCGACGTAGGTGCCACGCTTCTCTATGGCCATCTGGTACAGACGCCCGGCGCGGTACGAGGACCGGACCAGCGGGCCGGACATCACACCGGAGAAGCCGATCTGCTCGGCCTCCTCCTTCAGCTCCACGAACTCCTGCGGCTTGACCCAGCGGTCGACCGGGTGGTGACGCACGGACGGGCGCAGGTACTGCGTGATGGTGATCAGCTCGCACCCGGCCTCGTGCAGCTGCTTCAGCGCGTCGCTGATCTCCTCGCGGGTCTCGCCCATGCCGAGGATGAGGTTCGACTTGGTGACGAGGCCGTAGTCGCGGGCGTCGGTGAGGACCTTCAGGGAGCGGTCGTAGCGGAAGCCGGGGCGGATCCGCTTGAAGATCCGGGGAACCGTTTCGAGGTTGTGCGCGAAGACCTCGGGCCGGGTGGAGAAGACCTCTTCGAGGTGCTCCGGGACGGCGTTGAAGTCGGGAGCGAGGAGCTCGACCTTGGTCCGCCCGGCCGCGCGCTCCGCGGTCTGCTGGTGGATCTGGCGCACGGTCTCGGCGTACAGCCAGGCGCCGCCGTCCTCCAGGTCGTCGCGGGCGACGCCGGTGACGGTGGCGTAGTTCAGGTCCATGGTGACCACGGACTCGCCGACGCGGCGCGGCTCGTCACGGTCGAGGGCCTTGGGCCTGCCGGTGTCGATCTGGCAGAAGTCGCAGCGCCGGGTGCACTGGTCGCCGCCGATGAGGAAGGTCGCCTCGCGGTCCTCCCAGCATTCGTAGATGTTCGGGCAGCCGGCTTCCTGGCAGACCGTGTGCAGACCCTCGCTCTTCACGAGCTTCTGCATCTCCGTGTACGCGGGACCCATTTTCGCCCGCGTCTTGATCCACTCGGGCTTGCGCTCGATGGGGGTCTCGCTGTTGCGGGCCTCCAGGCGCAGCAACTTGCGTCCGTCGGGTGAGACTGCGGACACGACCGGCTCCCTGCTGATTGCTTTGAGTAGTCTTCGATTCTTCGGCGTACACCAGCGTACGCCCGTGGTTGTTGGGCCTATCCCGTGAGGCCAACCTCACCTCGACGGGGTCCATTCCCGAGGTCGGACGGGGGTCAGGCGGTCGCCTCCTCGATCACCCGCGGCTTCAGGTCGGCATTTTCGAGGATGTCCTTCAGATGCCGCTCGACCGTCGGCAGGATCTCCTCGACCGTGATCTCCCGGCCCAGTTCGCTCGCGAGGGAGGTGACCCCGGCGTCCCGGATGCCGCACGGGATGATCCGGTCGAACCAGGCGTTGTCCGGGTTCACGTTGAAGGAGAAGCCGTGCATCGTGACGCCCTTGGCGACGCGGATGCCGATCGCGGCGATCTTGCGGTCCTCGCGGCGCTGCCCCGCGTTGGAGGGGGCGTACTCCGGGCCGTTCAGCCTCGGGTCGAACTCCTCGTCGGTCAGCCGCGGGTCGAAGTCCAGGGAGAGTCCGCCGAGCGCCGGCCGATGCTCGACGGGGTCTCCGAGCACCCACACGCCGCTGCGGCCCTCGACCCGGGTGCTCTCGACGCCGAACTCGGCGCAGGTGCGGATCAGTGCCTCCTCCAGACGCCGTACGTGCGCGACCACGTCCACCGGGCGGGGGAGCTTCTGGATCGGGTAGCCGACCAGCTGACCGGGGCCGTGCCAGGTGATCTTGCCGCCGCGGTCCACGTCGATGACCGGGGTGCCGTCGAGCGGCCGCTCGCTGTCCTCGGTGCGGCGGCCCGCCGTGTAGACCGGCGGGTGTTCGAGCAGCAGGACGGTGTCGGGCACCTCGTCGGCGAACCGCGCCGCGTGCACCCGGCGCTGCTCGTCCCAGGCCTTCTGGTACTCGACGGCCTGTGCGCCGAACCCCATGCGGACGAACCGCAACTCACTCACGGCAAGCGCCTCCCTCGGCGACGGGTGTGTCAGGCATGTAATGCGCCCAAGCCACTGTACGACCGGTCCGCTTACGTCAGCCCAGGGGGCAATCCTCACACGATCGGATGAATGAACTACAAAGTGTGCGACTGGCTGCTCACTCTCCGCTACATTCGCGCCGTTCATGAGGCCATAAGGGCTGCTCACAGGCAATCCGGGCACTTCAACGGCCTGGAAGGCAGGAGACCGCACCGCAGATGACGGAACGACCCGCGCAGCGCACCCCCAATCGCCAGCTCGCCGCGCTCATCGCAGAAGCGGGATTCTCCAACGCAGGTCTGGCCCGTCGCGTCGACCAGCTCGGCCTCGAACACGGGCTGGATCTCAGATACGACAAGACATCCGTGACCCGGTGGCTGCGCGGACAGCAGCCCCGGGGCACCACGCCCGCGCTCATCGCCGAGGTCTTCACGCGCCGCCTCGGGCGCCGGCTCACGGCCCAGGATCTCGGCCTGGACGCCTGTGCGCCGGTGTACGCCGGGCTGGAGTTCGCGTCCACCCCCGAGGAGGCCGTCGACATCGTCAGCGGGCTGTGGCGCAAGGACTCCGGCAGCCATGCCGAGCTGCGCAAGATCGCCTTCACCCCGGCGGGGCTCGTCGTGCCCAGCCGGGACTGGCTGATCGGCCGGGCCGACGACCGGGTGGCCCGCGGCGAACCGCTGCCCAAGGTGCCTCCGCAGGGGCGGCCCGTCGTGCCGCGCCCGCGCGGCCAGGCCGAGCGAGGCCCCGGCCAGAAGGTCACCGGGGGCGACATCGCCGCGCTGCGCTCGGTCGGCGAGCTCTTCCGCACCCTCGACGACGCCTACGGCGGCGGCCACGCCCGCCAGGCCCTGGTGCGCTATCTGGAGCACGAGTGCGAGCCGATGCTGCGCGGCACCTACGGCGAGCAGACGGGCCGCCGGCTGTTCGCCGCGGCCGCCGATCTCACCCGGCTCGCCGGCTGGACGTCGTACGACATCGCCGCGCACGGACTCGCCCAGCGCTACTTCGTGCAGGCGCTGCGGCTCGCACAGGCGGCCGGGGACCGGACGTACGGCTCCTACGTCCTGGTCACCATGAGCCGCCAGGCCGTCTACCTCGGGCACGGCCGCGAGGCCGTCCAGCTGGCGCGGGTGGCGCAGCAGGGCGTGGGAACGACCGCCCCGCCCGTCGTGCAGGCACTGCTGCACTCGGCGGAGGCCCGCGCGCACGGCGTGCTCGGCGAGGTGCGGGCCTGCACCGGCGCGCTGGTCCGCGCCGAGCGCGCCCTGGAGGCGGCCCGGCCCGGGGACGAGGTGCCGTACTGGGCGCGGTTCTTCGACGAGGCGCAGCTCGCCGACGAGTTCGGGCACTGCCACCGCGACCTGCAGCAGTTCCGCGCCTCGGCGCAGCACGCGGAGCGCTCCCTGCAACTGCGCGCCCCGACGTTCGCCCGCAGCCGTCTGTTCTGCCGTGTCGTCCTCGCCACCGCCCGCCTCGGTCTCGGGGAGCTCGACCAGGCCTGCCTGCTGGGCGCGGAGGCGGCCGGGCAGGCGGTGGAGATGCGCTCGGTGCGGGCGATCGAGTACGTCAAGGACTTCGAGCGCCGTCTCGAGCCCTACAGGGACGCGGCACCGGTACGGGGCTACCGGGACAAGGTGGCGGCGCTCGGGTGACCGTCGGCTAGGCGGCGCGCTTCATCGCGGGCAGCGGGTCCGCCCGGTGCAGCGAGCCCGCCGCGCCCAGGTCCGCCAGGATCGCCGCCGCGGCCCGGTGGGCCGAGTGCAGGGCGCCCTGGACGGTGCTGGTGTCGCGGTGGTCGCCGCACACGTACAGGCCCGCCAGGAGCCGTACCGGGCGGCGTGGATCGTGCGGTGGGCGCATCGCCGGGACGGCCTCGGCGGTGTGGTGCACGGCGAGCGTCTCCCAGCGGCGGGTCGAGGTGCCGTACAGCCGGGACAGGTGCATCCGTACGGCCGTGTCGACGCCTTCCGGGGGAGTGCCCAGCACGGTCGACGAGACGAGCGCCCGGCCCGCGGGCGCGCGGCTCGGGTCGACGGCGCTGACCATCGCGGTGTGCGCGACGGGGCCGCCGCGGTCGGCGTCGAGCAGCAGTGAGGCGCCGGTGCCCAGGGGCTCGTCGGTCGTGTGGTGCACCACCGTCACCGGGTGGAAGTCCGGCACCCGCAGACCGGGCAGCAGCTCGGCCGCGGCCCGCGCGTCGGTGGCCAGCAGTACGGCACGGCAGCGGATCTCGCCGTGCTCGGCGGTGGTCACCGAGGTCGTGGAGACCGAGGTGGCCCGGACCCCCGTGTGCACGGTGCCGGGCGGCAGTGCGCGGGCGAGCAGCTCGGGCAGTGCCTCGGCGCCGCCCTCGGGCACGCTGAGCCGCCCGCTCGCGAAGGCGCGCAGCGCGAGGTCGGCGCACCGGCTGGACGTCCTCAGCTCCGGGTCGCACAGCAGGGCGGCGAGCAGCGGGCGCAGGAAGCCGTCGATCGTGCGGGCGGGCACCCCGCGGACGGCGAGCGCCTGTGCGGCGGGCAGTTCGGGGCGGGCCAGGATGCGCTCGACGGGCGTGGCGGCTATCCGGGCCAGCGCCACCCCGAGCCGGGCCTGGTCGACGGCGCCGCCCATGGGCGCGCCCGCGCGCGCGGGCGACGCGACCGCGCCCCTGGGAGCGCTCGCGAGGGCGCGCACCGCGTGGAGTGCGCCCCTTGCGCTCCCTCCGCCCGCCGGAGCGCCCGCGCGGTGCCGGCGTCCGTCGTGGTGCAGCAGGACGCCCGGGGCGAAGGGGCGCAGAACGAGGGCGTCGAGCCCTGGTGTCAGGCGTAGCTCGGGATAGGAGGTGGACAGGAGCTGTCCGATCCGGTCGAGCCGGAAGCCGTCGACCTTCTCCGTCGACATACGGCCGCCCACGTAGGGGGCGGCCTCCAGGACTGCGGTCGTGACGCCCGCGCTGGTCAGCCGATGAGCCGCCGACAGTCCGGCGATTCCGGCTCCCACGATGACGACGTCCGCCTGGTACACGGGCTCAAGCACGAGGCCCCTCCTCGATGTTGCGCGGCCGGTGGAGACGTGATGCCCCCAACTGGCTCCAGGGATACCCGAGTTCGGGTCGAGGTTAGGGCCGTGATCGGTCGAGGACAGTCGCGCACCGACAGAGCACGGTCGCACGACGGTCGCATACAGTCATTTCTCGGCTACGCCAGAGCCGCGCGGAGCGCGTCCTCGATCCCCGGGAAGGCGAACACGAAACCCGACTCCAACAGCCGTTTCGGCAGCACCCGTTGGCTGCCGAGCACATCTCCCGCCATCTCGCCCAGCACGGAGCGCAACACCGGTGCCGGGACCGGCAGGACGGCCGGCCGGTGCAGCACCCGCCCCATCGCCGCCGTGATCTCACGGTTGGTCAGGGGAGTCGGGGCAGTCAGGTTGACCGGCCCGGACAGGTCCTCGGTGTCGATGAGATGGCGGATCGCGGCCACCTCGTCGTGCAGCGCGATGAACGACCAGTACTGCCGCCCGTCCCCCATCCGCCCGCCGAGCCCCGCCTTGAACAGCGGGAACAGCCGCGCCCACGCACCGCCCTCACGGGCCACCACCAGCCCCGTACGGGCGAACACGGTCCGTACGCCCGCCTCCTCGGCCGGTGCCGCCGCCTCCTCCCACTCCACGCACAGGGAGGGCAGGAAACCGTCCCCGGGCGGCGCCGTCTCGTCCACGGCACGGTCCCCGGTGTCGCCGTAGACACCGATCGCGCTGCCGCTGACGAAGACACGCGGCGGCTCGTCCAGCACGGCGACCGCCTCCGCCAGCGCCGCCGTGCCGAGCACCCGGCTGTCCCTGATCCTCCGCTTGTACGCGTCCGTCCAGCGCCGGTCGCCGATGCCGGCGCCCGCGAGATCGACCACGACGTCACAGCCGACCAGCCCCGCCGTGTCCACGTACTGCCCCTCGGGGTCCCAGCAGACCTCCTCCGCGCCGCGGGCCGCACGGCGGACCAGCCGCACCACCTCGTGCCCGTCGGCGACCAGGGACCGCACCAGAGCGCTGCCGATGAGACCGGACGCGCCGGCCACCGCGATTCGCGAACGTTCCATGAACCCATCCTGCACTGCCACGTCTAAGGTGGCCGTCATGCCGGATCCGTACATACGCACCGCCCTGCCGGACGACGACGAGGAGTTGCGGCTCCTGGACCAGGCCACCTGGTCGTATCTGCACGCGGTGATGCCCGAGCCGCAGCCGCCCTACGACTCGTTCTTCAGCGAGCGCCACGCCCCCGACGACACGCTGGTCGCCGAGCTCGACCGGCGCATCGTCGGCTACATCCGCCTCGGCTTTTCGACCCCGCTCGCCTCGAACGCGCACGTACGGCAGATCCAGGGGCTGGCCGTCCACGACGACGCCCGCGGCAGGGGTGTCGGCCGCGCGCTGCTCCGGGCCGCCGTCGACGAGGCCCGCCGCCGCGGCGCCCGTCGCGTCACGCTGCGCGTCCTCGGGCACAACACCCCCGCCCGCAAGCTCTACGAGTCGGAGGGGTTCGTGGTCGAGGGCGTGCTGCCGGAGGAGTTCCTGCTGGCGGGGGAGTACGTGGACGACGTGTTCATGGGGCGCTCCCTCTGACCGTGCTGACCGTGCCGGCCCCGCTGCCGACCGCTACGAAGTGACCAGGTCCCCCGTGCCCACCGGCGCCGTCGCCGTGGCCGCGCGCCGCGCGTCGGGGGCCACCTCGTTCGCCGTCAGGACGTAGCCCGTCTCGTCGTCGGAGGTGGAGCGGGCGAAGACCACGCCGTACACCCGGCCGTCCGTGGTCAGCAGCGGCCCGCCGGAGTTGCCGGGGCGGACCGTCGAGCGGATCGAGTAGATCTCGCGGGTCACCGTGGCGTCGTTGTAGATGGTGCGGCCGTTCGCCCGCACCCGGTTCGCCACGGTCGCCGCCTGCAGATTCAGATCGCCGTCCTGCGGATAGCCCGCGACCACCGCCGAGTCCCCGCGCCCGGCATGGTCGTCGAACCGCAGCACGGGCGCACGGAGCCCGGGAACGTACAGCACCGCCACGTCCCGGTTCGGGTCGAAGAGCACCACCCGGGCCTCGTACGACCGCCCGACACCGCCGATCCGCACGCTCGGGCGGTCGATGCCGGCCACCACGTGGGCGTTGGTCATCACATGCTCGCGCGCGTACACGAAGCCGCTGCCCTCGCGGCCCTGGTTGCCGGCGGCGCCCTCGATCTTCACCGTGCTCGTCCTCGCGGCCTCGGTGGCGCGCGCCGTGACGCTGTCGCCGGAGGGCTTGGCGACTTCCGCCGTCGACTCGTTCTCGAACGGGTTGAAGACCTGCGGGAAGCCCGCCTCCGTGAGCGCGGACGTGGCGCGCGAGAACCACGAGGGCGTGGTGTCCGGCATCGCGTTCTGCACCGCACCCAGCAGCGCCGAGTCCCGTATCGCCGTCGTCACCACCGGGGACGAGGAGGCGCCCAGCACGCTCGCGGCCACCCAGGCCACGATCAGCACCGCGAGCGAGTTGGCCGCCGCCCCGCCTATCCCGTCCGCCACTCGCAGCCCGTCCCGGCCCGTACGGTCCAGTTCACGCCGCAGCCGCAGCGCGAGGCGCCCCGCCAGCTCGTGTCCCACCACCGCCGGGACCAGCACCGTCAGTACCGCGGTCACCGTGGCCGCCGTCGACCCCCGCGTGACCAGGTTCATCATCCACGGCAGCACCCACACCCCGAGCACCGCGCCGCCCACGAACCCGGCCAGCGACATGCATCCGGCCAGCAGTCCGCGCCGGTAGCCGGACCCCGCGTACACGAGGATCATCAGCGCAAGGAGGAGGTCGAGCAGGTCCACGGAGCCGCCTTTCTCTCGGAACCCCTAGTACGGGCGGGACGGGCCCAGTGATCAGTCGGGCGTGCGTGACTCGGGAACCGGCCACGCACGCATGTACCTCCAAAAACGCCTCGGACCGGGACGATGGTTCCACCAGGTGGCACACCACACATCGCGGACGGAGTGGATCACACCCACAGTGGAGCCCATGCGTTTCCTGCGAAGAACGCCTGGGCCGGGAAGGTGGCACGCCGTGCGCCTGCCCGGCCCCGTCCTGGTGCTGCTCGGCTGTCTGCCCGGCCTCGCCGCCGTCCTCGCCCTGGCACTGGCCGTGCGCGGCCCCGATCGGCCGGTCGCCCCGGCCCGGCCCGCACAGCCCGCGGCGGCCAGCCCGGCCCCGGCGCCGCACTCGGCGGCCAGGCCCCGCATCGTGCCGCGGGATGTCTGGCTGGACGGCAGCACGGCGCCCAGGCAGCCGCCCCCGCGGTACGACGACAAGGTCCTCGCGGTCTTCGTCCATCACACCGACTCGCCCAACGGCTACGACTGCGCCGACGCGCCCCGCATCATCCGTCACCTCTACGCGGGCCAGACCGGCGCCCGCAGCTGGGACGACATCGGCTACAACTTCCTCGTCGACCGCTGCGGCACGATCTACGAGGGCCGCGCGGGCGGTGTCGGGCGGGCCGTCACCGGCGCCCACGCCCAGGGCTTCAACCACCGCACCACGGGCATCGCGGCCATCGGCACCTTCACCTCGGGGGTGACCGTGCCGCGGGCGATGACCGACGCGATCGCCGCCGTCGCCGCCTGGAAGCTCGGCTCCGCCGGCATCGACCCGCGCAGCCGGGTACGGCTGGTCTCCAGCAACGGCCTCAGCCGTTACGAGGCCGGCACCACCGCCACCCTCCCCGCGCTCGCGGGCCACAACGACGGGTACATGACGAGCTGCCCGGGAGCGGCCCTGGCCGCGCGGCTCCCGGAGATGCGGGAGAAGGCGGCCCGCCTGCAGGGCAGGACACTCACAGCCGCACTCACCCCCACAGCCACGTCATAGGCGGCCCGCAGGTCCCTCAGATCCCCGCGTCCTACTGCGCGGTCGCGACGGTGATCCTCGGCCCGGCCGCGGTCACCGCATCCGCCCTCGACCAGGCCAACAAGGCACCCCTGCACCACGCGGTGCGGGCCGACCGGGCGCAGGCCTACATCCCGTCGGACACCGGCCGGCGGCGGACCGCGGCCTGACGCTCACCCCGGGGGGAACTCACTCCCGCTCACTCCCTGAACCGGTCCCACAGCTTGGGGTAGCGCTCCGCGAGCACCCGCTCGCTCTCGAAGTCGACGGGCGCCCCCTCCGGTTCGGAGGGCGCGGGCGCGAGGCCCAGGTCCGGGGCGACGGTACCGGTGAGCTGTTCGTACGCCTCGTCCGCGGCGTAGCCCAGTTCCTCGCCGTCCCCGTCGATCTCCTCGTCGAACTCGCCGAGCAGGTCGGCCAGCGCGTCCGGGTCGTGCAGGGCGCCCTCGAAGACGTCCCGGCCCTGACCGATCAGCCAGCAGCGGAAGAAGTCGAAGGCGTCGTCGCTGGCACCGTCGAGCAGCACCCAGGCCGCGCCCCACAGGTCCCAGCGGTAGGCCCTGTTGTAGCGGGACTCGAAGTGACGGGCGAAGTCCAGGACCGACTCCGGGTCCAGCTGGAGCAGCCGCTCCACGAGCAGGTCGGCCTGCTCCTCCGGGTCGCCCTCGGCGGCCTCGCGGGCGGCGTCCACCAGCTCCCAGAACTCCGACTCTTCCATCACGGGTCCAGCATCGGGCCTGAGCGGGTGGGGCGCACGTGGAGTGCGGCGGATTGTTATCGGCCGTAGAGCTCCGCCACGCGCGCCGCGTCCCGGGCGAACCGCTCCCGCAGGCCGGCCGGTGCCAGCACCTCCACTTCCGGACCGAGCGCCATGAGCTGGGAGTGCGCGACCTCCTCGGACTCCACCGGCAGCGTCGCGGTCACCCACCCCTCGCCGTCCGCCTCGTCCGCGCTGTGCAGCGCCTCGCGCGCGGACACGGGATCGACGACATACGCCAGCCTGCGCACACCCCGAGCGGACAGCCGTACGACGACCTCGTCCCGCAGGATCGCCCGCGCAAACCCCTCGGCCTGCGCCGCCCAGAAACCGGGCAGATCGAACGCGTCGTCCCGCACGAAGCGGGTGCCGTGATCGGCGACGGCGGTGATCCGGTCGATCCGATAGGTCCGAAAGCCACCGACGCCAGGCACCCCACTACGCCCCGTGCTGCCGCTCGCGCCGCCGCTCCGGATACTGCCCGCTTCCGGCGCGGCGGAGAAGCCGTGGAGCCCCTCCGCGTCACGCGGGCTGCCCGCGTTGCTGGTGTCGCCCGCTTCATCCGGGCCGTTTGCGTTGCCCGCGTTGCCGAGATGGTCTGCGGGGCCTGCGCTGCCTGCGTCGCCTGGGGCGTTCGAGTCACGCAAGCCGCCCGCGTTGCCCAGGCCGTCCGGACTGCTCGCGTTGCGCGGGCCGTCCGCGCAGCCCGCACTGCCTGCATCGCCCGGGCCGCCCGTGTCGCCCAAGCCATCCAGACCGCTGGCATTGCGCGGGCCGTCCGCGTCGCCGGCGTCGCCGAGGCGGTCCGCTTCGCCCGCGCCGCCCGCATCGCTCAGGCCGCCTGCGCCGCCCGCATCGCTCAAGCCGCCCGCGCCGCCCGCCCCGCGCACCCCCATCGCCCCGCGCATCCCGGTCTCGCTGTCCGCCGTGTCCGACGGCAGAACCCGTGCGCACAGGTACCAGACGCCTGCCTTCAGTACGAGGCCGTAGGGCTCTACGGTTCGTTCCACCTCCCGTTCGCCGCGGCGGTAGTGGGCGGTGAGGCAGCGGTCGTCCCAGACCGCCTCCGCGATCGTGGGGAGCAGCGTGGGTGTCCGTGGTTCGCGGAACCAGGCGGGTGCGTCCAGATGGAAGCGTTGGGATACCGTGCGGGGCGCGTCGCGCAGGGAGGGGAGGAGGGCGGCCGACACCTTCAGCCGGGCCGCCGAGGCGGCGTCCTCCAGGCCCAACTCCCGCAGCGCGCCCGGCACTCCGCTCAGGAACAGCGCCTCCGCCTCGCTCCGGGCGAGCCCGGTCAGCCGGGTTCGGTATCCGCCGATCAGCCGGTAGCCGCCGGCCCGGCCCCGGTCCGCGTACACCGGCACGCCCGCCTCCGACAGCGCCTGCGCGTCCCGTGTCACCGTCCGCTCCGACACCTCCAGCTCGCGGGCGAGTTCGGCGGCGGTCATGGAGGGGCGGGACTGGAGCAGCAGCACCATCTTGATCAGGCGGGCAGCGCGCATACCGTCATGATGCCCGGTCCCAGTGACAGCGAGGGGGCGCGGCAGATGGATGCCGTGCCCCCTCGCACCACGACGGGGACCTACAGCCCGTACTTCTCGCGGGCTTCCTTCACCGCGGCCGCCTTGACCTCGCCCCGCTTCGCGAGCTGGGCCAGGGCCGCGACGACGATCGACTGGGCGTCGACGCCGAAGTGGCGGCGGGCGGCCACACGGGTGTCCGACAGGCCGAAGCCGTCGGCGCCCAGCGAGGACCAGTCCTGCTCGACCCACTGCGCGATCTGGTCCGGGACCTGGCGCATGTAGTCGGAGACCGCGAGCACCGGGCCCTCGGCGCCGTGCAGGGCCTGCCGGACGTACGGCACCCGCTCCTCGCCGCGCAGCAGGGCGGCGTCCGCCTGCAGCGCGTCGCGGCGCAGCTCGGTCCAGGAGGTCGCGGACCACACGTCGGCCGCGACACCCCAGTCCTCGGCGAGCAGCCGCTGCGCCTCCAGCGCCCAGTGGATCGCCGTGCCGGAGCCCAGCAGCTGGATGCGGGGGGCGTTGGCCACGGGGGACAGGCCCGCCGACTCCGCCGTGTTGAAGCGGTACAGGCCCTTGAGGATGCCCTCGTCGATGCCGACGCCGGACGGCTTCGCGGGCTGCGGCAGCGGCTCGTTGTAGACGGTCAGGTAGTAGAAGACGTTCGGGTCCTCGCCCGGCGCCGTCTCGCCGTACATCCGGCGCAGGCCGTCCTTGACGATCGTCGCGATCTCGTACGCGAACGCCGGGTCGTACGACAGCGCCGCCGGGTTCGTCGCCGCGATCACCGGCGAGTGGCCGTCGGCGTGCTGCAGGCCCTCGCCCGTCAGCGTCGTACGGCCCGCCGTCGCCCCGACCAGGAAGCCGCGGCCGAGCTGGTCGCCGAGCTGCCACATCTGGTCGGCCGTGCGCTGCCAGCCGAACATCGAGTAGAAGATGTAGAAGGGGATCATCGCCTCGCCGTGCGTCGCGTACGCGGTCGACGCGGCGATGAAGTCGGCCATCGAACCGGCCTCGGTGATCCCCTCGTTGAGGATCTGGCCGTTCTTGGCCTCCTTGTAGTACATCAGCTGGTCACGATCGACCGGCTCGTACGTCTGGCCCTTGGGGGAGTAGATCCCGAGGGACGGGAACAGCGACTCCATACCGAAGGTGCGCGCCTCGTCGGGGACGATCGGCACCCAGCGCTTTCCGGTCTCCTTGTCGCGGACCAGGTCCTTGATCAGGCGGACGAAGGCCATGGTGGTGGCCACGTTCTGGGAGCCGGAGCCCTTGTCGAAGGAGGCGAACGCCTTCTCGGCCGGGGCCGGCAGCGGGGCGAGCGGGTGGACCCGGCGGGCCGGGGCCGGGCCGCCGAGGGCCGCGCGGCGCTCCTGGAGGTAGCGGACCTCGGGGGAGTCGGCGCCCGGGTGGCCGTAGGGGACCACGCCGTCGGCGAATTGCGCGTCGGAGATCGGCAGCTCCAGCAGGTCGCGCATCGTCTTGAACTCGTCCACCGCCAGCTTCTTCATCTGGTGGTTGGCGTTCTTCGACGCGAAGCCCTGGCCGAGGGTGTGGCCCTTGACCGTCTGGGCCAGGATCACGGTCGGCGCGCCCTTGTGCTCGACGGCTGCCTTGTACGCGGCATACACCTTGCGGGGCTCGTGACCACCGCGGGAGAGGTGGAAGCACTCCAGGATCTTGTCGTCGCTCAGCAGCTTCGCCATCTCGACGAGCGCCGGGTCGGCGCCGAAGAAGTCCTGGCGGATGTAGGCGGCGTCGCGGGTCTGGTACGTCTGGACCTGGGCGTCCGGCACCTGGCGCAGCCGGCGTACGAGCGCGCCGGTGGTGTCGAGCGCGAACAGTTCGTCCCAGGCGCTGCCCCACAGGCTCTTGACGACGTTCCAGCCGGCGCCGCGGAACTGGGCCTCCAGCTCCTGCACGATCTTGAAGTTGGCGCGGACCGGGCCGTCGAGACGCTGCAGGTTGCAGTTGATGACGAAGGTGAGGTTGTCCAGCTCCTCACGCGCGGCGAGCGCGAGGGCCGCGGTCGACTCGGGCTCGTCCATCTCGCCGTCGCCGAGGAAGGCCCAGACGTGGGACGCGGAAAGGTCCTTGATGCCGCGGTTGGTGAGGTAGCGGTTGAAGCGCGCCTGGTAGATGGCGGAGAGCGGGCCGAGGCCCATCGACACCGTCGGGAACTCCCACAGCCAGGGCAGCCGGCGCGGGTGCGGGTACGACGGCAGGCCGTTGCCGCCGGCCTCCTGGCGGAAGTTGTCGAGGCGCGCCTCGTCCAGGCGGCCGTCGAGGAAGGCGCGGGCGTAGATGCCGGGGGAGGCGTGGCCCTGGATGTAGAGCTGGTCGCCGGAGCCGTCGGCCTCCTTGCCCTTGAAGAAGTGGTTGAAGCCGGTCTCGTACAGCCAGGCCGCGGAGGCGAAGGTGGCGATGTGGCCGCCGACGCCGTGCTTGCTGCCGCGGGTCACCATCGCGGCCGCGTTCCAGCGGTTCCACGCGGTGATCCTGCGCTCCATCTCCTCGTCACCGGGCACGGGCGGCTCGGCGGCGGTGGGGATGGTGTTGACGTAGTCGGTCTCGGTCAGCCTGGGCAGCGAGATGCCGTTGCCCTCCGCGCGCTCCAGTGTGCGGCGCATCAGATACGCGGCACGGTGCGGCCCGGCTTCCCTGGCCACGGCGTCCAGTGAGGCCCGCCATTCGGCGGTCTCCTCCGGGTCGCGGTCCGGGAGCTGGTCGAGCTCGCTCGGCTGGATGGCGTAGGGGTCGGTCATGTCGCCGCCTTCCTCAGTCGAAGGGGGTTCCCTCATCGGTAAGGGTTCGGGGTGCCCTTGGTCTTTGGCAGGACAGGGCGTGGACTCGGGTGCGGTGTCGATGTGCGACTCCGTCGCGTGCCCGTCGGCGACTGTAACTCGCTGATCGATGATCGATCAAAGGGTTGCGGGGCAAAACTTCTTGATTTCGAGAAAGTCGGCACCCGGTGCCTTCATCGATGGCACCGGGTGACGTGGAATCGCCTTGTTTTCGCAGGTGGGGCGGCGTATGAGCGGGGGCGCGCTCTCCTGAATCAAGCGCGCGGCGCGCAGCCGAGGACGTGCGCCTTCACCAGCTCCGCGATCTGCGGATCCCGGCGCTTGAAGGCCTGCACCAGCTCCTCGTGCTCCTCCGCGTACGACTGCTGGACCGTGCCCAGCCAGCGGATGGACAGCGCCGTGAAGACCTCGATGCCGAGCCCTTCCCAGGTGTGCAGCAGCACCGAGTTGTCCGCCGCGCGCACGAGCTCGCGGTGGAAGCCGACCGTGTGCCGGACCTGGGCGGTGCCGTCGGCGGTGCGGTCCGCCTCGTACAGGGCCAGCACATGAGGCTCCAGCGCCGAGCAGTCCACGGCGAGACGCTCGGCCGCCAGCTCCGCCGCGATCGCCTCCAGGCCGGCCCGAACGGGGTAGCTCTCCTCCAGGTCGGCCGCCGTCAGGTTCCGCACCCGTACGCCCTTGTTCGGCGCGGACTCGATCAGCCGGAGCGACTCCAGCTCGCGCAGCGCCTCCCGCACCGGGGTCTGGCTGACCTCCAGCTCGGTCGCGATCCGCCGCTCCACGATCCGCTCGCCCGGCTTCCAGCGACCGCTCACGATTCCCTCCACGATGTGCTCGCGGATCTGTTCGCGCAGCGAGTGGATGACGGGCGCGGTCATGAGGGCTCCTTAGGGAGGGGCCACAGGCCCCCGGGGCGTTTGACGTTTAGACAATAAGGCCGGACCGCCTTCCGGGAGGGGCGCACGGGGGCGCTTTCGTGCAGGTGAGACGAGACTTACACGCTCTCAGGGCGGCTTGTTCCGTAAAGCCCCGTACCGGGCGAGCCGCGGAGCCGTCACCGCCGTGTCACCACCGGGCCACCGGCAGAACCCGCGGCGCCCGATGCGTGTCGCGGTCGGCAGGAGGGGTTCCGGCAGGGGCACCCCTCGGCACCACCGGGGGTCGGAATGGACATCGGGGGACGGGCCGGCTGGGCGGTCGTCGCGGTCGCTCTGGCGGCGGTCATGGGAGTCACGGCGTGCCGGCCGATGAGCACGGGCGCGCACCAGCCACGGCACACCAAGGCCAGGAAGGCGCAGAGCACGACGGCCTCGGCCACGGCGAGCACCGCGGTCCTGGCCGGCCGGGGGCAGCCCGCCGGTCCCGGCGGCGCCTGCGTCTTCGTCAAGCCGGACGGCGCCCAGAAGTTCGGCCACGTCGGCTGGGGCTTCCGGATCACCGGCACGAACACCTGGGAGTACGGCGGGGTCGAGAACCCCACCAACAGGCTCTACACCCCGCCCGGAGGGGACATCGGCGCCTGGCATGCGCGCGGGTCGTACGACCGCATGCTCGGCGACATGTCCCGCGACGCCCTCCCCCAAGCTCTCGGCTCCGCTCGAGCAGGGGGGACCTCCATCCCCGGCAAGTCGACCCATCCGTACAGCCGTTACCGCTGCACCTCGTCCTCGACGAGCGACGTGCGGGCGGCCCGGAAGATGATCCGCACCGTCGAGAGCCGCGGCTTTCTCGTAGGGGTCGATCCGAGGACGGGCGAGCTCACCTCGCGGGACTGCCTCGACGCCACCTATGACGTCCTGAAGGCCTACCGCACCGAGGACCTGACACCCGCGCCCCGCCTCTACATCCCGAACGTGTGGGTGGAGACGCTGATCACCTGGTCCGACGCGCGGCTGACGCCCAGGTGATACGACGGTGCCCCGCCCGGAGAGGCTCCGGGCGGGGCACCGCAGGGCAACTGCGAAGGCCTACAGGCCGAGCTCGACCTCGAACTCGCCCGCCTCCAGGATCGCCTTGACCGCCGTCAGGTAACGGGCCGCGTCGGCGCCGTCCACCAGACGGTGGTCGTAGGAGAGGGTCAGGTAGGTCATGTCGCGGACGCCGATGACCGTGCCCTCCTCGGTCTCGATGACGGCCGGACGCTTGACCGTGGCACCGATGCCGAGGATCGCGACCTGGCCCGGCGGCACGATGATCGTGTCGAAGAGCGCGCCGCGCGAACCGGTGTTGGAGATGGTGAAGGTCGCGCCGGACAGCTCGTCGGGCGTGATCTTGTTGGCGCGGACCTTGCCCGCGAGCTCCGCCGTGGCCTTGGCGATGCCGGCGATGTTCAGGTCGCCCGCGTGCTTGATGACCGGGGTCATCAGGCCCTTCTCGGAGTCCACCGCGATTCCGACGCTCTCGGAGTCGAAGTAGGTGATCGTGCCCTCGGCCTCGTTGATCCGGGCGTTGATGACCGGGTGGGCCTTCAGCGCCTGGGCCGCCGCCTTCACGAAGAACGGCATCGGGGAGAGCTTGACGCCCTCGCGCGCGGCGAACGAGTCCTTGGCCTGGGCGCGCAGCCGCATCAGGCGCGTGACGTCGACCTCGACGACCGACGACAGCTGGGCCTGCTCGTGCAGCGCCTTGACCATGTTGTCGCCGATGACCTTGCGGATGCGGGGCATCTTGACGGTCTGGCCGCGGAGGGGGGAGACCTCCAGGGTCGGCGCCTTCTTGGCCGGGGCGGCAGCGGCGGCCGGGGCCGGAGCAGCAGCGGCGGCGGCCTTCGCGGCCTCGGCGGCGGCGATGACGTCCTGCTTGCGGATACGGCCGCCGACGCCGGTGCCCTTGACGGTGGCCAGGTCGACGCCGTTCTCGGCGGCGAGCTTGCGCACCAGCGGGGTCACGTACGCGCCCTCGTCACCGGCGGTCGCGGCCGGGACGGCCGGGGCGGTCGGAACCGCGGCGACCGGCGCGGGGGCCGGGGCGGCCGGGGCCGGGGCGGCGGCGACCGGGGCGGGAGCGACCGGAGCCGGGGCCGGGGCGGCCGGAGCCACGGGAGCGGGCGCCGGGGCGGCCGGAGCCGGAGCCGGGGCAGCGGCGGGCGCCGGAGCCGCGGCCGGGGCGGCGGGAGCCGGGGCCGCGGCCGGAGCCGCACCCGGGGCGCCGATGACGGCCAGCTTGGCGCCGACCTCGGCGGTCTCGTCCTCGCCGACCACGATCTCCAGCAGCACGCCGGAGGCGGGCGCCGGGATCTCGGTGTCGACCTTGTCGGTGGAGACCTCGAGCAGCGGCTCGTCGGCCTCGACGGACTCGCCGACCGCCTTCAGCCAGCGGGTGACGGTGCCCTCGGTGACGGACTCACCGAGCGCGGGCAGGACCACGTCCGTGCCCGTGGCGCCACCGGCGGGGGCGGCCGGAGCCGCGGCCACGGGGGCCGGGGCGGGAGCGGCGGGGGCCTCGGCGACCGGCGCCGGCGGGGGAGCCGGAGCCTCGGCGGCGGCCGGGGCCGGAGCGGCGACGGGCGCGCCCGTGCCGTCGTCGATGACGGCCAGCTCGGCGCCGACCTCGACCGTCTCGTCCTCGGCGACCTTGATGGAGGCCAGGATGCCGGACGCGGGGGAGGGGATCTCGGTGTCGACCTTGTCGGTGGAGACCTCGAGCAGCGGCTCGTCGGCCTCGACGCGCTCGCCCTCGGCCTTCAGCCAGCGGGTGACAGTGCCCTCGGTGACGCTCTCGCCGAGCGCCGGAAGGGTTACGGAAACCGCCATGGTTTCGGTTGCTCCTTACGGAAGTGCGGAAGTCTGTGTCGTCGCGTGCGTCGACCGAGGGTCAGTCGTGCGAGTGGAGGGGCTTGCCGGCCAGGGCCAGGTGGGCCTCGCCGAGCGCCTCGTTCTGCGTCGGGTGGGCGTGGATGAGCTGCGCGACCTCGGCCGGCAGCGCCTCCCAGTTGTAGATCAGCTGCGCCTCGCCGACCTGCTCGCCCATGCGGTCGCCGACCATGTGGACGCCGACCACGGCACCGTCCTTGACCTGGACGAGCTTGATCTCGCCCGCGGTCTTGAGGATCTTGCTCTTGCCGTTGCCCGCCAGGTTGTACTTCAGAGCGACGACCTTGTCCGCGCCGTAGATCTCCTTGGCCTTGGCCTCGGTGATGCCCACGGAGGCGACCTCCGGGTGGCAGTACGTCACCCGCGGCACACCGTCGTAGTCGATCGGAACGGCCTTGAGACCGGCCAGGCGCTCCGCCACCAGGATGCCCTCGGCAAAGCCGACGTGCGCGAGCTGGAGCGTCGGGACCAGGTCACCGACGGCCGAGATGGTCGGGACGTTCGTGCGCATGTACTCGTCGACGAGGACGTAGCCGCGGTCCATCGCGACGCCCTGCTCCTCGTAGCCCAGGCCCTGCGAGACCGGGCCGCGGCCGACGGCGACGAGGAGGACCTCGGCCTCGAACTCCTTGCCGTCGGCGAGGGTGACCTTGACGCCGTCCTGGGTGTACTCGGCCTTCGAGAAGAACGTGCCGAGGTTGAACTTGATCCCGCGCTTGCGGAACGCGCGCTCAAGAAGCTTGGAGGAGTTCTCGTCCTCGACCGGGACGAGGTGCTTGAGGCCCTCGATCACCGTGACGTCGGAGCCGAAGGACTTCCATGCCGACGCGAACTCGACGCCGATGACGCCGCCGCCCAGGATGATCGCGGACTTCGGCACGCGGTCCAGGACGAGGGCGTGGTCGGAGGAGATGATGCGGTCGCCGTCGATCTCCAGGCCCGGCAGCGACTTCGGCACGGAGCCGGTCGCGAGGAGGACGTGGCGGCCCTGGACGCGCTGGCCGTTCACGTCCACGGAGGTCGGGGACGACAGCCGCCCCGTGCCCTCGATGTACGTCACCTTCCGCGAGGCGATGAGCCCCTGCAGACCCTTGTACAGGCCCGAGATGACCTCGTCCTTGTACTTGTGGACGGCCGGTACGTCGATGCCCTCGAACGTGGCCTTCACACCGAACTGCTCGCTCTCGCGGGCCTGGTCGGCGATCTCGCCCGCGTGCAGCAGGGCCTTGGTGGGGATGCAACCCCGGTGCAGGCAGGTGCCGCCGACCTTGTCCTTCTCGATCAGGGCGACGTCCAGGCCCAGCTGAGCCCCGCGCAGGGCCGCGGCGTAACCACCGCTACCACCGCCGAGGATCACTAGGTCGAAAACGGTGCTGGCGTCGTTCGCCACGTCACGTCCTCCATGCATGTGCGCCACGCCGGTCTTCGGTGACCGGTCGGCGGCTGGTGTCCGGCCGCTCATTCTTCGGCCCTGTGATGGGGGCCCTGTCCTGCCGGGCTCCATCTTCGCACTTGTCGCTTGAGTTCGAGACGCGGGGCCACAGTGTGAGGCGTCCCACTTGACCGGAGTGTGAGGCGTCCCACTCGACCGAGCGGACCGCGGCGCCCCCGGCCGGTGGGCGCCGCGGTCCCCGTCCCCGGGGGGAAGGTCAGACCAGTTCGCCGTCGGCGCTCAGCTCGGCCAGCCGCACCAGCGTGCGCACCGCCGAGCCCGTGCCACCCTTCGGGGTGTAGCCGAAGGGGCCCTGCTCGTTGAAGGCGGGGCCGGCGATGTCCAGGTGGGCCCAGGTGATGCCCTCGCCGACGAACTCGCGCAGGAAGAGACCGGCGACCAGGCCGCCGCCCGCGCGCTCACCCATGTTGGCGATGTCGGCGGTGGGGGAGTCCATGCCCTTGCGCAGGTGCTCGGGCAGGGGCATCGGCCACGAGGGCTCGCCGACCTGCTCGGCGGTCTCGTGCACCGTGCTGCGGAACGCGTCGTCGTTGGCCATGACGCCCATGGTCCGGTTGCCGAGCGCCAGCACCATCGCGCCGGTCAGCGTCGCCACGTCCACGATCGCGTCCGGCTTCTCCGCCGAGGCGGCCCACAGGGCGTCGGCGAGAACCAGCCGGCCCTCGGCGTCCGTGTTGAGCACCTCGACCGTCTTGCCGCTGTACATGCGCAGCACGTCACCCGGGCGTACGGCGGCGCCCGAGGGCATGTTCTCGGCCAGCGCCAGCCAGCCGGTGACATTGACCTCCAGGCCCAGGCGCGCGGCCGCGACGACGGCGGCGAACACGGCGGCCGCGCCGCTCATGTCGCACTTCATCGTCTCGTTGTGACCGGCCGGCTTCAGGGAGATGCCGCCCGAGTCGTAGGTGATGCCCTTGCCGACGAAGGCCAGGTGCTTGGTCGCCTTCGAGTTCGTGTACGACAGCTTCACCAGGCGCGGGGCCGCCGCCGAGCCGCCGCCGACGCCGAGGATGCCGCCGTAGCCGCCCTTGGCCAGGGCCTTCTCGTCGAGCACCTGCACCTTGAGGCCGTGCTCCTTGGCCGCGGTCTGCGCGATCGCGGCGAACTGCGCCGGGTTGAGGTCGTTCGGCGGCATGTTGATCAGGTCGCGGGCGCGGTTGAGCTCCTCGGACACCGCGGTGGCGCGGGCGAGGGCCGCCTTGTGCGCCGCGTCGCGGGGCTTGCCGCCGAGCAGGGAGGCCTCGGCGAGCGGCGACCGGCCGTTCTTGGCGTCCTTGCCGTTCTCCTTGTACGCGTCGAAGGAGTACGCGCCCAGCAGCACGCCCTCGCCTACCGCGCCGACGGCGTCGGCGTCGGCGACGGGCAGCGCGAAGGCGGCCTTCTTGGCCCCGGAGAGCGCGCGGGCGGCGACACCGGCGGCCCGGCGCAGCGTCTCGGCGTCGTAGGACGTGTCCTTCTCCGGCTCCGCGCCCAGGCCCACCGCCACCACGAGCGGTGCCTTGAAGCCGGCCGGGGAGGGCAGCTTCGTCAGCTCGCCCTCGGCACCGGCGGCGCCGAGGGTGTCCAGGACGTCGGCGAGCCGGCCGTCGTACGCCTTGTCCACGGCTTCGGCGCCCGGCGCGACGACGGGTCCCTTGGCGCCCTTGGCGACACCGATCACGATCGCGTCGGCCCGCAGGCCGGGCGCCGCGGCGGTGCTGAGAGTAAGAGCAGTCACTGTGGTGAAACTCGCTTCCGATGTGAAGTTGCTGTGGCCGAGTGGGTGGGTCGACCGGGCCCGGGGGAGCCGACCCCGGGCGGGGCGCGTCTCGAGCGGGGCCTTCACCCTGTCGGCGAACACCCGGGACGAGCCTACGCGCGTGTGTGCGTTCACTCATTCCCGCATGCCGTTCACCGGTGCGTGGCGCCATGGCCGGTTCCGGCGCGGGCGCCTACCAGGACCGCGTCGGCGCCGCCGGGCCCGGCTCCACGGCGGCGGGCGCGCCGAGGCCGAACCCGGTGACCGAGGTGCCGGCCAGCCGGTCGGCGAGCGAGCGGCGGCCCGGGAGGAGCACCGGCACGGCGTTGACCAGGAACAGCACCACCGCCAGCACCCACGCCAGCACCGACAGCGCGAACTGACCCTCGATCAGCAGGACGCAGGCGACCGCGTACACGGCGACGTCGGCCGCGGTGGTGACGGCGGCCCGGCGGGCGGCGTGCCGGGACAGCCGCGGGGTGACCCGGAGTCCGAGGAGCCCCTTGCCGACGGTGCGGCCGAGGAACGCGAGGCAGGCCCACTGGTAGAGGAACGTGACGACGACGAGTGCCGCGAAGGCCTCCTCCACGTCCAGCACGACCTTGTCCCACAGCGAAAGGCCCAGGTCGGTGGAGGCGTCGAGGACGTCACCGCGGGAGCTCAGCAGGTCGAACCCGCCGCGGGTCGCCAGCTCCGGAACGTCGGTGACGAGCGCGGATATCCGGTGGAAGGTGAGCACGGCGAGCAGCGAGGCCGCCGCGATCACCAGCCCGAAGTCGATGAACCAGGCCACGGCACGGCGCAGCTTCGGCATGGAGGTCCCCCGATCACACGTACTTGTCCATGTCGGCGGACGAGCCTAGCGACCCAGCGAGAGAACCACGAGTGCCGTCGTGGCGGCCGTCTCCGCGAGCCCGCCGAACACATCACCGGTGACCCCGCCGAGGCGGCGCGTGCAGTGGCGCAGCAGGAGTTCGGCCACGACGACGGCGGCGACGACCGCGAGGGCGGTACGGGCGATGTCGTACGGCCCGAAGAAGGCACCCCCGGCCGCGGCGAGCGCGACGACGGCGAGCGCGACGGCGGCCGCGCCGCCGCGCGGCACCACCCCGGCGACGGCCGCCCCCAGTCCGTCCGGCCGGGCGGCCGGTATCCCGGCGCGGGCCGCGAGGGTCAGCGCCAGCCGGGCGGCGGCGGCCGAGACGATCGCGGCGAGCGCGCCCCGGGCCCACGAGCCGCCGTACGCCTGGGCCAGCGCGGCCACCTGGGTCAGCAGGGCGAAGAGGAGGGTGATGACCCCGAACGGGCCGATGTCCGACTGCTTCATGATCCTGAGCGCGTCCTCGGCGGGCTTGCCGCTGCCCAGCGCGTCCGCGGTGTCGGCGAGACCGTCGAGGTGCAGGCCCCGGGTGAGGGCGGCGGGTACGGCGGCGGTGGCGACGGCCGCGAGCAGGGGCCCGGCGCCGAGGAACAGCAGCAGGCCACCGAGCGCCGCCGCGCAGCCGCCGACCACGAGCCCGGCCAGCGGGGCGCACAGCATGCCCCCGCGTGCGGCCTCCCGGTCCCAGCGGGTGACACGGACCGGGAGCACGGTGAGGGTGCCGAAGGCGAAGCGCAGGCCGTCCGGCCAGGGGATCTTGGACACCGGCGCAGGTTACCCGGCGGCCGGAGCGATCCGTACGGCCGCCGGGGAGACTGGGCGGGATCGCCGGGACACTCAGCGATAGACGCGACATTCAGGGATAAAGTGCGCACATGGGGCACTGGTTGGAGCGGAACATCATCGAACCCGGCAAGCTTCCGCTGCTCCTCGCGCTGGCCGCCTTCGTCCTGACCTTTCTGATCACCCGGGTCATCACCCGTCTGATCCGGGCGGGCAGAGGCCCGTTCGGGAATGTGAAGGCGGGCGGGCTGCACATCCACCACGTCGTGCCCGGTGTCATTCTCACCGTCGTCGGGGGGTTCGGGGCCGTCGCCGCCGCCGACCGGCACGGCTTCGGGGCGGCCGTCGCCGCGGTCGTCTTCGGTGTCGGCGCCGGGCTGGTCCTCGACGAGTTCGCGCTGATCCTGCATCTCGCCGACGTCTACTGGACCGAGGAGGGCCGCAAGAGCATCGAGGTCGTCGTCGTCACCGCCGCCCTCGTCGGGCTGCTCCTCGCGGGCTTCGCGCCGTTCGGCGTCAACGACCTCTCGCAGGAGGAGCTCCAGGACCGCGGCACGGTGATCGTGACCATCACGGGCAACTTCGTCTGCGCCCTCGTCGCGCTCTCCAAGGGCAAGTTGCGCACCGCGCTGTTCGGCGTGATCGTGCCGGTCGTCGCCCTCGTCGGCGCGACCCGGCTGGCCCGCCCCGCCTCCCCCTGGGCCAGACGCTTCTACCGCAACCGCCCCCGGGCCCGGGCCCGGGCCACCCTGCGCGCCTACCGCCACGACCGCCGCTGGGCCGGCCCCAGCCGCACCCTGCAGAACTGGATCGCCGGCAAACCCGACTCGAACCCGCCGAGCCTTCCAGGCCACCACTGAGGACACGGCGGACACGGCGGACACGGCGGACACGGCCGTCGGCTCGGGCTCAGGTGCGCAGCGGCGGCAATTCCCGGTCGGAGCCCGCTCGTCTCCTCAGGCGTACGAGGGCGTGGCGGTGGCGGTGCAGCAGGGCCGTCGCCCCGCACAGTGCCGTGACGCCCACGATCGCGGCCAGATGCTCCTTGCCCGCGAGGTTCTCCCTCACCACGACCTCGGCGATCATCGCCATGGCCACTCCGGCGGCCGTGACGTGGGCGCCGTAGCGCCACCCCACGTACACGGCGAGCCCCACCACGGCCGCCGACGGACCGGCGTCCACCACCAGCGCGTCCGAGGCCGGCAGGCCCAGCGGGGCATGCGGGCCCAGGGCGATGCCGAGGCGGGCGTACAGGGTTCCGGCGAGTGTGGCGACGTAAGCGATGGCCAGCGTCCGCCACCAGCCGAGGCAGATCTCGGCGATCCCGAACACGAACAGGATCTGGGCGAGCGCACCCCACACCGGCAGGTCCAGGGCCGGCACGAACAGCGACAGCGGAGTGCGCAGGAGCCCCAGCCACAGCGGGTCCTCGGCGCGCACGGCCCCGATGTTCTGCACGAACCGGTAGCCCCACGACTGGTTCTGCACGAACTGCAGCGCCGCGGTCAGGCAGACCGCCGCGAGCGTCATCGGGACCGCCCTCCCCCAAGCTCTCAACTCCGTTCGAGCAGGGAGGTACCCCCATCGCCGCTTGAGCAGCGGCTCGCGCACGGTGACCCAGAGCAGTCCCCATTCGGCGCGGACCCAGCGGGCGAGTGTCCTCATCTGTATGTCTCCAGGTGCTTGCGGTGCAGCCACTTCGGCAGTCCCGGCGCCGTGGGGCCTGTCGCCAGGAACCCCTCCGCGCGCGCCGACGCCAGGCCGATGCGCGGCAGGTCCGCGCTCTTCTCGAAGAGCAGGAACCGGGGCTCCCAGATGGGCCGGTACTTCGCGTTGGCGCGGTACAGCGACTCGATCTGCCACCAGCGCGAGAAGAAGCTGAGCAGCGACCGCCACAGCCTCAGTACCGGCCCGGCACCGAGGCGTGCGCCACGCTCGAAGACCGAACGGAACATCGCGAAGTTCAGTGAGACCTGAGTGATCTTGATCTCCCGGGCCCGCCGCAGCAGCTCGATGACCATGAACTCCATCAGTCCGTTGTCGGAGTCCCGGTCCCGCCGCATGAGGTCGAGCGACAGCCCGTGCGGACCCCAGGGGACGAACGACAGCAGCGCCTTCAGCTCGCCGTTCGCGTCCGTGCACTCCAGCATCACGCACTGCCCGTCGGCGGGGTCCCCGAGCCGCCCGAGCGCCATGCTGAAGCCGCGCTCGGTCGCCCCGTCCCGCCAGTCGTCGGCCCGGCCGACGAGGTACGCCATCTCGTCGGCCGGAATGTCCGCGTGCCGCCGGATGCGCACCTCGTACCCGGCCCGCTTCACCCGGTTGAACGCCTGCCGGACGGTGCGCATCGCCCGCCCCTCCAGCGTGAACTCGGCCACCTCCACGATCGCCTCGTCGCCGAGTTCCAGGGCGTCGAGCCCGTGCCGTGCGTACACGGTCCCGGCCTCCTCGCTCGCCCCCATCACGGCCGGGATCCATCCGTGCTCGCGTGCCTGGGCCAGCCACGGCACGATCGCCCCGGGCCAGGCCTCCGGGTCGCCGATCGGATCCCCGGAGGCCAGCGACACCCCGCCCACCACCCGGTAGGCCACCGCCGCCTTCCCGGTCGGCGACCACACCGCGCTCTTCTCCCGGCGCAGCGCGAAGTACCCGAGCGAGTCCCGCTCGCCGTGCCGGTCGAGCAGCGTCCGCAGCCGCTTCTCGTCGTCCTCGGTCAGCGGGTCGACCGCGCGCCGGGAGCGGAAGGCGGCGTAGAGGACGGCGAGGACGAGGATCGTGCTGAGCACGTTGATGACGACGTTGACCCAGTTGGGCGAGGAGATCCCCGGGAAGCGGGACTCGTCGGCGGCGACCGAGATCAGCCGCAGCGTGCCGTAGTGCCAGCGCTCCGTGAACGTCGAACGGGCCGCGTCCGGCGCCTGGTTGGTGACCGTCACCAGGAGCGCCGCCAGCAGGGAGGCGAGCAGCCCGCCGCCGACCGCGACGGTGGCGGCGAGCTTGGGGTTGGACCGGTCGCCCTTGGCGTAGAACTCCCGCCGCCCCACGAGCAGCGCGCCGACGAAGGCGGCCGTGAGGACGAGGGAGATCCAGTTCTGTGCGTACTGCCGGATCTCCGGGAACGCCATGGCGAGGGCGAACAGGGCCAGGAACACCCCGCTCAGCACCAGGTTCAGGATCCACGCGGCCCGCTTGCGGCGCCGCATGGTGATCGCCAGGAACGCGGTGAACACGCCGGAGGCGAAGCCGGCCGTCAGCAGATACGGCGTGAAGAAGTTCTCCTGGTTGTGCCGCCGCACGTCCTGCCCCAGGGACACCCACACCGCGCTGAGGAAGTTGATGAAGGCGACGGCCCGCAAGTACCAGACGGCGAAGGCGGCGGCCCGCCGGGAGGCCCCGGTGGACCGCCGCTCCGTGTCACCCGGGCGCCCCGGGCCGGCTTCCTGTTCCGCGGCAATTCGGGCATATCCCATAGGGGAGGATCATATGGGCGCGGACACGGCGAACCGCGTCATTCAGGCCGGACCGCCCTCTTCGGAGTCCTCTTCGACGCCCTTCTCGGTGTCCTTCGCGGCGTCCGCGTCGGAGCCCTCCCCGGCGTCCCCCTCGGCGTCCTTCTCCGGCTCTTTCTCGGGAAGCTCCGCCGCCAGCGCCGCCGCGGCCTGCACGAGCGGCAGCGCGAGCAGCGCCCCGGCGCCCTCCCCGACGGTCACCCCCTGGTCGAGCAGCGGCTCCAGGGCCATCCGGTCCAGCGCCTTCGCCTGACCCGGCTCCCCGCTGCCGTGCCCGGCCAGCCACCAGTCCGGCGCCCGGAACGCGACGCGCTGCGCGACCAGCGCACACGCGGCCGTCACGACCCCGTCCAGGATCACCGGCAGCTTCCGTACGGCGGCCTGCAGCAGAAACCCGGTCATCGCGGCGAGGTCGGCCCCGCCCACGGTGGCGAGCAGCTCCAGCTGGTCGCCGAGCACCGGCCGGGCCCGGCGCAGCGCGTCACGGACGGCCGCGCACTTGCGCATCCAGGTCAGGTCGTCGATCGCGAGCCCGCCCCGCCCGGTGACCACCGACGCGTCGGTCCCGCACAGCGCCGCGACCAGCACGGCCGCCGCCGTGGTCCCGCCCACGCTCACATCGCCGAGCACCACCAGATCCGTACCGGAGTCGGCCTCCTCGTCGGCCACCGCGACCCCCGCCCGGAAGGCGGCCTCCGCCTCCTCCGCGGTGAGCGCGTCCTCGATGTCGATACGACCGCTGCCGCGCCGCACCCGGTGCCGTACGACGTCCTGCGGCAGCGCGTCCGGCTCGCAGTCCAGCGCCATGTCCACGACCCGCACCGGCACACCGAGCCGCCGCGCGAGCACCGACACCGGGCTGGCGCCCTCCAGCACGGACCGCACCAGCAGCTCGGCGCTGCCCGCGGGCCGCGCGGAGACGCCCAGTTCGGCGATTTTGTGGTCACCGGCGAAGAGAACGACCCGCGGCCGTTCGACCGGTCGTACCGGCACCGCGCCCTGCGCGGCCGCCAGCCACTCACCCAGTTCGTCCAGGCGCCCCAGCGACCCGGGCGGCACGACCAGACGTTCCCGTCGCGCCTCGGCGTCACGGCGCACGCCCCCGTCCGGGCGCTCGATCAGATCGGTGAAGTCGTCGAGATTAAGCGAGCTCATTCGCCGAACAGTACCGGCAGAGAACCAACGGTTCCGCGCCACATCGCCACCCCACCCGGACGGCGTCTTGGCACCCAAGATCGGAATCCCATACGTTCCGTTTTGCAGCGGATTGTCGTACAGGGAGCCGCCCATGCCGCCCTTGCCCCCCACCTCGCAGTCCACCGACGGATTCCACGAGCCGCGCCGCGAGGACTGCCCCTGGTGCGGTTCCAGACGCCTGCGCACCCGGCTGCGCGCGCCCGACTTCACCCGGCACAGGCCCGGCACGTTCGTCGTCGACGAGTGCCGCGACTGCGCCCACGCCTTCCAGAACCCACGGCTCACCTCCGAGGGACTCGCCCTCTACCACCGGGACTTCCACGAAGGGCACTTGGAGGACTTGGCCGAGCGCATCCTCGCCGCCCGCGCCGGCCGGCGGCACCGGGCCGCGGCCCGCGCGATGCTGGCCCTGCCGGAGCCGGAGAGCTGGCTGGACGTCGGCACGGGCCACGCCCGCTTCCCGGAGACGGCGAGGGAACTCTTCGCCTACACGTCCTTCGACGGCCTGGACCCGACTCCCCGCGTGGAGCGGGCCCGTGCGGCCGGCCGTATCGAGGAGGCCCACCAGGGCCACCTCACCACCCCCGCCGTACTCGCCCGGCTGCGCTCCCGCTACGACGTGGTCAGCATGTTCCACCACCTGGAACACACCCCCGACCCGCGCGCCGAACTCCGCGCCGCCCTCACCGCCCTGCGCCCCGGCGGTCATCTCCTCGTCGAAGTCCCCGACCCCCACAGCGCGTTCGCCACGCTCCTGGGCAAGTGGTGGCTCCCCTACAGCCAGCCCCGCCATCTCCATCTGATGCCCCTGGACAACCTGCGCGCGGAACTGGAGTCCCAGGGCTGCACCATCGTCACCACGGACCGCAGAGCCCCTCACATCCCCTACGACCTGTCAGCGGCCCTCTCCCTGGCCCTGACCCACGTCCTGCCCAGGGCGTGGCGGCCGGCGACCACCCCCCTGGTGACCGCCGCGACAGCCCTCGACCACACCCTGGCCCCGCTCCTGCGCCGCACCCGCTTCTCGAACGCCTACCGCATCATCGCCCGCAAGGACCCGGCACAACTCCCGTAGCCCTCACGGCCGCAGTACCAGAGCCTGCCCCGCCACCACCAGCAGCACCTGCTCGCACTCGGCCGCGAACGCCGCGTTCAGCCGCCCCAGTTCATCCCGGTAGCGCCGCCCGGACGCGGTGGCCGGCACGATCCCCGACCCCACCTCGTTCGACACGGCGACCACGGTCCGCCGGGCGGCCCGCACCGCGGCCGTCAGCTCCCGCACCCGCTCCCGCAACGCCCGTTCACCCCCGGCCGCCCACTCCGCGTCGTCCCACGCCCCGACCGAGTCCATCGCATCCGTCAGCCACAACGACAGACAGTCGATCAGCAACGGCGGCCCGTCCTCCGTCAGCAGGGGCACGAGGTCGCAGGTCTCCGTCGTACGCCACGACCCCGGCCGCCGCTCCCGGTGCGCGGCCACCCGGGCCGCCCACTCGGTGTCCCCGCCCCGCGAACCGCCCGTCGCCACGTACAGCACATCGGGGAACGCCTCCAGCCGCCGCTCGGCCTCCACGGACTTGCCCGACCGGGCGCCACCGAGGACCAGCGTGCGCCGTGGCACGTCGGGCACCTCCTCGTACGCCCCCACCACCAAGGTCGCCCCGTCCGGCACCGCCCGCGCCCCCGCGGCGGCCAGCCGGCGCCGCAACTCCGCGCCCGGCGGCACATCGTGGTCCAGATGCACGGCGACCACATCGGTCGTCGGCCCCACGGCCTTCACCGCACGCAGCTTGGCCAGCGCGTCCGGCCGCCCCACGACGTCCGCGAGGACCAGGTCGTACACCTCGGCGGGAACCGTCCCCTCCTCCAGCCCGGCCGGCGCGGACCCGGGCGGCAGATACAGCAGCCGCTGCCCCGCCGGCCCGGTCACCGCGTACCCCGTGCCGCCCGCGTCCATCGCCAGCGCCCGCACCCGATGCCCCGTCAGCAGCGCCAACTCCCGCCCGTCCGGCACCCGCACCGGCTGCGGCAGCCCGGCCGGCACCTCCACAACGGGCCCGTCGTGCGGATGCGACAGCAGCACCTGCCGCACACCCCCCAGCGAACGCCCGGCCCGAGCGGCCGCGAACGCCGCCCCGGGCGTGAGATCGAGCAACAGCGCCCCGTCCACGAGCAGCGCGGCAGCAGCCCGCGCATCCGGCCCCAACGCGGTCGCACAGACGGCACAGGGACATGCGGGGCGGGGCAGTCCCGCGGGGGCACCGGTTCCGAGCAAGGTCACTTCCACGGACCGATTTTCGCTTGTAGCCGCAGGTATCGCGCATCCGCAGCCCCGATAGGGGCGCGGGACTGTGACATCAGCGGCTCCGCCGCGGGGCGCGACCAGCCCCCACCGGCCAGCAGATCATCGACAACCCGCGCCCTCTCACCGCCGACCCAGCGGAGCGAATAGGCTGAGGCGGGCTGGAGCCGATCAAGATTCCGGCCCCTGATCTGCACCTGCCGACACCTTGGAGGCGTACATGGCGGCATGGACGTGGCGGTTCGAGAAGGCCGACGGGACGGAGGTCCAGCCCGCGGTGCAGCCCGAGGAATTCACCACGCAGGGGGATGCCGAGTCATGGATCGGTGAGCACTGGAAGGCCCTTGTCGAGGGCGGCGCGGACCAGGTGCGGCTCTTCGAGGACACCGCGGAGATCTACGGGCCGATGAACCTGCACGCCGAAGAGTCGTAGGACGGCCAGGACGGCGCCCGCGGGGCGGTCCCGCCGACGCGGCCGCCCCGTTCCGTTTCGCCCCGGCGGCTCAGCCCCGCACGCCGCACAGATGCAGCAGCGCCGCGACCCCTCGGTAGGGATCCGTCCGCCCGGCCCGCTCCTCGGCGGCCAGCAGCGTGTCCAGGTCGGCCGGGATCTCCGTGCCGTCCGCGGCCGTGTCGGTGAAGACCCGCACGCCGTACCAGGCGTGCAGCGGGGCGCCGATCCCGGCCAGCGTGGCCGTCAGCGTCTCCAGCCGGTCGGCCCGTACGTCGAGCCCCAGCCGGTTCCGGTAGGCCGTCGTGTCGAACGCGCCCAGCGCGCCGGCCCAGTCGCCGGCCAGCCCCGGCCGCATGGCCAGCGCGTCCCCGTTGCGCACCAGCAGCGACAGCAGTCCGCCCGGGGCGAGCATCCGGGCCAGCCCGGCCACCAGCGGGTCCGGCTCCTCGACGTACATGAGCACGCCATGGCAGAGCACCACGTCGAAGCTGCCCGGCAGGAAGTGGACGCCGGTGTCCCGCCCGTCGCCCTGGACGATCCGCATCCGCTCACGGATCCCCTCCGGCTGCCCGGACAGGACCTCACGGGCGGCCGCGATCATCGTGGCGTCCTGCTCGACACCGGTCACATGATGCCCGGCCCGGGCCAGCCGCAGCGCCTGCGTGCCCTGGCCCATCCCCACGTCGAGCACCCGCAGCCGCTGCCCGACCGGGAACCGCCCGGCTATCTGCTCGTCGAGCTGCCGGGCCACCAGCTCCTGTCGTACGACATCACGCAGACCGCCCAACTTGCTCAGCCAGGCATCGGCCGCGCCCCCGGAGAAAGCCTCTGCGCTCAGGGCCGCTCTCCGCGCTTGACCTGCGGCTTCGGCAGGCGGAGCCGGCGCATCTGGAGGGAGCGCATCAGGGCGTAGGCGACTGCGCCCCGACGGTTCTGGTCCGGGAAGCGCTCGCCCAGCCGCTTGCGCAGCCGGAACGCCGAGACGATCGAGTCGAGCACGATCAGCACGATCACCACGAGCCAGAGCAGCAGCGCGATGTTCTGCAGCGAGGCCACCCGCACGACGCTCAGCACGAGGATGACCACGGCCAGTGGCAGGAAGAACTCCGCCACGTTGAAGCGCGAGTCGACCCAGTCGCGGGCGAACTTGCGGACCGGGCCCTTGTCGCGGGCGGGCAGATAGCGCTCGTCGCCGCCGGCCAGCGCCTGACGCTGCCGCTCCATCTGGGTGCGGCGCTCGTCGCGCTGTCGCTTGGCGGCCTCCTTGCGGGTCGTCGGCGTGTTGGCGACGCTGCGGCGCTGGGACTGGGCCTCACTGCGCTTGGGCGTGGGCCTGCCCTTGGGGGCCTGCGGGTCACGGGGCTGCGTGGAGTCGGTCACCGGCACCTTGTCGGTGGGCGCCTTCTCGTCCTTTGAACGGCTACGAAACACAAAACCCAAGGGTACGGGGTAACCAAAAGGTGCGGGGCCGCCAGGCCCCTCAAAATAAGGGTGGTGGTGGGCGACGGGCGGGAATGGACCCCGGCGGAGCGGGGAACGATCCGGCAACACCAGTCGTCTGTAGGGGGACAGAGGGGACGTTGCAGGCGGTTCACCCGGGGGCCACCTCGGGGGCCACCTACTCCCTACGCCGGAGCGGGACCGTCCGTAGTCGTCCTTGGGGATGAGCGCATCCGTCCCCGAACAGTGCGGTAATGGAGTCAGGGCCCGTACTGTGGGTTCTGTCGCAGATCTGTGAGCTGGAGTCCGTCAGAAGGGGGCGCGCGAAGCCCATGAGCGGTGTCATGAAGCGTATGGGGATGATCTTCCGCGCGAAGGCGAACAAGGCCCTTGACCGGGCCGAGGACCCGCGCGAGACCCTCGATTACTCGTACCAGAAACAGCTGGAACTGCTCCAGAAGGTCCGCCGCGGCGTCGCGGACGTGGCGACCTCGCGCAAGCGCCTGGAACTCCAGCTCAACCAGCTCCAGCAGCAGTCCACCAAGCTGGAGGACCAGGGCCGCAAGGCGCTCGCGCTGGGCCGGGAGGACCTGGCCCGCGAGGCGTTGTCCCGCCGCGCCGCCCTCCAGCAGCAGGTCACGGACCTGGAGACGCAGCACACCACGCTCCAGGGCGAGGAGGAGAAGCTCACCCTCGCGGCCCAGCGCCTCCAGGCCAAGGTCGACGCCTTCCGCACCAAGAAGGAGACGATCAAGGCGACCTACACCGCGGCCCAGGCCCAGACCCGCATCGGCGAGGCCTTCTCCGGCATCTCCGAGGAGATGGGCGACGTCGGCCTGGCCATCCAGCGCGCCGAGGACAAGACGGCCCAGCTCCAAGCCCGCGCCGGCGCCATCGACGAGCTCCTCGCCTCCGGCGCCCTGGACGACTCCTCCGGCATGGCCAAGGACGACATCCAGGCCGAGCTGGACCGGCTCTCCGGTGGTACGGATGTAGAGCTGGAACTGCAGCGCATGAAGGCGGAGCTGGCCGGCGGCTCGCCCCAGCAGGCGATCGAGGGCGGCACCGGCCAGTCGCAGTCCCAGCAGCCGCAGGACACCCCGCGCTTCGACAAGCAGTAGCCACAAGCCTGGAGGGCCGAGATGGCGGACATGATCGTACGGATCATGGGGGAGGGTCAGGTGAGGCTGGCCGGCAGCCACCTCGCCGAACTCGACAAGCTGGACGACGAGCTCCTGTCCGAGATGGAGAACGGCGACGGCCCGGCCTTCCGCCGCACCCTCCAGGCACTCCTCACCAAGGTCCGCGACCTGGGCGAACCGGTACCCGACGACTCCCTGGCCCCCTCCGACCTGATCCTCCCGTCACCCGACGCGACGCTGGAGGAGGTCCGGGAACTGCTGAGCGACGACGGTCTGATCCCGGGGTGACGGGGCTGGGGGCGGCGGCATCCGGCGACGTACTGTTCACCCCGTGAGCACCCTGGAACGCGCCCGCAGCCGGCTGAAAGCGCACCCCCTCGCGCTCGACGCGGCGATCGCGGCGGGCGCTCTGGTGTGCATGGTCGTCGGCTCCTTCGTGGACCCCCACGGGGAGGCCGACGTCATCCGGGGCATCCGCAGCCCGGACCTGCTCAGCCTCGTCCTCATGACCGTCGGCGCCGCCGCGCTCGTCTTCCGCCGCAGCGTCCCCAAGACGGTCCTCGCGATCACCGGCACCGTCGCCCTGGTGGAGTGCGTCACCGGTGACCCCCGCGCACCGGTCGCGATGGCCGCCGTGGTCGCCCTCTACACCGTCGCCTCCACCACCGACCGGCCCACCACCTGGCGCATCGGCCTGCTCACCATGACCGTGCTGACCGGCGCCGCCATGCTCGCCGGCCCGCTGCCCTGGTACGCCCAGGAGAACCTCGCCATCTTCGCCTGGACCGGTATCGGCGCCACCGCCGGAGACGCCGTCCGCAGCCGCCGTACGGTCGTCCGGGCCATGCGGGAGCGCGCCGAGCGTGCGGAGCGCACCCGGGAGGAGGAGGCCCGGCGGCGCGTCGCCGAGGAGCGGCTGCGCATCGCCCGCGATCTGCACGACGTCGTCGCCCATCACATCGCGCTGGTCAACGTCCAGGCCGGGGTCGCCGCCCATGTCATGGACAAGCGCCCCGACCAGGCCAAGGAGGCCCTCGCGCATGTGCGCGAGGCCAGCCGCTCCGCGCTCAACGAGCTTCGCGCCACCGTCGGTCTGCTCCGCCAGTCCGGCGACCCCGAGGCCCCCACCGAGCCGGCCCCCGGCCTCAGCCGGCTCGACGAACTCGCCGGCACCTTCCGCAGCGCCGGCCTCCCGGTCCAGGTCGCCCGCGCCGACCAGGGCACCGCAGTGCCCGCCGCCGTCGACCTGGCCGCGTACCGGATCATCCAGGAGGCCCTGACCAATGTGCAGAAGCACGCGGGCCCCGAGGCCAGGGCCGAGGTCAGCGTCGTACGCGTGGGACCGAACATCGAGGTCACCGTCCTCGACGACGGCTCCGGGGACGACGCCACCGTCGAGGTGGGCGGTGGCCACGGGCTGCTCGGCATGCGGGAACGGGTCACGGCCCTGCGCGGCACCCTCACCACGGGTCCCCGCTACGGAGGCGGCTTTCGCGTGCATGCGATCCTTCCGGTCAAGACCCGCACCGCCGCGACGGGGGAGACCGCATGACGATCCGTGTCCTGCTCGCCGACGACCAGGCACTGCTCCGCAGCGCGTTCCGGGTGCTCGTCGACTCCGAGCCGGACATGGAGGTCGTGGGCGAGGCGTCCGACGGCGCGGAGGCGGTACGGCTGACCCGGGAGCGGCAGGCCGACGTCGTCCTGATGGACATCCGGATGCCGGGCACCGACGGCCTCGCGGCCACCCGCCTGATCAGCACCGACCCTTCTCTCACGGATGTCCGTGTGGTGATCCTGACGACCTTCGAGGTCGACGACTACGTGGTGCAGGCGCTGCGCGCGGGCGCTTCCGGCTTCCTCGGCAAGGGGTCGGAGCCCGAGGAACTCCTCAGTGCCATCCGGATCGCCGCGGGCGGCGAGGCGCTGCTCTCGCCGACGGCGACCAAGGGCCTGATCGCCCGCTTCCTTGCCCAGGGCGACGCGGGGGACGACGGCCGTGACCCCGCCCGCTCCGACCGGCTGAACGCCCTGACGGGCCGGGAGCGGGAGGTGCTGGTCCAGGTCGCCGGCGGCCACTCCAACGACGAGATCGCCGAGCGTCTGGAGGTCAGCCCGCTGACGGTGAAGACGCATGTCAACCGTGCCATGGCCAAACTGGGCGCCCGGGACCGGGCGCAGCTCGTGGTGATCGCGTACGAGTCGGGCCTGGTCCGCGCACGAGCGGACTGACTCCGCCGCCTCGGAACCGGAAAAAGCGGTGCCCCTCGTCATGAGGAGCACCGCTCCGGTGTGTGCGGGGTGCTTCTGTGTACGGGGTGCTTCCTTTACGGCAGCGCCAGCATGCGCTCCAGCGCCAGCTTGGCGAACGCCTCGGTCTCCTTGTCGACCTCGATGCGGTTGACCAGGTTGCCGTCTGCCAGGGACTCCAGGGCCCAGACCAGGTGGGGCAGGTCGATGCGGTTCATGGTCGAGCAGAAGCAGACCGTCTTGTCGAGGAAGACGATCTCCTTGCCCTCGGGCGCGTAGCGGTTCGCCAGCCGGCGGACCAGGTTCAGCTCCGTGCCGATGGCCCACTTGGACCCGGCCGGGGCGGCCTCCAGGGTCTTGATGATGTACTCCGTGGAGCCGACGTAGTCGGCGGCGGCCACGACCTCGTGCGTGCACTCGGGGTGGACCAGGACGTTCACACCGGGGATCCGGGCGCGCACCTCGTTGACCGAGTCCATGTTGAAGCGGCCGTGGACCGAGCAGTGGCCCCGCCACAGGATCATCTTCGCCGCGCGCAGTTCGTCGGCGGTCAGGCCGCCGTTCGGCTTGTGCGGGTTGTAGACGACGCAGTCCGCGAGGGACAGGCCCATGTCGCGGACGGCGGTGTTGCGGCCCAGGTGCTGGTCCGGCAGGAACAGGACCTTCTCGCCCTGCTCGAAGGCCCACTCAAGGGCCCGCTTCGCGTTCGAGGAGGTGCAGATCGTGCCGCCGTGCTTGCCCGTGAACGCCTTGATGTCCGCGGAGGAGTTCATGTACGAGACGGGCACGACCTGCTCGGCCATGCCGGCCTCCGTCAGCACGTCCCAGCACTCCGCCACCTGCTCGGCCGTGGCCATGTCGGCCATGGAGCAGCCGGCGGCCAGGTCGGGCAGGACGACCTTCTGGTCGCCGGACGTCAGGATGTCGGCCGACTCGGCCATGAAGTGAACGCCGCAGAAGACGATGTACTCGGCCTCCGGGCGCGCCGCCGCGTCCCGCGCCAGCTTGAAGGAGTCGCCCGTGACGTCGGCGAACTGGATGACCTCGTCGCGCTGGTAGTGATGGCCGAGCACGAAGACCTTGTCACCGAGCTTTTCCTTGGCCGCGCGGGCGCGCTCGACCAGGTCCGGATCGGACGGCGCGGGCAGGTCGCCGGGGCATTCGACGCCGCGCTCGCTCTTGGGGTCGGCCTCACGGCCGAGGAGCAGCAGGGCGAGGGGAGTCGGCTGTACGTCGAGCTCCTGGGTCTGGGCGGTGGTCACGACACGCACCCTTTCTTCTTTTCGTCTAACTGACGCTATCTATCATAACCGGTTCACGTCAGTTTGACGATGGCGATAGCGTCGATGTGACGTGAATCCCGCCGGGCCGGCCCCGGGTTCACTGTTCGCTCCACGACGCGTGTGCGAGCATGAAGAGGAACCGAAAACGCAAGTGCTCGGCCTGGAATGAATTCGTGGGCCCCGCCGGTTGCACTGTCGGCAAGCAGTCTCCGTACAACCCGGGAGAGATAGATGTCCGTATCGGACGAGACCACCACCGTCACCGACGGCATCGTTCTGACCGACGCCGCGGCGTCCAAGGTCAGGGCCCTGCTCGACCAGGAAGGCCGTGACGACCTCGCGCTGCGCGTCGCCGTCCAGCCCGGCGGCTGCTCCGGCCTGCGCTACCAGCTGTTCTTCGACGAGCGTTCGCTCGACGGCGACGTCGAGAAGGACTTCGACGGGGTCAAGGTCGTCACCGACCGCATGAGCGCCCCGTACCTGGGCGGCGCCACCGTCGACTTCGTGGACACGATCGAGAAGCAGGGCTTCACGATCGACAACCCGAACGCGACCGGCTCCTGCGCCTGCGGCGACTCCTTCAGCTGAACCGCTCCCCGAACACCGCGAAAGGCGGCGGCCCCCTCCGACGGGGCCGCCGCCTTTCGCGCATCCCCGCGCCGCGGCTGGGCCCTGTCGTCAAATCCCCGCCTGCCCCGCGACGCCATGCACGCTCCCCCAAGCTCTTCGAGCAGGGGAACCCCCATGACGCCGCGGGGCCCGCCCTTCGGGCGGACGACGGGGATGTGACGACAGGACCTAGCGCGTCGCCGAGGACGGCTGCGGCAGTCGTGCTCCCGGCTTCCGCAGCGGGATCTCCTGGCCGTCCGAGCCGACGACCTTGCGGGTGCCGAGAGGTTCGTCCAGCTGGACGGTCTGCTGGAACTGCTTGGCGATCATGATGCAGATCTTGTTGGGCCACGGCTTCTCCGTCACCGTGACCGTCACCCGGTCCGCGCTCTCGTCCGCGGAGGCCGTGTAGTCGGCGCACACCCCGCCCATGAAGCTCACGGTCAGCTCCTTGTCTCCGGCCGTGTAGCCGTCGACGTGGACGTCCCTCGTCTTCGGCGCCGAGCTCGGCTCACCGCCCGGTGAGGTCGGTTCCGTGGCCGGCGCCGACGAGGTCAGATACTTCGGGTCGACCGCCGGATACGTCACCGTGAAGGAGCCCCGCGCCTGCGACCCCGTCACCTCGAACAGCCAGGACGGCACCAGCGCCTGCCGCCCCTCGACCGAGTGCGAGGCCAGCCCGAACACCGCGCGGTCCACCGTGACCGTGGACGGGTCCTGTGCCGGGGTGGGAGTCGCCGACAGCGGCGAGGTCGGTGCCGACGTCGACGTCGACGCGCTGCAGGGCTGTTCGAGCCGATCCTTCAGCGGTACGGGGGTGGCACAGCCGCCGATGCCCATGCGCGCGTCGGTCCGCGGTGCCGAGTTCATCAAGTCCAGCGTCTTCCGCGCGCTCAGCACGGGATACGTGTCGCCCTTGACCGGCGTCTTCAGCAGCCCGTAGCCGCCGATCACCTCCCCCTGCCTGCCGACGGTCAGACCGGTCGTCCAGCCGTAGGTGGGCAGCCCGCCGACCACCGGATCGGCGTTCACCACCCGCTGGGCGCCCATCACCTGGCTCGCGTCGGCCTTCGCGTCGTCCTGGCCCAGCGCCTTCAGGATCGGTGCCGCGGCCTTCTGCGCGGCCGCCACGCTCACCGGGTCGCCGGCCGGGGCGCCGGGGTCCTGGGTGCACACGAGGGTGCTCTTGCAGTTGTCGGTGCCCGGCGCGTACCGGCTGAAGGTCCAGCTGCCCGGCGCCTGCCTGTTCACCTGCAGACTCGGCCCCGAGCCGTCCTTGTCCGGCCCGACCCGCCAGGTCTGCCCCTCGGCCACCGGCGTCCCGTCGATCCCGAACGCCTCGGCCAGCCGGGCCACCTCGTCCTTGGTGACCTCCCCGGCCGGCCGGTACACGGCGGCCGAGCCGGGCCCGTCGGGCAGCTTGCCGCTCGCCTCGTAGGTCACGCCGTACGGATTGGGCTCACCGGGCGCGATGCCGTTCGTACCGCCCGACGCGGAGGCATAGCCGTCAAGGGCGAGCGGCGGGGGAGTCCCTCCGCCCCCGGGCGCCCCCGACCCGCTGCTCCCTCCCGAGCCACCACCGGCATGCGCGGCCAGATACGCCCCACCACCACCGACCAGCAACACGGCGGCCGCAACAGAAGCAACAAGCGCCACCGACCGCCGCCGCCCGCTCCGCGCATCCTCGCCGTCGAATCCCCGCGCGACCTCGGGAACCTCACGGCCCGCCCCAGCGACTTCAGCCTCCGCGTCGACCGACGGCACGCCGTCTGCGCCGACGGCGCTGTCCGTGCCCGTGCGCCCAAGCTCCGGCGCGGCGGGTTGGTCGTCTGCCGTCCTGTGCCCGGCTTCGGCCTCGGGGGCGTGGGTGCTCGGGGTCTTCGTTTCGGCCGACGGCACGCCGTCGGCGCTGTCCGTGCCCAAGCGCCCAAGCTCCGGCGCGGCGGGTTGGTCGTCCGCCTTCCTGTGCCCGGCTTCGGCCTCGGCGGCGTCGGTGCCCGGAGCCTGGGCTTCGGTCTGCGGTGTGAGGACGGCACTGTCCGAATCCGTGCGCAGGCCATCCGGCCCGGTGGCCTCCGCGCCCGCTGTTCCGCGTGCGGCCCGGGGCCCGGCGGCCTCGGGCTCGGCGTCGTCACCGTCACCGGGCGCTTCGCGCGTGGCTTTCGGTCCCGTGGCTTCGCCGTCCTGCGCCCCCGGGGCAGCGGACGTACCGGTGGACGCCTCCGCGGCCCCGCCGGCCGTTGCTTCGAGGGCCGCGCTCGGCGCCTGCGTCGTCTCCGAGTCGCCCGTGGGAGTTCCGTCGCCGGGCTCCGTGTTCCGCGGCCCGCCGGAGGCCTCCGCGTCGTCGTGGTCGGGTCGCTCGGTGTTCACCGCATCGCTCCTCGCTGGGTCGTATCCCGCATCCCCTTCACGGGGGACGGCAATGGGACGCAGCGGGGGAGCGCGCGGTTCCCTGAAAGGCGCCGGGGCGGATCAGGGGGCGTACTTCACCGGGTCGCCACTCAGTCGCCGTAGTCGGACATCGCGTCCAGCAGCCGGGCGGACCTGGCCGGGACCTTCACGCCGTGGATGAGTGACGGGGAGACCGGACGGGCATCGATGTGCTCGGGAGCGGCCCAGTGGGGAGCCATCCGCGCACAGTCCCCGCGCAGCGACGCCAGGTCGTCGTCGAGGTCGGCCGGAGCGGAGGCATGGACCTTCAGGTTCGTCATGGCGGAACCGTAAGCACGTCGAGCCGCGCGAAGAAAGATCTACTATCGGGTAGTTTTGCCAACTTCAGAGCCCAGCCCGAACCCGGTAGCGTGAACTGTCAACCCGCCTCCCTCCAGGAGAGTCCCCGCCGTGCGCATCGCAGTCACCGGCTCCATCGCCACCGACCACCTCATGACCTTTCCCGGCCGCTTCGCCGACCAGTTCGTCGCGGACCAGCTGCACACGGTCTCGCTCTCCTTCCTGGTCGACAACCTGGACGTACGCCGGGGCGGCGTAGCCGCGAACATCGCCTTCGGCATGGGACAGCTCGGCTCGAAGCCGATCCTGGTCGGCGCCGCGGGCTTCGACTTCGACGACTACCGTGCGTGGCTCGACCGGCACGGTGTCGACACCGAGTCGGTCCGTATCTCCGAGACCCTGCACACCGCCCGCTTCGTGTGCACCACCGACGCGGACCACAACCAGATCGGCTCCTTCTACACGGGCGCGATGAGCGAGGCCCGCCTCATCGAGCTGAAGACCGTCGCGGACCGCGTCGACGGCCTCGACCTGGTCCTGATCGGCGCCGACGACCCGGAGGCGATGCTCCGCCACACGGAGGAGTGCCGCTCCCGTTCCATCGCGTTCGCCGCCGACTTCTCCCAGCAGATCGCCCGCATGGACGGCGAAGAGATCCGGATACTGCTGGACGGCGCGAGGTACCTCTTCTCCAACGAGTACGAGAAGGGCCTCATCGAGTCCAAGACCGGCTGGACCGACGAGGAGATCCTCGGCAAGGTCGGCCACCGCGTCACCACCCTCGGCTCCCGCGGCGTCCGCATCGAGCGGGCCGGCGAGGACCCGATCGAGGTCGGCTGCCCGGAGGAGGAGCGCAAGGCCGACCCCACCGGCGTCGGCGACGCCTTCCGCGCCGGCTTCCTGTCCGGCCTCGCCTGGGGCGTCTCCCTGGAGCGCGCCGCCCAGGTCGGCTGCATGCTCGCCACCCTCGTCATCGAGACGGTCGGCACCCAGGAGTACCAGCTGCGCCGCGCCCACTTCATGGACCGCTTCACCAAGGCGTACGGCCATGACGCCGCCGCCGAGGTCCAGGCGCACCTGGCCTGATCAGGACACCCGGCGGACCACGTACGCCGACCCCTGGTCCGCCGGCTCCTCACCCACGTACTCCTGCCCCCGCATCTCGCACCACGCGGGAATGTCCAGCCGGGCCGCCTCGTCGTCCGACAGGACCCGCACCGTGCCGCCCACCGGCACGTCCCCGATGACCTTGGCCAGCTCGATCACCGGGATCGGGCAGCGCTTGCCGAGGGCGTCCACCACCAGCTCCTCGGCCCGCACCACGGTCGCCGGAGCCGGCGCCCCCAGCTTCTCCCGCACCCCGGCCACCGCCCCCGCGAGCACCCCGAGGAACCGCTCGACGTCCTCCTGCGCCGTCCCCGGCGGCAGCGACACCCGTACGTTCCCCTCGCTCAGCACCCCCATCGCCTTCAGCACATGGCTCGGCGTCAGCGTGCTGCTCGTGCAGGACGATCCGGACGATACGGAGAAACCCTCCCGGTCCAACTCGTGCAGCAGGGCCTCTCCGTCGACATAGAGACAGGAGAAGGTGACGATCCCGGGCAGCCGGTGCTCCGGATCGCCGACCACCTCCACGTCCGGCACCAACTGCGGTACCCGCGCCCGGATCCGCTCCGTCAGCTCCCGCAGCCGTACCGCCTCGGCGGCCGCCTCCGCCCGTACCGCCCGCAGCGAGGCGGCCGCGGCCACGACGGCCGGGATGTTCTCGAACCCGGCCGCACGCCCCGACTCCCGCTCGTCCACGGGCCCTTGGGAGGCGAACCGCACTCCCTTGCGCACGACGAGCAGCCCGACCCCGGACGGCCCGCCCCACTTGTGGGCGCTCGCCGCCAGCAGCGACCAGTCGCCCTCGACCCGCCCCCAGCCCAGCGACTGGGCCGCGTCCACCAGCAGCGGCACCCCGGCCGCCCGGCACGCCTCGGCCACCGCCGCGACCGGCTGCTCGGTCCCCACCTCGTGGTTGGCCGACTGCAGACAGGCCAGCGCGGTGTCCGGCCGCAGCTCCTTCTCGTACGACTCGACGCTCACCGCACCCGAACGCAGCACCGGCACCCGGGTCACCGTCCCGCCGTCCGCCTCGAACGCCTCCGCCGAATGGAGCACCGAGGAGTGTTCGACCGCTGACACGATCAAGTGACGTCCGACCCGCCGACGCCCGGCCAACGCACCCGCGACTCCCATATGCACGGCACGCGTACCGGACGATGTGAACACCAGCTCATCACTCCGGCACCCCACGGCCTCGGCAGCCGCCTCCCGTGCGGCGTCGAGCAGCAGCCTGGCCCTGCGCCCTTCCCGGTAGAGCCGGGAGGGATCGGCCCACCCCTCGTCGAGGGAGGCCAACAACGCCTGACGGGCAACAGGATGAAGGGGGGCGGCAGAGGCGGCGTCGAAGTAGGACATACAGCAACGTTAAAGCGTCCGGTCAGCAGACCAGGGGCGGGGGAACTGCGCGACCGGCCACAAGGCGACTTGCACCCGCCAAACCACCCGAACCCCCGAGCTACTAGGCGCTTTCGGGTGACCCGCAGCGCGTATGGCACCCTCCCCTCGAACCCCCGGAGGGCGTCGGCTAGGGTTTGGTCCGCATAAACATCAAACCCCTGCCCGACGCAGGACGGCGACCGACCAGCGAGAAGGCCGCAGCCAACCGCGCGGGCGAGACTCTCGGGAAGGCGCTACGTGAGTCCCAACGGCTCCGACCGCTCGCCGCGGCGCCCGATGCGGCGGAAGCTGCTGCAGGCAATGACCGCGGGCCTGGTCCTGGCGACCGCTACCGGTTGCACATACAAGGACTTCCCCCGCCTTGGTATGCCCACCCCGGTCACGGAAGAGGCTCCGCGGATCCTCTCCCTGTGGCAGGGCTCCTGGGCTGCCGCGCTCGCCGTCGGCGTGCTGGTGTGGGGCCTGATCCTCTGGGCGGCCATGTTCCACAGGCGCAGCCGCACCAAGGTCGAGGTACCTCCGCAGACCCGGTACAACATGCCGATCGAGGCCCTGTACACGGTGGTCCCGATCATCATCATCTCGGTCCTGTTCTACTTCACGGCCCGGGACGAGACGAAGCTCCTGGACCTCTCCAAGAAGCCCGACGTCACGGTCAACGTGGTCGGCTTCCAGTGGAGCTGGGGCTTCAACTACGTCGCGGACGTGCCCGGTTCCACCGGCAACGCCAAGACGTCCCCGGAACTGTTCGCCATTCCGGACCGGTTCAAGAAGGACTTCCCGGCGAACGCCGGCGGTGTCTACGACGTCGGTACGCCCGGCACGAAGAACCCGCAGACCGGCAACCCCGGCCCGACCCTCTGGCTCCCCAAGGGCAAGACGGTCCGTTTCGTCCTCACCTCGCGTGACGTCATCCACTCCTTCTGGGTGGTGCCGTTCCTGATGAAGGTGGACGTCATCCCGGGCCACACCAACGCCTTCCAGGTGATTCCCAACCAGGAGGGCACGTTCCTCGGCAAGTGCGCCGAGCTCTGCGGCGTCGACCACTCCCGGATGCTGTTCAACGTGAAGGTCGTCTCTCCCGAGCGTTACGAGCAGCACCTCAAGGACCTCGCCAAGAAGGGGCAGACCGGTTACATTCCCGCCGGCATCGCGCAGACGCCGCACGAGAAGAACCGGGAGACGAACAACCTGTGAGCATCCTCAACGAACCCCAGGGTGCCGCGGCAGCTGAAGACTCGTACGAGAACGAGCTGCCGGTCAGGCGCAAGCAGCCCGGCAACGTCGTGGTGAAGTGGCTGACGACCACCGACCACAAGACGATCGGGACGATGTACCTCGTCACGTCGTTCGCGTTCTTCCTGATCGGCGGCGTGATGGCACTGCTCATGCGTGCCGAGCTGGCCCGTCCGGGCCTGCAGTTCATGTCGAACGAGCAGTTCAACCAGGCGTTCACGATGCACGGCACGATCATGCTGCTGATGTTCGCGACGCCGCTGTTCGCCGGCTTCACGAACTGGATCATGCCGCTCCAGATCGGTGCCCCCGACGTCGCCTTCCCCCGCCTGAACATGTTCGCCTACTGGCTGTACCTGTTCGGCTCGACGATCGCGGTCGGCGGCTTCCTCACCCCGGACGGCGCGGCCGACTTCGGCTGGTTCGCCTACTCCCCGCTGTCGGACGCGGTCCGCTCGCCGGGCATCGGCGCCGACATGTGGATCATGGGTCTGGCCCTGTCCGGCTTCGGCACCATCCTCGGCTCGGTCAACTTCATCACCACGATCATCTGCATGCGCGCCCCGGGCATGACCATGTTCCGCATGCCGATCTTCGTGTGGAACGTGCTGCTGACCGCGCTGCTGGCCCTGATCGTGTTCCCGGTCCTCGCGGCCGCGCTGTTCGCCCTGGAGGCGGACCGCAAGTTCGGCGCCCATGTATTTGATTCCGCCAACGGCGGAGCCCTGCTGTGGCAACACCTCTTCTGGTTCTTCGGCCATCCAGAGGTGTACATCATCGCGCTGCCGTTCTTCGGCATCATCTCCGAGGTCATCCCGGTCTTCTCCCGCAAGCCGATGTTCGGCTACATGGGCCTGATCGCCGCGACCATCTCGATCGCCGGTCTGTCCGTGACCGTGTGGGCCCACCACATGTACGTCACCGGCGGTGTGCTGCTGCCGTTCTTCTCCTTCATGACCTTCCTGATCGCGGTCCCGACCGGGGTGAAGTTCTTCAACTGGATCGGCACCATGTGGAAGGGCTCGCTGTCCTTCGAGACACCGATGCTCTGGGCGACCGGCTTCCTGATCACCTTCACGTTCGGTGGTCTGACCGGTGTCATCCTGGCCTCGCCGCCGATGGACTTCCACGTCTCGGACTCGTACTTCGTGGTGGCGCACTTCCACTACGTGGTGTTCGGCACCGTGGTGTTCGCGATGTTCTCCGGCTTCCACTTCTGGTGGCCGAAGTTCACCGGCAAGATGCTGGACGAGCGCCTCGGCAAGATCACCTTCTGGACGCTGTTCCTCGGCTTCCACGGCACGTTCCTGGTCCAGCACTGGCTGGGCGTCGAGGGCATGCCGCGCCGTTACGCGGACTACCTCGCGGCCGACGGGTTCACCGCCCTGAACACGGTCTCGACGATCAGCTCGTTCCTGCTCGGCCTGTCGATCCTGCCGTTCCTCTACAACGTGTGGAAGACGGCCAAGTACGGCAAGCCGGTCGGCGTCGACGACCCGTGGGGCTACGGCCGCTCGCTGGAGTGGGCGACCTCCTGCCCGCCGCCGCGCCACAACTTCCTCACCCTGCCGCGGATCCGCAGCGAATCCCCGGCGTTCGACCTGCACCACCCGGAGATCGCCGCCATGGAGCAGCTGGAGCTCGCCGGTCACGGCAGCAGCGCCATCGCGGGCAGCAAGGAGGCCGGCAAGTGAAGATCCAGGGCCGGTTGTTCATCTGGCTGAGCGTCTTCTTCCTCGCCATGGCGGTCGTCTATGGCGTGTGGTCGAAGGAGCCGGCCGGTACCACGGCGCTCTTCCTGGCCTTCGGCCTGAGCATCATGGTCGGCTTCTACCTGGGCTTCACCGCCCGGCGGGTCGACGCGGGTGCCCAGGACAACAAGGAGGCCGACGTCGCGGACGACGCGGGCGAGCTGGGCTTCTTCAGCCCGCACAGCTGGCAGCCGCTCGCCGTGGGCACCGGTGGCGCGCTGGCTTTCCTCGGTGTCGCGGTCGGCTGGTGGCTGCTGTACTTCTCGGCGCCGATCATCCTGATCGGCCTGTTCGGCTGGGTCTTCGAGTACTACCACGGTGAGAACCGCACCCAGTAGCACGGCGCCGCGCCAACAGGGGAGCCCGGACACTCCGTCAGGAGGTCCGGGCTCCTTCCTTTGCGGTGCGGGGGCGCGCCGCGCCCGTCCCCCGTTCGGCCCCACCCACCGCGCCGCGGCCGACGAAGCTTCTTAGCGTGAGGCCATGAGAACCTCTCCGCGCACCCGCACCGTCGTCGTCGGCTGCACGCTGCTGGTGGCCGCCCTGGGCGCCGGCGCCACCGCGTGTGGTTCGGACGAAAACCCGCTGGCGGCCGAGCCGTACGACGCAGCGGACCAGATCTCCTTCAACAGCCCCACCGGGGCGGGGAAGAAGGTCGACCCGGACAAGCCCCTGGAGGTCACCGCGGAGGACGGTGAGGGACGCATCACGGACGTCACGGCCACCGACTCGACGGGACGCTATGTGGCGGGTGAACTGGCCGCCGACGGCAGCCGCTGGCACAGCACCTCCCCGCTGGCCGCGGACGCCCACTACACGGTGCGGGTCAGCACCGAGGACGAGGACGGGGCCCCCGGCCGCAAGGTCCTCACCTTCGACACGAGCAAGCCCACCACCAAGAAGACCCTGGACGTCACCTTCGGGCCCAAGGCGGGCCAGTACGGCGTCGGGCAGCCCATCACGGCCGACCTCAACCAACCCATCAAGGACAAGGCCCAGCGGGCCGTCGTCGAGCGCGCCCTCAGGGTGGACTCCACGCCCGCCGCGGACGGCACCTGGTACTGGGTGAACGACAAGCAACTGCACTTCCGCCCCAAGGACTACTGGCCCGCCCACGCGACGATCCTGGTGCACAGCAACCTGGAGGGCGTGAAGGTCGGCGACCGGCTGTGGGGCGGCAAGGCCAAGCCGCTGACCATCACCACGGGCGACAAGATCCAGGGCGTCACGGACGCCTCGGCGCACTCCATGACGGTCTACAAGAACGACGCGCTGATCAACACGATCCCGGTCACCACCGGAAAGCCCGGCTTCGAGACCCGCAACGGCGTCAAGGTGGTGCTGGAGAAGCAGTACTTCGTACGGATGCGCGGCACCACCGTCGGCATCTCCGAGGACAGCTCCGACTCCTACGACCTGCCGGTGTACTACGCGACCCGCGTCACCTGGTCCGGCGAGTACGTGCACGCGGCACCCTGGTCGGTGGGCTCCCAGGGGTCCGCGAACGTCAGCCACGGCTGCACCGGTATGAACACCAGCAACGCCGAGTGGTTCTTCGACACGTTCCACCCTGGCGACCTGGTCAAGGTCGTCAACTCCAACGGGCACGAGATGGAGCCGTTCGGCAACGGCTTCGGCGACTGGAACCTCGACTGGGCCAAGTGGCGCGCGGGCAGTGCCCTGACCAACGGCAAGCAGGACGCCCCGAAGCCCCAGGACGCGGACCGCCTCCGGCCGACGGCGGTATGACCGCCCCGCGCCCCTGCCCCCGGGCTCCTAGGCGCTCTGGAGCCTCTTCTGCCGCAGCAGGGACGCCAGGGCACCGGCGAACTCCACCGGCTCCACAGGGAGCGTCACAGCCGCGTCGGCGCGGCTCCAGGTGGCCAGCCACGCGTCCTGCGGGCGGCCGATCAGCAGGAGCACCGGCGGGCAGTTGAACACCTCGTCCTTGATCTGGCGGCACAGGCCCATACCCCCCATGGGCACGGCCTCGCCGTCCAGCACGCAGACGTCGATGCCACCCTTGTCCAGCTCCGTCAGAACGGCCGCGGGAGTCGCGCATTCCACGAACTCCACCACAGGGACGTCGGGAGCCGGCCTGCGTCCGGTGGCGAGCCGCACCTGCTCGCGGGTGTTGGAGTCGTCGCTGTAGACCAGCACCGTGGCGGTCGGCTGCATTGTTCCTCCGGGACGTCAGCGTCGTACGGACAGGACCGATGGGCCGGATGCTACCCCTTCCGACACCGTGTCAACAGCGGCTCGGACAGGACTTCGAAAGACCGCTGGATGGGCCATCCGGGCAGTACACACGGTACGGACACTCCGAACGGCACCCCCCGGAGTGAGGGCGGGATAAGCGACCGACATAATGTCGGTCGTGGCGACAGCAACGACAGTAGATACCGGGCACGCGCACCCGTCGGTCAATCGGCCGAACCTCACCAGCGTCGGAACCATCATCTGGCTGAGTTCCGAGCTGATGTTCTTCGCGGCCCTCTTCGCGATGTACTTCACCCTTCGATCGGTGACAGGTCCCGAGCACTGGAAGCACATGGCCGAGGCCTTGAACTTCCCGTTCTCGGCGACGAACACCACGATCCTGGTGCTCTCCTCCTTCACCTGCCAGATGGGCGTCTTCGCCGCCGAGCGCGGTGACGTGAAGAAGCTCCGGGCCTGGTTCACCGTCACCTTCATCATGGGTGCGATCTTCATCGGCGGTCAGATCTACGAGTACACCGAGCTGGTGAAGAAGGACGGGCTCTCGCTCTCCTCCGACCCGTACGGCTCGGTGTTCTACCTGACCACCGGCTTCCACGGCATGCACGTGACGGGCGGCCTCATCGCCTTCCTGTTCGTCCTCGGCCGCACCTACGCGGCGAAGAGGTTCACCCACGAGCAGGCGACCGCGGCCATCGTCGTGTCCTACTACTGGCACTTCGTCGATGTCGTCTGGATCGGCCTCTTCGCCACGATCTACATGATCAAGTAGTCGGGGCCGTTCCCGCACGCGTTTGTCGAAACGCACATCCCAGAAGCATCGACGCAGAAGATCCTGACACCGGGGTAATCCGTGAAAAAGCTCTCCGCACGACGACGCCATCCGCTGGCGGCGGTCGTCGTCCTACTCCTCGCGCTGGCGGCCACGGGGGGGCTGTACTCCGCGTTCGCGCCCGCGAGCAAGGCGCAGGCCGATGAAACCGCCCAGTCCCTGACCATCGAGCAGGGCAAGAAGCTCTACTCGGTCGGCTGCGCCAGCTGCCACGGCACCGGTGGCCAGGGCTCCTCCGACGGGCCGAGCCTGGTGGGCGTCGGCGCCGCGGCCGTCGACTTCCAGGTCGGCACCGGCCGTATGCCCGCCGCCACCTCCCAGGGCGCCCAGGCTCCGCGCAAGAAGCCCATCTACACGCAGGCCCAGATCGACCTGCTCGCGGCGTACGTCGCCTCGCTGGGTGCCGGTCCGCAGGTGCCGACGGGCGAGCAGTACAGCCCCGAAGGCGCGGACATCTCCAAGGGCGGTGAACTGTTCCGCACCAACTGCGCGCAGTGCCACAACTTCACCGGCAAGGGCGGTGCGCTGACCGATGGCAAGTACGCGCCGAGCCTTGAGGGCGTCGACCCGAAGCACATGTACGAGGCCATGCTCACCGGCCCGCAGAACATGCCGTCCTTCCCCGACACGACCCTGTCGGAGAAGAACAAGAAGGACGTCATCGCGTACCTGAACGCGGTCGACAGCGACCAGACGGAGAACCCCGGCGGCCTCGAGCTGGGCGGCCTCGGGCCGGTCACCGAGGGCCTGTTCGCGTGGATCTTCGGTCTCGGCGCATTGATCGCGGTCGCCGTCTGGGTCGCCGCTCGGACCGCAAAGGCCAAGAAGTCATGAGTAGCCAAGACATTCCAGAAGAGAACCTGCCCGCTGAGCAGGAGACCGCGCACGGCGCGGTGAGCATCGCGGACGAGAAGGACCCGTTCGCGGACCCGGGCCTGCCGCCCCACGAGCACCGGATCCAGGACATCGACGAGCGGGCCGCCAAGCGGTCCGAGCGCGTCGTCGCCCTGCTGTTCACGGTCTCGATGCTCGCCACCGTCGGCTTCATCGCCTCGTACGTGGCGATCCCGCACGACAAGTCGATCTTCGTCTTCCCGATCGGTCACCTCAGCGCGCTGAACTTCGCGCTGGGCCTGACCCTCGGCACGGCGCTGTTCTGCATCGGCGCGGGTGCGGTCCACTGGGCCCGCACCCTGATGTCCGACGTGGAGATCGCCGACGAGCGTCACGCGATCTCGGCGCCGCCGGAGGTCAAGGCGAAGGTCATCGCCGACTTCAAGCAGGGTGCCAAGGAGTCGGCGATCGGCCGCCGCGGGCTGATCCGCACCACGATGTTCGGTGCGCTCGCCCTGGTGCCGCTCTCCGGCGTCATGCTGCTGCGTGACCTCGGCCCGCTGCCCGGGACCTCGCTGCGGCACACCCTGTGGGCCAAGGGCAAGCTGCTCGTCAACATGAACACCAACGAGCCGCTGCGTCCCGAGGACGTCGCCGTCGGCTCGCTGACCTTCGCCAAGCCCGAGGGCCTGGAGGAGACCGACGAGGAGTTCCAGGAAGAGATCGCCAAGGCGGCCCTGATGATCGTCCGGCTCCAGCCGGACAACATCAAGGACAAGCGCGAGCTCGCGTGGTCGCACGAGGGCATCGTGGCGTACTCGAAGATCTGCACCCACGTCGGTTGCCCGATCTCGCTGTACGAGCAGCAGACGCACCACGTGCTGTGCCCCTGCCACCAGTCCACCTTCGACCTCTCCGACGGTGCCCGGGTGATCTTCGGCCCCGCCGGTCACGCCCTGCCGCAGCTCCGCATCGGCGTGAACGACGAGGGCTACCTCGAGGCGCTCGGCGACTTCGAAGAGCCCGTCGGTCCTGCATTCTGGGAGCGCGGATGAGCACCAACGAGAACAACGAGCGACGCGGCAAGGCGCCCGCCGGCGAGCGCGTCGCCGACTGGGCCGACGGCCGGCTCGGGATCTACTCCCTGGCCAAGTCCAACATGCGCAAGATCTTCCCCGACCACTGGTCGTTCATGTTGGGCGAAGTGTGCCTGTACAGCTTCATCATCATCATCCTCACGGGTGTGTATCTGACGCTGTTCTTCCACCCGTCGATGAACGAGGTGGAGTACCACGGCAGCTACGTCCCGCTGCAGGGACAGCTGATGTCCGAGGCGTTCAGCTCGACCCTGCACATCTCCTTCGACGTGCGCGGTGGTCTGCTCATCCGGCAGATCCACCACTGGGCCGCGCTGATCTTCCTCGCCGGCATGTTCGTGCACATGATGCGCGTGTTCTTCACCGGCGCGTTCCGCAAGCCGCGTGAGATCAACTGGCTGTTCGGCTTCCTGCTGTTCGTCCTGGGCATGTTCACCGGGTTCACCGGTTACTCGCTCCCGGACGACCTGCTCTCCGGCACCGGTGTCCGCTTCATGGAGGGTGCGGTCCTGTCCGTGCCGATCGTCGGCACGTACCTGTCGTTCTTCCTCTTCGGCGGTCAGTTCCCCGGCCACGACTTCGTGGCCCGGTTCTACTCGATCCACATCCTGCTGCTGCCGGGCATCATGCTCGGCCTGGTGGTGGGCCACCTGATCCTGGTCTTCTACCACAAGCACACGCAGTTCGCGGGACCCGGAAAGTCCGAGAAGAACGTCGTCGGCATGCCGCTGCTGCCGGTGTACATGGCCAAGGCCGGAGGCTTCTTCTTCCTGGTCTTCGGTGCCATCGCGGCCATCTCCGCGATCGCGCAGATCAACCCGATCTGGGCCATGGGCCCCTACCGTCCGGACCAGGTGTCCACCGGCGCCCAGCCGGACTGGTACATGGGCTTCTCCGAGGGTCTGATCCGCTTCATGCCGGGCTGGGAGGTCAACTTCTGGGGTCACACGCTCGTCCTGGGCGTGTTCATCCCGCTGGTGATCTTCCCGCTGGTCCTGGTGGCGATCGCGGTCTACCCGTTCATCGAGTCCTGGGTCACCGGGGACAAGCGCGAGCACCACATCCTGGACCGCCCGCGCAACGCCCCGACGCGCACCGCGCTCGGTGTCGCCTGGATGACGGTGTACCTGACGCTGCTGGTCGGCGGTGGCAACGACCTGTGGGCCACGCACTTCAACCTGTCGATCAACGCGGTCACCTGGTTCGTCCGGATCTTCGTCTTCGTCGGACCGGTCCTGGCGTTCCTCCTCACCAAGCGGATCTGCCTCGGCCTGCAGCGCCGGGACCGGGAGAAGGTGCTGCACGGTCGCGAGACCGGCATCATCAAGCGCCTGCCGCACGGTGAGTTCATCGAGATCCACGAGCCGCTCAGCCAGGAGCAGCTGCACACCCTCACGGCGCACGAGCAGTACGCGCCGGCCGAGATCGGCCCGACGGTCGACGAGAACGGTGTCGAGCGCAAGGTGCCGGGCTCGCAGAAGCTGCGCGCCAAGCTCAGCGACGCGCTCTACGGCGAGGAGTCCCAGATCCCGAAGGCCACCGTCGAGGAGTACAAGGAGATCACGAGCGGCCACGGCCACCACTGATCGCTGCGCACGCCACGCCACGGCAGGGGCCCCGTCCGGTGTTCGGACGGGGCCCTTCGCCATGCCCGGCGGCTGGATAGGGTGGACCTTGTTGAGATTCGCGTCCCGGAATCCGGGACCTCACCCAGGAGCGGCTTATGAGCGCTGTGACCCCCGCTGGAGGCGACACCGCGGCGGGCCGTTCCTGGCCCGAGGTACTGAACGCCCTGCTGGACGGTCGTGACCAGAGCGCCGACGCGACGGCCTGGGCGATGGACCGGATCATGCGCGGCGAGGCGACCGACGCGCAGATCGCCGGCTTCGTGGTGGCACTGCGGGCCAAGGGCGAGACCGTCGAGGAGATCACGGGTGTCGTCCGGGCGATGTACGAGCACGCCAAGGTGATCGAGGTGTCCGGCCGCACGGTCGACATCGTCGGCACGGGCGGCGACGGCGCGAAGACGGTGAACATCTCCACGATGTCGGCGCTGGTGGTGGCCGGCACCGGCGCCAAGGTCGTCAAGCACGGCAACCGGGCCGCCTCGTCGGCGTCCGGCTCCTCCGACGTCCTGGAGAAGCTCGGCGTGAACCTCGATCTGACGCCCCAGCGCGTCGCCGAGGTCGCGGAGGAGGCGGGCATCACCTTCTGCTTCGCCGTGAAGTTCCACCCGGCGCTGCGCCATGTCGCCGCGGCCCGCGGCCAGTTGGGCATCCGTACGGTCTTCAACGCCCTCGGCCCGCTGACCAACCCGGCCAAGGTCAGGTCCCAGGCGGTCGGCGTCGCGGACCCCCGGCTGGCGCCGATGATCGCGGGCGTCCTGGCCGAGCGCGGCAACTCCTCCCTGGTGTTCCGCGGCGACGACGGGCTCGACGAGCTGACCACGACGTCCACCTCCCGCGTCTGGGTCGTCCGGGACGGCAAGGTCACCGAGGAGAGCTTCGACCCGCGGGACGTCGGCCTCGAACTGGTGCCGGTGGAGGCGCTGCGGGGCGGAGACCCGTCGTACAACGCGGAGGTCGCCCGGCGGCTGCTGGACGGTGAGAAGGGGCCCGTACGGGACGCGGTGCTGCTGAACTCGGCGGCCGCCCTGGTGGCCCTCGACCCGGGCCCCGGCACCCTCGCCGAGCAGCTCGGCGCCCAGATGGCCAAGGCCGCGGAGTCGATCGACTCGGGATCGGCCAAGCGGGTGCTGGAGCGGTGGGTGGCCGCCAGCAACGCATGACATGAGCGGTCGGCGGTCCCGCGATCCGGACACGGGTTGCGGGACCGCGATCACTTCACGTACTTTCCTGTTCAGGTCATGAGTGACAGTCATGAGGCCCCGGCCGACTGTCCGGCAACCCTCCGTCCGTGGCGGGGTGCCCCGGGTGAGGACCAGGTCGTAGGCAGCGAGGTCTACGGCAAGCGCGGACCCCTCGTACACCAGGGGTCCTGGTCGTCGAGGGAGCCTTCTGTGAGCAAGCGAATGCGATAGGGCGTAGAGCCCCGCCTCCGCGTACCCCTTTCACCATTCCCACGCTTGAGCCGTGCGCGCTCGCGTGGTGGTTCCGTCTTGCTTCTCACGGGAGTTCACCATGTCCGTCTCCACCGCTGCCGCCGTCCAGACCGTTTACTGTGACATTCCGGGGCCGCTGCCCGTTCTGGGCGAGGACGTCACCGTCCCGCTCGTCACGGGCGGCGAAGTCACCTACGCCGCGCTCGACTACGCGGCCAGCGCCCCCGCCCTCCAGCGCGTCTGGGACGACGTGGCGGCCTACGCCCCCTACTACGGCAGCGTCCACCGGGGTGCCGGCTACCTCTCCCAGCTCTCCACCGACCTCTTCGAGAACGCCCGCAGGACCGTCGCCGAGTTCCTCGACTGCCGCGACGCCGACCAGGTGATCTTCACCCGGTCCACCACCGACTCCCTCAACCTGCTCGCCGCCGCGCTCCCCGCCGACTGCCAGGTCTTCGTCTTCGAGACCGAGCACCACGCCTCGCTGCTGCCCTGGAAGGACGCCCGGGTCAGCTACCTCGACGCCCCGCGCAGCGCGCAGCAGGCGGTCGCGACCCTGGAGCGGGCCCTCGCCGACCGCACTGTGTCCATTGAAGGGGGCCACGGCCCGGCCCTCGTCTGCGTCACGGGCGCCTCCAACGTCACCGGCGAGCTGTGGCCGGTCCGCGAACTGGCCGCCGCCGCCCACGCGCACGGTGCCCGGATCGTCCTGGACGCCGCCCAGCTGGCCCCCCACCACCCGGTGTCGGTCCAGGACCTGGACGTCGACTGGGTCGCCTTCTCCGGTCACAAGCTGTACGCCCCCTTCGGCTCCGGTGTGCTGGCCGGCCGCGCCGACTGGCTGCGCGCGGCCGAGCCGTACCTGGCGGGCGGCGGCGCCAGCCGCGGAGTCAGCCGCCGTGCGGACGGGGGAGTGGCCGTGGAGTGGCACGAGACCGCCGCCCGCCACGAGGCCGGCTCCCCGAACGTCATCGGCGTCTACTCCATCGCCTCCGCCTGCAAGGCCCTGACCGAGGCCGGCTTCGACACCCTGGTGGCCCGCGAGGAGTATCTGATCCGCAAGGTCAGGCAGGGCCTGGCCGAGGTCCCGCAGGTCCGTGTCCTCTCCCTCTTCGGCGACGACGCCCCGCGCGTCGGTGTGATCTCCTTCGTCGTCGAGGGCTGGAACAGCTCGCACTTCGCCGCCGCGCTCTCCGCCGAGTACGGCATCGGGGTCCGCGACGGCCTGTTCTGCGCGCACCCGCTCGTCCGCACCCTGCTGGGCAGCGACCCGCAGACCCAGGGCAAGTGCGGCGCTCCGGAGGCCGCGCCCGGCGAGAAGTCCCTCAACGCCGTCCGCGTCAGCTTCGGCGCGGGCACGCCGGACGAGCACGTCGACCGGTTCGTGAACGCCGTGAAGGAACTGGTCCGGGACGGCGCCAAGTGGCAGTACCGCACCGAGGACGGGCGCTGCGTGCCGGCCGTCTGATCGCCGTACGTCACCGCGGTATACGCTCCCCCTGTCAGCCGGACTCTTGACGGGGGAGCACGGGGTGGACGCGCTGCGCGCGGCGGATCCGCGGCGGATCGGGCCGTACGAGGTCCTGGGCAGGCTCGGCGCGGGCGGGATGGGCGAGGTGTATCTCGCCGAGTCGCGCACCGGACTCCGGCTCGCGGTGAAGGTGGTGCGCGCCGAGCACGCCGAGGACCGCACCTTCCGGGCCCGGTTCCGTCATGAGGTGCGGGCCGCGCAGACCGTCGGCGGGGCGGGCACGTACACCGCGCGGGTGGTGGACGCCGACACCGGGGCGGAACGGCCCTGGATGGCAACGGAGTTCGTGGAGGGCCCGAATCTGCGGGACGCGGTGCTGGACGGCGGCGCGCTGCCCCGGTCGGCGGTACGGGTCCTGGCGGGGGCCCTCGGGGAGGCGCTCGCCGCCATCCACGCCAAGGGGATGGTCCACCGCGACCTGAAGCCCTCCAACATCCTGCTGGGCGCGGACGGCCCCCGGGTCATCGACTTCGGGATCGTACGGGCCCTGGAGGCCACGGCGCTGACCCGCACCGGCGCGGTGGTGGGCTCGGTCGGCTATGTCTCGCCCGAGCAGATCCGCAACGGCGGCCAGGTGGGACCGCCGAGCGACGTCTTCTCCCTGGGCGCGGTCCTGGCCTACGCGGCGGCCGGACGCGAGCCGTTCGGCGAGGGCCAGGACTCGGTGATCCTGCTGCGCATCCTGACCCGCGACTTCGACCTGTCCGGGGTGCCGGACGACCTGCGCCCGCTGGTGGCGGCCTGCCTGCGAGAGGACCCACTGGAGCGCCCGACCCCCGCGGACCTCCTGACGTCCACCGGCCACACCCCGGCCTCACTGCGCACCGGCATCCGTCCGGGCTGGTACGCGGGCACCCCCGACCCCACACCACCCCACGCCACACCCCACTGGATCCCGGCGGCCCACGCGACCGGCGTGGAGTACGCGGCCCCGCACACCCCCACACCGCCGACTGGCGCGTTGGCGCCGGGGGCTGCCGTGCCCGGCACGGATAATGCCGCGTCCTTGATCGACGGCGGTGCGCCGGGGGCCCACATGGTCGCTCCCGAGCCTGACGGCAGAGTTTCCGCGTCCGGCGTTGCCACGCCTGCGACCGATGTCGACGCGTCTGCGTCGCACACTGTCGTGTCCGGCCCCGCGTCCGTGACTGATGCCGACCAGTCTGCGACCGGAAATGTCCTGCCCGTCGCCGACATCGCCGCGTCCGCGACCGACGGCGCCGCACCGGTGGCGGATGCCTACGCGGCTGTGGCCGAATCGGACGCGTCTGTGATCGACGCTGCCGTGCCCGAGGCCGAAGCAGTTGCAGCCGAAGCAGCTGAAGCAGTTGCATCCGGGACCGATGCCCCCGCGTCCGTGAGCGCTGCCGTTGCTCCGCCCGTGGCCGAAGCCCCCGTGTCCGATACCTACGCGAGCCCCGTCACCCCAGCGGGTGTGGTGGTTCCCGGGCGGCGGCGGTTGCTGAAGGCCTTGGCCGGTGGGGCCGTCGTTGCCGCGGGGGCCGGGGTCGGAGGGTGGCTCTGGCAGCGGGGGGCGGGGAGTGAGGGCGAGGGGGGAGGCACGTCCGTGGGGGCGCCCCGACCCGGCAGGGACCGTACCGGCGGGCCCGCCGTGCTGCGGTGGCAGTACGACGTCGGTGGCCTCGGCGGGCTGGACGGCCCCTGCGTCGCCCTCTCCCCGGACGGCTCCGCCGTCTACATAGGCACCTCCAGCGGCACCCTGCACGCCGTCTCGCGCACGGGAAGCCGCCGCTGGAAGATCAAGCTCGGTGACGACGTCTCGACCCCTGTGGTCACCGCGGCCGGCGTCTACTGCGTGACCTGGGACCACGACCGCAACCTGCGCCGCCTGCGCGCCGTGACCCTCGACGGCACCCCGAAGTGGCAGCAGACCCTCGGCGACCATGGTTACGGCATCCCGGTCCTGCTCGGCGACCACGTCCTCGTCGTCATGGGCAGCACCGACGCCGGCGGCCTGCGCTGCGTCGCCCCCGACGGCAGCGAGCGCTGGCTCGTGACGACCCCCGCCGGCCCCACCGGCATCCCGCTGGTCGCGGGCGGCGTGGTCTACACCGGCAGCTACGGAGACCGGCTGCTGGCGCTGGACGCCACGGACGGCTCCCGGAAGTGGTCGGTGCCGGGAGGGGCCGACGTGAGCGTGTCGGTGCTGGCCGGCACGACGCTGCTGGCCGACTCCGCCCCCGGCCTGCAGGGCTTCCGGAGCACGGACGGCAGGCGGCTGTGGCGCAATCCGGACAGCGGCCCGACGGCCCCGGTCCCCGGCAACCGGTCCCTCGCCGTCGCCACCGAGAACGGCGGCGTCTACGCGCTGCGGGCCGCCGACGGCACCAAGGCGTGGACGCGCCAAGTCGGCGACGGCACCTCTTCGCTTCCCGGCGCGGTGGTGTCCGGCGACACCGTGTACGCCCGCGTCGACAACCGCGTCCAGACCCTGGCACTGGTCGACGGCAGGCCACGCTGGAGCGCGGACATCGGCCGGAGTCAGGGCGACGACCAGCACACCCCGGTCGTCCGCGCCGGCCGCCTCTACGTCCCCTCGGGCACCGGGATCGCGGCGGTCGACGTGACCGTCCAGCCGTCCCGACCGAGCGGGGTCAGTCGTCCCGACCGAGCGGGCTAGTTGTCCAGCCCGATCGAGAACGCCGCCTCGAGATCGTGCTGCGAGTACGTGCGGAAGGCCACGTGCGTGTCCGTTCCCTCCACCCCGGGGATCTTGCTGATCCGGCCCGGGATGACCTCCGCCAGCTCCTCGTGCTCCTTGACCCGCACCATCGCGATCAGGTCGTACGTACCGGTGACGGAGAAGACCTCGCTCACCGAGTCCAGCGAAGCGATCTGCTCCGCGATCTCGGGGATCCGGTCCACGCTGGTCTTGATGAGGACGATCGCGGTGATCACGGCTGTTTCTCTCCCTCGGGGGCCTCGCTGGGGATCTCACCCTACTCGCGGTCCAGCCGGCTCGGGCGTTCTGCCGGGGGTCCGGGGGTCGCCCCCCGGGAAGACACGGCAGTCGTCCGCCCGAACCGCACCCACGCGAAGACGAAGCCCAGCGAGAAGCCCACCAGATGGGCCAGATAGGCCACCCCCGGGCCCTGGGAGGCGCGGCCCGCCGCCAACCACTGGATGGCCGCCCAGAAGGGCAGGACCACCCAGGCCGGGAAGCGCAGTGGGAGGAAGAGCAGGAAGGGGAGGAGACTGGTGACACGGGCATCGGGGAACAGGTACAGGAACGCTCCGAGTACCGCCGAGATCGCCCCGGACGCGCCCACCAGCGACTGCTGGGACGAGGCGTTGGCGGCCGCGTAGCCGATCAGCGCGAGATAGCCGCAGCCGACGTAGAACAGGGTGAACTGCACGCGGCCCATCCGCTCCTCGGTCATCGCCCCGAAGACGAAGAGGAAGAGCATGTTGCCGAGCAGATGCACCCAGCTGCCGTGCACGAAGAGGGCCGTGGCGGGAGTGAGGGCCTCCTGTGCCGGCTGCTCGAACAGCTTCGCGGGGATGACCCCCCAGTGCCGGAAGTACGCCCGCTGCACGGCGAGCAGCGCGTCCCCCGTGCCGTACGCCGGATTGAGCCCGGACGCCGGACCCATCACGAAGATCAGGCAGCACAGGGCGATGAAGGTGTACGTCATCGGCGCCGGCGTGCCCCGAACCGCCCTGAAGGTCCTCGCGGCCACCGCGCTCCAGTTGCTGATCATGGACACAGAGCATGACGTAAGGGGACGCACTCCCGCAGACCGCCTCGCCGCCATGGACGCACCAGCGACGAGTCCCCACCAGGCCGTAGGGTTACGAGCCACACGCGTCGGGCAGATGGCGCGTCACGGACACTAGAAGGAAGCGAACAGCCACGATGCCGGTTCCCCTGCCTACCGCCACGACGCGGTGGCGCTGCTCCCTCTGCGGCAACCTCACGCGTTTCGACGTGACGCGCGCTTCGAAGGTCGTCGAGTACGTCCATCTCGACCTGGCCGGAGAGCCGAAGGTCGAGGAGCGCGAGGTGGTCAGTGAGACCATCGAGTCGGTCCGCTGCCGCTGGTGCAACGCGGTGGACCAGGTGGAACTGGTGGACAGGCCGGGCGCCGACTCCTGACCGGGAGCGGCCCCGTACGGATATTGGGGTGTGACGGATGGTGGAGACCGCAGGCGGGGGGCCGGGCGACGGCACCGCTGAGGTGCTTGACCGTCCGCTGCCCGACGGCGTGCGACGCCGTGTCGTACAGATCGTCTCGGACGGTTTCGGCGGGCTGACCGTCGGCGAACTGCCAGCCCAGTTGCGGCAGTACGCCCGGTTCGCCCCGAACCGCCGGGCGAAGTTCGCCGGGAACGCCATGGCGGCGGCCCTGGAGACCGACGCCCTGTTCCGGCAGCGCATCGGCGAGAAACTGAGAGAGGCCCAGCCGGAACTCGCCGGCGCCCTCGACTCCGGCTCGCCGCCCCCGGCCGCGGACCCGCTCGACGTGGCGGCCGCGGCCTATGTACTGCGTCCCACGGGCTGGGTGAAGCTGGTCACCGCGGCCGGCGAGGAGGCCCAGCGGGCGGACGCCGAGCGCGCGGACGAGGAGAGCCGGGCCGAACTGGAGCGGCTGCGCGAGGAGCTCGACCGGGCCCGGGAGCAGACCCGGGCCGAGACCGAGCGGCTGCGCAGCGAGCTGGAGACGGCGAAGAAGGAAGCGGAATCGCTTCACCGCAAGCTCCGGGCGGCCCTGAGCGACGTCAAGCGCGGCGAGGCGGCCCTGCGTAAGGTCCAGGGCGAGATGGAGGCCGTGCGGGCCGAGGGGCAGGCCCAGGTGTCCTCCACCGAGAGCGAGACCCGGCGGCTCAAGGCCCGCCTGGGGGAGGCCGAGGCCGCCCTGGAGGCGACCCGGCGGGCTGCCCGGGAGGGGCGCAGCGTCGAGGACATGCGGGTACGGCTGCTGCTCGACACGGTGCTGGATGCGGCCCAAGGGCTGCGCCGGGAACTGGCGTTGCCGCCCGTCTCGGTCCGTCCGGCCGAGACCGTGGATGCGGTCGAACCGGGACGAATGACCCCGAAGGACATCGCCGCGCGGGCCTTGTCGGACAGTGATCCGGCCATTCTCGACCAGCTTCTCGCCCTGCCGCAGGCGCACTTGGTGGTCGACGGCTACAACGTCACCAAGACCGGCTATCCGCAGATGCCGCTGGAGAAGCAGCGCCTGCGGCTGCTCGGCCAGCTCTCGCAGCTCGCCGCGCAGACCGGCGCCGAGGTGACCTGTGTCTTCGACGGTGCCGAACTGGCGGCGCCCGTCCTGCTCGCCCCGCCGCGCGGCGTCCGGGTGCTGTTCTCCAAGCCGGGCGTCACGGCCGACGAGCTCATTCGCCAGCTGGTGCGCGCGGAGCCGCCGGGCCGTCCGGTCATCGTCGCCTCGACCGACCGCGAGGTGGCCGACGGGGTCGCCAGGGCCGGTGCCCGACCCGTCGCGTCTGCGGTGCTTCTGAAGCGACTGTCCTGAACGTTCAATGTGCATATGCAATGCCCGAATTGACCGGACTATCGCTCAACGTAGCGTCAATCGGAGATCACTGCATGTGAGTTGTGTGCAAAGAATGCACTGCGGGACGGGATTTTTTGGTGTGAGGATTTGAACTGATCACAGCAAGGTCACTAGGGTCAGGGCTCGAACCTCCACACGGGTGATCACTCAAAAGAAGGAGCCCGTCTCCGTGGCGTCCCACCGTCGACCCAAGCAGCCGAGCCGCACGCGCGTGACCGTGCTGACCACCGCAGCCGCCGCTGCCGTCGCCCTGAGCGCGAACGCCGCCAACGCGGCACCGAGCGAGAAGCTCAGCAAGGACGAGGTCAAGGCGAAGGTCGACAAGCTCTACGAGCAGGCGGAGCAGGCCACCGAGAAGTACAACGGGGCCAAGGAGAAGCAGGAGAAGCTCCAGAAGGAGATCTCCACCATCCAGGACAACGTCGCCCGCGGCCAGGAGGACCTCAACAAGCTGCGCGACGGCCTGGGTTCGATGGCCAGCGCCCAGTACCGTTCGGGCGGCATAGACCCGTCCGTCCAGCTCTTCCTCTCCTCGAACCCGGACGACTACCTCGACAAGGCGTCCACGCTCGACCAGTTGAGCAGCCAGCAGGTCGAGGCCCTGAAGAAGATTCAGGACAAACAGCGCGAACTCGCCCAGGAGCGGGCAGAGGCCACCGACAAGCTCAAGGACCTCGCCTCCACCCGCACCGAGCTGGGCAAGAAGAAGAAGGAAGTCCAGGGCAAGCTCGCCGAGGCGCAGCGGCTGCTCAACACGCTTACGGCCAAGGAGAAGGCGGCGCTCGCCGCCGAGCAGAGCCGCGCCAGCCGCTCCTCCACCGAGCGCGTGGACCTCGGCAACGACACCTCCGCCTCCGACCGGGCCGCCGCGGCCTTCTCCGCCGCGCAGAACCAGATCGGCAAGCCGTACGTCTACGGCGCCACCGGCCCCTCCTCCTTCGACTGCTCGGGCCTGACCTCCTACGCCTATGCGCAGGCCGGCGTCTCCATCCCGCGCACCTCCCAGGCCCAGGCGGGCATCGGCACCCGCCTCTCCATGAGCCAGCTCCAGGTCGGCGACCTGGTGTTCTTCTACGGCGACCTGCACCACGTCGGCCTCTACGCCGGCAACGGCCAGGTGCTGCACGCCCCGCACACCGGTGCCGTCGTGCGCTACGAGTCGATCAACAACATGCCGTTCCAGTTCGGCGTCCGCGTCTGACCCTGCGGCTGCCGCCCGAACGGGCGATTCGCGACAACCCAAACTGACTCCACGACCCGCTGCTGACCTGCGTCGGCGGCGGGTCGTCGCGTTGGGCGACCGGCTGAGAGGCTTTGGACGCTGCGTGTCCGCGCGGCTACTGTCTGGCGAGTTTCCGAACAGTCAGTCGTCCGCCAGCGGAAGGAGCGCGGCTTCCCGTGGGGTCCCATCGTCGCCTTGTACCGTCCGGGTTCAACCGGGGCGCCGTCGTCCTGTGCGTCCTGTCCGCCGCCGCCGCGGCCCTCGGCGCCGTACCCGCGGCCGCCGCGCCGCACGGCGACCCCCGTGCCGAGGTGGACCGCCTCTACCAGGAGGCGGAGAAGGCGACCGAGGCCTTCGACAAGGCCGGCGAACGCGCGGGCGTGCTGCGCAGGCAGGTCAGCGACGCACGGGACCACATCGCCCGTCAGCAGGAGCGCATCAACACCATGCGGGACGAGCTCGGTTCGCTGGCCGGCGCCCAGTACCGCTCCGGCGGCATCGACCCCACCGTGGCCCTGCTCTTCTCCGACGACCCGGACGACTACCTCGACAAGGCGGCCACGCTCGACCGGATCGGCGCCCACCAGGCCGGCCGGCTCAAGGAGCTCCAGTCGGCCCTGCGCGAACTCGCCCAGGAGCGCAGCGAGACGGTCGGCAAACTCACCGAGCTGGAGCGGAGCCGCAAGGCCGTCGCCGCGCACAAGCGGACCGTCGAGAAGAAGCTCGCCGAGGCCCGCAAGCTGCTCAACTCCCTGCCGGACGCGGAGCGCGCCGCCTACGAACGGGCCACCCGCGGCGCCCGCCAGTTCATGCCGGAGCTCTCGGGCGCCGCCGTCCCGGCCGGCCGCGCGGCCGCCGCCCTCGCCGCCGCCCGCTCCGCCCTCGGCCGCCCCTACGTCTGGGGCGCCAACGGGCCCTCCGGCTTCGACTGTTCGGGCCTGATGCAGTGGTCGTACGCACACGCCGGGGTCCAGCTGCCGCGCACCTCGCAGGAGCAGCGCTACGCGGGGCGGCGGATCCCGCTCTCCCAGGTGCGCCCCGGTGACCTGGTCGTCTACCGCTCCGACGCCGGTCATGTGGCGATGTACGCGGGCAACGGCCAGGTGATCCACGCGCCCCACCCCGGCGCACCGGTGCGCTACGACCCGGTCGGGATGATGCCCATCTCCTCGGTCACCCGGGTCTGACCCGGCGCGTCGGGCCGTACGATCGGGAAGTGGCTGGTCGCAGACGGGCGTGGCGCTCGGGAGTGGTGGGACTCTGTCTGCTGCTCGTTCCCCTGACCGGGTGCGGCGGCGGACGGACGGCCGCCGACTCCGCGCGCACCGAGGTGCAGCAGGTGCTCGACCGGCGGGCGGCGGCGCTTGTCGGCCACGACGAGACGGCGTACGGCAGGACGGGCTCGCGCACGCAGTACGAGAACCTCCGTACCGTCCCGCTGGACTCCTGGACCTACCGGCTGACCGGCCTGCACCGCACCGGCTCCACGGCCACCGCCGCCGCCGAGCTCCGCTACCGGCTGCGCGGCATCGACAGGGCCCCCGTGACCACCGGACGCACGCTGACGCTGCGGCGCACGGCCGACGGGCAGTGGTACGTCGCCGCCGACAGGCCCGCGAAGAAGGCGGCCCAGCAGCTGTGGGATCAGGGCGCGGTGACGGCCGTCAAGGGCGGGCACAGCCTGATCCTCGGGGTCGGACAGTCGGCCGACACGCTGCACACCTACGCGCGGCTCGCCGACCGCGCGGTGCCCGCCGTCTCCCAGGCGTGGGGCACGCACTGGACGCGGCGGGTCGTCGTGCTCGTACCGCAGTCCCTGGAGGGCATGGCGGGCGTCCTCGGCTCACCCGCCTCCTCCTACCGCGGGATCGCCGCCGTCACCACCGGCGAGGCGGGCGGCTCCGGCCGGGCACCCGCGGACCGGGTCGTGATCAACCCGGAGGCGTACGCCCTTCTCGGCGACGTCGGCAAGCAGGTCGTGCTCACCCATGAGACGACCCATGTGGCGACCCGTGCGGACACCACCCCGGCCACGCCGCTGTGGCTGTCCGAGGGCTACGCCGACTGGATCGGCTACCTCGGCACGGGCCGCACGCCCGGCGAGGCCGCGCCCGAACTGGCGCGGGCCGTCCGGGAGGACCGGGTGCCGGCCGGTCTGCCCGCCGACAAGGACTTCGGCTTCGACAGCGACCCCACCAGGCTCGCCCAGGCCTATGAGAGCGGCTGGCTGGCCTGCAGGATGATCGCCGACCGCTGGGGCGAGGTCCGCCTCGGCGAGTTCTACCGGGCCGTCGGCGGGCACGGGAAGCGGGCGGGCGCGGTCGAGAGCGCGCTGCGGAAGGTGCTCGGCACGACGCCCGAGGCGTTCACCGCGCAGTGGCAGGACTACGTGCGGGCTCAGCTGGGCTGAGCGAGCAGGTCGAGAGCCTCGCGCAGCCACTCGCGCTCCGCCCGGCCCGTCGCCCGCGCCACCCGCAGCATGCCCTGCCGGAACAGATCGTCGGCCTCAGAAAGGCCAGCACCGTGTTGAAGCGGACCTGGTCCGTGATGTCCGTCTGCTTGGGGTGCCGCATTCATCGCACTCGGCGGAGTCTTCGAGGGCAGCGGCGGAGCCCCGGCCCTGCTACGCGTAACGCTGCTCGGCACAGCAGTCCAACTCCCCCTGGCCCAAGCCCTGTCCCCCCTCGGCCTCCCGGGCATCTGCCTGGCACTGGCGATGACGCTCCAGTACGGCTTCGCGGCACTGCTGTTCAGCCGATCGCGGAAGCGGGAGGAATCGAAGGCCCCGTTCACCTGGGCGGCTTGATCTGGCGGGGGCGCTGTTCCAGGGGCCCGGTCGAGGAGTCCGGGGCGTGCGCCCGCCCCTGAGCCTCCGGCTCGCTCTGCCGGGGAGGGAGCGGGGTTTGTTGGTGCGCGCGGCCCCACTCGGCGGCAGTAGTTCGGGGGCGATGGCGGTGAGGTCTGGTGTGTGGAGTCCGGGGCATGGGTGCACCGCCCGGGGCGTCCACGCCGCCCGGGGCCTGCCCCCGGTCCGCCGCGAGGCCCCCGCTCAGGAAGAGACCGGTGTTTCGTTCGGGTGGGTCGGCTGGCTCGGGACCTGGGGGGTGCTGGGGGCGGGGACCGTGGTGTGCCACAGGGTGTGGGCGGCCAGGAGTGTGGTGGTGAGGAGCAGGCCGTTGCGCAGGAGCAGGAGGGCCGTGCCGTACAGGTCGCTTGCCACGACGTGGGCGAAGCCGATCGGGAACTCCAGGACCGTGACGAAGGCCGCCGTCACCAGGAGAAGGGCGGGCAGGCCCATGCGGCTGTGGCGGAAGCACAGGCAGACGGCGGCCAGGCCGATCAGCCACACCAGGTACTGCGGGCTGATCACCCGGCTGGTCACCGTGAACATCAGCACCGCCGTGAAGGCCGCCTCCGCGAGCGCCTGCGGCGGGAAGCGGGTCGCCCGCAGCCGCCACAGCACCAGCCAGCCGAAGCAGGCGCCGGTGAGAGCCAGGGCGGCCGTGCTCACCAGGCCGACGTACGGGCCGAGGAACTCCACCGAGCCATAGTTCAGCAGCACCTGGCCGTGCCAGCCGAAGTGCCGTCCCACATGGAAGACCAGCGCGCCCAGCGACTCCACCTCGGTGCCCCGGCCGCGCTGGGCGGTGAGGAAGGTGAAGGCCCCGGGCATGGCCACCGAGAACAGCACCGCCAGTGCGCCCGCGGTCACCGCCGCCGCGGCCCACGCCCGGCGCCGCACGGCCCCCACGAGCAGCAGCACCGGCCACACCTTGACCATCGCCCCGAAACCCGCCAGCACGCCCATCACCCGGGGGTGCCGGGCTCCCGCGAGCAGCGCGGCGACCGCCACCGCGGTCACCATCAGGTCGTAGCGCGCGTACACCGTGGGCCCGAGCAGCGGGACGCCGGCCACCCACACCCAGGCACCTCGCAGCGACGCGTCGGGACGCCGGCCCGCGTACAGCAGCAGCACCAGGACGGTCAGGTCGGCGAGGCAGGCCAGGACGAAGAACGCCGCGGTGTAGCCGAGGAAGGGCAGGACGCCGGGGGCGAGGATCGCCAGCGCCGCCGCGGGCGGGTACTGCCAGGTCACGTCGCCCACCGGGAAGCTGCCGTGGCGCAGCACCTCGTACCAGCCGTGGTAGATCACGGACACGTCGGTCGTGACGTCCACCCCCGGGATGACGAACACCTGCACCACGAAGAGCACCAGCACCACCCGGGTGACGCCCCAGGCGCCCAGCAGCCACACCGGGGACCGCCCCGCGCCCGTCCTGTTCACCTGAACCCCTGTTCGTCCGACTGCGGTGGGTGCGGACCCATGATCCCCCGTCGGCCTGTGCGAGTGCCATGAAGCACGGCCGCGGGCGCCCGTGCCCGTCGTGCGCCGGTTGGGTAGGGTCGGCGGCGATGCACAAGACCCTGATCGTGACCAACGACTTCCCGCCCCGGCCGGGCGGCATCCAGGCGTTCCTGCACAACATGGCGCTGCGTCTGGACCCCGACCGGCTGGTCGTCTACGCCTCCACCTGGAAGCGGAGCCGGGAGGGTGTCGAGGCGACGGCCGCCTTCGACGCCGACCAGCCCTTCACCGTCGTACGCGACCGCACGACGATGCTGCTGCCGACACCGGGGGCGACCCGGCGGGCGGTCGGGCTGCTGCGCGAGCACGGGTGCACCTCGGTGTGGTTCGGGGCGGCGGCCCCGCTCGGGCTGATGGCCCCGGCGCTGCGCAGGGCGGGCGCCGAGCGGCTGGTGGCCACCACCCACGGGCACGAGGCCGGCTGGGCCCAGCTGCCCGCCGCACGGCAGCTGCTGCGCCGGATCGGCGAGTCCACCGACACGATCACCTACCTCGGCGAGTACACCCGCTCGCGGATCGCCGGCGCGCTGACGCCGCAGGCGGCCGACCGGATGGTCCAGCTGCCCCCGGGCGTCGACGAGAAGACCTTCCACCCGGAGTCGGGCGGCGACGAGGTACGGGCGCGGCTCGGGCTGACCGAGCGGCCGGTGGTGGTGTGCGTCTCGCGCCTCGTGCCGCGCAAGGGGCAGGACACGCTGATCCGGGCCATGCCGGCGATCCTCGCCAAGGAGCCGGACGCCGTCCTGCTGATCGTCGGCGGCGGGCCGTACGAGCAGGACCTGCGCCGGCTCGCCCGGGAGACCGGGGTCGCCGACTCGGTGCGCTTCACCGGCGCGGTGCCCTGGTCGGAGCTGCCCGCGCACTACGGCGCCGGGGACGTCTTCGCCATGCCGTGCCGGACCCGGCGCGGCGGGCTGGACGTCGAGGGGCTCGGGATCGTCTATCTGGAGGCCTCGGCCACCGGGCTGCCGGTCGTCGCCGGCGACTCGGGCGGGGCGCCCGACGCGGTGCTCGACGGGGAGACCGGATGGGTCGTGCGGGGCGGCTTCCCCGAGGACGCCGCCGACCGGATCGTCACGCTCCTCGGGGACCCCGAACTGCGCCGCCGGATGGGGGAGCGCGGGCGGCAGTGGGTCGAGGAGAAGTGGCGCTGGGACTTGCTCGCCGAGCGGCTCAAGGCGCTGCTGTGAAGCGGCTCAAGGCGCTGCTGTAAAAGGCTGCTGCCCTGTAAAAAGCTGCTGCAAAGGTTCGATCCAGACCCTGCCGGTCCTCTAGGCGGAACCGGAAAATCCGCACATGCTGCGCGCATGACAGCAAAACTGATGCAGCGTCAGCTGACGAGACGTCAAATCCTGGGCATGGTCGCCCTCCAGACCGCCGCCACGGCCGGTCTCACCCGCATCGGTCTCCAGTCCGCCCACGCCGCCGAACCGGCCGCCGCCGAGAGCGCCCCCGCGATCGTCGTCGGCTCCGGCTACGGCGGCGCCGTCGCCGCCCTGCGCCTCGGCCAGGCCGGCATCCGCACCCTCGTGATCGAGATGGGCCGGCTGTGGAACACCGCCGGTTCCGACGGCAAGGTCTTCTGCTCCACCAGCGCCCCGGACGAGCGCTCCATGTGGTTCCGCACCCGCACCGAGGCGCCGCTGGCCACGTTCCTGTGGCTGGACCTCGTCAACAAGAACATCAGCTCCTACCCGGGCGTCCTGGACCGGGTGCACTACGACAACATGTCCGTGTACGTCGGGCGGGGCGTCGGCGGCGGCTCCCTGGTCAACGGCGGGATGGCGGTCACCCCGCTCCAGTCGTACTTCACCGAGCAGTTCCCGACCGTGGACGCGGCGGAGATGTACGGCACGTACTTCCCGCGCGCCCGTTCCATGCTCGGTGTGAACACCGTCGACCCGGCCTGGTTCGAGTCGACCGAGTGGTACAAGTTCGCCCGCACGTCCCGCAAGGCGGCCGCCAACGCGGGCCTGAAGACCACCTTCGTGCCGAACGTCTACGACTTCGGCTACATGCAGCGCGAGGCAGCCGGCACGGCCACCAGGTCCGCGCTCGCCGGCGAGGTCATCTACGGCAACAACTACGGCAAGCGCAGCCTCGACAGGACGTATCTCGCCGCCGCGCTCGGCACCGGCAACGTCACCATCCACACGCTGGAGAAGGTGAAGGCCGTCAGCCGGGCGGGCGACGGGACGTACGTCCTGACCGCCGACCGGATCGACACCACGGGCGCGGTCGTCGAGACCAAGCAGTACAGCTGCACCTACCTCTTCCTGGGCGGCGGCAGCCTGGGCACCACCGAACTCCTGGTCCGCGCCCGGGACACCGGCACCCTGCCCGACCTGAACTCCAGCGTGGGCACGGGCTGGGGCACCAACGGCAACACCATGCTCGGGCGCGCCAACCACATCTGGGACACGGTCGGCGCCAACCAGGCGACCATGCCCGTCCTGGGCATCGACGACTGGGCCAACACCGACAACCCGGTCTTCGCCGAGATCGCCCCGCTGCCCATGGGCTTCGAGCACTGGGTCAGCCTCTATCTGGCGATCACCAAGAACCCGGAGCGGGCGAGATTCACCTACGACGCGGCCTCCGGCTCCGTGAAGCTCGGCTGGACCCCGGCCCAGAGCGCGGTGTCGGTCGGCATGGCCAAGAAGCTGTTCGACCGGATCAACCTGGCCAACGCCACGATCTACCGGTACGACCTGTTCGGCTCGACCAGCAAGGTCTTCGCCGACGACTTCACGTACCACCCGCTGGGCGGCTGCGTGCTGGGCAGGGCCACCGACGACTACGGCCGGGTGAAGGGCTATTCGAAGCTGTACATCACCGACGGCTCGCTGGTGCCCGGGTCGATCGGCGTGAACCCCTTCGTCACCATCACCGCGCTCGCCGAACGCACCATGGCGCGGGTCCTCGCCGAGGACACCGCGCCATGACGCACCGACAGGGGGACCGCTACTTCTGGTAGATCGCCTCGATCTCGTCCGCGTAGTCCTTCGCCACCACATTGCGCTTGAGCTTCAGGGACGGCGTCAGGTGGCCCGACTCCTCCGAGAACTGGGAGGACAGAATGCGGAACTTCCGCACCGATTCCGCCTTCGACACCGCGGCGTTGCCGTCGTCGACCGCGTCCTGGATCGCAGCGATGAGATCCGGGTCCTCGCGCAGCGACGCCGCGGTGGAGCCCGCCGGCTTGCCGTGCTCGGCGGCCCAGCGGCCCAGGAACTCCTCGTCGATGGTGACCAGCGCGCCCACGAACGGCCGCCCGTCGCCCACCACCATGCACTCCGCGACCAGCGCGTGCGCCCGGATACGGTCCTCGATCACGGCCGGGGCGACGTTCTTGCCGCCCGCGGTGACGATGATCTCCTTCTTGCGGCCGGTGATCCTGAGGTAGCCGTCCTCGTCGAGGGTGCCGATGTCACCGGTGTGGAACCAGCCGTCGGCCAGCGCCTCGGCGGTCGCGGCCTCGTTGTTCCAGTAGCCCTTGAACAGGTGCTCGCCGTGCAGCAGCACCTCGCCGTCGTCGGCGATGCGCACGACCGAACCGGGCAGCGGCTGGCCGACCGTGCCGATCTTCTGCCGGTCCCACGGGTTGAACGCGGTCGCCGCACAGGACTCGGTCAGGCCGTAGCCCTCCAGGACCGTGAAGCCGATACCGCGGAAGAAGTGGCCCAGGCGCTCGCCCAGCGGGGCGCCGCCCGAGATGGCGTACTCGCCCCGGCCGCCGAGCACCGCGCGCAGCTTGCTGTAGACGAGCCGGTCGAAGACCTTGTGCTTGATCTTCAGACCGATGGACGGGCCCGACGGCGTGTCCAGCGCCTTGCTGTACGCGATCGCCGTGTCCGCCGCCTTGTCGAAGATGGCGCCCTTGCCGTCCGCCTGCGCCTTGGCGCGCGCCGAGTTGTAGACCTTCTCGAAGACGCGCGGGACGCCCAGGATCAGGGTCGGCCGGTACGCGGCCAGCTCGTCGGTGAGGTTCTTGATGTCCGGGACGTTGCCCAGCTTGATCGGCGCCATCATCGGCGCGACCTGGACCAGCCGGCCGAAGACGTGCGCGAGCGGCAGGAAGAGCAGGACGGAGCACTCACCGGTGCGGAACAGCGGCCGCAGCCGCTCCACGATGTTCCCGCACTCGGCGAAGAAGCTGCGGTGGGTCAGGACACAGCCCTTGGGCCGGCCGGTGGTGCCGGACGTGTACACGATGGTCGCCGGGTCGTCGGCCTTGGCGAGCGAGCTGCGCTCCTCGACGGTGGCGTCCGTGACGTCCTGGCCGAGCCGGCCCAGCTCCTCCACGCCGCCGGCCTCGATCTGCCAGACGTGCTTGAGGGCGGGCAGGCGGTCGCGCACCGAGTCGACGGCGGCGGCGTGGGTGTCGAGTTCGACGATGCACGCGGTGGCACCGGAGTCGCTCAGGATCCACTGCACCTGCTCCGGCGAGCTGGTCTCGTACACCGGCACGGTGATCGCGCCGGCGCTCCAGATCGCGAAGTCGAGCAGGGTCCACTCGTAGCGGGTACGGGACATCAGGGCGACCCGGTCGCCGGGCTGCACACCGGAGGCGATGAGTCCCTTGGCTGCGGCGCGCACCTCGGCCAGGAATGCCGTGGCCGTCACGTCCTGCCAGACACCGCCGACCTTGCGGGCGATGACGGCGACGTCGGGATGCTGCGCGGCGTTTCTGCGGACGATGTCGGTCAGATTGCCGTCCGCAGGGACCTCGTACAAAGCCGGAAGGCTGAACTCGCGCAAGACTGCTGCTCCTCATAGGGCGCCGGCGCCACGACGTTGTGCGATGCGACGGTGCGGTCCAAGGCTCGGGCAGGTACTCCGGTTGTCCACCACGAACCTCGAGGATCAGTGGTTGAAATCCAGAGCACGACTGGACTGCCCGGACGTTACCCGCCGGTATAGCTTTTTCGACAGGGGTTCCCGGCGAGATGTTCGCTGCGTCACACAGACTGGTGTTCCTTCGCGTACGGTAGTCCACCCCCTTACTGACTGGCCAGTAACCGCAGGTCCGACCGTCACTGTTCACCTGTGCCGCACACGCCTACCCTTGATCACCATGGCACCCACACCCGCCGGTAACCGAAGGACGCGCGTTCATGTGGTCAGCGACGTGCACGGCAATGCCCATGATCTGGCCAGGGCCGGTGACGGCGCCGACGCCCTGATCTGTCTGGGCGACCTGGTGCTCTTCCTGGACTACGCCGACCACTCGCGCGGGATCTTCCCCGACCTGTTCGGCGTGGCGAACGCCGACCGCATCGTCGAGCTGCGCACCGCCCGCCGCTTCGAGGAGGCGCGGGAGTTCGGGGCCCGGCTGTGGGCGGGCATGGGTGCCGACCGCGCCTCCGCGATCGAGAAGGCGGTGCGCAAGCAGTACGCCGAGATGTTCGCCGTGTTCCCGGCGCCGACGTACGCGACGTACGGCAATGTCGACATGCCGCCCCTGTGGCGGGAGTACGCCGGTCCCGGCACCACGGTCCTGGACGGACAGCGGGTGGAGATCGGGGGCTGGACCTTCGGCTTCGTCGGCGGCGGCCTGCGCACCCCGATGCGGACGCCGTACGAGATCAGCGACGAGGAGTACGCGGCGAAGATCGAGGCGGTCGGCGAGGTCGACGTGCTGTGCACGCACATACCCCCGGAGGTCCCGGAACTGGTGTACGACACCGTCGCGCGCCGCTTCGAGCGCGGCAGCCGCGCCCTGCTGGACGCGATACGCCGCACCAGGCCCCGCTACGCCCTGTTCGGGCACGTCCACCAGCCGCTGGTGCGGCGGATGCGGATCGGCCCGACCGAATGCGTGAACGTGGGGCATTTCGCCGGGACGGGACGGCCCTGGGTACTGGAATGGTGAACGACTCCAGATGGGGTGAAGGCGCCTGGTCGGGCGCGCGGTAGCCTTCACGCTGCACACACGTGCGCACGCTCGCGCACGTCGCACCCGACTACCGGCCCGCATCTGGAGGAGCCACGGCGATGGCGGAACACACCAGTTCGAGCATCACGATCGAGGCGGCTCCGGCCGACGTCATGGCGGTGATCGCCGACTTCGCCCGCTACCCGGACTGGACCGGCGAGGTGAAGGAGGCGGAGGTCCTCAAGACCGACGACCAGGGCCGCGCCGAGCAGGTCCGCCTCGTCATGGACGCCGGGGCCATCAAGGACGACCAGACCCTGGGCTACACCTGGACCGGCGAGAACGAGGTCTCCTGGACCCTGGTGAAGTCCCAGATGCTGCGCTCCCTGGACGGCTCGTACCTCCTCAAGCCCGTCGGGGCGGGCGCCACCGAGGTGACGTACCAGCTCACCGTAGACGTCAAGATCCCCATGCTCGGCATGATCAAGCGCAAGGCCGAGAAGGTCATCATCGACCGGGCGCTGGCGGGGCTGAAGAAGCGGGTGGAGTCGCCCGAGAAGTAGGCGCGACGTCGCGGGGCGGCGCGCGGCGGTAGCGTTCACCCTCATGCGCACCATCCTGATCACGGGCCCGGGCGGCTGTGGACGTACGACCGTCGCCGCCGCCACCGCCCTGCGTGCGGCGGGCGAGGGCAGCGACACCCTCGTGCTGAGCGCGGACCGCACGGACACCCTCGGTGCGGCGCTGGGCACGGCGACGGGACCCGCCCCGGCGCGGATCGCGCCGCACCTCACCGCGTGGCGCCCCGACGCGGCCGAACGCTTCCGGGACGACCTCACCGCGTTCCAGTCCCGCGCCGCGAACGTCCTCGACCTCCTCGGCGCCTCCCGCCTGGACGCCGAGGAGGTCACCCCCCTCCCCGGCGCCGAGGAGCTGTCCTTCCTGCGCGCCCTGCGGGACGCCGCCCTGTCCGAGCGCTACGACCTCCTGGTCGTCGACCTCCCGCCCACCCCGCAGGCCCTCGCCCTGCTGGCCCTCCCCGAGGAACTGCGCCGCTACCTGCGCAGGCTGCTGCCGCCCGAACGGCAGGCCGCCCGCGCCCTGCGCCCCGTCCTCGGCCGGCTCGCCGGAGTCCCCATGCCCGCCGAGTGGCTCTACGAGACGGCCGCCCGCTGGGACCTCGAACTGGCCGCCGTCGAGGCCGTCGTGGCCGACCGCGCCACGTCCGTACGGCTGGTCGCCGAACCGGGACCGGCCGGCGCCGACGCCGTCCGCGCCGCCACCCTCGCCCTCGCCCTGCGCGGCCTGCGCACCGAGACCCTGGTCGCCAACCGCATGCTGCCCGAGAACGCGTCCGACACCTGGCTCGCCGGACTCGTCGCCCAGCAGCGCAAGGCCCTCGCCGACTGGCAGGAGTCCTACGACGTCCACCCGGTCGCCCACCTCGGCCGCGATCCGCGCGGCCACGACGACCTGGCCGCGCTCGCCGTGCCCGCCGTCAACCCGGCGCCCACCCCCGTCGAGTGGCCCGTCACCGACCGGATCGCCGAGGACGGCGTGCTCGTCTGGACCGTCCCGCTCCCCGGCGCGATACGCGACGAACTCGACCTCGTCCGGCGCGGCGACGAAATCGTGATCACGGCCGGCCGCTTCCGCCGGATCGTGTCCCTCCCGTCCGCCCTGCGCCGCTGCACCGTCGCCGGCGCGGCCCTGCGCGAGCACGAGCTGCGTATCCGGTTTGCGCCGGATCCGGGCTTGTGGCCGCGCGGGAAGTGATTCTTGTTCGCCGGGCGGCGGGGCGGGGGCCGAGTCCGGCGTGGCGAGGGGGTCGTGATGACGGCCGGCCGGTTGCGTCGGATCGTGGTCCTCGCGTCCGCCCTGCGGCGCTGTACCGTCGCCGGCGCGGGCCTGCGAGAGGGCGAGCTGCGTATCCGGTTTGCGCCGGATCCGGGTCTGTGGCCGCGCGGGAAGTGATTCTTGCTCGCCCGGCGCCGGAGCGGCGGCCGATCCGGCCGCGCCGACGGTGAACCCCGCACGCCCATTCGGGTAACGTCGTAGAGACGAGCCGTAGTCAGGAGTCCGTCATGAGCGAAGAGCGCCCCACACCTGACGCCCCCGAGGCGGACGAAGAGGTTCGGGCGACCGACGCCGATGCCTGGTCCAAGGCCTGCGCCGAGGACCTGGAGGCCGAGCGGGCCCGCCGTCGTGCCCAGTACGGCTCTCCTCAGGGATCGGCCGCCGAGGAACTGCGCAAACTCGTCGACGCCGTCGCCGACAAGCTGTCCGGCCTCCAGTCCCCGCTCCTCGGGGCGGTCGCCGGGCCCGCCGCACAGCAGATGGTGCGGCAGGTGGTCCAGCAGGCCAAGGCCGCCGTCGAGCCCGTCATGGAGCGCAACCCAGATGTCTTCGACCACCTCGCGGCGGCCGGCAACGAACTGCTCGCCGCGTACCGCTCCGCCGTCCAGGCACAGGAACAGCGCTGGACGTCCCGCACGGAAGACCTGAAGGACCGGGGCGACGGCACCGGCTCAGGAGAACGCATCGACTTGGACTGACAGCCCCCGCCGGTAGGGCCTCGGGTACGGTTGGCCGTAGCGGGGCTCGACCGAAACTGAGGGATTCATGGGACTCACCATCGGCGTCGACATCGGCGGCACGAAGATCGCGGCCGGCGTGGTCGATGAGGAAGGCAACATCCTCTCGACCCACAAGGTGCCGACCCCGGGCACGCCCGCGGCGATCGTGGACGCCATCGCCTCGGCCGTGGAGGGCGCACATGCGGGTCACGACATCGTCGGCGTGGGCATCGGTGCGGCCGGTTACGTGAACCGGCAGCGCTCGACCGTCTACTTCGCCCCCAACATCGACTGGCGCCAGGAGCCGCTCAAGCAGGAGGTCGAGGCTCGCGTGGGCCTCCCGGTCGTCGTCGAGAACGACGCCAACGCGGCGGCATGGGGCGAGTACAAGTTCGGCGCGGGCAAGGGCCACCGCAACGTCATCTGCATCACCCTCGGCACCGGCCTCGGCGGCGGCATCATCATCGGCAACAAGCTGCGCCGCGGGCACTTCGGCGTGGCCGCCGAGTTCGGCCACATCCGGATGGTCCCGGACGGCCTGCTGTGCGGCTGCGGCTCGCAGGGCTGCTGGGAGCAGTACGCCTCCGGCCGTGCCCTGGTCAGATACGCCAAGCAGCGCGCCAACGCCACCCCGGAGAACGCCGAGATCCTGCTCGGCATGGGCGACGGCACTCCCGAGGGCATCGAGGGCAAGCACATCTCCATGGCCGCCCGCCAGGGCGACCCGGTCGCCGTCGACTCCTACCGCGAGCTGGCCCGCTGGGCCGGCGCGGGCCTGGCCGACCTGGCCTCCCTCTTCGACCCCTCCGCGTTCATCGTCGGCGGCGGCCTCTCCGACGAGGGCGAGCTGGTCCTCGACCCGATCCGCAAGTCCTACAAGCGCTGGCTGGTCGGCGGCAACTGGCGCCCCGTCGCCGACGTGATCGCCGCCCAGCTGGGCAACAAGGCGGGCCTGGTGGGCGCGGCCGACCTGGCCCGGGAGCCGGACCCGATCATGTAAGCACCCCGTGCTCCGCAGGGGCGCGAGGCTGAAGCCACGACGAACCGTCAGTCGCGCATGCACCTCGCGCCCCGAGCTACTGGGCGTACATTGATCCACATGGCGCTGCTCCCCAACTCCCGCACGGAGCCAGACGGTTCCGCGGTCATCCGCGTCCTCAGCTACAACATCCGCTCGATGAGGGACGACACCGCCGCCCTCGCCCGTGTGATCACCGCCTGCGCCCCCGACCTGGTCCTCGTCCAGGAAGCCCCCCGTTTCTTCCGCTGGCGCAAGAAACTGGCCCGGCTCGCGGCCGCGTCCGGGCAGGTGATCCTCACCGGGGGCGCCACCGCGGCGGGACCGGCGATCCTGTGCGGGCTGCGGGCCACCGTCGAGCGGACGGAGGACGTACTCCTCCCGCTCACGCCGGGACTGCACAGACGGGGCTTCGCCACCGCCGTCGTGAAGTTCGGCGGCACCCGGCTCGGCGTCCTGAGCTGTCACCTCAGCCTGCAGCAGGACGAGCGTTACGAGCAGGCCGGCATGCTTCTCGACCGGCTGGCCGGGATGGGCGTGGAGCACGCCGTCGCGGGCGGCGACCTCAATGAACGCCCCACCGGACGCACCTTCCGGCGCCTGGCCGACGGACTGACGGACTGCTGGGCCACCGCGCCCTGGGGCAGCGAATACACCTCCACCCCCGCCGATCCCCACCAGCGTATCGACGCGATCTTCGCCACCAAGGGCATCGAGGTCCTCGGCTGCGGGGTACCCCTCGGCCACCCCGGAGTGACCCGGGCAGACCTGAGGGCGGCCACGGACCACCTTCCGGTCCTGGCCGCCCTCAGAATCCCGTCGGCATAGCGGGTCGCGCCTCGCTCAGACGACCGCGCCCCGCCCGGGGTCGCCGTCCTCGTCGTCGTCCGTCTTCATCCGTGTCACCAGCGTGACGAAGCCGCCGAGGAAGCCGCCGATGCCGAGCGTCGTCAGCCACCACGTCATGTCCCAGCCGAGCAGCACGGCCAGCAGGAGCAGGATCGGGCCGCCCACCACCCCCAGCCAGGCGAACTTGGCGGTCGTGTCGGCGGCGGGCAGCGGCGGTGGCTCGGGCGGCACGAAGTGGCCCTCGTCGTCCTCGTCGAAGTCGTCGTCGGACGGTTCCGGCGCCGTGTAGTCGCGCGGCCCGACGCCGGGCGCGAAGGAGACGGAGCTGCCCAGCGGCTTCGGCGGCTGCTGCGCCTCGGAGTCGTCGTCCTCGTTCGGCCCGGTCTCGTTCGGCCCGGTCTCGGGCAGCGCGAGATCCTCGATCGACTTGAACGGCCTGGCGCCCGGCGGATCCGGCGGCTCCGCGCCGTATCCGGCGACGATCGCCGCCCAGGCCGCCTCCTCGTCGAAGGGCACGCCCTTCTCGTCCGGCTCGCGGTCCTCGCGGTCGGAGTCGTGCTCAGCCAACTGAGGCCGTCCCTTCTTTGCCGACACTGGGTGCGAGCCGGCCGATGAAGGCGAGGCTCTCCTCGAAGATCCGGTCCGCATCGTGGTCCAACGTCGCCACGTGGTAACTCTGTTCCAGCACGACCTCCGTTACGTCCAGGGAGGACACCCGGCTCAGGATGCGGGCCGAGTCGGCCGGCGGCACCACATGGTCCTGGGCGCTGTGCAGGAGCAGCAGAGGCTGGGTCACCTGCGGGAGCTCGCCGTCCAGCAGCCGGAAGTAGGTGCGCAGGGAATGGGCCGCGTGCAGCGGCACCCGGTCGTAGCCCGTCTCCGCGGCGCCCGGCTTGGCGATGTCGCTGGCGATGCCCTTCGTCGTCCGCACGAGGTGCCGGGCCGCCGGAAGGGCGTACGCGGACAGGCCGTGCACCTTGTTCGCCGGGTTGACGACCACCACCCCGTCGACCGCCTCCCCGTGCTTCGCGGCCAGCCGCAGGGCGAGCGCGCCGCCCATCGACAGGCCGGCCACGAACACCCGCGCGCAGCGCTCGCGCAGCACGCGCAGCTCGCGGTCCACCTCCGCGTACCAGTCCTGCCAGCCCGTGAGCTGCAAGTCCTCCCAGTGCGTGCCGTGCCCGGGCAGCAGCGGCAGCGACACGGTCAGGCCCTGCGCGGCATGATGCCTCGCCCAGGGGCGCAGTGACTGGGGCGAGCCGGTGAAGCCGTGGCAGAGGAGAAGACCAACCTCCCCGCCCTCGTGGCGGTACGGCTCGGCTCCGGGGAGAACCGGCACCTTTCGGTCTCCTGTCCATGAGAAGGGCGTGAACGACTCCGGTGTGCTTCACCGTACGCGACCGCACTGACACCGACCAGGGTCGTCGGTCCCTTTGCGAGCGCTCCGGGTTAAGGTCTGATCGACGGAAACAGGAGGCACTCGGTTGTTGTACGGCACGATGAAGGTCGCCATCGGGGGACCGCTGAAGGTCGCCTTCAGACCCTGGGTGGAAGGCCTGGAGAACATTCCCGCCGAGGGCGCCGCCATCCTGGCGAGCAACCATCTCTCGTTCTCGGACTCGTTCTTCCTGCCCGCGGTCCTCGACCGCAAGGTCACCTTCATTGCGAAGGCGGAGTACTTCACGACGCCCGGCGTGAAGGGACGGCTGACGGCGGCCTTCTTCAAGGGCGTCGGCCAGCTCCCGGTGGACCGCTCCGGCGCGCGCGGCGCGGGCGAGGCGGCGATCAAGAGTGGCGTAGAGGTCCTGGAGCGCGGTGAGCTGTTCGGTATCTATCCGGAGGGCACGCGCTCGCCCGACGGCCGCCTCTACCGCGGCAAGCCCGGCGGCCTCGCCCGCGTGGCACTCGCCACCGGCGCGCCCGTCATCCCCGTCGCGATGATCGACACCGAGAAGATCCAGCCGCCCGGGAAGGTCGTCCCGAAGCTGATGCGGCCCGGCATCCGCATCGGCAAGCCGATCGACTTCAGCCGCTACCAGGGCATGGAGCACGACCGCTTCGTGCTCCGCGCGGTGACCGACGAGGTCATGTACGAGATCATGAAGCTCTCCGGCCAGGAGTACGTCGACATCTACGCGACCGCCGCCAAGCGGCAGATCGCGGAGGCGGCGAAGGCCTCGAAGGAAGCCGAGAAGGCGGAGAAGCAGAAGAAGGAATCCTAGACAGGGGGCCGGGCGGGGGAGTCCGGGACCGGGGGTGGGGGAGCGCGTGCCGAAGCGCGAGAAGGTCATGAGGATGTCGGTCGAGCTGCCGCTGTGGCGTGCGCTCGCCGGCTACCGGGTCCTGACGATGCTGTACGCGGTCGGCCTGTTCGCCTCCGCGTACCACGACTACGACCGCCCCGTCGTCGCCATCGCCTACTACGTCCTGCTGTGCGCCTGGACGCTCGCCACGCTGCCCCGGGTGCGCAACGCGGTGGCCTGCACCAAGCGCTTCCTCGCCGTGGACCTCGCGGTCGCCCTCACCGGTATCGTCCTCACCCCGTGGGTGGTCACCGACCACCACATCGACCGCGGCGGCCCCACCCTGCCGTCGATCTGGACGGCCGGCTCGGTCCTCGCCTTCGCCATCAAGGGCGGCTGGCGCTGGGCCGCGTTCGCCTCCACGCCCGTCGCCGTCGCCAACCTCATCGAGCGCGGCAGGCCGGCCCGCGACACCGTCCACAACGTGATCCTCGTCTGGGTTGCCTCCATCGCCATCGGATACGTCGTCGAGGTCGCCCGGGCCTCCGAGCGCACCCTCGCCCGTGCCCTGGAGATCGAGGCCGCCACCCGGGAGCGGGAGCGGCTGGCCCGGGACATCCACGACAGCGTGCTGCAGGTGCTGGCGATGGTGCAGCGGCGCGGCGCGGTCATCGGCGGGGAGGCGGCCGAGCTGGGCCGGATGGCGGGGGAGCAGGAGGCGGCGCTGCGCGCGCTCGTCTCCGGTGGTCTGGTGCCGGTCCCGCGCGTGTCGTACGACGCCGCCGAGGGGGCGGTCGTACGGACCGTGGAGGAGCCCGACGACACCGCGGGGCCGGTCGACCTGCGCACCCTGCTCGTCCCGTACGCCGGTGCCCGGGTGAGCTTCGCCGAGCCCGGCGCCCCGGTGCCGCTGCCGCCCGGTGCGGCCAGGGAGTTGGCGGCCGCCGTCGGCGCGGCCCTGGACAATGTGCGCAGGCACGCGGGTCCGGACGCGCGGGCCTGGATCCTCGTCGAGGACGAGCCGGACGAGGTCGTGGTGACCGTCCGGGACGACGGACCCGGCATCCCCGAGGGGCGGCTCGCGCAGGCCGAGGGCGAGGGGCGGCTCGGGGTCGCCCTGTCGATCCGGGGGCGGCTGCGCGATCTCGGCGGCAGCGCCGAGCTGGTCTCGACTCCGGGGCAGGGCACGGAAGTCGAGTTGAAGGTACCCAAGACCCCGAAGGACCCGGACGTCTCCCGGGGGAAGGCGGAGAAACGATGACGCAGCGGCAGGGCCCGATCAAGGTGATGGTGGTCGACGACCACCCCATGTGGCGCGACGCGGTCGCCCGCGACCTGACCGAGTCCGGCTTCGAGGTGGTCGCCACCGCCGGGGACGGCGAGCAGGCGGTGCGCCGCGCGAGGGCCGCAGCACCGGACGTCCTCGTCCTGGACCTCAACCTGCCCGCCAAGCCCGGCGTCCAGGTCTGCAAGGAACTCGTCGGCGCCAACCCCGCGTTGCGCGTTCTGGTGCTGTCGGCGAGCGGCGAGCACGCCGACGTACTGGAGGCCGTGAAGTCGGGCGCGACCGGCTATCTCCTCAAGTCGGCCTCCACCGAGGAACTGCTGGACGCGGTGCGCCGTACGGCGGTCGGCGACCCGGTGTTCACCCCCGGCCTCGCCGGTCTGGTCCTCGGCGAGTACCGCAGGCTCGCCTCCGAGCCCGCGCCCGCCGCCGACGCCGACGAGCCGGGGGCGCCCCGGCTGACCGAGCGTGAGACCGAGGTGCTGCGGCTGGTCGCCAAGGGCCTGAGCTACAAGCAGATCGCCGAACGCCTGGTCATCTCCCACCGCACGGTCCAGAACCACGTCCAGAACACCCTCGGCAAGCTCCAGTTGCACAACCGGGTCGAGCTGGTGCGGTACGCGATAGAGCGCGGGCTCGACGACGCCTGACCGGTCCCGTCAACCAACCGCCTGACATTTCACCGGAATTGCGCTTCCCGCCCATCCCTGTGTGACCGGGATCACCATTAGCGTGACCTGTATCAGGCAACCGCGGCGAAGGGACTTTTCCATGCGGGTCGGAGTACTGACCGGAGGCGGCGACTGCCCGGGGCTCAACGCCGTCATCCGGGGCATCGTGCGCAAGGGCGTGCAGGAGTACGGCTATGACTTCGTCGGCTTCCGGGACGGCTGGCGGGGACCCCTCGAAGGCGACACCGTCCGCCTCGACATCCCGGCCGTGCGCGGCATCCTGCCCCGCGGCGGGACGATCCTCGGCTCCTCGCGGACCAATCCGCTCAAGCAGGAGGACGGCATCCGCCGGATCAAGGACAACCTCGCCAAGCACGAGATCGGGGCGCTCATCGCGATCGGCGGCGAGGACACCCTCGGCGTGGCCGCGCGGCTGTCCGACGAGTACGGCATGCCCTGCGTCGGCGTGCCGAAGACCATCGACAACGACATCTCCGCCACCGACTACACCTTCGGCTTCGACACCGCCGTCGGCATCGCCACGGAGGCCATCGACCGGCTGCACACCACCGCCGAGTCCCATATGCGGGTCCTGGTCTGCGAGGTGATGGGCCGTCACGCCGGCTGGATCGCCCTTCACTCCGGGCTCGCGGGCGGCGCGAACGTCATCCTCATCCCCGAGCAGCGCTTCGACCTCGACCAGGTGTGCGCCTGGATCACCTCCCGCTTCAAGGCGTCCTACGCCCCGATCGTGGTCGTCGCCGAGGGTGCCATGCCGAAGGACGGCGACATGGTGCTCAAGGACGAGTCGCTGGACTCCTTCGGGCACGTGCGGCTCTCCGGCGTCGGCGAGTGGCTGGCCAAGCAGATCGAGAAGCGCACCGGCAAGGAGGCGCGGACCACCGTCCTCGGGCACATCCAGCGCGGCGGCACCCCGAGCGCCTTCGACCGCTGGCTCGCCACCCGCTTCGGGCTGCACGCCATCGACGCGGTCCGTGACGGCGACTTCGGCAAGATGGTCGCGCTGCGCGGCACCGACATCGTCCGCGTCCCGATCGCCGAGGCCACGGCCAAGCTGAAGACCGTGGACCCGAAGCTGTACGAGGAAGTCGGCGTGTTCTTCGGCTGAACCCCGAACTCCCCAACCTCCCGAGGGGGTTGCCCGACATGCGAACGCCGCCGCGGCATCCGTGGCGGCGTTCTTCGTCGGTGGCGGCCGGCTCGGGGCGGAACCGGACGCCGGCGACTGCGTTCATGGGCGTGCCTCCGGCACGACGTGGACCGCGCAGCGCGTGCACCTCGCCGCTCGCGGCGCGGCTCAGCTCGACGTCGTGTGCGGAGAACTCCCGGAGGCCTCGTCGTCGCAGTGCGCCACGAAGCTGTACGAGGAAGTCGGCGTGTTCTTCGGCTGACCCGCGTGGGCCGGCCAAGGGCTCGCTTCTCAGCGCCGGTCGGCGAAACCCGGTCCGTCCGGCGCTGTACTCGTCCCGCGCAGCCGGCCGATCAGTTCCCGCACGATCATCGCCCCGTTCAGGGTGAGGACCGACTCGGGGTGGAACTGCACCCCGGCGAACCCGGGACCGCGCAGCGCGTGCACCTCGCCGTTCGCGGCGCGGCTCAGCTCGACGCCGTGTGCCGACAGCTCCTGGAGGGCCTCCTCGTCGCAGCGGGCCACGAAGCTGTTGTAGAAGCCGACGGTCTCCGGCCGCCCGAACAGGTCGACCGTCGTCTGCGCCCCCTGGTACGGCACCTCCTTGCGTACGATCTCCAGCCCCAGCTCGGCCGCGATCAACTCGTGCCCGAGGCAGACACCGAGGACGCCGTGCCGGTGCCCCCGGATCACCTCGGCGGTGAGCTCCCGCAGGAAGCGCATCTTCGGGTCGGCGAGGTCCGAGGGGTCACCGGGCCCGGGGCCCAGCACGACCGGGCCCTCGTGCGCGAGCACCGTCTCCCGCAGCCCCGGCTCGTCGTAGCGCCGGACGGTCACCGTCAGCCCGCTCGACCGCAGCACGTGCGCGAGCATCGCCGTGAAGGTGTCCTCCCCGTCGACGACGAGCGCATGGCCGGCGAGGGCCTCGGACCGCTCCTGCATCCGCAGCCAGAACGGCGCGAGCGAGGCCCGGCGCCCGTCCAGCGCCGCCCGCACCCGGGCGTCGTCGGCCAGCCCGGGGCGCGTGTGCTCTTCGCGGGGCCGGGAGGGCCGTACACCGAGAGCCGTCAGCACCCCCGCCGCCTTGGCGTGGGTCTCCGCGACCTCGCCCGCCGGGTCCGACCCCCGGACCAGGGTGGCGCCGACCGGGACGCGCAGCCTCCCCGCCGCGTCGATGTCCGCGGTGCGGATGAGGATCGGGGAGTCCAGCGTCTGGGCACCGCCCGGGTCGCGGCCGATCAGGGCCAGCGCGCCCGCGTAGTAGCCGCGGCCCCCGACCTCGTGCCGCTCGATGACCCGGCACGCGTTCTGCACCGGCGAGCCGGTGACCGTGGCGGCGAACATGGTCTCCTTCAGGACCTCCCGCACATCCAGGGAGGACTTGCCGCGCAGCTCGTACTCGGTGTGCGCGAGGTGCGCCATCTCCTTCAGCCGCGGGCCGACCACCACCCCGCCCATGTCACCGACCGTGCACATCATCTTGAGCTCCTCGTCGACCACCATCGACAGCTCCTCGATCTCCTTGCCGTCGGCGAGGAAGTCCAGCAGGTGCTCGGGCGTCGGGCCGCCGTCCGGGTAGCGGTACGTGCCGCTGATCGGGTTCATGACGACCGTGCCGCCGGACATCCGGACGTGCACCTCCGGGCTCGCCCCGACCAGCGTGCGCCCACCCGTCTCCCACCGCCGCCCTTCCAGGGAAGGCCCTTCAGGCCCTTTTTGATCTCCGGTGTGGATGACGAACGTCCAGTACGCGCCCCGCTCACCCTCCAGCAGCCGCCGGAACAGCGCGAGGGCGTCCGCGCGTCCGAACCCCGGGATCTCACCCCCGTACGTCCGCCGGATGACGAAGTTCGCACCCTCGCCCCGCCCGATCTCGTCGCGCAGCACCCGGCCGACGATCTCGCCGTACTCCTCGTCGTCGACGTCGAAGCCCCCGCCCTCGACCCGCACCTCGTGCGCGGGCAGTTGCGCCAGGGCGTCGGCCAGCGGCAGGGTCCGGGTCTCCTCGGGGATCAGCACGGCCAGCGGTGTGCCGTCGTCGCGCACGTCGAAGCCGCGTTCACGGATCTGCCGGAAGGGGACGAGCGCGAGGCCCTCGTCGGGCAGGTCCGCGAGCCGGTCGTACGTGGTGACGGGGCCCAGGAACACCTCCACGGTGTTCTCGTCACGGCCCGGGGTGCGGCGGCGGAGCAGGGCGAAGGGACGTGGGTCGGACAGCAGGTCCAGCAGGTTCATGGGTCGGTGATCCTTCTCGATCTTCTTGACGGAGAGGAACGACCCCGGAAACGCCGAAGGCCGCCCCTCGGGCGGCCTTCGCGAAGTCTTGCGTACGCGCAGTCAGTGGGCCGCCGGATGAGCGGTCCACCACCAGTTCTGGGTCGAAAGCGCGAACATGCGGTGCACCTTACCCGATCTCCGGCGCGTCCACAGGTGAGCGCACGACCGTCTCACCTGTCGAGCCGGGAGAAAACGACGCGACACGACCCCGTAGTGTTGAGTGCGTGACCGTGAACGCTAAGACCAGCGCGAGCGCTGGCAACACCTGGCGAGACCTGCCCGCGGCGCAGCAGCCCGAGTACCCCGACGCCGAGGCTCTGCGCGCAGCGATCGCGGACCTCGAGTCGTATCCGCCGCTCGTCTTCGCGGGCGAGTGCGACCAGCTGCGCGCCCGGTTGGCTGCTGTCGCCAAGGGAGAGGCGTTCCTCCTCCAGGGCGGCGACTGCGCCGAGGCCTTCGACGCGGTGTCCGCCGACCACATCCGCAACAAGCTCAAGACGCTGCTCCAGATGGGCGCCGTGCTGACGTACGCCGCCTCGGTGCCCGTGGTGAAGGTCGGCCGTATCGCCGGCCAGTACTCCAAGCCGCGCTCCAAGCCGACCGAGACCCGCGACGGCGTCACGCTGCCGGTGTACCGGGGCGACTCCGTGAACGGCTTCGACTTCACCGAGGCGAGCCGGATCCCGGACCCCGAGCGGCTGAAGCGGATGTACCACGCGTCCGCCTCGACGCTGAACCTGGTGCGCGCCTTCACCACCGGCGGTTACGCGGACCTGCGCCAGGTGCACGCCTGGAACCAGGACTTCGTGCGTTCGTCCCCGTCCGGCCAGCGCTACGAGCAGCTGGCCCGCGAGATCGACAACGCGCTGAACTTCATGCACGCCTGCGGGGCCGACCCGGAGGAGTTCAAGACCGTCGAGTTCTACTCCTCGCACGAGGCGCTGCTGCTGGCCTACGAGTCCGCCCTGACCAGGGTCGACTCCCGCACCGGCAAGCTGTACGACGTCTCCGGGCACATGGTGTGGATCGGTGAGCGCACCCGGCAGCTGGACCATGCGCACATCGAGTTCGCCTCGAAGATCCGCAACCCGATCGGCATCAAGCTCGGCCCGACCACCACGGCCGAGGAGGCGCTGCAGTACATCGACCGCCTCGACCCCGAGCGCGAGCCGGGCCGGCTGACCTTCATCGTCCGCATGGGCGCCGACAAGATCCGCGACAAGCTTCCCGAGCTGGTCGAGAAGGTCACGGCGTCCGGCGCCGCGGTGGCCTGGGTGACCGACCCGATGCACGGCAACACCTTCGAGGCGGCCTCCGGCCACAAGACCCGCCGCTTCGACGACGTGCTCGACGAGGTCAAGGGCTTCTTCGAGGTCCACAAGGCGCTGGGCACCCACCCGGGCGGCATCCACGTAGAGCTCACCGGTGACGATGTCACCGAGTGCGTGGGCGGCGGCGACGAGATCTTCGTCGACGACCTGCACCAGCGCTACGAGACGGCCTGCGACCCGCGCCTGAACCGCAGCCAGTCGCTCGACCTGGCGTTCCTCGTCGCCGAGATGTACCGGGACCAGTGACGGACCTGCCCGTCAGGGACAAGTGAAGTGGGGCGCGGATCACATACGATCCGCGCCCCTTCCCACTTTTGCGGTTCCTGAATGATGGGTAAGGTTAGGTTTGCCTCACCGATCACACGGGACGGCGCCAGTTATCGATCCCGTCGGGAGGTGAATCCGCGTGTACGTGTGCAGCTGCTTCGGTGTGACCGAGGCGCAGGTCAAGAAGCACGCGGAGGACGGCGCGTGCACCCCGCGCCAGATCGCCTCGCAGTGCAAGGCAGGCACGGACTGCGGTTCGTGCGTACGGCGCATCCAGTCGATCCTCGGCCGTGGCGCTTGCCCGCGCCGTGAGCTGGCCGACCAGGGCAGGCCGATCCTGGCCGAGCTCGACGGGGCCGAGCCGGCCGCGGCCGCCTAGCTCTCCGGCTGTTCGATCAGCTGCGCGATGTAGAGCGCCTCACCGAGCTTCTCCACCAGCTCCAGCTGGGTGTCCAGGTAGTCGATGTGGTGCTCCTCGTCGGCGAGGATGTCCTCGAAGATGTTCGCGGACGTGATGTCGCCCTTCTCGCGCATCACCTTGATCCCGCGCCTGAGCCGGTCGATCGCCTCCACCTCGATCTCCCGGTCCGCGTCGAACATCTCCCGGACGGTCTGCCCCACCCGCACATGGAACAGCCGCTGGTAGTTCGGCAGCCCTTCCAGGAACAGGATGCGGTCGGTGAGCACCTCGGCGTGCTTCATCTCGTCGAACGACTCGTGGCGCGTGTACTTGGCGAGCTTCGTCCAGCCGAAGTTCTCCTGCATCTTCGCGTGCAGGAAGTACTGGTTGATCGCGGTGAGCTCACCGGTGAGCTGCTCGTTGAGGAATTCGATGACCTCGGGATCGCCCTGCATCGCACGGGCTCCTTCCGCATGGGGGAAATGGGAGGCTGCGGCCGCATGATTGCACCGGCGTCGAAGATCGTCCAGTAAGTGCGTACTTAGTAAGTAAGCGCAGAGTTGTCGTTGTTTGTCCGATTTGGGGCAGGGCTGGTCAAGTGCACTGCTCCGGGTCTGTCAGGATGGAGTCATGGGTCATCCGGTGGAGCGCGCATCTGGAGAAGCGGCAGGGTCCGAGCTTCCGCCGGGGCAGCGACTGCAGCGCGGCTGGCCCGTCACGCACTATGGCCCGGTACCCAAGTTCCGGCCCGAGCGCTGGGAGTTCAGGGTCTTCGGTGCCACCGCCGACGGTGAGAAGCACTGCTGGAACCACGAGGAGTTCACGGCCCTGCCCTACACCACCGTCATGGCCGATCTGCACTGCGTGACGAAATACAGCATGCTCGGCGCGGAATGGGGCGGCATCCCGGCCCGGACGATCCTGGAGATCGCCCCGCCCGCGACCGACGCCACCCATGTGATGGTCTGGGCGGAGTACGGCTTCAGCTCGAACCTGCGCCTCGTGGACTTCGCCTCCGACCGCTCGATCTTCGCCACCCACAAGGACGGTGAACTCCTCACCGCCGAGCACGGCTTCCCGGTCCGCCTCGTGGTGCCCCACCTCTACGCCTGGAAGGGCCCCAAGTGGGTCCGCGGCGTGGAGTACATGACCGCCGACCGCCGCGGCTTCTGGGAGGAGCGCGGGTACCACAACATCGGCGACCCCTGGAAGGAACAGCGCTACTCCTACCAGGAGGAGCCCGGGGACGGCCCCGAGCTCTGACATCTCCCGGCGGTCCGCTCAGTGGTGGTACTGGTGCACCACCGCATGGCCCTTGCCCCGGCCGATCGTCCACTTGTTGACCGGCGTCGTGACCACGAAGGCCACCACGAGCGAGATCAGCAGCGAGCCCCAGAACAGCAGGTCGTCCAGCTGCGCGTCCATCGCGTCCGGCCACAGCGCGATCACGCCGTTGTCGATCAGCTCCATCACCGCGATCGACAGGGTGTCCGCGGCCAGCGCCACCCGCAAGGCGGTGCGGAAGTCGACGCCCGCCTTCAGCACCCCGCGCAGGGTGAGCGAGTAGCCGAAGAAGAAGGCCAGCACGATCGCCAGGATCATGGTCGGCAGATTCCCCCACCCGAGCGCCGTTCCCACGGCCATGCCCAGCACCTCGCCGATGGCGCAGCCGGTGAGGCAGTGCAGGGTGGCCCGGGCGGCGACGGACCAGGTGGCTAGGGCCGGCCCGTGGTGGTGGGCGTGCGCGCGCGGGTGCGTGTCCGCGTGCGCGTGCGTTTCCGCGTGTGCGTGTGCCTCGTGCTGCATGAGTGCCCCCAATGTCAGGTGACGGTTCCTGCACCGAGCAGGAACCGTATACCCCCCTGGGGTATTCCTCAATGCGTTATCCGTCGCGCAGTTTCTTCAGCCGCTCCACATCCGCCGCATGCCCTTCCTTCCCGCCGGGCGTCTCGATGATCAGCGGTACGCCCTCGGTCGCGGGGTGCGTCATCAGGGCCCTGAACGGGTCCTCGCCGATATGGCCGGAGCCGATGTTCTCGTGGCGGTCCTTGTGCGCGCCCACCACGTCCTTGGAGTCGTTGGCGTGGATCAGCTTCAGCCGGCCCTCGCCGACCGTGCCGACCAGCAGGTCCAGCGTCCGGTGCATGCCGTCCGGGCCGGTCAGATCGTGCCCGGCGGCGAAGATGTGACAGGTGTCCAGGCACACGCCCAACTTCGGATGCGCGTCCAGCGCCTCGAAGTACGGCCCGAAGTCCCAGGTGCGGGAGCAGAGCGAGGAGCCCTGCCCGGCGGTCGACTCCAGCAGCAGGAACGGATCGTCGTCGTGGGTGAGCTCGTCCAGCAGCGGCAGCATGTGCTCGCGCACCTGCTTCAGCGCCACCGCCCGCTCCCGGCCGCCGGTCGCGCTTCCCGTGTGCACGACGACCCCCAGCGCGCCGATCTCCCGCCCGCGCCGCAGCGAGTGCCGCAGGGACTCCACCGACCTCTCGACGGTCGCCTCGGTGTGCGAGCCGAAGTTGATCAGGTACGGGGCGTGCACATACGCGGGGACCGACTCCTCGGCGCACGCCGCCCGGAACGCCTCGTCCTGGCGCGGGCTGCCCGCCGGGGTGGCCCAGCCGCGCGGGTTGGCGACGAAGACCTGCACGGTCTCGGCCTTGAGGTCACGGGCGTACGACAGGCCCACGGAGTGCAGGCCGCCGGCCACGGGGACATGACCGCCGACGGGGTTGCGGGAGGGGCCGGGGACGGCACCGGAGGAATGCTGACTGCTCACCTGTTCAGGGTGTCACGCCCCCAGGTCGCCCCGACCGGCTGCTCCCGTCACCGGATGGTGATCGTGATCGTCGATCCCTTGGGCGCCGTGTCGCCGCCCGCGACCGACTGCTTCTTCACCGTGTCCCCGAACAGCCCGAGCAGCCCGCGGTCCTCGTCGACCTTGAAGCCGGCGCCCTCCAGCGCCTTGTGCGCGTCGTCGACGCTGTCCCCGACCACGTCCGGGACCTCGATCATCTCCGGGCCCTTGGAGATCGTCAGCGTCACCGTGTCACCCTCGGCGGCCCGACTGTCGCCCACCGGGGTCTGCCGGGCGACCTTGCCCTTGTCGTACTCGGAGTTCACCTGCTGCGCGGCGATCTCCACCTTGAGACCGGCGTTCTCCAGCTCCTGCTGGGCGTCGGCCAGGTCGTCGCCGGTGACGTCCGGGACGTCGATCGGGCTGCCCTTGCTGACGACCAGTGCGATCGCCGAGCCCGCGTGCCGCTTCGTACCGGCCGTCGGGTCGGTGCTGATCACCGAGCCCCTGGCGACGCTGTCGCTGAACTCCCGGGTCACCATCCCGGGCTCCAGCCCGTCCGCCGTCAGCCGGGCCCTGGCCTTCGCCAGCGGGATGCCCTGGACGTCGGGCACGTTCACGGTCTCCGGGCCCTTCGAGATGATCAGCGTCACCGCGTTGTGGCCGCGGATCCGGGTGCCGGTCGCCGGGTCGGTGCGGATCACCGTGCCCCGCTTCACCGTGTCGTCGTAGGCGCGCTCGACCTTGACGTCGAGCCCAGCCTCGCTCAGCCGCGCCTTCGCCTCCGCCTCGGTCTTCGCTAGCAGCGGCGGGACCCGGGTGAACTGACCGGAGTTGATGTACCAGACACCGGCGCCGACACCGAAGACCAGCAGCACGGCGGCGATGACCGTGAGCAGCGTGCGCCGTGGCCGGGCCGGGCCGCGCCGGTCGGGCACGGGCGGGGCCTGCAGCCGGCTGGTGCGGTCGACGGCCCCCACCGGGTCGTCGTCCTCGTTGACCGGCAGCAGCCGGGGCACGGTCAGCGAGCGCGGGATCACGCTCGTACGGTCCTCGGCGATGTCGTGCTCCGCGGAGAGCGCCTGCGGCGGCACGGCGTCCAACTGCTCGTCGGTGAGCCCCGCGCGGGCCTCGCGGAGCCGGGCCAGCAGCGCCACGGCGTCCTGCGGCCTGAGGTCCGGGGTGCGCGCGGCGGCCGCGGCCACCAGCTCGTCCAGCTCGTACGGCAGTCCGGGCACGGTGGCCGAGGGCGGCGGCACGTCCTCGTGGATGTGCTTGTAGAGCACCGTGGCCGGGGAGTCCCCGGCGTGCGGCTTCTCGCCGGTCAGCATCTCGTACAGGACGACACCGCACGCGTACACGTCCACCCGCGGGTCGGCCGTGCCGTGCTCGATCTGCTCCGGCGCGAGATAGGAGACGGTGCCCAGCACGGTGCCCGTGGTGTTCGTCACCGTGTCCACGGACCGCACCAGACCGAAGTCGGCGACCTTGACCCGCCCGTCGTCTCCTATCAACACGTTCTCGGGCTTCATGTCCCGGTGCACGAACCCGGCGCGGTGCGCGCCGCCGAGCGCGGCGAGCACCGGCTCCAGGATGTCCAGCGCCGCACGCGGCTGCAGCGCACCGCGCTCGCGCAGCACGTCACGCAGCGTGCACCCGGCGATGTACTCCATCGCGAGATACACATACGACCCGTCGGCCCCCTGGTCGAAGACCTGCACCACGTTGGGGTGCGCCAGCCGCGCCACGGACTTCGCCTCGCGGATGAACCGCTCCACGAACGACCCGTCGGCCGCCAGCGTCGGATGCATCACCTTGAGCGCGAGCACCCGGTCCAGACGGGTGTCCAGGGCCCGGTAGACCGTGGCCATCCCGCCGACCGCGATCCGCGCCTCGACGCGATAACGGCCGTCGAGCACCTGCCCGACGAGAGGGTCCTGAAGGGTCGTATCCACGCAGGTGAGTGTACGAGCCGCGACCGACAGGGCCGGAGGTTACGCCGTTCCGGGGACGGAATGCAGCAGAGCTGTGACTGTTGCGCGACTGGGGGGTGTCGTTTGGATCATCCCGGCGTCGCGGGCCCTGGCACGCGCTCCCCCAAGCTCTTCGAGCAGGGGGGACCGGGCACCCCCATGACCCCGCTCGGGGTCGGCCAGACCGCACCGTTCGTGACGGCCGGCCTGATCCAAACGACACCCCCTAGAACGCAGGGCGCTCGGGATCCAGGTGCGCGCGCCCCTCGGTGGGGGAGGAGGCCTCCGCGAAGTGCCGGGGCGGGATGCGGCCCGCCCGGCGTGCCAGGCGGCCCGCCTCCACCGCGTGCTTCATCGCCTCCGCCATCAGCACCGGCTCCTGGGCCCGCGTCACCGCCGAGGCGAGCATCACACCCGCGCACCCCAGCTCCATCGCCAGCGCCACGTCCGACGCCGTACCGGCCCCCGCGTCCAGGATCACCGGCACGCGCGCGTGCTCGACGATCAGCTGGAAGTTGTGCGGATTGCGGATGCCGAGCCCGGAGCCGATCGGCGAGCCCAGCGGCATGACCGCGGCGCAGCCGACGTCCTCCAGCTTCCGGGCCAGCACGGGGTCGTCATTGGTGTACGGCAGGACGGTGAAGCCGTCGTCCACCAGCGTCTCCGCCGCGTCCAGCAGCTCGACCGGATCCGGCAGCAGCGTCCGCTCGTCGGCGATGACCTCCAGCTTGATCAGATCGGTGCCCAGCGCCTCCCGCGCCAGCCGCGCCGTGAGCACGGCCTCACCCGCGGTGAAACACCCCGCCGTGTTCGGCAGCACCCGGATGCCGAGCCGCTCCAGCACCGACAGCACGGAGCCGTGCACCTCGGGATCGACCCGCCGCATCGCCACCGTCGTCAGCTCCGTGCCGGAGGCGACCAGCGCCCGCGCCAGCACATCCAGGCTGGGCGCACCGCCCGTACCCATGATCAGCCGGGACGAGAGGGGCGTACCGCCGAGGACAAAGGGATCGTCGGCCATGGGTCAGCCTCCTTGCACGGCGGTGAGGACTTCGACGCGATCTCCCTCGCAGAGGGCCGTGGCGGACCACTGCGCGCGCGGGACGACGGTTTCGTTGAGCGCGGCGGCCACGCCGCGGGGTGCCGCGGTGAGGGACCGCACAAGGGTGTCGAGAGCGGTGCCGGGCGCGATCTCCCGGCGCTCCCCGTTGACCGAGATGTTCATGCGGGCTGCTCCGAAGGGACCGGGGCCGACGCGACGGCGACTGCGGTACCGAACCGCTGCGGTGTGAAGGGGCGGGCCAGGTCCGGGAGTTCACCCGTGACCAGGACCTGCGCCATGACATCGCCGGTGACCGGTGTGAGCAGCACGCCGTTGCGGAAGTGCCCGGTGGCCATCAGCAGCCCGTCGAGCGCGGTCGGGCCGAGCATCGGCGCGTTGTCAGGGGAGCCCGGGCGCAGTCCGGCCTGCGTCTCCGTCAGCGGCAGCTCGGTGATCCCCGGCATCAGCTCATGGGCGTCCCGCAGCAGCTCGTACACACCGCCCGCGGTCACCGTCGTGTCCCAGCCCAGCTCCTCGCTCGTCGCCCCCACGACCAGCTCGCCGTTCTCCCGGGGCACCAGATAGACATGCCCGCCGCGCACCACGGCCCGCACGGTACGGCTCAGGAAGGGCGCGTACCGCCGAGGCACCGTCAGCCGCACCACCTGTCCCTTCACCGGCCGCACCGGCGGCAGCAGACCGTCCGGCACGCCCGCGAGCCGCCCGCTCAGGCTGCCGGCCGCGAGCACCACCCGGTCCGCGCCCAGGACGTCTCCCTCACGGGTGACGACACCGGCGGCCCGGTCCCGTACGACCGACAGCCGCTCCGCCCACGTGCGGTGGAACACCACCCCCGCGCGCTCGCACGCGGCCACCAGCGCGGCCGACAGCCGCCGCGGATCGATCTGATCGTCCCCGTCCACCCGCAGCCCGCCGCGCACACCGGGCGCGAGCATCGGCTCCAGGCGCCGGCACTCCCGCCCCGACAGCCACTCGGACTCCAGGCCCGACCGCAGCTGGAAGGCGTGCAGTTCGCGCAGATGGGTGCGGTCGTCGGCGTCCAGCGCGACGGCGAGCGTGCCGCACCGCCGGTAGCCGACGTCGTGGCCGGTGACCTCGGTGAGCTCGGCCACGAAGTCCGGATAGCGGCGGGCCGAGGCGAGGTTCAGGCCCAGCAGGGTCTGCTCGCCGTAGTGCAGTTCCGTGACCGCGGCCAGCATCCCGGCCGCCACCTGGGCGGCTCCGCCGCCCGGCTCGGGATCCACCACGGCGGTGACGAGCCCGCGCTGCGCGGCCCGCCAGGCCGTGACCAGGCCGATGATTCCGCCCCCCACGACGAGGACGTCTGACGTACGTGACGACATGGGCGTCCAGCCCCTCCCTTCGCCGGCATGACCCGGATCAGGTTCGTACGGTCGGAGGCCGCCAGCCTCCCTCTCAGCCCGGTGCGTCCGGGCTCCCGCGAGTGCTTGTACGGTGGCCACCCTAGCCCGCGGAGCTTCGCCCGGGTAAGGGAGCCTCCGTCCACGGCCCGATCGGGAGGCCCGGCGGGCCGGCGGAACGAACGTTGTGGAGCAGGTCACCCAGCTCGCCCCCTGACTGACAGTTTGTCAGTTGTCTATGGTGATCGGGTGAGCGAGCAGACGCAGCAACGGGGCACGTCACAGGCACGGCGCGTGGTCGTCGTCGGCGCGGGCATGGCCGGGGTGCAGACCGCGGTCGCCCTGCGGGAACAGGGCTTCACCGGCACCGTCACGCTGATCGGCGCGGAGCCGCACCAGCCCTACGACCGGCCGCCGCTGTCCAAGGCCGTGCTGCTCGGCAAGGCCGAGGGCTCCGCCTTCGACGTCGACTTCGAGTCGCTCGGCATCGAACTGCGACTGGGGTGCGAGGCGGACGGCGTGCGCCCCGCCGACCACGAGCTGGACACCGAGTCCGGGCCCGTTCCGTACGACGTCCTGGTCGTCGCGACCGGCGCCGAACCGATCCGCCTGCCCGGCACGGAGGGCGTCCCCGGAGTGCATCTGCTGCGCACCTTGGACGACGCCGAACGGCTGCGGCCCGTGCTCTCCCAGCGGCACGACATCGTGGTCGTCGGCGCGGGCTGGATCGGCGCCGAGTTCGCCACGGCCGCCCGCGAGGCGGGCTGTGCGGTGACGGTCGTCGAGGCCGCCGACCGCCCCCTCGCGGGAGCGCTTCCCGCCGAGGTGGCCGCGCCGATGACCGCCTGGTACGCCGACAGCGGAGCCGCGCTGCGCACCCACGCGCGCGTGGAGCGCATCGAGCCGGGCGCGGTGGTGCTCGACGACGGCGCGCGGCTGCCCGCGGGCGCCGTCGTGGTCGGCATCGGCGCGCGCCCCGCCACCGACTGGGTCGCCGACTCCGGCATCGAACTCGGCGCGCACCGCGAGATCGTGGCCGACGACCATCTGCGCGCCTCCACCCCCGACGTGTACGCGGTCGGCGACTGCGCTTCCTTCCCGTCGGCCCGGTACGGTGAGCGGCTGCTCGTCCACCACTGGGACAACGCCCTCCAGGGCCCGCGCACGGTGGCCGCCAACATCATCGGCGAGGCCCCGGCCGTCTACGACCCCGTGCCCTACTTCTGGTCCGAGCAGTTCGGCCGCTTCGTCCAGTACGCCGGTCACCACGCGTCCGCCGACACGCTGCTGTGGCGCGGCGACCCGCTCGGGCCCGCCTGGACCGTCTGCTGGCTCCGCGAGGACCGCCTCGTCGCCCTGCTGGCGGTGGGCCGGCCGCGGGACCTGGCCCAGGGGCGGCGGCTGATCGAGGCGGGCACGCCGGTGGTCGCCCAGCTGCTGACGGATCCGGCGCGGCCCTTGAAGCAGGCCGCGGCAGGGTAGTGAAAAAGCCCAGCTGGGACGGGCCCGGCTTCCGAGTGTCAGTCCGGGATGGCAGGCTGTTTCCGTGACCGAGATTGACGCAAAGATCGATGCTCTCGTCCCCGCCTGGCTCACGCTGCCCGACATCGCCGAACAACTCGGCGTCGAGGTGACACGTGTGCGGCAGCTGGTCAAGGAGGGCCAGCTCATCGCCGTACGCCGCGGCGAGAACCGCGCGCTGCACGTCCCCGCCGCCTTCATCGACGAGGACAAGGTGGTCAAGGGCCTGTCCGGGACCCTGACGCTGCTGCGGGACGACGGCTTCACGGACGAAGAGATGCTGGAGTGGCTCTTCACCCCCGACCCGAGCCTGCCCGGCACCCCCGCCCAGGCCCTGAGTGAGAACCGCGGCACGGAGGTGAAGCGCCGGGCCCAGGCGCTTGCCGTCTGATCCCAACACACCGATACGCCGGAACGACGTACGCCGAGGGGCCGTGGCCCGGCCCGGCCCCTCGGTGGCGTGCGCCCGCGCCGCCATCGGATCGCCTCGCACCTCTTCGTACCGACAACCGGGGGAGTCAACCCATGCCCGACACCGCCAGCGCACGTGCCCGTCTCGCCGACGCCCGGGTCTACCTCTGCACGGACGCCCGCAGACGGCAGGGCGACCTCGCCGAGTTCCTGGACGCGGTGCTGGCCGGCGGCGTCGACATCGTGCAGTTGCGGGACAAGGGCATGGAGGCGGCCGAGGAACTGGAGCACCTCCAGGTGTTCGCCGAGGCCTGCGCCCGGCACGGCAAGCTGCTCGCGGTCAACGACCGCGCGGACGTCGCCCACGCCGCCGCCTCCGACGTGCTCCACCTGGGCCAGGGGGACCTGCCGGTGCCCGCCGCCCGGGCCGTGCTCGGCGACGAGGTGCTGATCGGCCGGTCCACCCACGCCGAGTCGGAGGCCTCCGCGGCCGCGGTGCAGGAAGGCGTGGACTACTTCTGCACGGGCCCCTGCTGGCCGACCCCCACGAAGCCCGGCCGCCATGCCCCCGGCCTCGACCTGGTCCGCCACACCGCCTCCCTCGGCACCGGGCGTCCCTGGTTCGCCATCGGCGGCATCGACCTCGGCAACCTCGACGAGGTGATCGACGCGGGCGCCCGCCGGGTGGTGGTCGTCCGTGCGATCACGGAGGCGGACGACCCGGGAGCGGCGGCGGCCGAGTTCCAGAAGCGGCTGCGTCAGGTGTAGCAGCCGTCACTGTCCGTGTTCCCGCCCGCCTTCTGTCCAAGGAGTGGACAGAAAGTCGGCAAAACGGGCAAATCTCCGGCCCTCGGTTGGGCCTCCGCCCGCCCCTGGCTAACCTGCGGGTATGGCCCTCGGAACCGCATCGACCAGGACGGATCGCGCACGCACCGTGCGCGACATCCTCGGCACCGGCAAGACGACGTACTCGTTCGAGTTCTACGCGCCGAAGACCCCCAAGGGCGAGCGGAGCCTGTGGAACGCGCTGCGCAGGGTCGAGGCGGTGGCTCCGGACTTCGTCTCCGTCACCTACGGCGCCGGCGGCTCCACCCGGGCCACCACGGTCAAGGAGACCGAGCAGATCGTCGTCGACACGACGCTCACACCGGTCGCCCATCTCACCGCGGTCGACCACTCCATCGCCGAACTGCGCAACATCATCGGCCAGTACGCCGACGCCGGCATCCGCAACATGCTCGCCGTGCGCGGCGACCCGCCCGGCGACCCGATGGGCGATTGGGTGCCGCACCCCAAGGGCCTGACCTACGCGGCCGAACTCGTCCGTCTCATCAAGGAGTCGGGCGACTTCTGCGTGGGCGTCGCCGCCTTCCCGGAGATGCACCCGCGCTCCAGCGACTGGGACACGGACGTCGAGCACTTCGTCGACAAGTGCCGCGCGGGCGCCGACTACGCGATCACGCAGATGTTCTTCCAGCCGGATTCCTATCTGCGGCTGCGTGACCGGGTCGTGGCCGCGGGCTGCGAGACCCCGGTCATCCCCGAGGTCCTGCCGGTCACGAGCGTGAAGATGCTGGAGCGGCTGCCCAAGCTCAGCAACGCCATGTTCCCGGAAGCCCTGAAAGAGCGGATCCTCACAGCAAAAGACGATCCGGCGGCGGTACGCTCCATTGGCATCGAGTTCGCCACGGAGTTCTGCGCACGGCTGCTGGCCGAGGGAGTCCCCGGACTGCACTTCATCACGCTCAACAACTCCACGGCACCGCTGGAAATCTACGAGAACCTGGGCCTGCACCACCCCCCGCAGGCCTAGACCGGCCGCACGGGTATACGACACACTGCGTAGCGGTCACTGGGAGAGGGGCGTACATGGGCTGGACGGTCCTCTACATCGCGTTCGGCATCGTCGCGCTGTGGTTGCTCGGCGAGGTGCTGCTGCAGTACAAGGCGCGCCTGCGCTGGCGCCTGCTCGCCTTCGTCGGCTTCCTCGGCGTCGTGCTCGGCGTGCTGATCCCGTCCGTCGTGGTCATCGGACTGGGCGCGGCGGCCTTCGCGATCGGCCAGACCTACGTCACGCTGTCGTTCCGCCGTGGCTTCGCGGCCGGCTGGGCGGTCCGCGGTCCGGCCGCGGGCGGCGGCAGCAAGCGCCGCCGCGGCGAGCCGGTTGACCCCACCCTTGAGGTCTCCGACCTGGAAGAGGCCGAGGGGGACGACGACCGGGACGGCGCCTACCGCCGCGACAGCGTCTCGTACGGCGGCGACGACTACGACCGCGAGGACGTGTTCGCGCCGACCCGCTCCGCCGAGCCCACCGCCGCCGAGGCGACCGCCGTCTACGAGCCGCAGCCGCTCCCCGAGGACACGGGCTCGTACGGCATATACGGCGGCCCCGCCTATGCGACCGCGGGCCAGCCCCAGGACCAGAGCTACGCGACCGCCGCCCAGGGCACCGACCAGAACTACGCGTACGACTACTCCGGCTACGGCCAGCAGCAGTACGGCTACGACACCACCGGTCAGCAGCAGTACGCCAACTACTCCGACCCGTACGTCGGCAACCAGACCTATGGCGGTGCCTCGTACGACAACGGCTACGGCGGCCAGCAGTACCCCCAGCAGGGCTACGGCCAGGACCAGTACGCCACCGGCGGCTACGGCGAGACCCCGGCCGGCGGAGTCTGGGTCCCGCAGCAGCGCACCGACGAGACGTACGGCGGCGAGCTGCCGCAGGAGCAGCAGTACCCGTACCAGCAGGGCAACGGTCAGCAGCCGGGGAACGGCTACGACGAGCAGTACCGTTTCTGAACGGCTAGCGGGGCCTCACTTGGAGTTCTGAGGGCTCGCCGGGCCTCACTGGGAGCCCCGGAAGTCCGGTCCCTCCACGATCAGCCCCGCGACCAGCGCGCCCGACATGCCCGCGTGGGGGAGTCCACCGCCCGGGTGCGACCAGCCGCCCACCCGGTACAGGCCCGGCAGGCGCGTGGTGTTCGCCGGATGCAGGAAGCGCCCCCCGCCCGCGGCGAGCGCGGGAGCGGGCACCGGCCCGGCGCCGGTCTCGGCCGCACTGTGGCCGGGCGCACGCACCTCACGCCAGATGAGCCGCTCGCGCAGCCCGGGCAGGGCCGCCCCCGCGGCCTCCACCATCATGTCGGCGAAGCCCTCGACGGTGCTCTCCCGCTCCCAGCCGGCCTCTGTCGGCACGGTCGCCGACACGACCACCGACTCGTGGTCCGCGTCCGGGCACAGGGCGGGGTCGTCGGGCCGCAGCACGGTCACCGTGGGGCGCGCCGGCCCGGCGCCCGGCGAGGTCAGGAAGTCCAACTCGGCGTCCCGGTCCGGTGCGTGCACGACCGTGCGGTGCGCGGCACCGGCCTCGCGCGCGCCGCGCAGGGCCAGCAGCACGGTGAACCGTCCGGGCCGGGCGGCCGCGGTCTCGGCGCGTACGTCGCCCTCCGCGTCGAGCGGATGCCCCGTCAGCCCCCGCAGCCGTACCGGATCCACGTCCGCCACCACATGGTCCGCCTCGGCCACCGTCCCTCCCCCGGAGCCGAAAGCCTGGGAGGTGCCCCCAGCGAGTTCCACCCCCGCCGCCCGGCCGTCCTTCTCCAGGATCCCGGTGACCTCGGCGCCGAAGACGAACTCCACCCTGCGCGCCAGACACCGCTCGTGGACCGCGCGCGCCAACTCCCGCATGCCGCCGCGGACATGCCAGATGCCGAAGGCGTGCTCCATGTACGGCAGCACGGCCGCGCTCGCCGGAGCCACCCGGGGATCGAGGCCGTACGCCAGGGCGTGGCTCTCCAGGAGCGCCGCGAGCCGCGGGTCCCGCAGCTCCCAGGTGCCGACCTCGGCGAGCGTGCCGGCCCGGCGGGTGCGCAGCAGACGCCTGTGGGGGACGGACGGATAGGGCTCACGCTCCGCCAGCACCGCCCAGTTGCGCCACAGGGGCTCCTCCAGCAGGGGCCGGCGGGTGCGGTCCCAGGCCTCCCGGGCCCGTACGAGGAAGTCGCCCCAGCGCTGCCCCGTGCCCGCTCCGAGGGCCTCGTCCAGGGCGGAGACGACACCCGCGCGCGAGGCGTTGGGCAGGGACACGGCGGTGCCGTCCGCGAACACATGCCGGGACGACGGATCGACCTGCACCAGCTCGACGCAGTCCTCCAGCGGCTCCTTGCCGGTCTTGACGAACAGATCGCGGTAAACGGCGGGCAGGGGCAGCAGCCCGGGACCGGTGTCGAAGCGGAACCCGTCCCGCTCGAACCGGCGCAGCGCTCCGCCGTATGTCTCCGTGCGCTCGTACACCACCACCCGGTGGCCCGCGACGGCCAGCCGGGCGGCAGCCGCCATCGCGCCCATCCCGGCGCCGATCACCGCAATCCGTGCCATGCCCGCGACTTTATCGACCGCCACTGACAATCCCGCCCGCGGGCGGTCAGTCCGGCGGCCGGCCCTCGTGCGCGGCCAGCCGGCGCTCCTCCCGCCGCTGGGCCCGGCGCCGCAGGAAGCGGCGGATCCGTGAGACCAGGAAGAACAGCGCGATCAGTCCGGCGGCCAGCAGGACCGCCGTGATCACCGCCGCCGCCCCCGGATGGAACATGGCGAACGTGACGATGCCGGCCACCCCGAGATCCTCGGCCAGGCTCATGATCATGTTGCTGAAGGGTTCCGGCGAGGTGTTGATCGCCATGCGGGTGCCGGCCTTGACCGTATGGCTGGCGAGTGCCGTCGAGCCGCCGACCAGGGCCGCCGCCACATCGGACGGCGAACCGCTGTGCCCGGCGAGCAGCGCCCCGACCCAGGCTCCCGCGACCGGCCGGACCACCGTGTGCACGGAGTCCCACACCGAGTCGACGTACGGGATCTTGTCGGCGACCGCCTCGCACAGGAACAGCACGCCCGCCGCGATCAGGACCTCGGGCCGCTGCAGCGTCTCGGGGACGTCGTCGCTCAGCCCCGTCGCGCCGAAGACGCCGAGCAGCAGCACCACGGCGTAGGCGTTGATACCGCTGGCCCAGCCGCTCGTGAAGACGAGAGGGAGTACGGACACGGACGCGATCGTAACCAGTCGGCATCGGCGCGTCCTGGGCATGAGCGCGCAGGCCTGAGTACGCGTACCTAGGGGGTGAGATGAGTACGCGCGCGGATGGGGGCCGACCGGCGCGAACGAGACAGTGGAGACACGGAAAGGGCGCCACGTCCGGCACCGCCGACACGGGGCGGCGGAACGGCAGTCGCGCCCTGGTCCGCTCCTTCCGCCGATTCGTCGGCGGAAGCGAGACACGGGGGGAGCAAGGGGAAGACCCGGGGGAAGACCGGAACGGGGGTTCCAACGGGGGAGTACGGAAGGCGCCGGTCCGACGGTGGCCCGCGGGGGACGCGGCCACATCGGACTGGCGCTTTCGCGTTCAGCCCCGTCCGCTCACCCGTCCCTGGAGCAGCCGCGACAGGGCCGCGTGGACATCGTCCAGGGACCGCTCCGGCTGGAACGACTTCCAGTCCAGCGCGGCCACCAGCACCATGCCCACCAGCGCGGCCGCCGTCAGCTGGACATCGATCTCCTCGCTGAACTCGCCGTTCGCCACGCCCTCGCGCAGCACGCCCTCGACGACCGCGACGGCCTCCTGCCGGACCACCATCAGGGTGGACTGCCAGGCCCGGTTGGTGCGCCACAGCTCGGCCACGTACAGCTGGGTGAACGCCGGGTACCGGTCGATGAAGACGAGTCCGGCGCGGACCATCTCGTCCAGGGCGTCGACCTTGCTGCCGCCCTCGCGCTCGGTCCGTTCGGCCGCCTCCCGGAGGGAGGCGGTGAGGAGGCCCACGCCGTGCCGCAGCAGCTCCTCGAAGAGGACCGACTTGCTCGCGAAGTTGTAGTAGACCGTGCCCTTCGCGACCCCGGCCCGCTCGGCGATCTCGTCCACGGTGGTGGCGGAGAAGCCCTGCTCGGCGATGAGTGTGACGGCCGCCTCGTAGAGCTTCTGCCGGGTGGCCTCGCGGCGCGTGCGGCCGCCCGACGTGGTGCTGCTGCTTTCCATGGGCCCGATTGTCACAGGAACCGTGGCCCCAAAGGGCGTGGAAGCCGAGGTCATACGTGAGGTTGTCACAGGCTCAGCTCCGGGTGCAGCCGGTCCAGGGTCCACACCTGGCTGCGGCGGGCCGACAGGGCGGTCAGTGCCAGGGCACCGGCCGTGAAGGCGACCAGCACGGCGCAGGCCTGCCACACCGGGCCCAGGCCGCCGCCGGTGATCAGCCTTCTGAGGGCCGCGACGACATAGCTCATCGGCAGGAAGGGATGGATCGCGTTGAAGAAGCCCGGGCTGGTCTGCACGGGGTACGTGCCGCCCGCCGACGTCAGCTGGAGCATCAGCAGGGCGAGCACGAGGATCCGGCCCGCCGCCCCGAAGCGCGCGTTCAGCCACTGCACGAGCGCCCCGAAGCACGCCGCCACCAGGAACAGGAAGCCCACCGTCCCGGCCGCGCGGGCCATCTGCAGACCGATCGCCCAGTGCAGTACCGCCATCAGGGCCGCCGTCTGCAGCACGCCGACCGCGACCACCGGCAGCCAGCCCGCCAGCGCGATCCGCCAGGCGGCGGAACCGGCCCCCAGGGCACGTCGGTTGAGCGGCTGGATCAGCATGTACGCCACCATCGCGCCCACCCACAGGGACAGCGGGATGAAGTACGGGGCGAACCCGGTGCCGTAGTTGGGCGCCTTGTGCAGGTCCCGGGATGCGAGCTGGACCGGGTCGGCCATCACCTCGGTGCGCTGGTCGCGGTCCTTCTTGTCGTAGTCGGGGATCCGCCCGGCCCCGTCGTGCAGTCCGCCGGCGAGCTTGCCCGAGCCGTCGACGAGCTTGTACATGCCGCCGTTGAGGTCCTCGGCGCCCGTCTTGAGCTTGCCGACGCCCTCGTCCAGGTCGGCGGCGCCGGTCCGGGCCGTGCCGAGCCCGGTGTGCAGCTTCTTGGCGCCCGCGGCGACCTTGCCCGCGCCGTCGTTCAGCTTGTTGATCTTCTTGACGGCGTCGTCGACGTCCTCGGAGAGGTGTGGCGAGCGGTCGGCCAGGGCCTGGGCCTGCTTCTGGAGCGTGCCGAGGTTGGCGCGGAGCGTCTTCAGGTCGCCGTCCTGGTCGGCGATCAGCGTGTTGAGGTCGTCGGCCACCGTGGCCACGTCGGCGGCGGCCTCCTTGGCCTTCTTCAGATCGGGGCAGATCGGGTCGGGCAGCACCGTTGCCTCGCAGTGCGTCCGGTAGACCTCGTCGAGCGCCTCGGAGGCCGCGTGCGCGGTCCTGGCGGCGCCCGGGGCGGCCTTCACCAGGACGTCGAGGTTGTGGCCGACCGCCTTGGCCGAGTCCGCGACCAGCTGTGCCGTGTCACCGATGGTCTTCTCGTTGCCCTTGAGGAACGGGCCGACCTTGTCGTAGACCCCGTTGACGTTGTCCGCGAGCGTCTGCGTGCCCTCGGAGACCTGCTGCGAACCGTCCTCCAGGTCGCCGGCGCCCGTGTTGAGCTTCTTCAGGCCCTTGGACAGCTTGCCGCTGCCGCTCTTGGCGTCCGTCAGCCCGTCCGCGAGGTCCTTGGAGCCCTTCTCCGCCTTCCCGATGCCGCCCTTGAGCCTGTCGGCGCCGTTCGCGGCCTTCACGGTCTGCCCGTGGATGTCGGAGAAGGAGATGAAGATCCGGTCCAGGAAGGACCGGGAGGTCTTGGTGGACGCGGCCGTGCGCACCTCGCTGAAGACCGTCCGGGATATCTGCCCGACGATGTAGTTGTTCGCGTCGTTCGTACGCACCTGGAGGGCGCCCGTCTCCGGGGAGTCGCCCGAGCTGGAGGCGATGCGCCGGCTGAAGTCGGCCGGCATGGTCAGCGACAGGTAGTACGTGCCGTTCTCGACGCCCTTGCGTGCCTCGGCCGCGTCGACCTCGTGCCACTCGAAGGTCTTGCTGTCCCGCAGCCCGCCGACGATGTCGTCGCCCGCCGTGATCCTCTTCCCGCCGGCGGTCGCCCCCTTGTCGTCGTTGACGAGCGCCACGGGGATGCGGTCCAGACGGCCGTACGGGTCCCAGAAGGACCACAGGTACAGGGCGCCGTACAGCAGCGGCAGGACCAGGAGCGCGACCAGGGCGGCACGCGGCAGCTTCCCCCGGCCGAAGCGCCTCAGCTCAAGCGCGGCCAGCCTCGGCGAGCGCATCGCCGTCCTCCTTCGCCAGGTCGTCGATCGTGGTGTCGGTGTCGGTGTCGGTGTCGGTGCTGGTGCTGGTGCTGGTGCTGGTGCTGGCCTCGGTCTCGGTCTCTGTTTCCTTCGTGGTCCCGGTCGAGATGACCACGGCGTCGTCCGGGGCCTGGCTGCACACCGCGACCACCGTCGTCCCGGCTTCGGCGAGGGACTTCAGAAGGGCCCAGACCTCGGCCCGTTCGGCGTCCGAGAGCTTCAGGTCGACGTCGTCCACCCCGAGCAGCCGGGGCCTGCCGATGAGCGCGAGGGCGACGGACAGGCGCAGCGCCTCCAGCCGCTCCAGATCGCGTACGGCGGTGCGGGAACCCTTGGGCAGGGCCTCCCGGTCGAGCCCGGCGGCACCCAGCGCGGCGTCGATCCGCAGCCTCGCCTCCAGCGTCCGCTCCCGGTGCGGCCGCATCAGCCCGCGCAGCGAGTCCCCGAACCGCCGCTGCAGCAGCGCCCGTTCGCGCAGGTGCTCGCCGACGGTCAGGGCCGGTTCGAGGTCGGTGACACCGGCGACGTTGGCCACCGCGCTGAGCCGGCGCACCGCCGCGAGCTGCTTGGGCAGATGGGCCGGGCCCACGGCCGCCGTTCCCGTGGTGGCCTTCATCCGGCCGGTGAGCGCGAGCAGCAGACACGTCCGGCCGGAGCCGGACGGTCCCTCGACGGCGATCAGCGAGCCGGGCTCGGCGTCGACAAAGACCCCCTGGAACGCCCAGCCCCGGGGGCCCTTGAGGCCGAAATCCCGGGCGGCGACGGCGAGTCCTGGCGGACTGCTCACAGCTCCCCCATCCCTGGGGCCCGGGGACGTTCCCCGCATCCCCGATCGTTCCCCAATTTGAACTGACTGGTCAGTGCAAAAACTAGCCCGAACTTTCGATCGAAGCAAAACCCCAGGTCAGAACGGATTGTCAGTGGCATACCTCACGATGGGCACATACGGCATCACCGGACAGGTCGTGCCGTCACCCAGACGACAGGAGGTTCGTCATGGCCAACTCGTCCGCAGCCGCCGCACGTCGGCGCAGCGCCACCGGCCCTGCCCCCTCACTGACCGGCCCGGCGAGCGATGTGCACCCTGTGCTCCGCCGGACCACGGCCCCGCCCGCTGCCCTCGACCTGCTCGCCCAGGCCCGCGCCGGACTCGACGAGGCCGCCGTCCTCGAAACGCCGAACGAGCGCTATGCGACGGCCCATCTCGCCGCCCTGCGCACGGCCGCCGCCGTCCTCGCCGCGCGAGGCCGCCCGGAGCCCTCGCCCAGGCGCCGCCCCCGCATCAGGAGCGCCTGGGAAGTGCTCCCCGAGATCGCGCCCGAGCTCACCGAGTGGAGCGCACTGTTCGCCTCCGGCGCCCGGCGCCGCGCCCGGGCCGAGGCGGGCATCCAGGGCGCGGCCACCCAGCGGGACGCCGACGACCTCATACGGGACGTGGCGATGTTCGTCCGCCTCGTCGAGCGGATGCTGGTGCTGCAGCCGGTCCTGCCACAGCCACGCCAGGACACGGACGGGCCGGACCGCCCCCTCGCCCGCGGAGAGCTCCCGGACGCGGGCTGACCACCCGCCGCGGAGCGGGCTGACGGCGACCGGTGTCCGCCGTGCGAGACGGACGCGGCGGTACACCATCGCGGTGACCTGGTACGGCACCGGAGGCAATAGGGTGGAGAGCGCCTGCAGCCTTCCCTCCTCCGGTACCCCGGGCCGGGGAGGCACCCCGTTCGCGCCGCCGGGCAACAGGCGGTGCCGTGCCGAGGAGTCAACTGCCGTGTCGGATCCGATGCGCCCCCGTTCCTCCCTCCGTACCGCCGTGGTCTGGGAGGTCCTCCAGGACGCCCTGGACCGTCGCGTCAAGGCCACGGGCCGGGACTCGCTGGACGTGCTGGACACCGGCGGCGGCAGCGGCAACTTCGCCGTGCCCCTGGCCCGCCTCGGCCACCGCGTCACCGTCGTCGACCCCAGCCCGAACGCGCTGTTCGCGCTGGAGCGCCGGACCGCCGAGGCCGGGGTCGCCGACCGGGTCAGGGGCGTGCAGGGCGACGCTCACGGGCTCTTCGACGTGGTCGAGCGCGGCGGCTACGACGTGGTGCTGTGCCACGGCGTCCTGGAGTACGTGGACGACCCGGCCGAGGGCGTCCGCAACGCGGTGGCCGCACTGCGCCCCGAGGGCGTCCTCAGCCTCCTCGCGGCCGGCCTCGGCGGCGCCGTGCTCGCCCGCGCCCTCGCGGGCCACTTCACGGAGGCCAAGCAGGCGCTGGAGGACCCGGCCGGCCGATGGGGCACCGGCGACCCGATGCCGCGGCGCTTCACCGCCGAGCAGCTCACCGAGCTGGTCGAGGCCGCGGGCCTCCGGGTGGCCGCCGTGCACGGCGTAAGGGTCTTCGCCGACCTGGTACCCGGCGTCCTCGTGGACACCGAGCCCGGGGCCCTGGACGCCCTGCTGAAGCTGGAGGCCGCGGCGGCCGAGCTCCCCGCGTTCCACTCCGTCGCCACCCAGCTGCACGTCCTGGGCGAGACGAGGGGCGCGACCGGGGCCTGAGCCGCCCCCCGAGTCACGCTGCTGATCAGCGCCGCGGGCGCACATGGAGTACGCCACAGGCCCCCCGATCGAGCGGTTTGCGCCGTATGATCGAGGGAGACCGCCCGGCATGACGGGTCGGCCGCCGGGGAATGGAAGCCTCAGCGAGCCGGGCCGGCCATGGCGGGATTCCGGTTGGCCAATTGGCGTAGAGGGGCGGGTTTCACGGGGGCGATTCCCTGCCTATCCTGAAGGGACCCCCCGGGTCGCCCCGGCGACTGCACGATGAGGAGGACTCCGTGCCGCTCTCGGAGCACGAGCAGCGCATGCTCGAGCAGATGGAGCGAGCGCTGTACGCCGAAGATCCCAAGTTCGCGACAGCGCTTGAGGGAAGCGGGCTGCGCACGTACACCCGACGACGGGTCTACCAGGCGGTGGCGGGCTTCCTCGTAGGTATCGCGCTCCTCATGGCCGGAATGGTCGCACAGCAGATCTGGGTCAGCGTGGTGGGCTTCCTCGTCATGCTGGGCTGTGCGGTACTCGCCGTAACGGGGTGGCGCAAGGCTCCCAAGCCGGGCGAACAGCCCGCCGGCACCCCGCATGCGCGCCGTCAGGGACGGCCGAAGCGTTCCATGATGGACCGCATCGAACAGCGCTGGCAGCGCCGCCGGGACGAACAAGGCCACTAGTACCGCGCTTGCTTCGCCGGAAGATCCGAGCGAGACGCGCTGAGGGGTGACCACCCACCGGGTGGTCACCCCTCAGTTCTGTCCTCGGCCCCCGCTGGTCCGTCCTCAGCCCCGCTGGCCCGACGGCCTGCGCAGGGTGGGCCGGGCCGCCGCCGTGCGGGCCCTGAGCGACGCCCACCAGGCCGAGACCGCCCACAGCACCCGCACGCTGGACCGCGGGGCGAACCGCGCGCGCAGTTGCGTACCGCGGCCGACCGTGCCGCTCAGCCCGCCGACGGCCCGGCGCACGTCCTCGGCGAGCCCCGCCGTCGCGCGCGGCCGCGGCGCGTAGAGGACCTGCTCCACGGCGTCGGCCACCCGGTGCACCGCGGCCCCGGCCACCGGGTCCAGATGCCCGAGCCGGACGATCCGGGCGGCCGCCTTGCGCGGGGTCTGCGAGTCGTCCGGCATGATGCCGAAGTCCCATGCGGTGTCGGTCAGTTCCTGCCAGGCCGCCAGCGCGTGGGCCGCCGCGCCCTCGTCGCTACGGGCATGCCCACCCAGCCGTACGGCGCGCAGCCGCATCCGCCACAGCATCGGCGTCAGCGGGATCGTCACGACGGCCAGCCCGCCGAGCACCCACAGCGCGTACTCCCACCACCGGGGACCGTTGTCGTCCGTGTGCGGCGCGGCTGCCGCGGACGGGCTGGAGCACACGTCCTGCTTGCGCTGCTGGGCCGTGCAGCTCTCGCTCGGCGAGGCCTCCGTCGAGGGCACCGCACTCGCCGCCTGGGACGGGCGCACCTGGTCCGGCAGGGAACTGCCCGGCGTGTCCGTCTGGGTGTACGAGGGGGTCGTACCGCGGGTCGGGGTCGGCTCGAAGCGGGTCCAGCCCACGCCCTCGAAGTACAACTCGGGCCAGGCGTGCGCGTCCTTCAGACCGACCGACACCGAGCCGTCCGCCTGCGGGGAACCGGGCGCGAAGCCCACCGCGACCCGGGCCGGGATGCCCAGCGTGCGGGCCATCGCGGCCATCGCGAAGGAGAAGTGGACGCAGAAGCCCTGCTTCTTCTGCAGGAAGGCGGCAATGGCGTTGCGGCCCCTGCCGACCTCCACCTGGGTGTCGTACTGGAAGCCGCCCGTGACGGCGAAGTAGTCCTGGAGCTTGACCGCCTGGTCGTAGTGGCTCGTCGCGCCGTCGGTGACCTCCCTGGCGGTCTTGGCCACGACCGACGGGAGCGAGGAGGGCACCTTGGTGTAGTCGCGCTTCAGCGCCGCCGACGGCTCCGGCGCCGTGGCCAGCTGGTCCGCGGACGGCTGCACGTCCAGGCTGGTCACCTGGTAGGTCGCGCCGCGCGTGTTCTGGCCGTGGTCGCCGACGAGCGTCATGCCCACGGGTTCGTAGCGCCAGCTGCCGCCGACCTTCACGCTGCTCGGCGGGTAGGGCATCGGCAGCCAGTCCTGGGCGTACCAGTCCGCCGCCGAGATGGTGGTCGTGACCGTCTTGCGCTTGATGCCCTGGCCCAGGCCGATCGGCGTGGGGAACCGGTCCGGTACGCCGACGATGTGCCGCTGGGACGGCTTCCAGGTGACGCCGTCGAAGTCGTCCAGGGAGACGATGCGCAGATACAGGTCGGAGATGTCGTTGGTGTCGGTCTTCACGGACAGGACCTGGCGGTCCTGGTCCACGTTCAGACTGTCGCGCAGCGACACCAGGGGGTTGACCGCGGAGATCGTGCCGCCGTTCCCGTTGCCCGCGCCCACGCCGGTTCCGGTGCCGTCCAGGAGGCCGCCCTGCATCGCGGGCAGGGCGAGCGGCACGAACAGGGCGACGCCGAGCGCGACCGCGCCGATACGGCGGCCGGTGCGGACCGGTGCCACCGCGTTGCCCGCGGGCTCGCCCGGGGCGCGCGGCGCGCCGCCGAAGACGCGGCCCCACTGGGAGAGCCGGTCCCGGCCCTCGGCCAGGAGCAGCATCAGATAGCCGGCCGCCGCGACCAGGAACCACAGCCAGTCGGCGCCGCCGTCGGACAGCCCCGCGGCCACCGAGTACAGCGCGAGCAGCGGCAGTCCGGCCGGGGCCGCGCTGCGGAAGGTCACCGCGAGGGTGTCCACGATCAGCCCGATCACCAGGACGCCGCCGACGAGCATCAGCCGGATGCCGTCGGACAGCGGTGCCGGGATCGCGTACTGGTTGACGTCCTCCGAGCCCTGCCGGAACAGATCGGCGAAGTGCCGGATCGCGTCCGGACCGGGGATCAGCCCGGCGATCGCGTGCTCCCGGGCGAACAGCAGGGTCAGCAGCATCAGCGAGGTGAGCGCCTGTGCCGCCACGGTCAGCGGCCGGGCCAGCGGCACCCGGCGCGTCGCCGCGCCCACCCCCGTCTGCACCGCCACCAGGAAGACCGCCTGCAGCAGCCACGTGGGCTTGTCCACCAGCGGCAGCAGCGCACACGCCGCCATCAACGTCGCCGCGGCGGCACACATGGCCAGCCGTGCCCGCCCACTCATGACAGTGCCTCTCCGCCGGACACCGCGGCGACGCCCGTGCGTTCGCGGTCCGCCTGGCGCCACAGTTCGCTCAGTGAGGCGCCCCGGGGGACGCTCACGGCGGTCCAGCCCGCCTCGCGCAGCAGGCGCAGTCGCTCCCCGTGCTGCGCCGTGGGGCCGGGCACATCGGTCGGCTCGCGCATCCACGCGTCGCTGTCCAGCAGGAAGGCGACCGCGCCGCCGCTGCGCTGGCGCATCTTGGCCACCACCGCGGCCTGTTCGTCGTCGAGGTCGCCCAGGAAGGCGACCAGCAGTCCTTCGTTGCCGCCGCGCAGTACGTCGTAGGCCCGGGAGAGCCCCGTGCCGTCCGAGTGGTCGATCACGGCGAGGGTGTCCATCATCAGCCCGGCGGCGTCCGCGGTCTCCTGGCTGGCGCCCGCGAACCCGTCGGTGCCCTCGCCGGGCACGGCGCTGCCGGTGTCGGTCAACAGCCGCACCGAGAAGCCGCGTTCGAGCATGTGGACCAGGACCGACGCGGTGCCCGACACCGCCCACTCGAAGGGCGAGTCCGGACCCGCGCCCGCGAAGGCGATGCCGCGCGTGTCGAGCAGCACCGTGCAGCGGGAGCGCTGCGGCTGCTCCTCCCTGCGCACCATCAACTCGCCGTAGCGGGCGGTGGAACGCCAGTGGACACGGCGCAGGTCGTCGCCGTAGCGGTACCCGCGCGGGATCACGTCGTCCTCGCCCGCCAGGGCCAGCGAGCGCTGCCGCCCGTCGCCGTACCCCTTCGCCTCACCGCTGAACCGGACCGGTGGCAGCGACTCCACGCGCGGGATCACGGTCAGGGTGTCGAACGTCGAGAAGGATCTGGTCAGTTCGCACATCCCGAACGGGTCCGTGAGACGCAGCTGGAGCGGGCCGAGCGGATAGCGGCCGCGCAGGTCCGAGCGGACCCGGTAGGACACCTCGCGGCGGCCGCCCGGCTCCACCCGGTCCAGGACGAAGCGGGGCCGGGGACCGAGCACATACGGCACCCGGTCCTGCAGCATCAGCAGTCCCGTGGGCAGCCGCGAGACGTTGTCCATCCGCAGATGGACCCGGGCCTCGCTGCCGGCCGGCACCCGCGAGGGGGCGAGCCGGCGGCTGCCGGCGACCCGGTAACGGGTGCGGTAGAGCATGGTCGCGCAGATCAGGGGCAGCACGGCCAGCAGCAGCCCGACCCGGAGCAGATCGCTCTGCCCCAGGACGTACGCGCAGATCGCGGCCGCGATGCCCGCGGCCAGGAAGGACCGCCCGCGGGTGGTCAGCCCCGCCAGGGCCGTACGGACGCCGCCCTTCTCGTCGCGCTCGGTCTCCGCCTGCCCGGTCCCCCCGGCCGTCATCACAGCCTCCGCGGAGGCTGCGAGGGATAGGCGGGCGCGCCCCGGACCAGGCCGCCGAAGCCGGACTGCTGCTGGGGCGCCGCGGGCACCGGGGTGTGCTGCAGGATCTCCTGGACGACCTGCTCCGAGGTACGACGGTTGAGCTGGGCCTGGGCCGTCGGCAGCAGCCGGTGGGCCAGGACCGCCACGGCGAGGGCCTGCACATCGTCCGGCAGCGCGTACTCCCGGCCGCTGAGGGCGGCCGACGCCTTCGCCGCGCGCAGCAGGTGCAGCGTCGCGCGCGGTGAGGCGCCGAGTCTCAGATCGGGGTGCGTGCGCGTGGCGGCGACCAGGTCCACCGCGTACCGCCGGACCGGCTCGGCGACATGGACGCCCCGCACGGCCTCGATCAGCTTCACGATGTCGTGCGCGTGCGCCACCGGCTGGAGGTCCTCCAGCGGGCTCACCCCGCCGTGGATGTCGAGCATCTGCAACTCGGCCTCCACACTGGGGTAGCCGACGGAGACCCGGGCCATGAAGCGGTCGCGCTGGGCCTCGGGCAGCGGGTAGGTGCCCTCCATCTCGACCGGGTTCTGCGTGGCCACCACCATGAACGGGCTGGGCAGTTCATAGGTCTGCCCGTCGATGGTGACCTGGCGCTCCTCCATCGACTCCAGCAGTGCGGACTGGGTCTTGGGCGAGGCGCGGTTGATCTCGTCGCCGATCACGATCTGCGCGAAGATGGCGCCCGGCTTGAACTCGAAGTCCCGCCGCTGCTGGTCCCAGATGGACACGCCGGTGATGTCCGACGGCAGCAGGTCGGGCGTGAACTGGATACGCCGCACCGAACAGTCGATGGACCGCGCCAGCGCCTTGGCCAGCATGGTCTTGCCCACCCCGGGAACGTCCTCGATCAGAAGATGTCCCTCGGCGAGCAGCACGGTCAGCGAAAGCCGTACGACCTCGGGCTTGCCCTCGATCACTCCCTCCACCGAACTGCGGACCCGCTCCACAGTGGCAGTCAGATCAGTGAGGCTCGCTCGATCGTCATAGGTCGTCACCCGGCCCTCCTCGGCCCGTTCTTACTCCGGGCCGTCGCTCTGCGATGCGGACCGGCCCACCCCGAACACGGACACCACGCGTGAATGGTTCCGCGTGACGCCACACCCCGCATTCTTGCTGCCGTTACCGATTCGTGTCACTCGCCTGTGGACAACTGCCTGCACTATGTCGGTCTTACGGCGTTTTCGACCGGCGTTTTCGATGCCGGTGGCGGGACGTTCCGGAGCGGGCGGGCCGTCGGCGGGCCGGTCAGGCCGGGTCGACCTCGCGCAGCAGACCCGTCCTGACGTCGAACACGAAGCCCCGCACATCGTCGGTGTGCAGCAGGAACGGCGAGGTGCGCACCCGCTGCATGGACTGCCGTACGTCCTGGTCGACGTCCCGGAAGGACTCCACGGCCCAGGCCGGGCGCTGGCCGACCTCCATCTCCAGTTCGGTGCGGAAGTCCTCGGTGAGGGACTCCAGGCCGCAGCCGGTGTGGTGGATGAGGACGATGCTGCGCGTGCCCAGCTTGCGCTGGCTGATGGTGAGCGAGCGGATCACGTCGTCGGTGACCACGCCGCCCGCGTTGCGGATGGTGTGGCAGTCGCCGAGCTCCAGGCCGAGCGCGGCGTGCAGGTCGAGCCGGGCGTCCATACAGGCCACGACGGCGACGTGGAGGACGGGGTGCGCGTCCATACCGGGGTCGGAGAAGGCGGCGGAGTAGTGCTGGTTGGCCTCGACCAGGCGATCCGTCACGGTGCCGCCGTGAGTTATGGCGCCTTCGGATCCAGTGGGAGCTGCTGCGGAAGTCGTCATACCCATGACGTTACTGGTCACCGCTGGTCCGAGCCTGTTGTGAGAGTGGACAAAGAACGTCATCGTGGCTTGTTGTGAGCTAACCCACACGGAGGGCAAACCTGCGCCGGACGGGTGATTGCCGTCGAAATGCGCTCCTGCCCGAGGCGCGGTCCGCGACGCGCAGGCCGGTTGATTGACCGCGAGACAGGGTGGACTAAAGTGACGCGAAGCGGGAGGCGAGACTCTCCCTGCTGGACTGAATTCCCCCGGAGATCCCGGCTCCGTCCGGACCGTCTCCCCACGTGCGCGGCGCGTACGTACGGCTCGGCCTCCTCCCGCTCCCGGTCGGCTGACGCTTCCGGCGCCGGCAGGCCTCCCCTTCACGAGCGGGCGGGGACCCGGCGGTGCGTACGGCCCGCGCCGGACCTGAGAGGCCCCCTTGAGCCAGAGTCGACACGTCCCGGTGATGCTCCAGCGGTGCCTGGATCTGCTGGCGCCCGCACTGGAGCGGCCGGGAGCGGTGGTCGTCGACTGCACCCTGGGCCTGGGCGGCCACAGCGAGGCGCTGCTGAGCCGGTTCCCCGAGGCCCGGCTCGTCGCCCTCGACCGGGACAAGGAGGCCCTGCGGCTGTCCGGCGAGCGGCTCGCGCCCTTCGGCGAGCGGGCCACCCTCGTGCACGCCGTGTACGACGAGCTCCCTGACGTACTGAACCGGCTCGGCATCGCGCGCGTGCAGGGCGTCCTGTTCGACCTCGGCGTCTCCTCCATGCAACTCGACGAGGCCGACCGCGGCTTCGCCTACGCCCAGGACGCGCCGCTCGACATGCGCATGGACCAGACGACCGGCATCAGCGCGGCCGAGGTCCTCAACACCTACCCGGCGGGCGAGCTGGTGCGGATCCTGCGGGCGTACGGCGAGGAGAAGCAGGCCAAGCGGATCGTCGCCGCGATCGTCCGCGAGCGGGACAAGGAGCCGTTCGACAACAGCGCGCGGCTCGTGGAGCTGATCCGCGATGCCCTGCCGCAGGCCGCCAAGCGGACGGGCGGCAACCCTGCCAAGCGCACCTTCCAGGCGCTGCGGATCGAGGTCAACGGAGAGCTGTCCGTTCTGGAGCGGGCGATCCCGGCCGCGGTCAAGGCGCTCGACGTGGGCGGGCGGATCGCCGTGCTGTCGTACCACTCGCTGGAGGACCGCCTGGTCAAGCAGGTGTTCGCGGCCGGTGCCGCGAACACCGCGCCGCCCGGGCTGCCGGTCGTGCCCGAGCGCTACCAGCCCCGACTCAAGCTGCTCACGCGTGGTGCCGAACTTCCCACCGAGGAAGAGGTCGCCGAGAACCGCCGGGCGGCTCCGGCGCGGCTGCGCGGGGCCCAGCGCATCAGGGAAGACGTCGCATGAGGGGCGTGAGTGAGTTGGGTACCCGAACTCACCGGAGGGCATGTGAGTAGGAAACCCGAACTGAGGGGGAGGGCCGCCCGGCTCGCACGGCTCTTTCCGGCCGGGCGGGGGCAGGCGGCCCGGACGCCGTTCGTCCTCCTCGTCGTCCTGCTCCTCGGCGGTGGTCTCATCGGGCTCCTGGTGCTGAACTCGGCGCTCAGCGAAGGCTCGTTCCGGCTGGACGACCTCCAGAAACAGACGAAGAACCTCACCGACGAGCAACAGGCCCTCCAGCGGGACATCGACGCCTACTCCGCCCCCGACGCCCTCCAGCGCCGTGCCCGTGAACTCGGCATGGTGCCCGGCGGCGACCCGGCCTTCCTCGACCCCGACGGCACCGTCAAGGGCGTCCCCGGCCCCGCCGTCCTGCGGCAGTCCGCCACGACCACGACCGCGCCCCTCCCGCCCGAGGCGATCCTCCCGGCCGCCCCCGCGTCCCCGGCCCGGCAGACCACACCGGGCGCCCCGACCCCGACCTCCCCGGTCCCTGCCTCCCCGGCCCCCGTCTCTCCGGCGCCACTGACGCCCGTCTCCACCCCCCAGCCCGCCACGACCCCGACCCCCGGCAGGTGACGGAAGTGTCAGACACCTCTGGAGAAAGGCAACCGCCGCGCCGCCGCATCCCGGGCCCCGCCAAGCCGTCCCGGCCCGGGAACGGCGGCCGTCGGCAACCCGGTCCCGGTCCCGGGGCCCGCCCGGTCCGCCGCCCCCAGCAGGCCCGGCCGGCGGCCGCCCGCCCGCTGCGGCTCGGCAGCCCCCGCCCGCGCCTGCGCTTGGTCAGTCTCGCGCTGACCCTGGTGCTGCTCGCCTTCGTGGTGCGGCTGCTCCAGGTGCAGGCCGTCGACGCGAGCGCGTACGCCGCCAAGGCCGAGCAGAACCGGTATGTCGTCCACACCCTCGCCGCCGAGCGCGGCGGGATCACCGACCGCAACGGCGTGGCCCTGGCGATCAGCGAGGACGCGTACGACATCACGGCCGACCCGACGATGTTCACGCGCAAGCAGCTCGGCATCGACGACGGACCGGAGCGGGCGGCCGCACTCCTCGCGCCGATCGTCGGGCAGGACCAGGACACACTCGTCCGCAAGCTGCGGCCCGCCAACAAGGACCTGCGCTACGTCAAACTCGCCGGCCGCCGGACCCCGCAGGTCTGGAACCAGATCAAGGACCTGAGGAGCGCGCTCGCCCGGAAGGCGAACACGGACAAGACCACCGTCAACGTCCTCGCCGGCGTCTTCTCCGATCCCAGCAGCAAGCGCGTGTACCCGAACGGCGACCTCGCCGCCGGGATACTGGGCTGGGTCAATGCCGAGGGCAAGGGCGGCGGCGGCATCGAGCAGCAGCTGAACAGGACGCTGACCGGCACGGACGGCAAGATCCGCTACGCCCAGTCCGGCGGCCGTGAGGTGCCCACCGCGGGTTCCACCGAGACCCCCGCCGTGCCCGGCGCCGACGTCGAGCTCACCATCGACCGCGACATCCAGTGGGCCGCGCAGAACGCCATCACGGAGCAGGTGAAGAAGTCCAAGGCCGACCGCGGCTATGTCGTCGTGCAGGACACCCGTACCGGCGAGATCCTCGCCATGGCCGACTCACCCGGCTTCGACCCGAACGACCTGTCGAAGGCGGATTCCGCCGCGATGGGCAACCCGGCCCTCCAGGACGCCTACGAGCCCGGCTCCACCGCCAAGGTGATGTCGATGTCGGCCGTACTGGAGGAGAACGCCGCCACCCCGCTCACCCATGTCGTCGTTCCCAACCGGCTGCACCGCGGCGACCGCCTCTTCCAGGACGACGTCGACCACGGGACCTGGTACCTCACGCTCAACGGCGTCCTGGCCAAGTCCAGCAACATCGGCACCATCCTGGCCGCCGGCCAGCTCGGAAAGACCCAGCGGGAGGCCAACGACGTCCTCTACTCCTATCTGAAGAAGTTCGGCCTCGGCAGCTACACCGGACTCGGCTTCCCCGGTGAGACCAAGGGCATCCTCGCGCCCGCGGACAAGTGGTCGACGTCGCAGCAGTACACGATTCCTTTCGGCCAGGGCATGTCCCTCAACGCCATGCAGGCGGCCTCCGTCTACTCGACGATCGCCAACGGCGGCGTCCGTGTCGAACCCACCCTGGTACGCGGCACCGAGGGCGCCGACGGCCGCTTCACCCCCTCCGCCAAGCCCGAGAAGACCCGGGTGATCAGCGAGAAGACGGCGAAGACCGTCGCCCAGATGCTGGAGTCCGTCGTGGACGACCGGGAGGGCACCGGCACCAAGGCGCGCATCCCCGGCTACCGCGTCGCGGGCAAGACGGGTACGGCCAACCGCGTGGATCCGGCCACCGGCAAGTACCGCGGCTACACCTCTTCATTCGCCGGATTCGCACCCGCGGACAGCCCGCGGATCACCGTCTACTGCGCCATCCAGAACGCCACCGCCGGCAGCTACTTCGGCGGCCAGATCTGCGGCCCCATCTACAAGCAGGTGATGGAGTTCGCCCTGAAGACCCTCCAGATCCCGCCGACCGGGGCCAAGGCCGCGAATCTGCCGGTCACCTACAAGCCCTGACCTGCACCGGTACCTCGCACAGACCACCAGGAACGAGCTCGTGAGAACGATCACCCCGGACCCCGGGAACCACGGCCCCTTTGGCCCCTCGCTTCGCTCCACGGCGGGTGCGCCCGGTACGCTCACCGCCGTGCCACACGCTGATCAGTCCCAAACCACCCAGAAGGGCGCTTCCGTGACCTACCCGGGGCCGCCACGACCGGTTCAGGTCTCCGCCACACCCCTCGCGGAGCTCGCCGATCAGCTGGGTGCCGCCACTTCGCACCCTGCCGCCGAGGTCACGGGCATCACCCACGACTCGCGCGCCGTCCGCCCCGGCGACCTGTACGCCGCCCTCCCGGGTGCCCGGCTGCACGGCGCCGACTTCGTCACCCAGGCTGCCGGCCTGGGCGCGGTCGCCGTGCTGACCGACCCGACGGGCGCCGAGCGCGCCGCCGCGACCGGCCTGCCGGTCCTGGTGGTCGACGACCCGCGCGCGCGGATGGGCGAGCTGGCGGCCACGATCTACGGCCGTCCCGGCCGTGATCTGCTCCAGATCGGCATCACCGGCACCTCCGGCAAGACCACCACCGCCTATCTCGTCGAGGGCGGCCTCAGGACGGTGAAGTCCACGGGTCTGGTCGGCACGGTCGAGATGCGCATCGGCGACGAGCGCATCAAGTCCGAGCGCACCACCCCCGAGGCCACCGACCTCCAGGCCCTGTTCGCCGTCATGCGCGAGCGCGGCGTCGAGGCGGTCGCCATGGAGGTCTCCAGCCACGCCCTGGTCCTCGGCCGGGTCGACGGCTGCGTCTTCGACATCGCCGTCTTCACCAACCTCAGCCCGGAACACATGGAGTTCCACTCCGACATGGAGGACTACTACCGGGCCAAGGCAGAGCTGTTCACGCCGCAGCGCAGCAAATGCGGTGTGGTCAACTTCGACGACGAGTACGGCCGTCGGCTCGCCGAGGAGGCCCCCGTCCCGGTGGTCACCTTCTCCGCCGAGGGACACCCCGACGCCGACTGGCGTGCCGAGGACGTCCGGATCGGCCCGATGGACTCGACGTTCACCGTCGTGGGCCCCCGGGGCGAGCGGATCACCGCGAAGTCGCCGCTGCCGGGCCCGTTCAACGTGGCGAACACCCTCGCCGCCGTGGTCGCCCTCGCCGCCGCGGGCCTCGACCCGCAGACCGCCGCCGACGGCGTCGCCGCCGTACCCGGCGTGCCGGGCCGCCTGGAGCGGGTGGACGCCGGACAGCCGTATCTCGCGGTCGTCGACTACGCCCACAAGACCGACGCGGTCGAATCGGTGCTCAAGGCGCTGCGCAAGGTCACCAAGGGCCGGCTGCACGTCGTCCTCGGCTGCGGCGGCGACCGCGACCGGACCAAGCGCTCCCCGATGGGCGCCGCCGCGGCCCGGCTCGCCGACACGGCCGTACTGACCTCCGACAACCCCCGTTCAGAGGATCCCCTGGCGATCCTCGCCACCATGCTCCAGGGCGCGGCGTCCGTACCCGTGCACGAGCGCGGTGAGGTGCTTCTCTTCGAGGACCGGGCCGCCGCGATCGCCGCCGCGGTGGGCCGTGCCGCGCCCGGCGACACGGTGCTGGTCGCGGGCAAGGGGCACGAGCAGGGCCAGGACATCGCCGGAGTGGTCCGTCCCTTCGACGACCGCCAGGTGCTCCGCGAAGCTATCCAGAAGACCCAGGGATGAACTTGTGATCGCCCTCTCCCTCGCCGAGATCGCAGCAGTCGTCGGCGGGCAGACGCACGACATACCGGATCCGTCCGTCCAGGTCACCGGACCGGTCGTCCGGGACTCCCGCGAGGTGGTGCCCGGCAGCCTCTTCGTCGCCTTCGCCGGCGAACGCGTGGACGGCCACGACTTCGCGGCGGCCGTCGTCGAGGCGGGCGCGGTCGCCGTACTGGCGACGCGCCCCGTCGGCGTGCCCGCGATCGTCGTCGACGACGTCCAGAGCGCCCTCGGCGCCCTGGCCCGGCATGTCGTCGGCCGCCTCGGCGCGACCCTCGTGGCCCTCACCGGCTCGGCGGGCAAGACCAGCACCAAGGACCTCGTCGCCCAGGTGCTGCGCAGCAAGGCGCCGACCGTCTTCACCCCCGGCTCCCTCAACAACGAGATCGGGCTGCCGCTGACCGCCCTCAGCGCCACCGAGGAGACGAAGTTCCTCGTGCTGGAGATGGGCGCCCGCGGCCTCGGCCACATCCGTTACCTCACCGAGCTGACCCCGCCGAGGATCGGCCTGGTGCTCAACGTCGGCACCGCGCACATCGGCGAGTTCGGCGGCCGCGAGCAGATCGCCCGGACGAAGGGCGAACTCGTGGAGGCGCTTCCCGAGGACGGAGCGGCGATCCTCAACGCCGACGATCCGTTGGTCCGGGCCATGGCCTCCCGTACCAAGGCGAAGGTGATCCTTTTCGGAGAGTCGGCCGAAGCGGACGTACGCGCCGAGAACGTACGACTCACGGACAGCGGACAGCCCTCCTTCAGGCTTCACACACCCTCCGGTGCAAGCGATGTGACCATGCGCCTGTACGGTGAGCACCACGTGTCGAACGCGCTCGCCGCGGCCGCCGTCGCCCATGAGCTGGGCCTGTCCGCGGAAGAGATCGCCACCGCGCTCTCCGAGGCGGGCACGCTCTCCCGCTGGCGGATGGAGGTCACCGAGCGCCCGGACGGCGTGACCATCGTCAACGACGCCTACAACGCCAATCCCGAGTCCATGCGAGCCGCTCTGCGCGCGCTCGCGGCCATGGGCAAGGGGCGGCGGACCTGGGCGGTGCTCGGCAAGATGGCCGAGCTCGGGGACGAGGCGCTCGCCGAGCACGACGCGGTCGGACGGCTCGCCGTCCGGCTCAACGTCAGCAAGCTCGTCGCGGTCGGGGACAGGGAAGCGTCCTGGCTGCAACTGGGCGCATATAACGAGGGTTCGTGGGGTGAGGAGTCGGTGCACGTGTCCGACGCACAGGCGGCGGTCGACCTGTTGCGCAGCGAGTTGCGCCCGGGGGACGTCGTGCTCGTGAAGGCGTCCCGTTCGGTGGGTCTGGAGAGCGTTGCCCAGGCGCTGCTCGAGTCCGGTGCCGAGGGTGAGGTTGCCGCCCGATGATGAAGCAGATCCTGTTCGCGGGTGTCATTGGTCTGTTCCTCACCCTGATCGGCACCCCGCTGCTGATCAAGCTCCTCGCGCGCAAGGGCTACGGCCAGTACATCCGGGACGACGGCCCCCGCGAGCACGCCAGCAAGCGCGGTACGCCGACGATGGGCGGTATCGCCTTCATCCTGGCGACGATCGCCGCGTACTTCCTGTCCAAGGTGATCACCGGCTACGCGCCGACCTACTCCGGCCTCCTGGTGCTCGGCCTCATGACCGGCATGGGTCTGGTCGGCTTCCTCGACGACTACATCAAGATCGTCAAGCGGCGTTCGCTGGGTCTGCGGGCCAAGGCCAAGATGGCCGGCCAGCTGCTCGGCGGCATCGCCTTCGCCGTGCTCTCGCTCCAGTTCGCGGACGCGCGCGGCAACACCCCGGCCTCCACCAAGCTGTCGTTCATCACCGACTTCGGCTGGACGATCGGCCCGGTGCTGTTCGTGGTCTGGGCGCTGTTCATGATCCTGGCGATGTCGAACGGCGTGAACCTGACCGACGGTCTGGACGGTCTGGCCACCGGCGCCTCCGTCCTGGTCTTCGGCGCCTACACCTTCATTGGCGTCTGGCAGTTCCAGGAGTCCTGCGCCAACGCGGGGACCCTGACCAACCCCAACGCCTGCTACGAGGTGCGCGACCCGCTCGACCTCGCGGTCGTCTCCTCCGCGCTGATGGGCGCCTGCCTCGGCTTCCTGTGGTGGAACACCTCGCCCGCCAAGATCTTCATGGGTGACACCGGTTCGCTCGCCCTCGGCGGTGTGCTCGCGGGTCTCGCCATCTGCTCTCGCACCGAGCTGCTGATCGCCATCCTCGGCGGCCTGTTCGTCCTGATCACCATGTCGGTCGTCATCCAGGTCGGCTCCTTCAAGCTCACCGGCAAGCGCGTCTTCCGGATGGCGCCACTCCAGCACCACTTCGAACTCAAAGGCTGGTCCGAAGTCCTTGTAGTGGTCCGATTCTGGATCATTCAGGGCATCTGTGTCATCGTCGGACTGGGCCTCTTCTACGCGGGATGGGCAGCGGACAAGTGACCTCATCGGTGTCCTCGGCGGCTTCGGCGTCTTCCGGGGCGTTCGACTTCCGGGGCAAGCACGTCACCGTCGCCGGGCTCGGCGTCTCCGGCGTCCCGGCGGCCAAGGTGCTGCACGGGCTCGGCGCCCTCGTCACGGTCGTCAACGACGGCGACGACGAGCGTGCCCGCGCCCAGGCGGCCGACCTGGAGGCGCTCGGCATCACCGTGCGCCTCGGCGACGGCGCGACCCTGCCCAAGGGCACCGAGCTCATCGTCACCGCACCCGGCTGGCAGCCGGACAAGCCGCTGTTCACGGCGGCGGCCGAGGCGGGCGTGCCGATCTGGGGCGACGTCGAGCTGGCCTGGCGGCTCCGCGGCCCGGACGCCGCCCCCTGGCTGGCCGTCACCGGCACCAACGGCAAGACCACGACCGTCCAGATGCTCGCCTCCATCCTGGCGGCGGCGGGCCTGCGCACGGCCGCCGTCGGCAACATCGGCGTCTCGCTCCTCGACGCCGTCCTCGGCGAGGAGGAGTACGACGTCCTGGCCGTCGAGCTCTCCAGCTACCAGCTCCACTGGGCGCCGTCGCTGCGCGCGCACTCGGCCGCCGTACTGAACCTGGCACCCGATCACCTCGACTGGCACGGCTCCATGGAGGCGTACGCCGCCGACAAGGGCCGTATCTACGAGGGGAATCGGGTCGCCTGCGTCTACAACGTGGCCGACAAGCTCACCGAGGACCTGGTGCGCGAGGCGGACGTCGAGGAGGGCTGCCGTGCCGTCGGCTTCACCCTCGGCACCCCGGGACCCTCCCAACTCGGCGTCGTGGACGGCATCCTGGTCGACCGCGCCTTCGTCGAGAACCGCCACAAGAACGCGCAGGAGCTGGCGGAGGTCTCCGACGTCAACCCGCCCGCCCCGCACAACATCGCCAACGCCCTTGCCGCGGCGGGCCTCGCCCGCGCCTTCGGGGTGCCCGCCACGGCCGTACGGGACGGTCTGCGGGCCTTCCGGCCGGACGCGCACCGCATCGCGCACGTGGCCGACGTGGACGGGGTCGCGTACATCGACGACTCCAAGGCCACCAACACGCATGCGGCAGAGGCCTCGTTGGCGGCATATGAGTCGATCGTATGGATTGCGGGCGGTCTGGCGAAGGGCGCGACCTTCGACGAGCTGGTCGCCAAGTCGGCGAAGCGGCTTCGCGGCGCCGTCCTCATCGGCGCCGACCGCGCCCTGATCCGCGACGCCCTCGCGCGACACGCCCCGGAAGTACCCGTCGTCGACCTCGACCGGACCGACACTGGGGCGATGCTCCAGGCGGTCCAGGAGGCGAAGCGGCTCGCGCGGCCCGGCGACACGGTGCTCCTCGCCCCGGCCTGCGCCTCCATGGACATGTTCACCAACTACAACAAGCGCGGTGACGCGTTCGCGCAGGCGGTTCGCGAACTCGGCGCGGGCGCCTGACGGCGGGTCTCGGCCACAGCGGGTGCTTCGGGACCCTGGGAGGGACGCGTGACTCGCATGTGGCTCAGGCCGGGAGGAGCCGGGGATGTCCGGTAGCCGTACGGGCCGTCCGCCGGTCCGGCGGACCGCCGGACGGCCCACGGCCCCCCGCGGCCCGCGTGAGAACCCCGTACGACGGCTCTACACGCGCGCGCGAAAGGCCTGGGACCGGCCGCTGACCGCGTACTACCTGATCCTCGGCGGCAGCCTGCTGATCACCGTGCTCGGCCTGGTGATGGTCTACTCGGCCTCCCAGATCACCGCGCTCCAGCTGGCGCTGCCGGGCTCTTACTTCTTCCGCAAGCAGTTCCTGGCCGCCGTCATCGGCGGCGGTCTGATGTTCGCCGCCTCCCGCATGCCGGTGAAACTGCACCGGGCGCTGGCCTACCCGATCCTCGCCGGCGCCGTGTTCCTGATGGTCCTGGTGCAGGTGCCGGGGATAGGGATGGCGGTCAACGGCAACCAGAACTGGATCTCCCTCGGCGGCTCCTTCCAGATCCAGCCGAGCGAGTTCGGCAAGCTGGCGCTGGTGCTGTGGGGCGCGGACCTGATCGCGCGCAAGCAGGAGAAGAAGCTGCTGACCCAGTGGAAGCACATGCTGGTGCCGCTGGTCCCGGTCGCCTTCCTGCTGCTCGGGCTGATCATGCTCGGCGGCGACATGGGCACGGCGATCATCCTCACCGCGATCCTGTTCGGGCTGCTGTGGCTGGCGGGAGCGCCCACCCGGCTGTTCGTCGGCGTGCTCTCGGTCGCCTCCGCGATCGGTGTGATCCTGATCAAGACCAGCCCCAACCGCATGGCCCGGCTCGCCTGCATCGGCGCCACCGAGCCGCGCTCCGGGGTCACCGACTGCTGGCAGGCCGTGCACGGCATCTACGCTCTCGCCTCCGGCGGGCTCTTCGGCTCCGGCCTCGGCGCGAGCGTGGAAAAATGGGGCCAACTACCCGAAGCCCACACCGACTTCATCTTCGCCGTCACCGGTGAGGAACTGGGCCTCGCCGGGACGCTGTCGGTACTGGCCCTCTTCGCGGCTCTAGGCTATGCGGGTATCCGCGTGGCCGGACGCACGGAGGACCCCTTCGTGAGGTACGCCGCGGGAGGCGTGACCACCTGGATCACCGCGCAGGCAGTGATCAACATCGGTGCGGTGCTCGGTCTGCTGCCGATCGCCGGCGTCCCCCTCCCGCTGTTCTCCTACGGAGGTTCCGCCCTGCTGCCGACCATGTTCGCCATCGGGCTGCTGATCGCCTTCGCGCGCGACGAGCCCGCCGCGCGGGCGGCACTTGCCATGCGGCAACCTCGGTTTGGTAGAAAGCGGGCCGGGGGTACTCCGGGACCCCGGAGATGGAACACGATGCGACGGCGTGCCTCTGCGGCGCGCTCGTCCGGAGAGCGGTGAATTTCGGTGCATGTCGTACTCGCCGGTGGGGGGACCGCCGGCCACATCGAGCCCGCGCTCGCCCTCGCGGACGCCCTGCGCAGGCAGGACCCCACCGTGGGGATCACGGCCCTGGGCACTGAGCGCGGCCTGGAGACCAGGCTCGTGCCCGAGCGCGGCTACGAGCTCGCGCTGATCCCGGCGGTGCCGCTGCCGCGCAAGCCCACGCCGGAGCTGATCACCGTCCCGGGCCGGCTGCGCGGCACGATCAAGGCGACCGAGCAGATCCTGGAGCGCACCAAGGCCGACTGCGTGGTCGGCTTCGGCGGCTACGTGGCCCTGCCGGCCTATCTCGCCGCCAAGCGCCTCGGTGTGCCCATCGTGATCCACGAGGCCAACGCCCGGCCCGGACTCGCCAACAAGATCGGCTCCCGGTACGCGGCCCAGGTCGCCGTCTCCACGCCGGACAGCAAGCTGCGCAACGCCCGCTACATCGGCATCCCGCTGCGCCGCTCCATCGCCACGCTGGACCGCGCGGCCATGCGTCCCGAGGCCCGCGCCCGCTTCGGCCTGGACCCGAACCTGCCCACGCTGCTCGTCTCCGGCGGCTCGCAGGGCGCCCGCCGCCTCAACGAGGTGGTCCAGCAGGTCGCCCCCTGGCTCCAGCAGGCCGGCATCCAGATCCTGCACGCGGTCGGCCCGAAGAACGAACTGCCGCACGTGCAGCAGATGCCGGGGATGCCCCCCTACATCCCGGTAAGTTATCTGGACCGGATGGACCTCGCGTACGCCGCGGCCGACATGATGCTCTGCCGCGCGGGCGCGATGACCGTCGCCGAACTCTCCGCCGTCGGACTCCCGGCCGCCTATGTCCCGCTGCCCATCGGCAACGGCGAACAGCGGCTCAACGCCCAGCCGGTGGTCAAGGCCGGAGGCGGACTGCTGGTCGACGACGCGGAGCTGACCCCCGAGTGGGTCCAGCAGAACGTCCTGCCAGTGCTCGCCGATCCGCACCGGTTGTACGAGATGTCCCGCGCCGCCGGTGAGTTCGGCCGCCGGGACGCCGACGACCTGCTCGTCGGCATGGTGTACGAGGCGATCGCCTCGCACCGTCGCTAGTCCGAAGGGCGCGCCGGAGGGCAGCCGAGCCGTGGAAGGAGCGCGCGTGGCCGGACCGACCACCACCGAGCGTGGTGACCGCCAGCAGGAGTCGTCCGGCCCGCCGCTCGTCCGACGGTTGAGGAATACCCGCGTTCGTACGATCGTCATCCTGGCGGTTGTCGTCGTGCTCCTCGGTGCAGGTTCCGTCTGGCTGTTGTACGGCTCGCAGTGGCTGCGCGTGCACCATGTGTCGGTCTCCGGGACTCGTGTCCTGACGCCCGCACAGGTGCGCGAGGCGGCCGATGTGCCGGTCGGGGAGCCGCTGATTTCGGTCGACACCGATGCGATCGGGGCCCGACTCCGCAAGAAATTGCCCCGAATTGACACGGTTGATGTGGTCCGTTCCTGGCCCGGGGGAATCGGGCTGAAAGTGACCGAGCGTACTGCGGTCCTGCTTGTCCAAAAGGCCGGAAAGTTTGTCGAAGTGGACGACGAAGGTGTCCGTTTCGCCACGGTTTCGCAGGCACCGAAAGGCGTTCCGACGCTGGAATTGAAGGCACCTCGCCGGGGTTCGGCCACCGCGAGCCTGCGGCGCTTCGGGCCGGACCGGCTCGTGCGGGAGGCGGTCCGGGTCGCCGGCGACATTCCGGCCGCCCTCGCGCACGACACGAGGGTCGTCAAGGTCCGTTCCTACGACGACATCTCGCTGGAGTTGACCGGAGGCCGCACGATCGCCTGGGGCAGCTCCGAGAGCGGCCGCGCCAAGGCCCGCACCCTCACCGCCCTGATGAAAGCCTCGCCCGGCGCACGGCACTTCGATGTCAGTGTTCCCACCGCCCCTGCGTCAGCGGGCAGTTGACGCACATCAGCGCAGGCCAGCACCCTGGTTGGGCACCGCTATGCCTGATCACATAGGGTGAAAAGAAAAACGGGAGGTTCGGCGTGTTCGTTGAACGCGCGCCACTTGTCGACTTAGTGTCCTGTTCAGAAGACTCCAAGGAACGGAAACACTGGTAACCCTAAACTTCAGCGTTAGGGTTCGGGTCGGCGCTCGGACCGTCCCATTCGGCATCAGTCGGCGGAGCGCGGCGGACCCGCGAGACGACGGCAACGTAATTCGAGGCGAGAGGCCTTCGACGTGGCAGCACCGCAGAACTACCTCGCAGTCATCAAGGTCATCGGTGTCGGCGGCGGTGGTGTCAATGCCATCAACCGGATGATCGAGGTCGGTCTCAAGGGTGTCGAGTTCATCGCCATCAACACCGACGCGCAGGCGCTGTTGATGAGCGACGCCGACGTCAAGCTCGACGTCGGCCGCGAACTGACGCGCGGACTCGGAGCCGGAGCCAACCCGGCCGTCGGCCGCAAGGCCGCCGAGGACCACCGCGAGGAGATCGAGGAGGTCCTCAAGGGGGCCGACATGGTCTTCGTGACGGCCGGTGAGGGCGGCGGCACCGGCACCGGCGGCGCGCCCGTCGTGGCCAACATCGCGCGCTCCCTGGGGGCCCTCACCATCGGCGTGGTCACGCGCCCGTTCACCTTCGAGGGACGGCGCCGGGCGAACCAGGCCGAGGACGGCATCGCCGAGCTCCGCGAAGAGGTCGACACCCTCATCGTCATCCCGAACGACCGGCTGCTGTCCATCTCGGACCGCCAGGTCTCGGTGCTCGACGCCTTCAAGTCGGCCGACCAGGTTCTGCTCTCCGGTGTCCAGGGCATCACCGACCTCATCACCACCCCCGGCCTGATCAACCTCGACTTCGCCGACGTCAAGTCGGTCATGTCCGAGGCCGGCTCCGCCCTCATGGGCATCGGCTCGGCCCGCGGCGACGACCGTGCGGTGGCCGCGGCCGAGATGGCGATCTCCTCTCCGCTGCTCGAAGCGTCCATCGACGGCGCGCGGGGCGTGCTGCTGTCCATCTCCGGTGGCTCCGACCTCGGCCTGTTCGAGATCAACGAGGCCGCCCAGCTGGTCAGCGAGGCCGCCCACCCCGAAGCCAACATCATCTTCGGCGCGGTCATCGACGACGCCCTCGGCGACGAGGTCCGGGTCACCGTGATCGCGGCCGGCTTCGACGGCGGCCAGCCGCCGGCCCGCCGGGAGAACGTCCTCGGCTCGGCCTCGGCCGCCGCCCGTCGTGACGAGCCCGCTCCGGCGCGGCAGCCGGAGAGCCGCCCGTCCTTCGGTTCGCTCGGCAGCGTGACCCCGAAGGAGGAGCCGGAGCCCGTCCCCGCCCCGGTGAACGAGACCCCGGCCGTCCCGCCGATCACCCCGGCGCCGCGGACCTACGCCGACAGCGCGGCCGAGGAACTGGACGTGCCGGACTTCCTGAAGTGATAGGACAGCGCGACACCGTGAACGGCGCGCACTTCGCCTTCACCGACAGGTGGGGCGGGGTGAGCGCCGTTCCGTACGAAGAGCTCAACCTCGGCGGCGCGGTCGGCGACGACCCCGCCGCCGTCCGGACCAACCGCGAACGCGCGGCCGAGTCCCTGGGGGTCGACCCGGGCCGAGTGGTCTGGATGAACCAGGTGCACGGCGCCGACGTGATCGTGGTGGACGGACCCTGGGACCCCGCCGCCGAGATCCCCTCGGTCGACGCGGTCGTCACCGCCCGCCGCGGACTCGCCCTGGCCGTGCTCACCGCCGACTGCGTGCCGGTGCTGCTCGCCGATCCGGTCGCCAAGATCGCCGCCGCGGCCCATGCGGGCCGTCCCGGGCTGGTCGCCGGGGTCGTCCCCGCCGCCGTACGGGCCATGGTGGAGCTCGGCGCCGAGCCGTCCCGGATCGTCGCCCGCACCGGGCCCGCCGTCTGCGGCCGGTGCTACGAAGTACCGGAGGCGATGCGCGCCGAGGTCGCCGCCGTCGAACCGACGGCGCACTCGGAGACGAGCTGGGGCACACCGGCGGTCGATGTGAGCGCCGGAGTGCACGCGCAGCTCGAACGGCTCGGGGTGCACGACCGGGAGCAGTCGCCGGTGTGCACGCTCGAGTCGGGCGACCACTTCTCGTACCGCCGCGACCGCACCACCGGACGGCTCGCGGGCTATGTGTGGCTGGACTGATGGGGCATGACGGACCGTAAGACTGAACTCGCCCGAAACCTGGCGAAGGTGGAGGAACGCATCGCCGCCGCGTGCGCGGCCGCGGGGCGCAAGCGGGAAGAGGTGACCCTGATCGTGGTCACCAAGACCTATCCGGCGAGCGATGTACGAATGCTGTCGGAACTCGGTGTGCGTCATGTGGCCGAGAACCGTGACCAGGACGCGGCCCCCAAGGCCGCCGCCTGTTCGGATCTGCCCCTTAATTGGCACTTTGTCGGTCAATTGCAGACCAACAAGGTGCGATCCGTGGTCGGTTACGCGGATGTCGTGCAGTCCGTCGACCGTTCCCGACTTGTCACGGCTCTGTCGAGCGAGGCAGAGCGGGCCGGACGCGAGGTCGGGTGCCTCATCCAGGTCGCGCTGGACGCGGGCGCGGCCGGCCGGGGCGAGCGCGGTGGCGTGGCACCCGGCGGAATCGAAGAGTTGGCCGACCTGGTCGCCCGTGCTCCGGGGCTGCGGCTCGACGGACTGATGACCGTCGCTCCGCTCACCGGCGAATACGCGGGACGTCAACAAGCTGCGTTCGAGCGGTTGATGGATTTGTCGACTGACCTGCGCCGAATCCATCCGGCTGCGAACATGGTCTCTGCAGGGATGAGTGCGGACCTCGAGGAGGCCGTGGCGGCCGGGGCGACACATGTGCGCGTCGGCACCGCGGTGCTCGGAGTCCGCCCCAGCCTCGGGTAACGTCGCCAGGAAGTCGGACCACAGCAGAAAATATGGTCAATGCCGCCGAAGGCGGGCACAACGACCTCGTGGATCGCAGGACTTGGCAGTCGTCAGCCGATCCACCACAGAGCGGAGGACTCAGAGCATGGCCGGCGCGATGCGCAAGATGGCGGTCTACCTCGGCCTCGTGGAGGACGATGGGTACGACGGCCGCGGATTCGACCCCGACGACGACTTCGAGCCCGAACTGGACCCGGAGCCCGAGCGGGACCACCGGCGGCACGAGCCGTCACATCAGTCACACGCCGCACATCAGTCCCAAAGGGATGAAGCGGTACGAGTGGTGCAGCCGCCCGCGCAACGCGAACCGGTGTCCCACGCAGCTTCGCTGCCTGCGGAATCCGGGCGCCCCGCGCGGATCGCGCCCGTGGCGTCCATCACACAAGAACGTCAGTCCCTGGAGAAGAACGCACCGGTGATCATGCCCAAGGTCGTGTCGGAACGAGAGCCGTACCGGATCACCACACTGCACCCCCGGACCTACAACGAGGCCCGTACCATCGGGGAACACTTCCGTGAGGGCACCCCGGTGATCATGAATCTGACTGAGATGGACGACACAGACGCGAAGCGACTTGTCGACTTTGCGGCTGGTTTGGTGTTTGGTCTTCACGGCAGCATCGAGCGGGTGACGCAGAAGGTGTTCCTGTTGTCGCCTGCTAACGTCGATGTCACGGCGGAGGACAAGGCCCGCATCGCAGAGGGCGGGTTCTTCAACCAGAGCTGAGACGCAGACCGGTCGAACGCACGAAACAGGGGAGAGGGAAGCACGGATCATGAGCGTGTTCCTGGACGTGATCTACATCGCCCTGATGTGCTTCCTCATTGTGCTGATCTTCCGGTTGGTCATGGACTATGTCTTCCAGTTCGCCCGCTCATGGCAACCCGGCAAGGCGATGGTGGTCGTTCTGGAGGCCACCTACACTGTCACCGATCCACCGCTCAAGCTTCTGCGGCGGTTCATTCCGCCGCTGCGTCTCGGGGGCGTGGCGCTCGACCTGTCCTTCTTCGTACTGATGATCATCGTCTACATCCTGATCTCGATCGTGAGCCGGCTGTGAGCGATGTGAACTACCGTCTTGCCGAATGCCGACGACTACGTTGAGGTGAAGAGATGCCGTTGACCCCCGAGGACGTGCGGAACAAGCAGTTCACGACCGTCCGCCTCCGAGAAGGCTATGACGAGGACGAGGTCGATGCCTTCCTCGACGAGGTCGAAGCCGAGCTGACCCGACTGCTTCGCGAGAACGAGGACCTGCGCGCCAAACTGGCCGCGGCGACGCGTGCTGCTGCCCAGAACCAGCAGAACATGCGCAAGCCTCCGGAGCAGGACGGACCTCCCGGCATGCCTCAGCAGGGGATGCGAGGTCCCGGCGCTCCGGTGCCCGCCGGCATATCGGGCCCGCCGCAGCAGCAGATGGGTGGCCCCATGGGAGGCCCGCCCCAGCTGCCCAGCGGTGCTCCGCAGCTGCCGGCCGGTCCCAGTGGCCAGGGCGGTCCGCAGGGTCCCGGCCCCATGGGCCAGGGGCCGATGGGCCAGGGCCCCGGCATGGGTCAGGGCATGGGGCAGGGTATGGGCCAGGGCATGGGCCAGGGGCCCATGGGTGGTCAGCCCCCGATGCAGCAGATGGGTGGCCCGATGGGCGGCCCCATGGGTGGCCCGATGGGCGGCCACGGTCAGGGCCCCGGTGGCGACAGCGCCGCCCGTGTCCTCTCGCTGGCCCAGCAGACCGCCGACCAGGCGATCGCCGAGGCCCGCTCCGAGGCGAACAAGATCGTCGGCGAGGCCCGCAGCCGCGCCGAGGGTCTGGAGCGTGACGCCCGTGCCAAGGCCGACGCCCTGGAGCGGGACGCGCAGGAGAAGCACCGCGTCGCGATGGGCTCCCTGGAGTCCGCCCGCGCCACGCTGGAGCGCAAGGTCGAGGACCTGCGTGGCTTCGAGCGCGAGTACCGCACGCGCCTGAAGTCGTACCTGGAGTCGCAGCTGCGTCAGCTGGAGACCCAGGCCGACGACTCGCTCGCCCCGCCGCGCACCCCGGCTGCGGCTTCGCTCCCGCCGTCCCCGGCGCCTTCCATGGCTCCGGCCGGCGCGAGTGCCCCGTCCTACGGCGGCAACCAGCCCATGGGCGGCCCCCCGGCGCCTCCTGCCCCGTCCTACGGCGGTCAGCAGCAGATGTCCCCGGCGATGACCCAGCCGATGGCTCCCGTCCGTCCGCAGGGCCCCGGCCCGATGGGCCAGGCTCCCTCACCGATGCGTGGGTTCCTGATCGACGAGGACGACAACTGACGGCCGGCACGGTCAGTAGTACGCCTTAGGCGTCGGCGGCGTTCAACAGGGCGGGGCCCCGGATTTCGATCCGGGGCCCCGCCCTGTTTACGCGTGTTGACGGTGATGTCGGTGGGGGCTGTAGCGTGCGCACCGTGGACGATCAGGAGTTCGCCGGGTACCGGCAGGCCGACGCCGAGACGCTGCGGCGCTGGGAGGCGTGGGCGAGCGAAGCCCGTACGCAGTTGGCGGCGGCGGGACTGCCCGTGGAACCGCACGGACTGGACCCGGCCGTGGGAGCCGGCGCCGTCGTGGAGGTCGACCCGGGAGCGGACGAGGCGGGCGGGGTCTACGTCAGCTGGCGCCCGGCGCCGGTGCTGCGCGTGGCCGCGATGCGCTGTGCCATGGAGCAGCGGCCCGAGGACCCGGTGCTCGGGCACATAGGTGCGATCGACTCGGCGATGACGGAGGCGATCCGCGCCGTCCTCACCGCGGGCGGCTTCGACATCGGTGACAGCCCGAACGATTTTGCGGAGGGCGCGGTGTATGTGATCGGCCCTCCACGTCGACGGCTGCTGGAGTCGCTGGGCCTGGAGGCACCGTGCTGTGGGGGAGTGCCGGGCATGGGTCGGGGCCCGGCTCCCGTGGGAGGGCCGGGCCCCGAGTAGGCGTGCGGCTCAGGCCTTGCGCAGGCGGAAGGTGAGCGACAGGCCCTCGTCGGTGAACGGCTCGCCGTAGGTGTCGTCCGCCTCGCCCTGGGCGAAGTCGGTCGCCAGGACCTCGTCGGCGATCAGTTCGGCGTGCTCGCTCAGGGCCGCGATGACCGCCGGGTCCGTGGAGGTCCAGCGCAGCGCGATGCGGTCGGCCACGTCGAGGCCGCTGTTCTTGCGGGCCTCCTGGATCAGCCGGATCGCGTCGCGGGCCAGGCCCGCCTGCCGCAGCTCCTCGGTGATCTCCAGGTCGAGGGCGACCGTGGCGCCGGAGTCGGAGGCGACCGACCAGCCCTCGCGCGGGGTCTCCGTGATGATCACCTCGTCGGGGGCGAGGGTGACCGTCTCCCCGTCGACCTCCACCGACGCCGTGCCCTCGCGCAGGGCGAGGGACAGCGCCGCCGCGTCGGCGTTCGCGACGGCCTTGGCCACGTCCTGGACCCGCTTGCCGAAGCGCTTGCCCAGGGCCCGGAAGTTCGCCTTGGCGGTGGTGTCCACCAGGGAACCGCCGACCTCGGACAGCGAGGCCAGGGAACTGACGTTCAGCTCCTCGGTGATCTGCGCGTGCAGCTCCGGGTGGAGGGACTCGAAGCCCGCGACCGCCACCAGGGCACGGGACAGCGGCTGACGGGTCTTGACGCCCGACTCCGCGCGCGTGGCGCGGCCCAGCTCCACCAGGCGGCGGACCAGGACCATCTGCCTCGACAGCTCCGGGTCGATCGCGGACAGGTCCGCCTCCGGCCAGGCCGCCAGATGCACCGACTCCGGGGCGCCCGGGGTCACCGGTACGACCAGGTCCTGCCAGACCCGCTCGGTGATGAACGGGGTCAGCGGGGCCATCAGCTTGGTGACCGTCTCGACGACCTCGTGCAGAGTGCGCAGCGCGGCCTTGTCGCCCTGCCAGAAGCGGCGGCGCGAGCGGCGGACGTACCAGTTCGACAGGTCGTCGACGAACGCCGACAGCAGCTTGCCGGCGCGCTGGGTGTCGTACGCCTCCAGCGCCTGCGTCACCTGGTCGGTGAGCGCGTGCAGCTCGGACAGCAGCCAGCGGTCCAGCACCGGGCGGTCGGCCGGGGCCGGGTCGGCCGCACTGGGCGCCCAGTTCGACGTACGGGCGTACAGCGCCTGGAACGCGACCGTGTTCCAGTACGTGAGGAGCGTCTTGCGGACGACCTCCTGGATGGTGCCGTGACCGACCCGGCGGGCCGCCCACGGGGAACCGCCGGCCGCCATGAACCAGCGGACCGCGTCCGCGCCGTGCTGGTCCATGAGCGGGATCGGCTGCAGGATGTTGCCCAGGTGCTTGGACATCTTGCGGCCGTCCTCGGCGAGGATGTGGCCCAGGCAGACCACGTTCTCGTACGACGACTTGTCGAAGACCAGCGTGCCGACGGCCATCAGCGTGTAGAACCAGCCGCGGGTCTGGTCGATCGCCTCGGAGATGAACTGCGCCGGGTAGCGGCTCTCGAACAGCTCCTTGTTCTTGTACGGGTAGCCCCACTGCGCGAACGGCATCGAACCCGAGTCGTACCAGGCGTCGATGACCTCCGGCACGCGCGTGGCCGTCTTGGCGCACTGCGGGCAGCCGAAGGTGACGTCGTCGATGAACGGGCGGTGCGGGTCGAGCTGGGACTGGTCCGTGCCGGTCAGCTCGCTGAGCTCGGCGCGTGAGCCGACGACGGTGAGGTGGTCGTCCTCGCAACGCCAGATGGGCAGCGGGGTGCCCCAGTAGCGGTTGCGGGACAGCGCCCAGTCGATGTTGTTGTTCAGCCAGTCGCCGAAGCGGCCGTGCTTGACCGTCTCCGGGTACCAGTTGGTCTTCTCGTTCTCTTCGAGGAGGCGGTCCTTGACGGCCGTCGTGCGGATGTACCAGGACGGCTGCGCGTAGTACAGCAGCGCGGTGTGGCAGCGCCAGCAGTGCGGGTAGCTGTGCTCGTACGGGATGTGCTTGAAGAGCAGACCGCGCTGCTGGAGGTCCTCGGTGAGCTTTTCGTCGGCCTTCTTGAAGAAGACGCCGCCGACCAGCGGGACGTCCTCCTCGAAGGTGCCGTCCGGGCGGACCGGGTTCACGACGGGCAGGCCGTACGCGCGGCAGACCCGGAGGTCGTCCTCACCGAAGGCGGGCGACTGGTGGACCAGACCCGTACCGTCCTCGGTCGTGACGTACTCGGCGTTCACCACGTAGTGGGCGGGCTCCGGGAACTCCACCAGCTCGAACGGACGTTGATACGTCCAGCGCTCCATCTCGGCGCCCGTGAAGGTCTGGCCCGTGGACTCCCAGCCCTCGCCGAGCGCCTTCTCGACGAGCGGCTCGGCGACGACGAGCTTCTCCTCACCGTTCGTCGCGACGACGTAGCTGACCTCGGGGTGCGCGGCGACCGCCGTGTTGGAGACCAGGGTCCAGGGGGTGGTCGTCCACACCAGGAGCGCGGCCTGGCCGGCGAGCGGACCGGAGGTGAGCGGGAAACGGACGTACACGGACGGGTCGACGACCGTCTCGTAGCCCTGCGCCAGCTCGTGGTCCGACAGGCCGGTGCCGCAGCGCGGGCACCAGGGGGCGACGCGGTGGTCCTGGACCAGCAGACCCTTGTTGAAGATCTCCTTCAGCGACCACCAGACCGACTCGATGTACTCGGGGTCCATCGTGACGTAGGCGTCGTCGAGGTCGACCCAGTAGCCCATGCGGGTCGTGAGCTGGGTGAAGGCGTCGGTGTGGCGGAGTACGGAGTCACGGCACTTGGCGTTGAACTCGGCGATGCCGTACGCCTCGATGTCCTGCTTGCCGGAGAAGCCGAGTTCCTTCTCGACCGCCAGCTCCACGGGCAGGCCGTGGCAGTCCCAGCCGGCCTTGCGGGCCACGTGGTAGCCGCGCATGGTGCGGAAGCGGGGGAAGACGTCCTTGAAGACGCGCGCCTCGATGTGGTGGGCGCCGGGCATGCCGTTCGCGGTGGGCGGGCCCTCGTAGAACACCCACTCGGGGCGGCCCTCGGACTGCTCCAGGCTCTTGGCGAAGATCTTCTGCTCGCGCCAGAAGTCGAGCACCGCGTGCTCAAGCGCGGGCAGGTCGACCTGGGCGGGTACCTGGCGGTACGTCGGCGCTGTCATCTGCGAGCTTCCTCCAACGGACTTGCTGCCTTCCGTCGGAGGGACGAGAGCCGTATGTGCTACGTACGCCGTGTGCGGCGCGCTCCCGCGGTACCACCCTCCTTGGCTCCCCGCGCGCCGTATGCGCCGGTGAGCCCCCTCATTGGGGTCGCGATGCCGGTTCTACCGGCCCCTGGGCCTGCGCTGGGGCTTTCTTCCGGCGGCTCCGGGGTGATCTTCACGTCGCGCTCGCCCCCGGGCTTCCACCGTCCCCGGGTCGCTCTGGGCTGCGTACGTCGCTACTCGTCCCCATCCACGCTTTTCGCTCCGCCCAGTGTACGGCGCCGCGAGGACAGCGGCCGACCGGATTTCCGGCCCGGGGGCCGGAAGGCCCGGCCGGGGCGCCGGCCCGTGGGCGGCGAGATGACCCGAATGGCGAGGCGCGCGTGTTCGGATCCCGGTATGCCCGGCCCGGCGGATTACCTGGCGGGGAGCTGGGCACAACGCATGCAGACCTGCTGCGCGGGGGGCGCGGGGCGGGCGAATCGGGCGGCGTGCCCCGTTGCCGCGGGACTCAAGTCGATTTATCGTCCCAGCACGATTCGCGTGCAAGATCACAATATGTGAAGGGGCCGCGGCCATGGTGGTGAAACAGACCGCCGTACAGCAGTCGGCGTCCGGCAGGTCCAGGGGCGCGGCGGCCTCCGGCAGCGCGGATGCCTCCGGCGGTACGGCCAAGGGCATAGGCGGGAAGAAGAGCACGCAGAAAGGTGCCGCTGCGCGGACCGCGAACTCCGTGAAGCCGGTGAAGCCGGTCAAGGCCGTGCGGTCGGCCGGTGAGGGGGGCGGGAGACGAGCGGGCAAGAAGGCGGCGACCGGGACGGCGGTCACCGAGCAGGGTGCGATTAAGAAGGCCGCCTCGAAGCAGATTGCATCGAAGCAGGCCACCTCCAAGAAGGCCGCCTCCGAGACGGCCGCCGCGAAGAAGTCTGCCGCGAAGAAGCCCGCTGCCAAGAAGGTGACCGTGAAGACGTCGATTGCCGAACAGACGGCTGTTGAGGAGACGACCGGCGCCGACACGAGGACGGCAGCCAAGAGGGCCGCCACCTCGAAGAAGAAGGCCGCCGGGAAGACGGCCGCGGAGAAGAAAACCGCAGAGAAGAAAACCGCAGAGAAGAAGGGGGCCGCCAAGAAGACCGTCGGGAAGAAGGCGGTCGAGGGGAAGGCGGGTGCCGGGAAGGCCGCCGACTCCGGAAAGGCTGTCGCCAAGGGGGCGGCCAAGAAGAGCACGGCCAAGAAGGCGGGCGCGGCGCGGGCCGCGAAGCAGACGGGAGCCACGACGGTGGTTGCGAAGAAGACTCCTGGCACGGCCACGGCGGCGAAGACCGCCGTTCCCAAGGCGCGGGTTGCCGCGGTGGAGCCCGGCGAGCTCGCGGTGCGACCGGGCGAGGACCCCTGGACGAAGGAGGAGGTCGAGGAGGCACGCGCCGAGCTGCTGTCCGAGGAGGCGCGGCTGCGCGCCGAGATCACCAATTCCGAGGAGTCGATCGTCGGCCTGATGCGGGACTCCGGGGACGGCGCGGGCGACGACCAGGCGGACACCGGCACCAAGAACATCACGCGTGAGCACGAGATGGCCCTGGCCGCCAACGCGCGCGAGATGCTCGTCCAGACCGAGCGCGCCCTGGAACGCCTGGACGCGGGCACCTACGGCCTGTGCGAGAACTGCGGCAACCCCATCGGCAAGGCCCGGATGCAGGCCTTCCCGCGCGCCACCCTGTGCGTGGAGTGCAAGCAGAAGCAGGAACGCCGCTACTGAGCGCAGGGGTCGTCCGAGGCGTGCCGTAGTCTCGTCCTCAGTCAGGCACCTAGGTTGAGGGACTCACGTGGCAGAGGCGGAGCGCATCATCGGTACGCCGGACACCCCGGACGACAAAGGCGAGCGGGCGGCGGCGGCCGACGCGCCCGCAGTCCCCGGTGCGTCCGGCGCGGACGAGCGGGTGGCCGTGGCCGAGCGGCCCCGGGGCAAGCGCCGGATCGCCGTGCTGTTCGCGGTGGCCGCCTTCGCGTACGCCCTCGACCTGATCAGCAAGATGCTCGTGGTCGCGAGGCTGGAGCACCACGCGCCGATCAAGCTCGTCGGGGACTGGCTGGAGCTCAACGCCCTGCGCAACCCCGGCGCGGCGTTCGGCGTCGGGCAGGCCTTCACGATCATCTTCACGGTGATCGCGGCCGCCGTGATCGTGGTGATCATCCGCCTCGCCCGCAAGCTCTACAGCCTGCCCTGGGCGATCGCGCTCGGTCTGCTGCTCGGCGGTGCGCTCGGCAACCTCACCGACCGGATCTTCCGTTCGCCGGGACTCTTCGAGGGCGAGGTCGTCGACTTCATCGCACCCAAGGGCTTCGCGGTCTTCAACCTGGCCGACTCGGCGATCGTCTGCGGCGGCATCCTGATCGTGCTGCTGTCCTTCCGCGGTCTGGACCCGGACGGCACCGTCCACAAGGACTGAGGCCGCGGGCCTCTCGTACGGGGCTGTCTCACCCGTCCGGCATACTCGACGGGTGAGCACGATTCCCGAGATCCGTACCCTGCCCGTGCCCGACGGCCTGGAGGGCGAGCGCGTCGACGCCGCCATCTCCCGCATGTTCGGCTTCTCCCGTACGAAGGCGGCGGAGCTCGCCGCGGCAGGCAAGGTGCAGGTCGACGGCTCGGTGGTCGGCAAGTCCGAGCGGGTGCGCGGCGGCGCCTGGCTGGAGGTCGAGATGCCGCAGGCGCCCGCACCGGTGCAGGTCGTGGCCGAGCCGGTCGAGGGCATGGAGATCGTGCACGACGACGATGACGTGGTCGTGATCGTCAAGCCGGTCGGCGTCGCCGCGCACCCGTCGCCGGGCTGGAACGGACCGACCGTGATCGGCGGCCTGGCCGCCGCCGGCTACCGGATCTCCACCTCGGGGGCCGCGGAGCGCCAGGGCATCGTGCACCGCCTCGACGTCGGCACCTCCGGCCTGATGGTGGTCGCCAAGTCCGAGTACGCGTACACGTCGCTCAAGCGCCAGTTCAAGGAGCGCACGGTCGACAAGCGCTACCACACGCTCGTCCAGGGCCACCCCGACCCGACCAGCGGCACCATCGACGCCCCCATCGGCCGCCACCCCCACCACGACTACAAGTGGGCGGTCACGGCCGACGGCAAGCCCTCAGTGACCCACTACGACCTCATCGAGGCCTTCCGCGCCGCCTCCCTGCTCGACGTGAAGCTGGAGACCGGCCGCACCCATCAGATCCGCGTCCACATGGCCGCCCACCGCCACCCCTGCGTCGGCGATCTGACCTACGGCGCCGACCCGACCCTCGCCAAGCGTCTGCGCCTGACCCGCCAGTGGCTGCACGCCGTCCGGCTCGGCTTCGAGCACCCCGGGGACGGGCAGTGGGTCGAGTTCGAGTGCGACTACCCCGAGGACCTTCAGCAGGCCCTGGACCAGGTCCGCGAGGAGACCTGGGCATGAGCGCCCGCTGCGCCGTGCGGATCGCCGAGGACCTCGCCGACCGCGAGGCGTGCTTCGCGGTGCGCAAGGAGGTCTTCGTCGTCGAGCAGCGCGTCCCGCAGGACATCGAGTACGACGAGTACGACGCCGTGGCCGTGCACGTGCTGGCGGTCCGGGAGGACGGCGTGCCGCTCGGCACCGGGCGGCTGCTGTTCGGCGAGGCGGCCGCTTCGAAGACCGGCGGCGACCCATCGGTGGGCTCCCTGGGACGGCTCGCGGTCGCGCGGGAGGCGCGCGGGCTGGGCGTCGGCGTCGCGCTCGTACGGGCCATCGAGGAGGCGGCACGCGCGCGTGGCCTGACGGCGCTGGACCTGCACGCCCAGACGCACGCGCTGGGCTTCTACGAGCGGCTCGGGTACGAGGCGTACGGCCCGGAGTACCCGGAGGCGGGGATCCCGCACCGGGCGATGCGGCGCTCCCTGTAGCGGCCGGGCCGCCGACAGGCCGGTGCCGAGGCGGCCGTGGCAGGCTTGAGGCCTGCTGCGTGATCGTCGACTCCCGGAGCGCCGCCCGTGGATCAGTTGGCCCTGTTGTTCGTGTTGCTGCTGGGGGCCCTGGTGAGCGTGCCGGTGGGGGACCGGCTGGGACTGCCCGCTCCGGTGCTCATGACGCTGCTCGGCATCGCCCTCGCCGTGGCCGACTTCGTGCCGAACGTGGACTTCCCGCCCGAGCTGATCCTGCCGCTGCTGCTGCCGCCCCTGCTGTACGCGGCGGTGAGACGGACCTCGTGGCGGCAGTTCGCGGCCAACAAACGGCCGATCTTCCTGCTGGCCGTGGCCCTCGTGTTCGTCACCACGGCGAGCGTGGCCGCCGTCGCCGGGGCGATCGTGCCGGGGCTGTCGATGGCCGCCGCCGTGGCGCTGGGCGCGCTGGTGGCCCCGCCCGACCCGGTCGCCGCCACCGCGGTCGCGGGCCAGCTCGGGCTGCCGCGCCGGCTGGTGTCGATCCTGGAGGGCGAGGGGCTGTTCAACGACGTCACGGCGATCGTGCTCTACCACGTGGCGATCGCCGCGGTCGTCAGCGGCACCTTCTCGCCGTGGCGGGCCGGTCTCGACCTCGTGCTGTCCGCGGTGGTCGCCGTGGCCGTGGGGCTCGCGCTGGGCTGGGGCGCGAACAAGCTGCTCGACCTGCTGGGGGACCCGACCCTGCAGATCGGCCTGACCCTGCTGGTGCCGTACGCGTCCTACGTGCTCGCGGAGGAACTGCACGGGTCCGGGGTGCTCGCCGTGCTCACCGCCGCGCTGTTCCTCGCCGAGTACGCCCTGGGCGCCGACGACGTGATGACACGGCTCGCCGGGCACACGTTCTGGGACATCGTGGACACACTCGTCACCGGCGTCGCGTTCGGGCTGATCGGCCTGGAGCTGCACAACGCGATCCGGACCGCGTCCGGGCGGTGGGGCGAGATGCTGGGCTGGGCGGGCACCGTCGTGGCCGTGGTGGTGTTCGTACGGCTGGTGTGGCTGCTCCCCGCCACCTGGCTGACCAAGCGGCTGCACGCCAAGCGGGACTACGACGAGGACATCCCGATGAGCTGGCGGGAGACGGTCGTCATGTGGTGGTCGGGGATGCGCGGGGTGGCCTCGGTGGCGCTGGCGCTGGCCATCCCGCTGAAGACCGACGACGGCTCCGCCTTTCCCGACCGGGACGAGATCGTGTTCATCGCGTTCGGGGTGATCATGGCGACGCTGGTGCTGCAGGGGCTGACCCTGCCGTGGCTGGTGAAGCGGCTGGGCGTGCGGGCCGACAACGAGCGGGAGAAGGAGTTCGAGAAGCAGCTGGCCGTGCGGGCGGCGAAGGCGGCCAAACGCAGGCTCCGGGAGATCGAACAGGTCGAGGACCTGTCGGAGGACCTGTCCGAGCAGATGCTGCGCAGCGCCTTCGACATCGGGGCACGGATCAGCCCGGACGTGGGCGAGGAGGAGCGGCGGGAGGCCCACCAGCAGCGGGCCCGGAGGCTGAAGCGGGTGCGGCGGATCCAGGGGGAGATGCTGAGCGCGGCGCGGCACGAGGTGCTGGCGGCGCGGAGCGAGCCGGGGGCGGATCCGGAGATCGTGGACCGGGTGCTTCGGCATCTGGATGTGCGAAGCCTGCGCTGAGGGCGCACGACGCGACGCCGTCCATGTGACGGCCGCACACACGACGCGATGGCGGTCATACGAACACACGGCGGCTGTGGATATCCGGAGGCCGGGTCGTCGCGCCGCTCGTACTCTCGGATCATGGCTCGCAACATTGTGATCAGTGGTGGCGGTACGGGGATCGGGCTCGCGACGGCACGGGTCTTCGCGGCGGACGGGGACCGGGTGCTGCTGCTCGGGCGGCGCGCGGAGGTGCTGGAGAAGGCCGGGGTGCCCGGGGCACTCACCCGTGCGGCCGACCTCGGCGACCCGGCGGACGTGCGGGGCGTGGCCCGGTTCGTTGCCGAGGAACTGGGCACCGTGGACGTGCTCGTGCACAGTGCCGGGGGCAACGGGGGACTGGAACCCGGGCCCGGGACCGACGATCCGCTCGACGCCCTCGCACACGCCTGGGGCATCAACTTCCGGCTCAACACCCTCACCGCCGTGCTGCTCACGGAGGCGCTCAAGGACCGGCTGGCCGAGCCGGGAGGCCGGGTGCTGTTCCTGAGCTCCATAGCCGCCTTCCGCGGCTCGGGCAGCGGGGCCTACGCCGCCTCCAAGGCCGCCCTCCACCCCTACGCCCATGACCTGGCCCGGGAGCTGGGGCCGCGCGGTGTCACGGTGAACGTGGTGGCGCCGGGCTATGTCGAGGACACCGACTTCTTCGGCGGACCGATCGACGAGGCGCGACGGGAACGGCTCGTCGCCGAGACGTCCACCGGCCGGGCCGGCACCCCCGGGGACGTCGCCGCCACTCTGCACTGGCTGGCCTCCCCGCTCGCCGGGCACATCACCTCGCAGATCATCCAGGTCAACGGGGGTGCCGAACGAGGTCACTGACAGCAGCGGATCCGACGAAGGAGGGGTGCACCGGGGTTCACCGCGGGTTCACCCCCGGCCGGTCCGCGGCGGCTCGTGCGCCCGGCGCGCCGAGCCGTCGGGGGAGGGCACACGGCCCGGCGGCAGGACCGCGTCCGCGGTGTTGACCCGGGGCAGCGCGTACGGATGCTCCGCGCACAGCCAGCGGATCATCTGCTCGCGGACCGTGACCCGCACGGTCCACACGTCGTCCGCGTCCTTGGCGGTCACCAGCGCGCGCACCTGGAGGGTGTTCGGCGTGGAGTCGGTGACCGCGAGCCCGTAGTCACGGCCGTCCCAGGCCGGGCACTCGCGCAGCAGGTCCCGGAGCTTCTCGCGCATCGCCTCGACGGGCGCCGAGTGGTCGAGGTGCCAGAAGACGATCCCGGTCATCTGCGGGGTGCCGCGGGACCAGTTCTCGAAGGGTTTGGAGGTGAAGTACGACACGGGCATGGTGATCCGGCGCTCGTCCCAGGTGCGTACGGTCAGGAAGGTCAGCGTGATCTCCTCGACCGTGCCCCACTCGCCGTCCACCACGACGGTGTCGCCGAGCCGCACCATGTCGCCGAAGGCGATCTGCAGCCCCGCGAACATATTGGCGAGCGTGGACTGTGCGGCGACACCGGCGACGATGCCCAGGATGCCGGCGGAGGCCAGCAGCGAGGCACCGGCCGCGCGCATCGCGGGGAACGTCAGCAGCATCGAGGCCACGGCGACCACCCCGACGACCGCCGAGACCACACGCATGATCAGCGACACCTGGGTGCGGACCCGGCGGAGCCGGGCCGGGTCGCGGTGCGCGCGGGCGTAGCGGCTGTAGGAGGTTTCGACGATCGCCGCCGTGATGCGCACCACCAGCCAGGCGGCCGACCCGATCAGCACCAGCGTCAGCGCCCGGCCGATGCCGACGCGGTGCTCCTCCAACAGTTCCGCCTGGTCGTAGGAGCCTCTGAGCAGGGCCGCGCACAGCACGAGTTGGTAGGGGACGCGGGCGCGGCGCAGCAGGCCCCACAGGGGCGTCTCGCTGTGCCGTTCGTCGGCCTTGAGCAGCAGCAGATCCGTGGCCCACCCGATCAGCACGGTCAGGACGACGGCGCCGCCGACCACGATCAGAGGGCGCAGTACGTTCTCCATGCCTCCGAACGTAACCGGCATCGGGCGGTCACGAACATGTGTGTTCGGGAGCTGGACGGGCAGGGCCGTGGTCCGGAGTTGTCGTAGTCGGCTGGCACGATGGCCTCATGAACATCATGCTCTTTCACTCGACCTATGGCCTTGGGCCCGCGGTGCGCGCGGCGGCGGACCGTCTGCGGGCCGCGGGGCACGAGGTGTGGACGCCGGACCTCTTCGAGGGGCGCACGTTTCGGACGGTCGAGGAGGGCATGGCCTTCAAGGAGGAGGTCGGCAAGGACGAGTTGCTGAAGCGGGCGGTCCTGGCGGCGGCGCCCTACTCGGAGCGGGGGCTGGTGTACGCCGGGTTCTCGCTGGGCGCCTCCGTCGCCCAGACCCTGGCCCTCGGCGACGACAAGGCGCGCGGACTGCTGCTCCTGCACGGCACGTCGGACATCGCGCCGAATGCCTCGGTGGACGAGCTGCCGGTCCAGTTGCACGTGGCCGAGCCGGACCCGTTCGAGACGGACGACTGGCTGAGCGCCTGGTATCTGCAGATGGGCAGGGCGGGTGCCGATGTGGAGGTCTACAGATACGCCGGGGCGGGCCATCTCTACACCGACCCGGACCTCCCCGACTACGACGAGGAGGCCGCCGAGGCCACCTGGCGGGTGGCGCTCGGCTTCCTCGCATCGCTCTAGCGGGCCGTTACACCGGGTCGTAGGTCCGCTCGACCTTCTGCGTGCCGGTGCGCGTCCGGTACGAACGCACCCAGGACGAGGTGGCGTTGGCGTTGGTGCGGTCGGACAGGACGTAGTAGTCCATCTGCGCGCGGTCGGCGGTGATGTCCAGGACGCCGTAGCCGTGGCGGTCGGTGTCGACCCAGTGGACGTGCCGGTTGGCGGCGCGGATGATCGGCGAGGCGATCGTGGAGACGGTGCCCTCGGGGACCTTGACGATGTCGTCGAGGTTGTCGGAGGTGACCGAGGTGACCACGAACTCCGTGGCGGCCGAGGCCGACAGCGGGTAGGTGCCCGCGTCCACCGGCACGTCGTTGGCCCACGCCATGTGGATGTCACCGGTCAGGAAGACGGTGTTGCGGATGGCGTTGGAGCGCAGGTGGGCCAGCAGTTCGCGGCGGTCGTCCGTGTAGCCGTCCCACTGGTCGGTGTTGGCGGCGATGCCCTCCTGCGGCAGCCCGAGCAGCTTGGCGAGCGGCTTGAGCAGGTCGGCGGAGAGGGAGCCGAAGGAGAACGGCGAGATCATCACCGAGTTGCCGACCAGCCGCCAGGTGGTGTCGGAGGCCTTCAGACCGGCCTTCAGCCAGTCGAGTTGTGCGCGGCCCGTGATGGTGCGGTCGGGGTCGTCGACCGAGCCGCTGGCGGTGGTCGCCTGCAGCGAGCGGAAGGAGCGCAGGTCGAGCAGGGACAGGTCGGCGAGCTTGCCGAAGCGCAGCCGTCGGTAGGTGGTGCCCGCGATGGCGGGGCGGACCGGCATCCACTCGAAGTAGGCCTGCTTGGCGGCCTTCTGACGGGCGGTCCAGGTGCCCTCGACGCCCTCGGTGTGGTTGACCGCGCCGCCCGACCAGGCGTTGTCGGCGAACTCGTGGTCGTCCCAGATCGCGACGACCGGTGCCTTGAGGTGCAGGGCCTGCAGATCCGGGTCGGTCTTGTACTTGCCGTGCCGGGTGCGGTAGTCGGCGAGCGTGAGGATCTCGTTCGCCGGCGCGTGCGGGCGGACGACGGTGCCGCGGGCGGCGTACTCGCCGGACTTGTACTCGTAGATGTAGTCGCCCAGGTGCATCCAGGCGTCGAGGTCGTTGCGGGCGGCCAGGTGGCGGTACGCGGAGAAGTAGCCCGCCTCCCAGTTGGCGCAGGAGACCACGCCGAAGCGCAGGCCCGGCACGGCCGCGTCCGCCGCCGGCGCGGTGCGGGTGCGCGCCACCGGGGAGTCGGTGCCGCCCGCGGAGAAACGGAACCAGTAGTCGGTGGCCGGGGCCAGGCCGCGTATGTCCGCCTTGACGGTGTGGTCGGAGGCGGCGGTCGCGGTGGTGGACCCCCTGGCGACGATGTTCGTGAGCGACTTGTCCGTGGCGACGACCCAGCTCACCTCGGTGTCCGGGCCGAGCCCGGAGCCGGGTACCGCGTCGGCGGTGGGGGTCACACGGGTCCACAGCAGGATGCCGTCGGGCAGCGGGTCACCGGAGGCGACGCCGTGCAGGAAGGCGGGGGCGTCCGTGGCGGCGCGCGCCGGCAGGGCGGCGGCGAGCGGTCCGGCCAGGACAGCGGTCGCCGCCGCGGCCTTGACGACCGTACGGCGGCGGGGCGAGAGGGAGTTGAGGCGCTTGGCTGCCTCGGATGGCTTGTATGGACTAGTCACGACCGATCAGGTTACTGATCGGTACGCGCAAGAGCGGGCGAACTTTCAAAGTTCGCCCGCTCTTCATGCGGCGATCAGTTTCTGACGGATCGTCAGGAAGATCGTCAGCCCTTCAGGGCCGCGTCCACCACCTTGTTGAAATCGGCCACCGACATGGGCGGGTTGCCCTGGCTGTCGGCGGTGAGCTTCTTGCCGTCCATGATGAAGCTCGGGGTGCCCGTCACGCCGTCCTTGTTGTCGTCGAAGGTCTTCGACATGGCCATCGCCCAGGCGTCGTAGGTGCCCTTCTCGACCGCGTCCTGGAACTTCGCGTTGCCCTTCAGCGCCGGCACGGTGTCGGCGATCTTGATGAGGTAGCTGTCGTCCTTGAACTTGTCGGTCGTCTCGTCCGGGTGCCACTTCGCGGAGTACATCGCGGTCTTGTACTCGAGGAACGCCTCGGGGCTGACGTTGAGCGCGGCACCCAGTGCGCTGAGCGCGTTCTTGGAGCCCACGCCGTTGTCGTGCCCGTCGAGGAACGTGCCGCTGATGAACTGGAGCTTGTACTTGCCGTCGTCGATGTCCTTCTTCACGGTCGAACTGACGGCCTGCTCGAACGAGGCACACACCGGGCAGCGCGGGTCCTCGTAGACCTTGAGGGTCTTCTTGGCGGTGTCCTTGCCGAGGAGGACCGTGGTGCCGTTCGTGCCCGTGGTGTTGGCCGGGGCGACGACCTTGGCGTCCTTCATGCCCTCCCAGTAGCTGGGCTTGTTGGCCTGGACGACGGCGTAGCCTATGCCGCCCGCCGCGGCCAGTACGGCCACCACCGAGCAGGCCACGATGACCTGCCGCTTGACCTTGGCGCGCTTGGCCTGCTTCTCGCGCTCCAGACGCAGCCGCTCCCGGGCCGCGTTCTTCGCCGCCTGGCTGTTCCGCTTGCTCATGTTGGTGATCTCCATATGGGACGCGCATGTGTCGTGCGCGGGATACGTGTGGGGGACTGCTTGTGCTCAGCTGCCGTCGCTCAGGCGAGGGTCAGTGACGCTCAGGCGAGGGCCAGTGAGCGGGAGCAGGAGCACGGCGGTCCACGCCGTCCCAGGGAGTGCACGAGGAGCAGATCGCGGGCGGTGGCCCTGCGCGGCGCGGGGCGCGGCAGCCGGCGTACCGCAGCCGGCCGTACCGTCACCGCGGCCACCGCCAGCAGCAGCGGCCGGAAGGTGGTCGCGGCCACCGCGCGCAGGAGCTGGGTCAGCGCCCGCTCGCCCCGGCGCAGCCAGGCGGCGGCCAGGAGGCCGACGCCGATGTGCGCGGCGAGCAGCAGCCAGGCCGCGGCCGGGTCGGCGTGCGCGAGCAGCGCGGAGGCGTGGCCGGGGCCGCCGGTCACCTGGGCCAGCGGCGTGCCCACGGCGCCGCCGCCGCACAGCACGTCCAGGCCGACCGCGCGCAGCGGGCCGGCGACCGGGCCGCCCGCCCTGCCGTAGCACTCGTGCTGGCCGGTGGTGAACACCGTGTCGGCGGCCAGTTCCAGCGGGACCAGCAGAGCCGCGATGCGGCCGAAGCCGCGCTCGCGGCCCGCCAGCGTGTACGCGGTGAGGAACACTCCGGCGGCGACCGCCGCCACGGTCGTCAGCGGCAGGGGGGCCCGGGACAGCAGGACGTGCGACGCGGTGCTGAGCGTCACGACGAAGGCCGTGAACAGTGCCGCGCGCACGGCTCTGAGCTGAGTCCCGGATATGTCCATAGCGCTGGAGAGTCTGTCACGTACTCAGGTAAGAGACCCCTAAAGGGGGCCTGTGGATCCGGGAAGGTTACAGGCCCGGAATCCTGCCGTTGCGGAACAGGTCCACGAAGATCTGGTGATCGGCACGCGCGCGTGCGCCGTAGCTGTGCGCGAAGTCCGACAGCAGGCCCGCGAAGCCCTCCTCGTCGGCCGCGATCGCCGCGTCGATGGCCCGCTCCGTGGAGAACGGCACCAGGGACTCGCCGGAGGTGTCGTCCGCCGCCGCGTGCATGGTGGCGGTGGCCCGGCCCAGGTCGGCGACCACGGCCGCGATCTCCTCCGGGTCGTCGATGTCGCCCCAGTCCAGGTCCACGGCGTACGGCGAGACCTCGGCGACCAGCTGGCCCGCGCCGTCCAGCTCGGTCCAGCCCAGCCACGGGTCCGCGTGCGCCTGCAGGGCGCGCTGCGAGATCACCGTGCGGTGGCCCTCGTGCTGGAAGTACTCCGCGATCGCCGGGTCCGTGATGTGCCGGGAGACGGCCGGGGTCTGGGCCTGCTTGATGTAGATCACGACGTCGTTCTCCAGGGCGTCGCTGTGGCCCTCCAGGAGGATGTTGTACGACGGCAGGCCGGCCGAGCCGATGCCGATGCCGCGGCGGCCCACCACGTCCTTGACCCGGTAGGAGTCCGGGCGGTCCAGGGACGTCTCCGGCAGCGTCTCCAGATAGCCGTCGAAGGCGGCGAGCACCTTGTAGCGGGTGGCCGCGTCCAGCTCGATGGAGCCGCCGCCCGGCGCGAAGCGGCGCTCGAAGTCTCGGATCTCGGTCATCGAGTCCAGCAGCCCGAAGCGGGTCAGCGAGCGGGCGTCACGCAGCGCGTCGAGGAGGGGACCCTGCGCGGTGTCCAGCGTGAACGGCGGCACCTCGTCGCGCTTGGCGCCGGTCGCCAGCGCGTGTACGCGCTCGCGGTACGCGCCCGCGTACACCTGCACCAGCTCGGTGATCTGCTCGTCGCTGAGCGCCTTCGCGTAGCCGATCAGCGCGATGGAGGCGGCGAAACGCTTCAGGTCCCAGGTGAAGGGGCCGACGTACGCCTCGTCGAAGTCGTTGACGTTGAAGACCAGGCGGCCGTTCGAGTCCATGTACGTGCCGAAGTTCTCCGCGTGCAGGTCGCCGTGGATCCACACGCGCGAGGTGCGCTCGTCCAGGTACGGGCCGCCGCGCTTCTCTGCGTCGAGGTCGTGGTAGAAGAGGGCCGCCGTGCCCCGGTAGAACGCGAAGGCCGAGGCCGCCATCTTCCGGAACTTCACGCGGAACGCGGCCGGGTCGGCGGCCAGGAGCTGGCCGAAGGCGGTGTCGAAGACGGCGAGGATCTCCTCGCCGCGCTGCTCGTCGTTGAGCTGGGGTACCGACATCGCTGGGTGCCTCCTGGTACAGGTGATGCGTGACGTATGGGGCGGACGGGACATCCGTCCGGGCGGGCTTTCCGAACTGTCCCAACGGACGAAGGTACGCGGGAGTGCCCGCCCACCCGCCACCCGACCGCCGCCCCTCATCGAGGCGGTTCGCGCCACAGTATCCATCTCATGTCAGTGCCGGGGCATAGACTTCGACGCTGTCCCCCAGACTGTCCGCAGCCGGTCGGAAGATCGTCGACGCCTGTTTTCCTCGGAGGCCGAAACCGTGTCAAAGCCGCCCTTCACGCACCTGCACGTCCACACCCAGTACTCGCTGCTGGACGGTGCCGCGCGGCTCAAGGACATGTTCAACGCCTGCAACGAGATGGGCATGACGCACATCGCCATGTCCGACCACGGCAACCTCCACGGGGCGTACGACTTCTTCCACAGCGCGAAGAAGGCCGGAGTCACCCCGATCATCGGGATCGAGGCCTATGTCGCGCCCGAGTCCCGGCGCAACAAGCGCAAGATCCAGTGGGGCCAGCCGCACCAGAAGCGCGACGACGTCTCCGGTTCCGGTGGTTACACCCACAAGACGATGTGGGCCGTGAACAGCACGGGTCTGCACAACCTCTTCCGGCTCTCCTCGGACGCGTACGCCGAGGGCTGGCTCCAGAAGTGGCCCCGGATGGACAAGGAGACCATCGCTCAGTGGTCCGAGGGGATCGTGGCCTCCACCGGCTGCCCCTCCGGCGAGCTCCAGACGCGGCTGCGCCTCGGGCAGTACGACGAGGCACTGAAGGCCGCCGCCGACTACCAGGACATCTTCGGCAAGGACCGCTACTTCCTGGAGCTGATGGACCACGGCATCGAGATCGAGCACCGGGTCCGCGACGGCCTCCTCGAGATCGGCAAGAAGCTCGGCATCCCGCCGCTGGTGACGAACGACTCGCACTACACGTACGCGCACGAGGCGACCGCCCACGACGCCCTGCTGTGCATCCAGACCGGCAAGAACCTCTCCGACCCGGACCGCTTCAAGTTCGACGGCACCGGCTACTACCTGAAGTCCACGGACGAGATGTACGCCATCGACTCCTCGGACGCCTGGCAGGAGGGCTGCGCCAACACCCTCCTGGTCGCCGAGATGGTCGACACCACCGGCATGTTCGAGGCCAGGAACCTCATGCCGAAGTTTGACATCCCGGACGGCTATACCGAGGTCACCTGGTTCAAGGAGGAGGTCCGCCGGGGCATGGACCGCCGTTTCCCCGGCGGCGTCCCGGACGACCGGCAGAAGCAGGTCGAGTACGAGATGGACGTCATCATCCAGATGGGGTTCCCGGGTTACTTCCTCGTGGTCGCCGACTTCATCATGTGGGCCAAGAACAACGGCATCGCGGTGGGCCCCGGCCGAGGCTCCGCGGCCGGCTCGATCGTCGCCTACGCCATGGGCATCACCGACCTCGACCCGATCCCGCACGGCCTGATCTTCGAGCGGTTCCTCAACCCCGAGCGCGTCTCCATGCCCGATGTCGACATCGACTTCGACGAGCGCAGGCGCGTCGAGGTGATCAGGTACGTGACCGAGAAGTACGGCGCCGACAAGGTCGCCATGATCGGCACCTACGGCAAGATCAAGGCCAAGAACGCGATCAAGGACTCCGCGCGCGTGCTGGGCTACCCGTACGCCATGGGCGACCGGCTCACCAAGGCGATGCCCGCCGACGTCCTCGGCAAGGGCATCGACCTGAACGGCATCACCGACCCCTCGCACCCGCGCTACAGCGAGGCGGGCGAGATCCGCGGGATGTACGAGAACGAGCCGGACGTGAAGAAGGTCATCGACACCGCCAAGGGCGTCGAGGGCCTGGTCCGGCAGATGGGTGTGCACGCGGCCGGCGTGATCATGTCCAGCGAGACCATCACCGAGCACGTCCCCGTGTGGGTGCGGCACACCGACGGCGTGACCATCACGCAGTGGGACTACCCGAGCTGTGAGTCGCTCGGCCTGCTGAAGATGGACTTCCTGGGCCTGCGCAACCTCACGATCATGGACGACGCCGTCAAGATGGTGAAGTCCAACAAGGGGGTCGACATCGACCTCCTGGGCCTCCCGCTCGACGACCCGACGACCTTCGAACTGCTCCAGCGCGGCGACACCCTCGGCGTCTTCCAGTTCGACGGCGGCCCCATGCGCTCCCTGCTGCGCCTGATGAAGCCCGACAACTTCGAAGACATCTCCGCCGTGTCGGCGCTGTACCGCCCGGGCCCGATGGGCATGGACTCGCACACCAACTACGCGCTGCGCAAGAACAAGCTCCAGGAGATCACCCCGATCCACAAGGAGCTGGAGGAGCCCCTCGAAGAGGTCCTGGCCGTCACCTACGGCCTGATCGTCTACCAGGAGCAGGTGCAGAAGGCCGCCCAGATCATCGCCGGCTACTCCCTCGGCGAGGCCGACATCCTCCGCCGCGTGATGGGCAAGAAGAAGCCCGACGAACTGGCCAAGAACTTCACCATCTTCCAGGCCGGCGCCCAGAAGAACGGCTACAGCGACGAGGCCATCCAGGCCCTGTGGGACGTGCTGGTCCCGTTCGCCGGCTACGCCTTCAACAAGGCCCACTCGGCCGCGTACGGCCTGGTCTCCTACTGGACCGCCTACCTCAAGGCGAACTACCCCGCCGAGTACATGGCCGCGCTCCTCACCTCCGTCAAGGACGACAAGGACAAGTCGGCGATCTACCTCAACGAGTGCCGCCGCATGGGCATCAAGGTGCTCCCGCCGAACGTCAACGAGTCGGTGCACAACTTCGCCGCCCAGGGCGACGACGTGATCCTCTTCGGCCTCGAAGCGGTGCGCAACGTCGGCACCAACGTGGTCGAGTCGATCATCAAGAGCCGCAAGGCGAAGGGCAAGTACGCCTCCTTCCCCGACTACCTCGACAAGGTCGAGGCGGTCGCGTGCAACAAGCGCACCACGGAATCCCTGATCAAGGCCGGCGCCTTCGACACCATGGGGCACACCCGCAAGGGCCTCACCGCGCAGTACGAGCCGATGATCGACAACGTGGTCGCGGTCAAGCGCAAGGAGGCCGAGGGCCAGTTCGACCTCTTCGGAGGGATGGGCGAGGAGGAAAGCAGCGAGCCCGGCTTCGGACTCGACGTGCAGTTCACCGACGAGGAGTGGGACAAGACCTATCTGCTCGCCCAGGAGCGGGAGATGCTCGGTCTGTACGTCTCCGACCACCCGCTCTTCGGCCTGGAACACGTGCTGTCCGACAAGGCCGACGCGGGCATCGCCCAGCTCACCGGAGGTGAGCACGCGGACGGCGCGGTCGTCACCATCGGCGGCATCATCTCGGGCCTGCAGCGCAAGATGACCAAGCAGGGCAACGCCTGGGCGATCGCCACGGTGGAGGACCTCGCCGGTTCCATCGAGTGCATGTTCTTCCCGGCGACGTACCAGCTCATCTCGACCCAACTCGTCGAGGACGCGGTCGTGTTCGTCAAGGGCCGGCTCGACAAGCGGGAGGACGTGCCGCGGCTCGTCGCGATGGAGTTGATGGTCCCGGACCTGTCCAACGCGGGCACCAACGCCCCCGTGATCCTGACCATCCCGGCCACCAGGGTCACCCCGCCCATGGTCAGCCGCCTCGGTGAGATCCTCAGCCACCACAAGGGCGACAGCGAGGTCCGCATCAGGCTCCAGGGCCCGCGCAAGACGACGGTCCTGCGCCTCGACCGGCACCGTGTGAAGCCCGATCCGGCCCTGTTCGGAGACCTGAAGGTGCTGCTCGGCCCGTCCTGCCTGGCGGGCTGAGCGTCCGGCCCGGGACGGACATGACCGAGGGGCGTACCCGGCAGCGGGTACGCCCCTCGTCAGTACCTGGGCTCAACAGCCCTTGATTCAGTTGTGGCCGAAGCTCTTCTTCTGCTTACGGGCAACATCAGCGGGGCTGCCCTGGATGTTCGCCGCCGGAGACTCGTGCGCCTCCGTCGACGTCCGCTGCGCCTGCTCGCGGGCCTGCTCTGCCTGCGACGCGCGGGTCTGCGGGCCACCCTGCTTGCGGTTCTTGTTCTTGGCCATGGTGATCTGCCTCCTGTGGGGGATCTAGGGGCCAGGGCCGGAATCAGATTCACATAGCCTGACAAGAGGCGCATGTCGGATAATTACCGTCTGTGACAGGGCTGGTCGGCGAACGAGGCCCCGAAACGCCACGCCGAAGATCGAGTTCGGGCCGTTAACCCCCGCGCAGTCGGGCAGACTCGAATCAGGGCCGAAGCAAACCTCCGGGGAAGAGGGTGAGTCGTGTGGACCGATGCATCGTCCTGGTGGACGCCGGGTATCTGCTGGGGGCCGCGGCCAGCCTCCTCGCCGGAGAACCCTCCCGCTCCCGCATCACCGTCGACCACACCGCGCTCATCCAGGCGCTGCGCGAGCGCGCCGAGGCCGACACCGAGCGGCCGCTGCTGCGCATCTACTGGTTCGACGGCGCCCCCGACCGCGTCCCCCAACCGGAGCACCGCCGGCTGCGCGTGATGCCCCGGGTCACCGTCCGGCTCGGCGCCCTGACCCGCAGCGACGGACGCTGGGCGCAGAAGGGCGTGGACGCCGCCATGCACGCCGAGCTGACCGAACTGGCCCGCAACCGCGCCTGCTCCGACGTCGTCCTCGTCACCGGCGACGGCGACCTGCTGCCCGGCATGATGGCCGCCAAGGAGCACGGCGTCGCCGTCCACCTGTGGGCCGTACAGGCCGCCGACGGCGACTACAACCAGTCCGAGGACCTGGTCGCCGAGGCCGACGAACGGCGTGTCCTGGACCGTACGTGGATCACCAAGGCCGTACGCGCCAAGGAGCTCACCGGCATCTGCGCGCCGCCGCCCGCGCCCCGCCCCGAGATCGCCGCGATCCTCTCCGCGCCGCTGCCCGAGTCCTCCCTCGCCCCGGCGGCCGAGCGGCCACCGGAGGAGGGCGAACACGCGCCCGCCGCCGCGGTCTCGGAGAACGGCAGCCAGGAGCGGGTGCCGGCCAAGGGCGTGCCCACCCCCAAGGACCTCGCCGCGCTGCGCGCCCCCGGCGCCCAGCCCGCCCAGCACCCGGCGACCGCGACCCTGCGCTGGTCCTCCGACAAGGGCTGGGTGGACCGGCCGGGCGTGGCCGCGGAGCCGGCCGAGGCCGCCTCCATGCCGATGCTGGCCCAGCTGACCACCGCCGAGCAGCGGTGGGCCGACCGGGAGGAGGACATCACCACGGTCGGCGGCGACCCGTACGAGGTGGGACAGGTCTTCGCCCGGCGGTGGATCTCCCGGCTGAGCGACCAGAGCCATCTGCAGAAGCTGTCCGGCATGTATCCGCGCATCCCGCACCGCATCGACGGCGAGCTGCTGCGCTACGCCGCCCGCTTCGGGCTGCTGGCCCACAAGGACGACCAGATCGACGAGCACGACCGTTACGCCATCCGGGCAGGCTTCTGGCGGGAGATCGACGTCCCCACGGCCGCGGAGCATGCGCCCGCTGGAGAATGAATCGAGGTAGGAGGCCCCAAAGGCGAGTAAAGGTCCCGGACCCCGTACTCTCGTGCTTTGTGAACACGCGCTCGGCACAGGCTCCACGGCATTCCGGTGACGTCGTGTGCGCGGTGCGCGGGCTGACCAAGACCTACGCGGCCGTACGCGGACGGCGCGGGGCACCGGACGCGCCCGAGGTGCGGGCCACCGACGGGGTGGAGCTGGACGTCCGGCGCGGTGAGATCTTCGGACTGCTCGGGCCGAACGGGGCCGGCAAGTCCACCCTCGTACGCCAGCTGACCGGGCTGATGCGGCCCGACGCCGGCAGCGTCGAGATCCTCGGCCACGACATCGTGCGCCACCCGGAGCGGGCCTCGCGCATCCTCGCCTACCTCGGCCAGGAATCCACCGCCCTCGACGAGCTGACGGTCTCCCTCGCCGTGGAGACCACCGCACGGCTGCGCGGACTGGACCTCGGGCCGGCGCGGGCCGAGCGGGACGCCGTACTCCACGAGCTGGGGCTCACCCCGATCGCCGGGCGGGCGCTGAAGAAGCTGTCCGGCGGGCAGCGGCGGCTCGCCTGCTTCGCCACCGCGCTGGTCGGGGAGCGGCCGCTGCTCGTGCTCGACGAGCCGACCACCGGCATGGACCCGGTGGCCCGGCGCGCGGTGTGGACGGCCGTCGACCGGCGGCGTGCCGAGCGCGGTACGACCGTGCTGCTGGTCACCCACAACGTCATCGAGGCCGAGACCGTCCTCGACCGGGTCGCCGTCCTCGACAGGGGCCGGGTCATCGCCTGCGACACGCCGGCCGGGCTCAAGGAGCGGGTCGACGGAGAGGTACGCGTCGAGCTGGTGTGGCGGGAGCGGGCGCCGCTGGAGGTGCCCGAGGTCGCCCGGCTGCGGGAGCGGGCCGTGGAGGCCGGCCGCCGCTGGACGCTGCGGCTGGCTCCCGAGGAGGCCCGCGCCGCCGTCGCCACGGTGACCGGCGGGGCCGCGTTCGCCGCCCTGGACGACTTCACGCTCGCCACGCCCAGCCTGGAGGACGTGTATCTGGCGCTCGGTGGCGCCGCACGGCAGGGGCTGGTGAAGGCGTGAGCGGTGGAGAGCCGTATGCGTATGGGACGGCGTGAGATCCGTGGCGGAGAGGAGCGGTTCCAGGTGAGTGTCGTACCCGCCGAGGTTCTGCAGGGCAGTGCCGTGGCCGTGCAGGACACGGCGAAGGGCGCGGCCGAACTCGCGCCGGCCGCCCGGTTGTGGCCGTCACTGGCGGCCGTGTACCGGGCGCAGCTGTCCCGCGCGCGGGTGGCGCGGATTCCGCTGCTGTTCGTGGCGACCTTCCAGTCGGTCGGCATCATGATCATGATGCGCGGGGTGGTGGACACCCGCGTGGAGGCCCAGTCCGTGGTGGCGGGCGCGTCGGTCGTGGTCGTGGCGTACGTCGCGCTGAACCTGCTCGCCCAGTACTTCGGGCAGCTGCGGGCCGGCGGCGGGCTCGACCACTACGCGACGCTGCCGGTGCCACCCGCGGCGGTGGTGCTCGGAGCGGCGGGGGCGTACGCGTCCTTCACCGTGCCGGGAACGCTGGTGACGGCCGGGTTCGGCTGTGTGCTCTTCGGGCTGCCGCTGACCAACCTCTGGATCCTGGTGGCCGTGATCCCGCTCGCGGGCGCCGCGCTCGCCGGGCTCGGCGCTGCCTTCGGACTGCTCTCGTCACGGCCCGAACTGGCCACGCTGCTCGGTCAGTTGGGCATGTCGGCGGCGCTGCTGCTCGGGGTGCTGCCGCCCGACCGGATGCCGGAGCTCGTGCGGCTGGCCCGGGACCTGCTGCCCTCGACGTACGGCGTGGAGGCCTACGCGCGGACCTTCGGGGCGCATCCCGACTGGGCGTTCGTCGTCGCTGACCTGGGCGTGTGCGCCGCCGTCGGGATCGTCTCGCTGGCCGTCGCCACCTGGGCGTACCGGCGGGCTGCCGTCCGATGACGCGCCGCACGGGCCGACCTGGCACGATGTCAGGGTGACCGCACCGCTGACGCCGCCTCCGCCGCCGCACGACCAGTCCCCGCACCAGGCCTGGCAGGCGCCGCCGCCCGCCGGGGCGGTGGGAGGCGTGTACGAACAGGACGGTCCCGGAATGAAGACCGAAGTGCGCGACGCGGCCGTGATCACGCTGGCGGTGGCGCTCGGCGGGGTGGCGCTCGGTCTGCTGTGGCTGTGGCTGGCTCCGCATGTGCCGCTGGTCGGGGACCAGGTGGGCCGGGGCTGGGTCGTCTACATCAAGGACACCGAGGGGGAGCAGGCGATCGCGGTGGACGGAACGTTCACGCTGCTCGCCCTCGCCTTCGGAGCGGTCAGCGCGATCGTCGTCTTCCTGCTCCGGCGGCGCGGCGGTGTGCCGCTGGTGGTGGCGCTGACCGTCGGGGGCCTGCTCGGGGCGCTGCTCGCCTGGCGGCTCGGGGTGTGGCTGGGGCCCGCCCAGAACGTCCTCGCCCACGCCAAGGAGGTCGGCAAGGGCGTGACCTTCTCGGCACCGCTGAAGCTGGGTGCGAAGGGCGCGCTGCTGGCCTGGCCGGTGGCCGCGCTGGTGGTACACCTCGGCCTCACGGCCCTGTTCGGCCCGCGGGACCCGGACCCGTACGAGGAGGGCCCGTACTCCCAGGGACCGTACGCGGCGCCGCCCGCGTAGAGGGCTTGGGCGTTTCGCTCCGGGGACGCGCGTTTCGGCCCGGGCGGCGGCCGTGCTGGTGGTGTGGGTCGGGCTCGCGGCGTCTGTGGGTTCCGGATCCGTGCCCGTAGGGGTTGTACGTGGCGTCGCCCGCCCAGGGTGTTCAGGTGCCCTGTTCCGGGGGCGCGCGTTTCGGGCCGGGCGGTCTTGTTCTTGAGTGGCGGGCCGTGCTGGGTCGTGCGGGCCGGTGCCGTTGAAGCTGGGGGTGAAGGGCGCGTTGCCGGGGTGGCGGTGGCCGTGCTGGTGGTGTGGGTCGGGCTCGCGGCGTCTGTGGGTTCCGGATCCGTGCCCGTAGGGGTTGTACGTGGCGTCGCCCGCCCAGGGTGTTCAGGTGCCCTGTTCCGGGGGCGCGCGTTTCGGGCCGCGTCGTCTCGTTCCCCAGCGCCGGACGGGCTCGGTCGTGTCGGCCGGCGCTGAGGGGGCGGCTCCTAGGCCGGGCGCCTCCCGTGGTTCGAGCGGCCCTTCTTGATGCGCCACTTGCGTTTCTGGGTTTTCTTCGACATGTCCCTCGTACTTAACCGAGGAAGGGGCGCCCGTCGAGAGGTCAAACGCGCCCGATGGGGGCCAGTGTCGCCCCGGTGAGGCCGGCGAGGTCCGCGGGGGACAGTTCGACCTCCAGGCCGCGGCGGCCCGCCGAGACGCAGATCGTGGTGTGCGCCGAGGCCGACTCGTCCAGGACCGTGGGGAGCTTCTTGCGCTGGCCCAGCGGGGAGATGCCGCCGCGGACATAGCCCGTCGTGCGCTCGGCGAGGACCGGGTCCGCCATCGCCGCCCGCTTGCCCCCGACGGCCGTCGCCAGGGCCTTGAGGTCCAGGGAGCCCGCCACGGGGACCACGGCCACCGTCAGTCTGCCGTCCACGTCCGCCACCAGTGTCTTGAAGACCCGGTCGGGGGAGACGCCCATCGCCTCGGCCGCCTCCTCGCCGTAGGAGGGGTGGCCGGGGTCGTGATCGTAGGAGTGGACCGTGTAGTCCACACCCGCGGCCGTCAGCGCCACCGTCGCGGGGGTGCCCCCGGGCTGCTGCTTCTTCGACTTCTTCGCCATCGAGGTTCCGGCCTCAGTTCAGACTCGTCCGGCCGCGCGTCAGGTCCGACGCCGGCAACGACGGCAGGTTACGGATGATCGCCGTCTCCGAGCGAAGGAGTTTCAGCTCGTCCCGCAGGCGGGAGGCGGTGTCCGGGGCCTGGAGCAGGCGCTGCTTCGTCGGGGTGTCCAGCATCATCGCCGCCGCCACGAGATAGGAGACCACCGCCGGTTCGTCCGGGAGTTCCGCGCTCGTGGCCACGGAGCGTTCCCGCGCACCCGCCAGGCGCTTCTGGTACTGCCGGAACGCCTGCAGCACCCCCTCCGCCAGCGCGCCCGCCTCGTCGCCCGGCTCCTCCGGCAGCTCCTCCAGCTCGGCCGTCAGGAACGCGCCCGAGGAGTCCACCGACAGCAGCCGCACCCGGGTCGTGCCGGTCGCCAGCACCTCGAAGGTGCCGCCCGCCCGCTCCCGGATGGTCGCCGCGTCGGCCACGCAGCCCACCGCGTTGAAGGCCTTGGCCGGGTCGGCGCCGAAGCCCGCCGCCGGGCCGAGCTCGGGCATGGCCGTCGGGTCCGGCATGCCCGGTGCGCTCGGCGCCACCTCGTGGCCGTCGCGGATCGCCACGACGGCGAATCGGCGCGGCTCGTCCTCGGGGGTCTTCAGCAGTTCGCGCATCATGGCGCGATAGCGCTCCTCGAAGACGTTCAAAGGGAGCACGAGCCCCGGGAACAGCACCGAGTTCAGCGGGAAGAGGGGGAGACGGACGGTGGTCACGGCGCCACCCTAATGGTCACCGGCGTGGGCATGTCCGCCGTGCCCGGTCCGTGGGCGCCGGGGGCCCGGGTCCAGCCGCGTCCGCGACGCCGGGCGGGCCGTCGTCAGGAGTTCGGCGCGCAGCCGCAGGAAGTGGCCCAGCGGGTCGTCCGACAGCCGGTCCCAGGGGAAGGACGTGGCATACGGGCCGATCAGACGCAGCTGGGCCAGGGCGTCCTGACGGCGGTCCAGCGTGACGAGGACGTACATCAGTTTGTTGCGGATCTTGGCCGGCCAGGGGTCCGCCGCGGGGAACCGGGCGGACAGGGCGATCGCCCTGTCGGCCGCCGCGTCCAGCCGCTGCCGTGCCACCTCGGCCCCGCAGTCGTCGGTCAGATAGCCGAGGGCCGCCCGCACGGGCAGCGCCTGGACCAGTGAGTCCGGCGGGGCGTCCTGCGCGGCCAGGTCGGCGAAGTCGAAGCACTCGCGGTGGGAACCGTGCCAGGAGGCGGCCAGATAGCGCAGGGCCGCCGTATGACAACCGTAGTGGTGCGGGGCACGCCGGACCGCGGCGCCCCACAGCTCCTCGAAGTACTTGGGTCCGGCGTGCGAGCCGCGCGCGTGGTCCAGCGCGATCCGCCAGGGCACCGGGTCGCGGTCGTCGGCGCGCGCGGCGGCCGTGATCAGCGGGCTGACGTTGCGCAGCAGCTCGGCGCGGGCCGGTGACGGCCAGGCGCGGTAAACCGCCAGCTGGGCCGCGACCAGCAGCCCGCCGGGGTCGTCCGGGGCTTGCCTGCGCCACTCCTCGAACCACTCGGCACGCAAGCGGGCGAAGGCGGCCAGGCGCCTCGTGTACCGGTCGCGGTTCTCCCACTCGGTGGCCGCGCGGGTGGCGGCCAGCAGCTCGGCGGCGGCACGGAACTCGCCCCTGCCGGCCGCGACGAGAGCGGGGCCGAGGCGGTCGTCGGGCGCGTCGAGCAGCACCTCGTCATCGACCGGTGGACCGGCCGGGAGCGAGGCGATCCTCTTCATCCGGGTGGGGCGGATGAAAGCGGGCAGCAGAGCCATGGTGTCGACCATTGAAAGTCCGCAGGTCCGGGACGCGCCAGGGGGTATGCCCAACCCGAGGAAAGTTGTACGCGCACCGGTCAAGGCCGGGTAAAAGGTGACTGTTCCATTCCTGTTGAGTACCTGCCACACGGCACTTGTCGCACAGCCGGTTCCGACGGGCCCCTAGCCGCGTCTGAGCAGTCGTGTCGCCCCCGCCGCCACCGTCGTCGCCAGGATCCAGCCCAGCAGGATCATCGCCGCGGACAGCCACTGCCAGCCGCCGTGCAGCTGCCACTGGCCCACCTGGCCGAGGTCTATCACCGGGAGCAGCAGATCGAGGGCGAACAGCGCCGGGTTCCAGACCGGGTGGCCGCCGGGGTTCATCGGCGGATGGCCGGCGTGCGCGAAGGCCAGCGTGCCCGCCGCCCACAGCACCGCCATCCACACGGCCGCCCGGCCCGGCCGGTAGCCGTAGGCCACCGTCCAGTCCTGGGCGTACCCCCACAGCTTGGCGGCCAGCGGCAGCGTCTCGCGGCGCCGGCGCTGCTTGGCGAGCAGCACCTCGCGGGCGTCCTCGTCCTCGCCGGCAGCACGCAGCACGGTGGCGAGCCGCTCGTACGGCTCCGGGTTGTACTCGGCGGTCGCCGCCGCCACCCAGTCCAGCCGCCGGTTCAGCGGGAACGGGCCCTGCGGCACCAGGTTCTCGTACGCGAAGCCGCCCATGTGCAGATTGCCCGGCCCCGGCCAGCCGGCCGCGCGGTCCACGAGGTTGACGGTCCGCGCGCCCGACAGCACCACCTTGCCGCGCTGCGGCGCGTCCCCGAGGAAGCGCAGCTCGGGCGTCTGCACCCGGCGCAGCGACAGCTCCTGGTCGTCGGTGAAGGTGAACCGCGCCCGCTCCAGGTCGACCGCGTCGCCGAACCGCCCGTCGTCCAGCCGCACCCCGCCCTGGCACTCGAACCGCTGGATCCGTGTCCCGCGCGCGGGCGTCGTGCCGCTCAGCAGCGGGCTGCCCACGCCGGCCGGGGTCAGATACAGCGTGCGCTCGACCGTCAGCTGGGGCGCGTTCAGGGCGAGCCGCGAGTACGGGTTGAGCAGCCGGGCGCCGCGCAGGCTCAGCGAGACCCCGATCTTGGCGCCGCGCAGGCTCAGCTCGCCGTGCGACTCCAGGAGTTCCGCCTGTAAGTCCTGGCCGACGGTCACCCCGTCCCCGGCGATCGAGCGGCCGCTGCGGTCCCGGTACACGATCGCCTGGTTGAGCAGCAGATCCGTGCCGATGTGCGCGTCGGTCAGCCGGACGCCGTTGTGGAAGCGGCAGCGCGGCAGATGCAGATCGCCCTCGGTGTGCACCCGGGCCGCCTCCAGCCGGGGCACCGAGCAGTTCACGAACCGCGCGGTCGTGAAGCGGGCCTCCGGCAGCAGGACCTCCTGGTCGAAACGGCAGTCCCGCAGCTCCAGATACGGCATGACCGTGCCGCCCGCCAGGTCCAGGGCGCCGGTGACGCGCACGCCGACGAGCTTCAGCGAGGAAACGCGGCCGGACAGCGCGGGCGGACCGTCCAGCAGCAGCCAGCACACGGTCCTCGCCCGCACGGTCCGCTCCGGTCCCCAGGGGTGACCGCCGTGCGGGTCGTCCACGACGGCGTCCCCGCTGCTCAGGTCGTACACACTGCCGTTGCGGAAGGCCTGCCACATGCCGGCCTCGGCGGCGGTCAGATCGTCCGGCAGGTCCCCGGCGCGCAGGCCGGCCCCCTCGGTCACTGCTTTTCCTTCTTTCTCAACTACTCGCGAGTCGCAACTGTGTACAACCGTTCATGCCCGCTGAGTGACGTCCCGAACGCCAGACGTGAAGCGGATCTTCCGGGTTCCCGGCCAGGTTCTGTATCAGCCATTGATACGCGCGGACGACGGCCGACGCCGGTCTGAGAGAATTGGGGCTGTGATCTCCCGAATCGATCTGCGCGGCGACGCCCTTCCCGAGGGACCCGCCCTGCGCGACCTGCTGCCCCGAGCCGACTTCGACGTTCAGGCCGCCCTTGAGAAGGTGCGTCCGATCTGCGAAGCCGTGCATCATCGGGGCGACGCGGCGCTGATCGACTTCGCGGAGAAGTTCGACGGCGTACGGCTCGAATCCGTACGGGTCCCGGCGCAGGCGCTCGCCGACGCCCTGGAGTCCCTCGACCCGGCCGTACGGGCGGCCCTGGAGGAGTCCATCCGCCGGACCCGCCTCGTGCACCGCGCCCAGCGCCGTACGACCCACACGACCCAGGTCGTGCCCGGCGGCTCGGTGACCGAGAAGTGGGTGCCCGTGGAGCGCGTCGGCCTGTACGCGCCCGGCGGCCGTTCCGTCTACCCCTCCTCCGTGATCATGAACGTGGTGCCCGCGCAGGAGGCGGGCGTCGGATCGGTCGCGCTGGCCTCACCGGCCCAGGCGGAGTTCGGCGGCCTGCCGCACCCGACGATCCTCGCCGCGTGCGCGCTGCTCGGCGTCGACGAGGTCTACGCCGCGGGCGGCGCCACCGCCGTCGCGATGTTCGCGTACGGCACCGAGTCCTGCGCTCCCGCCAACATGGTCACCGGCCCCGGCAACATCTGGGTCGCCGCCGCCAAGCGCTTCTTCACCGGCAGGATCGGCATCGACGCGGAGGCCGGCCCCACCGAGATCGCCGTCCTCGCGGACGACACCGCCGACCCGGTGCACATCGCCGCCGACCTGATCAGCCAGGCCGAGCACGACCCGCTCGCGGCGGCCGTGCTGGTCACCGACTCCGTCGAGCTGGCCGACGCGGTGGAGAAGGAACTGGAGCCGCAGATCGCGGCCACCAGGCACATCGACGACCGGATCGTCCCCGCGCTGCGCGGCAGGCAGTCCGCGATCGTGCTGGTCGACGGCGTCGAAGAGGGCCTTCGGGTGGTCGACGCATACGGCGCCGAGCACCTGGAGATCCAGACGGCGGACGCGGCCGCGGTCGCCGACCGGGTCAGGAACGCCGGCGCGATCTTCATCGGCCCCTGGGCGCCCGTCTCGCTGGGCGACTACGCGGCAGGCTCCAACCACGTCCTGCCCACCGGCGGCTGCGCCTGCCACTCCTCGGGCCTGTCCGTCCAGTCCTTCCTGCGCGGCATCCACATCGTCGACTACACGAAGGACGCGCTGGCCGAGGTCGCGCACCACGTGGTGACGCTTGCGGAGGCGGAGGACCTGCCCGCGCACGGCGCGGCGATCAAGGCAAGGTTCGGGTGGAAGGTACCGACGAGCAAGTGAGCTTCGGAATCGACGATCTCCCCGTACGGGACGAGCTGCGCGGCAAGTCCCCCTACGGCGCGCCCCAGTTGGACGTCCCCGTACGGCTGAACACGAACGAGAACCCGTACCCGCTGCCCGAGCCGCTGGTCGAGCGGATCGCGGAGCGGGTGCGCGAGGCCGCCCGCAATCTGAACCGCTATCCCGACCGGGACGCGGTCCAGCTGCGCACCGAGCTGGCGGCCTACCTGACGAAGACGGGCAAGTACCCGCTCGGCATGGCGAACGTCTGGGCGGCCAACGGCTCCAACGAGGTCATCCAGCAGCTGCTGCAGACCTTCGGCGGACCGGGCCGTACGGCGATCGGCTTCGAGCCGTCGTACTCGATGCACCCGCTCATCGCGCGCGGCACGGGCACCGGCTGGATCTCCGGCCCCCGGGGCGAGGACTTCACCATCGACCTCGCGGCGGCCCGGCGGGCCATCGCCGAGCACCGGCCCGACGTCGTCTTCATCACCACCCCCAACAACCCCACGGGCAACGCGGTCCCGCCCGAGACGGTGCTCGCGCTCTACGACGCGGCGCAGGCGGCCAAGCCGTCGATGGTGATCGTGGACGAGGCCTACATCGAGTTCAGCCACGGCGACTCGCTGCTGCCGCTGCTCGAAGGCCGGCCGCATCTCGTCGTGTCGCGGACCATGTCGAAGGCCTTCGGCGCGGCGGGTCTGCGGCTCGGCTACCTCGCCGCGCACCCGGCGGTGGTGGACGCCGTACAGCTCGTACGACTGCCGTACCACCTGTCGGCGGTCACCCAGGCGACCGCGCTGGCCGCCTTGGAGCACACCGACACGCTGCTCAAGTACGTCGAGCAGCTCAAGTCGGAGCGGGACCGGCTGGTGAGCGAGCTGCGGGCGATCGGTTACGCCGTCACGGAGTCCGACGCGAACTTCGTGCAGTTCGGCCGGTTCGAGGACACCCACGCCGCCTGGCAGAAGATCCTCGACCGGGGTGTCCTGGTCCGGGACAACGGCGTACCGGGGTGGCTGCGGGTGTCCGCCGGAACCCCGAAGGAGAACGACGCGTTCCTCGACGCGGTACGTGACTTGCAGTGTTTTGTGGGGGACATCCCCACCCCCCCCGAAGGAGCTGGACGCATGAGCCGCGTCGGACGCGTGGAGCGGACCACCAAGGAGACGTCGGTCCTCGTCGAGATAGACCTCGACGGCACCGGGAGAACCGACATCGCGACGGGCGTCGGCTTCTACGACCACATGCTCGACCAGCTCGGCCGGCACGGTCTGTTCGACCTGACCGTGAAGACCGACGGCGACCTGCACATCGACTCGCACCACACCATCGAGGACACCGCCCTCGCGCTGGGCGCCGCCTTCAAGCAGGCGCTCGGCGACAAGGTGGGGATCTACCGCTTCGGCAACTGCACGGTGCCGCTGGACGAGTCCCTCGCCCAGGTCACCGTCGACCTGTCCGGCCGCCCGTACCTCGTGCACACCGAGCCCGAGAACATGGCGCAGATGATCGGCGAGTACGACACCACGATGACCCGGCACATCCTGGAGTCCTTCGTCGCCCAGGCACAGATCGCACTCCATGTGCACGTGCCCTATGGGCGCAACGCACACCACATCGTGGAGTGCCAGTTCAAGGCGCTGGCGCGGGCACTGCGCTACGCCAGCGAGCGTGACCCGCGCGCGGCGGGCATTCTGCCGTCCACGAAGGGTGCGCTGTAAACCATGACCGGTCTGTCCACCATCCTGATCGTCGTCGGCCTCTTCCTGGTCGGCGGCATCATCTCCTTCGTCAAGCAGAAGATGCCCACGAGCCTGATCGTGCTGCTCTCGATCGGCGCGGCGATGTGTCTGGTCGCGGGTGTGCTGCGGCTGGAGGTGTGGAACTGATGAGCGCGCCGAAGAAGGTCGTGGTCTTCGACTACGGCTTCGGCAACGTCCGCTCCGCCGAGCGTGCCCTCGCGCGCGCGGGGGCCGACGTGGAGATAACGCGCGACTTCGACGCGGCCATGAACGCCGACGGCCTGCTGGTGCCGGGCGTCGGCGCCTTCGCCGCCTGTATGCAGGGCCTGCGTGGGGCCCGTGGGGACTGGATCATCGACCGCCGGCTGTCCGGCGGGCGGGCGGTGATGGGCATCTGCGTCGGCATGCAGATCCTGTTCGCGCGCGGCATCGAGCACGGCGTGGAGACCGAGGGCCTGGACGAGTGGCCCGGCTCGGTCGAGCCGCTCCAGGCCGAGATCGTGCCCCACATGGGCTGGAACACCGTCGAGGCGCCCGCCGACTCCGAGCTGTTCGCCGGCCTGGACGCGGACGCGCGCTTCTACTTCGTGCACTCCTACGCCGTCCACGACTGGTCCTTGGAGACGCACAACGCCACCATGCGCGCGCCCAGGGTGTCCTGGTCGACGCACGGCAAGCCCTTCGTGGCCGCCGTGGAGAACGGCGCCCTGTGGGCCACGCAGTTCCACCCCGAGAAGTCCGGCGACGCCGGAGCCCAGCTCCTCACCAACTGGATCGGAACACTGTGAGCAAGCTCGAACTCCTCCCCGCCGTCGACGTCCGGGACGGACAGGCCGTCCGTCTTGTGCACGGCGAGTCCGGGACCGAGACCTCCTACGGATCCCCTCTGGAGGCCGCGCTCGCCTGGCAGCGCTCGGGCGCCGAGTGGCTGCACCTCGTCGACCTGGACGCCGCGTTCGGCACCGGCGACAACCGTGCGCTGATCGCCGAGGTCGCGAAGGCGATGGACATCAAGGTGGAGCTGTCCGGCGGCATCCGTGACGACGACACCCTCGCCGCCGCGCTCGCCACCGGCTGCACCCGGGTGAACCTCGGCACCGCCGCGCTGGAGACCCCGGAGTGGGTCGCCAGGGTCATCGCCGAGCACGGCGACAAGATCGCGGTCGGTCTGGACGTGCGGGGCACGACCCTGCGCGGCCGCGGCTGGACCCGCGACGGCGGCGACCTCTACGAGACGCTGGAGCGCCTCGACAAGGAGGGCTGCGCCCGCTACGTCGTCACGGACATCGCCAAGGACGGCACCCTCCAGGGCCCGAACCTGGAGCTGCTGAAGAACGTGTGCGCGGCGACCGACCGGCCGGTCGTGGCCTCGGGCGGCGTGTCGTCCCTGGACGACCTGCGGGCCATCGCCGAGCTGGTGCCCCTCGGTGTCGAGGGCGCCATCGTCGGGAAGGCCCTGTACGCGAAGGCATTCACACTGGAAGAGGCCTTGGAGGCGGTGTCCCGGTGAGCGACGTACGGCGCGTGTCCACGGGCGCACCCTGGGAGGAGCAGTTCGGTTACTCCCGCGCGGTGGAGCTGCCGAACGGTCTGGTGCTGGTCGCCGGCTGCACGTCCGTCGTGGACGGTCAGATCGTCGGCGGTGGGCCGTACGAGCAGGCGGTCAACGCCTTCGACGTCGCGCTGTCCGCGCTGCGGCAGGTGGGACTCGGGCGTGACGACGTCGTACGGACGCGCATGTACATCACGCACGCGCGTGACGTGGACGATGTCGGACGGGCGCACAAGGAGCTGTTCGACACCGTCCGGCCCGTCGCAACCATGATCATCGTCTCCGGCTTCGTGGACCCCAGCCTGGTGGTCGAGGTCGAGGTGGAGGCGTTTAGAGGAGTGTCCTCATGACCCTGGCTGTACGCGTGATCCCGTGCCTGGACGTGGACAACGGCCGGGTCGTCAAGGGCGTCAACTTCCAGAACCTGCGCGACGCGGGCGACCCCGTCGAGATGGCCAAGGTGTACGACGCCGAGGGCGCCGACGAGCTGACGTTCCTGGACATCACCGCGTCCTCGGGCAACCGTGAGACGACGTACGACGTGGTGCGCCGCACCGCCGAGCAGGTGTTCATCCCGCTCACGGTCGGCGGCGGTGTGCGCACGGCCGAGGACGTCGACAAGCTGCTCCGCGCGGGCGCGGACAAGGTCGGCGTGAACACGGCCGCGATCGCCCGGCCCGAGCTGATCCGCGAGATCGCCGAGCGGTTCGGCCGACAGGTGCTGGTGCTGTCGGTGGACGCGCGCCGCACGCAGAGCGGGTCCTTCGAGGTGACGACGCACGGCGGCCGCAAGGGCACCGGCATCGACGCCGTCGAGTGGGCGCACCGGGCCGCCGAGCTGGGCGCGGGGGAGATCCTGCTCAACTCGATGGACGCGGACGGCACGAAGGACGGCTACGACCTGGAGATGATCGCGGCCGTGCGCAAGCACGTCACGGTCCCGGTCATCGCCTCAGGCGGCGCCGGCCGGCTCGCCCACTTCCCGCCGGCGATCGCGGCGGGCGCGGACGCGGTCCTGGCCGCTTCCGTCTTCCACTTCGGCGACCTGCGCATCGCCGAGGTGAAGCAGACCCTGCGCGAGGCGGGCCACCCCGTCCGTTAGCGCGTACACACATACGCCCACACCGGCCCCGGCGGGCTGCCGCCGGGGCCTCTTCGTGTCCCACTACGAAAGAGAAGTTGCGCAAAATCTATTGTGCAACTTTTCCTTTGTATCTACAGTCGTGCCCATGGCAAGCAAGGAGAAGCGGCGGATCACCGATGTCGGCACGCTCAAGGCACTCGCGCATCCGCTGCGCATGAAGCTCTACCGGCTGCTGTTCGTCGCCGAGGCGGCCACCGCCTCACAGCTCGCCGAGCAGGTCGACGAGGCCGTCTCGCTGGTCAGTTACCACCTGCGCAAGCTCGCCGAGCACGGCCTGGTCGAGGAGGCCGAGCCGCGCAGCGCGGACGGCCGTGAGCGCTGGTGGCGGCCGGCCTCCGAAGGCGTCTTTGTCCGCGACGAGGACTTCCAGGACGCCCCCGAGAAGGTGGCGGCGCACCTCGCGGCCTCACGGCTGTTCCTGGACCAGCGCGCCGAGATGTACCGGACGTATCTGGACGAGCGCGCCCACTGGGGCCCGGAGTGGAGCGGGGCCGCCCACGACTCCGAGTCGCTGCTCCGGCTGACCGCCGGGGAGCTCGCGGAGCTGAAGAAGGACCTGCACGACCTGGTCAAGCGCTACGACGAGCAGGGGCGTGCCCACGAGGCCGCCGGCGACACCGAAGGGCGCGAGCACGTCGCGCTGCACCTGTACGGCTTCCCGTTCCGCGTCTGAGAGGACCCGCCTGACGTGACCGCCACGCTCGTACCGTCGCCGACCGCGCGGGCCGCCCATCGCGACCCGGACGTCCTGCGCTGGCTCGGCGCCTACACCTTCTCGATGCTCGGCGACAGCGTGTACTACATCGCCCTGTCCTGGGCCGCGGTCCAGGCCGGAACGCCCGCACAGGCCGGACTCGTGATGTCGGCCAGCGCGCTGCCGAGGGCCGTGCTGATGCTGGGCGGCGGTGTGCTGGCCGACCGGCTGGGGCCGCGCCGGGTCGTCATCGGCAGCGACGCGGTGCGCTGCGCGGCCGTCCTCGCGGTGGCCGCGCTGCTGTTCCTCGCCGGCCCCGGACTGTGGCCGCTGGCCCTGCTCGCCCTGGTCTTCGGCACCGTCGACGCCGTGTTCATGCCCGCCGTGGGCGCCCTCCCCGCGCGGATCACCACCAGGGACCAGCTGGCCCGGGTGCACGGCATGCGCGGCCTCGCGATCCGTTGCGCGAGCGTCGTCGGCGCCCCGCTCGGCGGGCTCGGTGTGGCGGTCGGCGGCGCGGCGGCCGCGTTCGGGCTCGCCGGGCTGCTCATCGCGGTGTCGGTGCCCCTGCTGGTGTCCGTAAGGGTCCGGGAGCTGCCGGCCGACGACAGGACCGGGGCGCGCCGGGACACCGCCTGGCGGGACCTGAGGGCCGGGCTGGCCTACATCCGCCGCCATCGCGTCCTGGCTCCCCTGATGCTGGCCATCGCCCTCGGCGACTTCGGCTTCGTAGGCCCCTTCAACGTCGGTCTGACCCTGCTGGCCGACGAGCGCGGCTGGGGTGCCTCCGGGATGGGCACGGTGCTCGCGGGCTTCGGTATCGGCGCCGGTGCGGCCTCCCTGCTGCTGACCGTCCGGGGGCGGCTGCCGCGCGCGGGGCTGGTCACCGGGTGCGCGATCCTCGCCGGCTCCGTCGCGATCGGCGCCCTGGCCTTCGTCCCGAGCCTCGCCGGGGCCGCCGCGGTGGCCCTGCTCGTGGGGCTCCTGGCCGGGCTCAGCGGTGCCCTGTGCGGCGCCCTGCTGCAGACTGTCGCCGACCCCGCCCGCCTGGGCCGCGTCACCGCGGTCTCCGGCCTGGTCAGCCTCGGCCTCGCCCCGCTGAGCATGCCCCTCGCGGCCGCCGCGATCGGCGCCTGGGGCCTTGGCCCGGTCTACGTCGTCAGCGCCGCCGTCTGCGGACTCGGCGGCGTGGTCGCCCTCGCCGTACCGGCCCTGCGCCGCGCCGAACTGCCCCGCTGACGCTCAGCCGCCCGGCCGCTGCAACGGCTGCGTCAGCTGCACATAGTTGCCGACCGTGTCGTCGAGCACGGCCGCGAGCACCGGTCCCTGCTGCTGCGGCTCGTGCGTGAACCGCACACCGAGGCCGCGCAGCCGGTCGTACTGCGCCCCGATGTCGTCCACGGAGAAGACGATGGCGGGGATCCCGGCCTCGTACAGGGCCCGGCGGTACGGCTCCGCGATGGGGCTGTCGCCGGGCTCCAGCAGCAGCTGGAGATCCGGCTGGCCCCCGTCCGGGGCGCCGACCGTGATGAACAGCGTGCCGCCGCCCAGATCCAGGTTGGTGCGCGTCTCGAAGCCGAGGACGTCCGTGTAGAAGGCGTGGGCCTTGGTCACGTCGTCGACGAACACGCTGGTCATCGCGACCTTGATCATGAGGGGTCCTCTCAGATGCCGAGCTGCTTCGACTCGTGCAGCTTGGCGATCGCGTTCTCGTCGCCGTCCAGCTCGACCTTGGCGGCGCTCTGCCGGCCGAACGTGAACAGGAGCAGCTCCGACGGCTCACCCGTCACCGTCACCACCGGCGAGCCCCGGTGTGCGACCGCCGTCTGGCCGTCCGGGCGCCGCAGCACCAGGCCGGTCGGCGCACCCCGGCCCAGCAGCCGTGCCGTGCGCTCCAGCCGGGACCACAGCGCGTCCTGGAAGACCGGGTCGAGCTCGCGCGGCGTCCAGTCGGGGTGGGCGCGGCGGACGTCCTCCGTGTGGACGTAGAACTCCACCGTGTTCGCCGCCTCGTCGATCTGCTTGAGCTGGAACGGCGAGAACCGCGGCGGGCCGGTGCGGATCAGCTGGATGAGCTCCTCGTACGGCTTCGCCGCGTACTCCTGCATCACCTTTTCCAGACGCGGCGCGAGGGGCTTGATCAGCGTGCCCCCGGCGGCGTCCGGCCGGCGCTCGCGCACCACCACGTGCGCGGCCAGGTCGCGGGTCTGCCAGCCCTCGCAGAGGGTCGGTGCCTCAGGACCGGCGGTTTCCAAGAGGTCGGCGAGCAGGAGCCGTTCACGCTTGGCGAAGGTCGACATACAGTCAGCCTACGACCAGCCATGGGGTCGGCCCAGTGGACGTCCACCGCACGCGCGCGTGCGGGTCCGTCCAGTGGACACGGACCGTCACTGTCGGTGCGGCGCGGCACAATGGCCGCATGACCAGTACGACCGGTACGCCCGGGCCCAGCAGCCTCGACCCCGAGATCGCCGCGCGCCTCAAGCGCAGCGCCGACGGTCTCGTCCCCGCCATCGCCCAGCAGTACGACACCGGAGAGGTGCTGATGCTCGGCTGGATGGACGACGAGGCGCTGCGCCGCACGCTGACCACCGGCCGCTGCACCTACTGGTCGCGCAGCCGCCGGGAGTACTGGGTCAAGGGCGACACCTCCGGCCACTTCCAGTGGGTCAAGTCCGTCGCCCTCGACTGCGACGCCGACACCGTGCTGGTCCAGGTGGACCAGGTCGGCGCCGCCTGCCACACCGGCGCCCGCACCTGCTTCGACGCCGACGTACTGCTCAAGGACGCCGATTCCGGCGTACCCGTCTCGGATCAGTAAGGTCAGCCGCCATGGACCTAGAGACGTTCCGCAAGCTGGCCACCGACCGCCGCGTCATCCCGGTCACCCGCAAGCTCCTCGCCGACGGCGACACCCCGGTCGGGCTCTACCGCAAGCTCGCCGCCGAGCGCCCCGGCACGTTCCTGCTGGAGTCCGCGGAGAACGGCCGCTCCTGGTCCCGCTACTCCTTCGTGGGCGTGCGGTCCGCGGCGACCCTGACCGAGCGCGACGGCCAGGCCCACTGGCTCGGCGTCCCGCCCGTCGGCGTCCCCGTCGAGGGCGACCCGCTGGCCGCCCTGCGCGCCACCATCGCGACCCTGCACACGCCCCACCAGGAGGGCATGCCGCCCTTCACCGGCGGCATGGTCGGCTACCTCGGCTACGACATCGTCCGCCGCCTGGAGAAGATCGGCCCCGGCGAGCGGGACGACCTGCGGCTCCCCGAGCTCACCATGCTCCTCACCAGCGACCTCGCGGTCATGGACCACTGGGAGGGCTCCGTCCTGCTGATCGCCAACGCGATCAACCACAACGACCTCGACACCGGCGTCGACGAGGCGTACGCGGACGCCGTGGCCCGCCTCGACGCCATGGAGGCCGACCTCTCGCGCCCCGTCGCCCAGCCCCCGGCCGTCCTGCCGCCCTCCGAGCTGCCCGAGTACACCGCACTGTGGGGCGGCCCGGACTTTCAGGAGGCCGTCGAGGACATCAAGGAGCGCATCCGCGCGGGCGAGGCCTTCCAGGTCGTACCCTCGCAGCGCTTCGAAACGGCGTGCACGGCAAGCGCGTTGGACGTGTACCGGGTCCTCAGGGCGACCAACCCCTCGCCGTACATGTACCTGTTCCGGTTCCCCGACGGGGGCAAAGGCGCCTTCGACGTCGTGGGCTCCAGCCCGGAGGCCCTGGTGAAGGTCGAGGACGGGCAGGCCATGGTCCACCCCATCGCCGGCACCCGGCACCGCGGCGCCACCCCGCAGGAGGACCAGGCCCTCGCCGACGAACTGCTCGCCGACCCCAAGGAGCGCGCCGAGCACCTGATGCTCGTCGACCTCGGCCGCAACGACCTGGGGCGGGTCTGCGCACCCGGCTCGGTCGAGGTGGTCGACTTCATGTCCGTCGAGCGGTACTCCCATGTGATGCACATCGTCTCGACGGTGACCGGACAGGTGGCCGAGGGCCGTACGGCCTTCGACGTCCTGACGGCCTGCTTCCCGGCCGGCACCCTGTCGGGAGCCCCCAAGCCGCGCGCGATGCAGATCATCGACGAGCTGGAACCGTCCCGCCGCGGGCTGTACGGCGGCTGTGTCGGCTACCTCGACTTCGCGGGCGACTCCGACACGGCCATCGCCATCCGTACGGCCCTGCTGCGCGACGGCACCGCGTACGTCCAGGCGGGCGCGGGCATCGTCGCCGACTCCGACCCGGTCGCCGAGGACCAGGAGTGCCGCAACAAGGCGGCGGCGGTGCTGCGGGCGGTGCACACGGCCAACCGGCTGGGCAAGTAGGGCGCTTACCGCACAGTGGGGCGCGTATCACGTGAACCCCGGGTGACGGTTCGCCCGGGGTTCAGGCGATAGTGGACTACGTGACTGCCGTACCTCACCCCCGCCCCGAAGCCGCCGGACCCGCACGCTCCGGCCGCCGCAGCCTCGCCGTCGCCCTGATGTGCGGTGCGCTCGGCGCAGCCGTGGCGCTGCTGGCCACCCGGCAGCGCTGGGCGGAGGGCACCGCGACCGTGGCCGGCGGTGCCTTTCCGCTGACCGCCAAGGGCAGTGACGTCACGGGCGTCCCCGCGGCCCTCGCCATAGTGGGCCTCGCCGCGCTCGTCGCCGTCTTCGCCGTCCGCCGGGCCGGCCGCCTGCTGGTCGCCGGGCTCCTCGCGCTCTCCGGCGCCGGCACGATCGCCGCGGCCCTGGTCGGCGCCTCGGACAGCTCGGCGCTCGACGACAAGGCGGCCGAGGCCACCGGAGACACCTCCGCGAGCGTGGCCGCGCTCACCCACACCGGCTGGCCCTATGTCGCGGCCGCCGGCGGCCTCCTGCTGCTGCTCGCCGGGCTCCTCGCCCTGCGCTACGGACGCCTGTGGCCCGCCATGTCCGGCCGCTACGAGCGCGGCACCGCCCGCCCCCGCCGCCCGGCCCCGGCCGCGGACCCCGACCGCCCCGAGGACCTGTGGAAGGCCCTGGACCGCGGTGAGGACCCGACGGGGGCGTAGCCGCCGGCCGCCGGTCGCACGGCCCCGGTCCCGATGTGGCGAAACAGACGCCACCCGAGCTCACGGCGGCCACCCGGGTACGGGACAATGGGCCGTGAGCGTCCGGCTCACATGCACCAAGCAAACGAGCACGCAACCAGCAACGAGGAGCAAGCAATGGCGGGCAGCAGCCACGGACACACCCCGGCCGCCTGGACCGGTGTCACTATCGCCTTCTTCGGGTTCTGCGTCGCGGGCGCGTTCATGGTGATGGCCCAGCCGCTCGGCTTCTGGGCCGGTATGGCGATGGTGGCGCTCGGCGGTGTCGTCGGCGCCGTCATGCGCTCCATGGGCCTCGGCCAGCCGAAGGACGTCCACGCGGTGCCGCAGCCGCAGCCCCGGGCCGCCGTGACGCCCGAGCCGGCCGGCGTCGAGGGCTGACCAGCAGTTCCTGCCCGAGGGGCGGCCCGCACCGACGAGGTGCGGGCCGCCCCTCGCGCGCGTGCGGCCCGTGCGCGGCACAATGCAAGGCGTGAACGCCGACAGCCACAGCGCCCCGGGCATCGACCGGCGGACCGGGCCGCCCGCCACCCTGCCGGGACGGCTGGCCGTCCCCGCCGGGATCCTCGCGGCCGTCGTCGGGGCCTTCGCCTACGTCGGCGCCGTCGACCCCAACGAACCCGGCCACTACCCGGTGTGCCCGCTGCTGCGCTACGCGGGCGTCTACTGCCCCGGCTGCGGCGGTCTGCGCAGCGCCCACGCCTTTGTGCACGGGGACTTCCTCACCGCGCTCCAGGACAACGCGATGGCCGTGGCCGCCTATGCGGGCTTCGCGGTGCTGTGGACCGTCTGGGTCGTCCGGGCCGTGCGCGGACGGCCGCTGCGGATCGATCTCGGGCCGGTGCCGCTGTGGGGCCTGGGGGCGCTGGTCCTGGCGTTCACGGTTGTCCGGAACCTGCCCTTCGGTGGCTGGCTCCATCCTTGATCGACCGGCGAATGTCCAGGTAGTGGGACCGCACGTCATCCGGATGCGAGGCCTGCGCCGTCCTCCGGATACCATCGCAGTGACCATGGGTTTTTCGATCGTTCGGAAGGGGGCCGCTCGCGTGAGTGTGCTCGACGAGATCATCGACGGAGTCCGTGCCGACCTCGCGGAGCGGCAGGCGCGCGTCAGCCTCGACGAGCTCAAGGAGCGCGCGGCGAAGGCGCCCGCGGCCAAGGACGGCGTTGCCGCACTGCGCGGCGAAGGCGTCAAGGTGATCTGCGAGGTCAAGCGTTCCAGCCCGTCCAAGGGCGCGCTGGCCGCGATCGCCGATCCGGCCGGGCTCGCCGCGGACTACGAGGCAGGCGGCGCGGCCGTCATCTCGGTCCTGACCGAGCAGCGCCGCTTCGGCGGCTCGCTGGCAGACCTGGAGGCCGTCCGCGCCCGCGTGGACATCCCGGTCCTGCGCAAGGACTTCATCGTCACGTCGTACCAGCTGTGGGAGGCCCGCGCCTACGGTGCCGACCTCGCGCTGCTGATCGTCGCGGCCCTCGACCAGCCGGCCCTCGAGTCGCTGATCGAGCGTGCCGTCTCCATCGGCCTCACCCCCCTCGTCGAGGTGCACGACGAGGACGAGGTCGAACGCGCGGTGGACGCGGGCGCCAAGGTGATCGGCGTCAACGCCCGCAACCTGAAGACGCTGGAGGTCGACCGTGGCACCTTCGAGCGGGTCGCGCCGGAGATCCCGGACGGCATCGTCAAGGTCGCCGAGTCCGGCGTCCGCGGCCCGCACGACCTGATCGCCTACGCCAACGCGGGCGCCGACGCCGTCCTGGTCGGCGAGTCCCTCGTCACCGGGCGCGACCCGAAGGCGGCCGTGGCCGACCTGGTCGCCGCGGGCGAGCACCCCGCACTGCGGCACGGCCGGAGCTGAACTCCCGGTAGGCTGGCCCCGATGACGCTTCCGATCACCCCGATGCCCCGGGACCCGTACGCCCGCCTCGCGCGCGGCTGCCGGCCCCGCGGCTGCCGCGCGCCCGCCCGCCGGGTGCACGGGCGCCGGGTGCGGTACGTCATCGGTGACGAACCCGGGCAGGTGAACGGCATGCGATGGCAGCAGCCGACCTACAGGGGCGCGGGGAACTGCGCGCGCACCCACAACGGGCCCGCAGCCGACTGAAATCCCCGCCCCCACGGCGATTAGTGACTTTCCACAACTCACCGTGAGGTTTCCGCATGCCCAGCGAGTTCTTCATCCCCGACCCCGAGGGTCAAGTCCCCAGCGCCGAAGGCTACTTCGGCGCGTACGGCGGCAAGTTCATCCCGGAGGCGCTCGTCGCCGCCGTCGACGAGGTCGCCGTCGAGTACGACAAGGCGAAGGCCGACCCCGAGTTCGCCCGCGAGCTCGACGACCTGCTCGTCAACTACACCGGCCGGCCCAGCGCCCTCACCGAGGTGCCGCGGTTCGCCGAACACGCCGGTGGCGCCCGGGTGTTCCTCAAGCGCGAGGATCTCAACCACACCGGGTCCCACAAGATCAACAACGTGCTCGGCCAGGCCCTGCTCACCAAGCGGATGGGCAAGACGCGCGTCATCGCGGAGACGGGCGCCGGCCAGCACGGCGTCGCCACCGCCACCGCCTGCGCGCTGTTCGGCCTCGAATGCACCGTCTACATGGGCGAGATCGACACCCAGCGCCAGGCCCTCAACGTGGCCCGCATGCGCATGCTCGGTGCCGAGGTCGTCGCCGTGAAGTCCGGCAGCCGTACCCTGAAGGACGCCATCAACGAGGCCTTCCGGGACTGGGTCGCCAACGTCGACCACACCCACTACCTCTTCGGCACCGTCGCCGGTCCGCACCCCTTCCCGGCCATGGTCCGCGACTTCCACCGGGTGATCGGTGTGGAGGCCCGCCGTCAGCTCCTGGAGCGCGCCGGGCGCCTGCCCGACGCGGCCGTCGCCTGTGTCGGCGGCGGCTCCAACGCCATCGGCCTCTTCCACGCCTTCATCCCGGACACGTCCGTCCGCCTGATCGGCTGCGAGCCGGCCGGGCACGGCGTCGAGACCGGTGAGCACGCGGCGACCCTCACCGCGGGCGAGCCCGGCATCCTGCACGGCTCCCGGTCCTACGTCCTGCAGGACGAGGAGGGCCAGATCACCGAGCCGTACTCGATCTCGGCCGGTCTGGACTACCCGGGCATCGGGCCCGAGCACTCCTACCTCAAGGACAGCGGCCGCGGCGAGTACCGCGCGGTCACCGACGACGCGGCCATGCAGGCGCTGCGCCTGCTGTCGCGCACGGAGGGCATCATCCCGGCCATCGAGAGCGCCCATGCCCTCGCCGGAGCCCTGGAGGTCGGCAAGGAGCTGGGCAGGGACGGGCTGATCGTGATCAACCTGTCCGGCCGCGGCGACAAGGACATGGACACGGCCGCCCGCTACTTCGGTCTGTACGACAGCGGTGTGGACGCGGAGGTCGCCGCCGACGCCGACAGCGAAACCGCCGAGATCGAGGGGGACGCCAAGTGAGCGGGAACATCAACTTGTTGACCGACACCCTCGCGGCCGCGAAGGCCGAGGGACGGTCCGCGCTCATCGCCTACCTCCCGGCCGGGTTCCCGTCCGTGGACGGCGGCATCGAGGCGATCAAGGCCGTCCTCGACGGCGGCGCCGACGTCGTCGAGGTCGGGCTGCCGCACAGCGACCCCGTGCTGGACGGTCCGGTCATCCAGACCGCCGACGACATCGCCCTGCGGGGCGGTGTGAAGATCGCGGACGTCATGCGCACGGTCCGCGAGGCCCACGCGGCCACCGGGAAGCCGGTGCTCGTGATGACGTACTGGAACCCCATCGACCGCTACGGCGTCGAGCGCTTCACCGCCGAGCTGGCCGAGGCGGGCGGGGCCGGCTGCATCCTGCCCGACCTGCCGGTCCAGGAGTCGGCGCTGTGGCGGGAGCACGCCGACAAGCACGGGCTCGCGACGGTCTTCGTGGTCGCCCCCAGCAGCAAGGACGAGCGGCTCGCCCAGATCACCGCGGTGGGCAGCGGCTTCGTCTACGCCGCATCCCTGATGGGTGTCACCGGCACCCGTGAGTCGGTCGGCGCGCAGGCGCAGGACCTGGTGCGGCGCACCCGGGACACCGGCACCGGCCTGCCGGTCTGTGTCGGGCTCGGCGTCTCCAACCGTGCCCAGGCCGCCGAGGTGGCCGGCTTCGCCGACGGGGTGATCGTCGGCTCGGCGTTCGTGAAGCGGATGCTGGACGCGCCGGACGACGCGGCCGGTCTCGAAGCGGTCCGCGAACTGGTCGGTGAGCTGGCCAAGGGCGTGCGCGGCCAGGCCTAGCCGTCCGGCACGACGGACCAGCCGTCAGTCATAACGGAATATTCGGTCACTCGAACGGGTGGACCTGGGACCGGGGAGGCGCGCTGCGCCTCCCCGGTTCGTTCTGGGGGTGTGAGCGAGAAGAACCGTGACGGAAAGCGCACCGCCCGGGAGCGGATTGCGGTCGAGCGCGAGAAGCAGAAGGCCGCGGAGAAGCGACGCCGTGCGCTGATCGTGGGCGCGAGCGTCCTCTGCGTCCTCGGCCTCGCGGCGGTGATCGGCGTGATCGCCGCGAACGCCGGCAAGAACAAGGGTAGCCAGAGCTCGGGCCCGGTGGTGGCGCCCTCGGGCGCGCAGGGCAAGGACAGCCTCGCGATCCCGGTCGGCAAGGACGGGGCCAAGTCGACGCTCACGGTGTGGGAGGACTTCCGCTGCCCGGCCTGCCAGGCCTTCGAGGCGGCCTACCGCCCGACGCTCCACGAGCTCGCCGACGCCGGAAAACTCAGAGTCGAGTACCACCTGGTCAGACTGATCGACGGCAACCTCGGCGGCACCGGCTCGCTGCGCGCGGCCAACGCGGCGGCCTGCGCCCAGGACGCCGGAAAGTTCCGCGACTACCACGACGTCCTCTATGCGAACCAGCCCAAGGAGACGGACGACGCCTTCGCGGACAACGCCAAGCTGCTCGAGTCGGCGGGCAAGGTCCAGGGCCTCGACACCCCGGCCTTCCGGGCCTGTGTCAACGACGGGAAGCACGACAGCTGGGTGGACAAGTCGCAGGCGGCCTTCAAGGCGGGCAACTTCAGCGGCACGCCGACCGTCCTGCTCGACGGCAAGAACATCTACCAGGACCGGACGATGACCCCGCAGAAGCTGAAGGAGATGGTGGAGGCGGCCAACCAGGGGTAAGCGTTTCTCACACCCCCGTTATGGACCCGTAGCCGGGCTGCCTGCCGTGTGCCGGGCCCGGCACGGTAGCGTCGACCTTGCCATGGAACTTGCCTACATTCCCAGCCCGTCGCGCGGGGTCCTGTACCTCGGCCCGATTCCGCTGCGCGGCTATGCGTTCTGCATCATCATCGGCGTCTTCGTAGCCGTCTGGCTCGGCAACAAGCGCTGGATCGCCCGCGGCGGCCGGTCCGGCACGGTGGCCGACATCGCGGTCTGGGCCGTGCCCTTCGGCCTGGTCGGCGGCCGGCTCTACCACGTGATCACGGACTACGAGCTGTACTTCAGCGAGGGCCGCGACTGGGTGGACGCCTTCAAGGTGTGGGAGGGCGGCCTCGGTATCTGGGGCGCGATCGCCCTCGGCGCGGTCGGCGCGTGGATCGGCTGCCGGCGCCGGGGCATCCCGCTGCCCGCCTACGCCGACGCCATCGCCCCCGGCATCGCCCTGGCGCAGGCCATCGGCCGCTGGGGCAACTGGTTCAACCAGGAGCTGTACGGCCGCGAGACGCACGTTCCGTGGGCGCTGCACATCACCTCCTCCGAGGGCGGCCGGGTGCCGGGCTACTACCACCCGACGTTCCTGTACGAGTCCCTGTGGTGCATCGGCGTCGCCCTCCTGGTCATCTGGGCCGACCGCCGCTTCAAGCTGGGTCACGGCCGGGCGTTCGCCCTGTACGTCGCCGCGTACTGCGTGGGCCGCGGCTGGATCGAGTACATGCGCGTCGACGACGCCCACCACATCCTGGGCCTCCGCCTCAACGACTGGACCGCGATGATCGTGTTCCTGCTCGCGGTGGTCTACATCGTGGTGTCGTCGAAGAAGCGGCCGGGACGCGAGGCCGTGGTCGAGCCCGGCGTCGCCGAGGGCGAGGCCGCGGAGGATGGTACGGCGGAGCCCGAGGACAAGTCCGCGGACAAGCCGGAAGCCGAGGCCGGGGCCGAGACGGAGGCGGAGGCCGAGACGGACGCCACCGGGTCCGCCGAGGATGCGGAAGCCGAGGAGACGAAGGACGAGGCCGAGTCGGCGTCGAAGAAGAGCTGACACCTTCGGCCGTACGACGTCGTGTGACGACCTATGACGACGGGGGCGCCCGGATCGATCCGGGCGCCCCCGTCGTATCTCAGGGTCTGTGGGCCAGCGACAGCGTGCGCTGTGCCGCGGCCACCACCGCCGCGTCGACGAATCTGCCGTCCGGCAGCGCCAGCGCGCCCTGCTCCTCCGTCGCGGCCTTGACGATCGTCTCGGCCTGTTCGATCTCCTCCTCCGTGGGCAGATACGCCCGCTCGATGACCGGGAGCTGACGGGGGTGGATGGCGGCCCGGCCGAGGAAGCCCAGGGAGCGGCCGTGGGCGCAGGAGGCGGCCAGTCCCGCCAGATCGCGGATGTCGGGGTGCACCGACTGGGGCGGCGGGGCCAGCCCCGCCGCCCGCGCCGCGACCACGACCCGGGAACGGCACCAGTCCAGCCCCGCGTCCTCGCGTACGCCCAGGTCGGCCCGTAGATCCGCCTCGCCGAGGGAGACGCCCCGCAGGGACGGGTGGGCGGAGGCGATGGCATAGGCGTGCTCGATGCCCAGGGCCGTCTCCAGGAGGGCGTAGACGGGGAGCCCGGTGCCCTCCGCGACCCGCACCACCTCCTCGGCGTACGTCACCTTCGGGAGCCGTAGCCCGGACACGCCCGGAAGCGCGGTCACCGCGCGCAGGTCGGCGGCCGCCCACGGCGCCTCCAGGGCGTTGACCCGGACGTGGACCCGGGCAGGCCGGGGTTCGGACAGCAGGTCGGCGGTCGCCTCGCGGGCGTACACCTTGCGGTCCGGGGCGACCGCGTCCTCCAGGTCGATCACCACCACGTCCGCGCCGCAGGCCAGCGCCTTGGCCACGACGTGCGGACGGTCGCCCGGGACGTACAGCCAGGTGAGCGGGAAGGGGGTCACAGGGCGCCCTCCGCGCGCAGCGAGCCGAGTTCCGCCGGGGTGAGGCCCAGCTCGGTCAGGACCGCCTCCGTGTCCGCGCCGTGCGGGCGGCCCGCCCAGCGGATCGCGCCGGGGGTGGCGGAGAGCCGGAAGAGGACGTTCTGCATGCGCAGGAGGCCCAGCTCCGGGTCGTCGACGGCGGTGATGGTGTCCAGGGCCTGGTACTGCGGGTCCGCCATCACGTCCCGCACGTCCTGGATCGGCGCCGCGGCGGCCTCCGCCTTCTCGAAGGCCGCCAGGACCTCGTCCCGGGTGCGGCCGGCGATCCAGGCGCCGACCGCCTGGTCGAGGACGTCGGCGTGCGCGGCCCGTTCGGCGCCCGTCGCGAACCACGGCTCGTCGATCAGCTCCGGACGGCCGACCAGATGCATCACGCGTTCGGCGATCGACTGGGCGGACGTGGAGACCGCGACCCAGGTGCCGTCCGCCGTGCGGTAGGTGTTGCGCGGGGCGTTGTTCTGGGAGCGGTTGCCGGTGCGCGGCTGGATGTGGCCCAGCTGGTCGTACCAGACGGGCTGCGGGCCGAGCACGGTCAGGATCGGCTCGATGATCGCCATGTCGACGACCTGGCCCGCGCCGGTGCGCTCCCGGGCCGCGAGTGCCGTCATCACCGCGTACGCCGTGGCCAGGCCCGCGATGGAGTCGGCGAGGCCGAAGGGCGGGAGCGTCGGGGGTGCGTCCGGCTCGCCGGTGATCGCGGCGAAGCCGCTCATCGCCTCGGCCAGGGTCCCGAAGCCGGGGCGGTGCGCGTAGGGACCGAACTGGCCGAAGGCGGTGACCCGGGCGAGGACCAGCCGCGGGTTGGCGGCCGACAGCTCCGCCCAGCCCAGGTCCCACTTCTCCAGGGTGCCGGGGCGGAAGTTCTCGACGATCACATCGGCGGTGGCCGCGAGTCGCAGCAGGGTGGCGCGGCCGCCGGGCCTGGACAGGTCGAGGGTGATGGTGCGCTTGTTGCGGCCGAGCAGCTTCCACCACAGGCCGACGCCCTGCTTCGAGGGACCGTGGCCCCGGCAGGGATCGGGCTTGGCGGGATGCTCGACCTTGATCACCTCGGCGCCGAAGTCACCGAGCAGGGTGGCGCAGAGGGGGCCGGCGAAGAGGGTGGCGAGATCGAGGACGCGCAGGCCGGTCAGGGGTTGGGTGGAGGTGTTCATGCGGTGTACTGCGCCTCGATCTCCGGGCGGTACGGCATCGACGTCGACGCCCCCTCCCGCTGGACGGAGACGGCGGCCGCCGCGGCGGCCCACTTCAGCGCCTCCCGGATCGGCCGCTCCTCGCCGAGCGCCACCGCGAGGGCGCCGACGAAGGTGTCGCCCGCGCCCGTCGAGTCCACGGCGGTCACCCTCGGGGCGGGAACCACGAGCGGTTCGGCCCCCCGGGTCAGGTACAGGCAGCCGGCCGCGCCGAGGGTGACGACCACCTCCGGCACCCGGTCGAGCAGGACGTCGGCCGCCTCGCGCGGGTCGGGCCGTCCGGTGAGGGCGGTCGCCTCGTGCTCGTTGGGGACCAGCAGATCGGTGGCGGCGAGGAGGCCGTCCGGCAGCGGCTGGGCGGGGGCGGGGGTGAGGATCGTACGGACGCCGTGTCTGCGGGCCGCCTCCGCGCCCGCGAGCACCGCCGCCATGGGGATCTCCAGTTGCAGGAGCAGCGCGTCGGCGGAGGCGATCACGCCCTCGTCGCCGGGGGAGAGATGGTCCACGGTGCCGTTCGCGCCCGGGACCACCACGATCGAGTTGCCGCCCTCGTCGTCCACCACGATGTGCGCGGTGCCGGACGAGCCCTCCATCGTGCGCAGGTCGTCGGTGTCCACGCCGGAGTGCTCCAGGGTGTCGCGCAGCCGGGTGCCGAAGATGTCGTTGCCGACCGCGCCGATCATCGAGACGGTGGCGCCCGCGCGGGCCGCGGCGATCGCCTGGTTGGCGCCCTTGCCGCCGGGGATCGTACGGAACTCCCGTCCCGTGACGGTCTCTCCTGGCTGCGGGGCCTTCTCGACGTACGCGACGAGATCCATGTTCAAGCTGCCGAGTACGGCGATATGGGTCATGGGCGGGTCGCCTCCAGGTGGGTGAGGTGGGCGAGGGTGTCGAAACCGGTGCCGTCGAAGTCGGCGACGGACGTGGCGAGCCGGTTCTTCAGGGGCGTCGTCCAGCGGTCGGGGAGGGCGGTGGGGCTCCCGGCGAGGAGACCGGCGATGCTCCCCGCCGTGGCGCCGTTGGAGTCGGTGTCCCAGCCGCCCGACACCGCCCGGCAGATGGAGCCGGTGAAGTCGCCGTCCGCGTGGGTGAGGGCGGCGGCGATCAGGGCGGTGTTGGGGACGGCGTGGACCCAGTGGTGGACGGGGGAGTGGACGGCGTGGAGTCCGTCCACGACGGCGTCGAAGTCCTCGTGGGACTCGGCCAGTTCGATGGCGTGGTCGATTGCCGTGGCCAGCCGGGAGCGGGGCGGGATCACCGTGCGGCCGGTGCGCAGGCAGGTGTGGATGTCATGGGCGCCGGTGGCCGCGGTGGCGATGACGGCCGCGATGAACATCGCCGCGTACACGCCGTTGGCGGTGTGGGTGAGGGTGGCGTCGCGGTGGGCCTGTTCGGCGGCGGCCGCCGGGTCTCCCGGGTTGGTCCAGCCGTGCACGTCCGCGCGGATCAGGGCGCCGATCCACTCGCGGAAGGGGTTGCGATGGCGGGCGGTGTGCGGGGGTTCGACGCCCGTGAGGAGGTTGCGGTAGGCGATGCGCTCGGCGGTGAAGGTGCGGCCGGCGGGGAGTTCGTCGAGCCAGAGCCGGGCCACGTCCGTGGTGGTGAAGGTCCTGCCGTGGCGGCGGAGCAGGAGGAGGTTGAGGAGGGGGTAGTTGAGGTCGTCGTCCTCGGGCATTCCGTCGATGTTCTCGGCGAGGGAGGTGGGGGCCGAGCGGCGGTTCCAGGGGTGGGTGGCGAGGAGGTCCTCGGGGACGCCCTTTGCGGTGAACCAGGTGGTCAGGGGCCAGTTGCCGGTGGCGCGGGCGAGTTCGCGGATGGCGTGCAGCGGGAGCTTTTCGACGGGTTTGCCGAGGAGGCATCCTGCGGCTCGGCCCAGCCAGGCGGCTTCGAGGCCGGGCGGGGTGGGGGTCGGCGTGGGGGTGGGTGCGCTCGCCCGCGTTTGCGGGGTGCCGCCTGCGCCCACCCTCCCCCAAGTTCTCGGCTGCGCTCGAACAGGGGGGACCCCCATCGCCCCAGCGGCACGACTGCCCGCAGACGGGGCGGGCCAAGCTGGGCAGCGGACCTTGATCTTTGTGAGGTCCGTCGGTTCCTCGTCCGCCAGCTTGCTTGGCAAGTCGGCGAGTTCGTCCAAGAGGTCTTCGGCCAGCAACCGCAGGTACCGCGACGCCCGCCCCGTCGAAGCGCCCGCCCGCGCCGGAGCCTCCGTGCCTCCCGCCGCTCTCCACCGCGCCGCGATTGCCCAGGGCTCGCGGCCGTCCTGGCTTGCCTGGCGGAGTTCGTGGCCGATCAGGTCCTCCGGCTGGACCCAGGTCAGCCGGAGCAACGCGGGCCCCCGAGCTCGGCGATCGCGCGCTCGTGCGCTCGCCGACGCCGTACGTCCCGCTCGAAGATCTCGCGGGTCACCTCGATGAGCGTCCGCGCGGGTCCCCACAGGTCCAGGCGGCTGGCCTCGGCGACCGTCTTCGACCAGTCGTCCGGGACCGGTGAGCCCAGGGCCCCGGCCAGCGCCCCCGCCATCGTCGCGATCGAGTCGCAGTCCCGGCCGTAGTTGACCGCGCCCAGGACCGCCCGGCGGTGGTCGCCGCCGGAGACGACCAGCATGCCCAGGGCGATGGGGAGTTCCTCGATGGAGTGGAGGCGGGAGGGGCGGCGGGCCGCCAGGGAGGGTGCGCGGTAGTCGGGGCCGACCGTGTCGTAGGGCGCCACCGCCTCCCGGAGCGGGACCAGCGCCGACTCGAAGTCCCGGTGCGCAGCGGCCACTTCGCAGACGCGCTCGATCGCCTCCCGAGTGCCGTCCTTCGCCAGCGACAGACAGGCCGCCACCACCGACTCCGGTGTCCCACCCGGCGCGCACGCGGCCGCGACCGCCGCCGCGAAGACGCCCGCCGCCTCACGGCCGTACGACGACTGGTGTGCGCCCGCGACGTCCAGGGCCTCGGCGTACGCGGCGGCGGGGTTGGCGGCGTTGACCAGCCCGACGGGGGCCATGTACATCGCCGCGCCGCAGTTGACGATGTTGCCCGTACCGGCCTCGCGGGGGTCCACATGACCGTACGCCAGCCTCGCCACCAGCCATTTCTCCGCGAGGAAGAGGCGCTGGAGCAAAAGTGCCTCGGCCTCCAGCTCGGGGATCCAGCGCGGGTTCGTCATGAGGTCCGGGACCAGGTGGTCGGCGATCGCGTACGCGTCGAGATGGTCACGCACCGCCGCGTACACCCGGACCAGCGCATGCGTCATCAAGGTGTCGTCGGTGACGTGGCCGTCGCCCTTGTGGTACGGGGCGATGGGGCGGGCGGTACGCCAGGCGTCGCCGTTCCAGGGGCCGACGACGCCGGTGACGCGGCCGCCGTGGCGTTCGAGGATCTGGTCGGGGGAGTAGCCCTCGACGGGCCCGCCGAGGGCGTCGCCGACGGCGGCTCCGACGAGTGCCCCGGTGATCCGTTCTTCCAGACCCGGCCCGCTGTTTTCTTCTCCTTTGGGCGTCATGCCCCGAATCATCCTCCTGGTCGGGCCGGTTGTGCCGCTTCCAGGAGTTCGGCGAGTTCCACCAGGTCGGTGCCGGTGAGACGGGGGAGTGTGCAGCCGGGGAGAGTGCGGCAGGCCTCCCGCCAGGCGGGCGGGATCGACTCGCCGCCCTCCAGGGCGCCGGTCAGCGCACCGGCGAGGGCGGGCGCCGAGTCGGCGACCCGGGAGAGACAGGCCGCGGCGGGGACGGCCTCGGCGATCCGGCCGTGCGCCGCCGTGGCCAGGGCGAGGGCGACCGGGACCGTCTCGGCGGCGGCGATGCCATAGCTGTAGACGTGGTCGACGATCTGATGTTCGAGGAGTGGGATGAGGGCGAAGGCGGTGTCCGTCTCCCGCGCGAGGGCCAGTGCCTGCCGGGCGTTGCGGCCGATCTCCGTCTCCTGGGGCAGCTCGGCGAGCGCGGCCGTCACACACGCGTCGGCGTCCGCCCCGGTGAGGGCCAGCGCGAGTGCCGCCGCCATCGCCCGGGCGCCGTGCACCCCGTCGCCGTCCTGGGTGTAGCGGGCGTCGAACTCGGCGAGGTCGGCGGCGCTGCGGGGGTCGCCGGGGTGGGCCACAGCCAGGACACAGGCGCGTACACAGGCCGCGTCGTCGAAGTAGTGGGGGTTGTCGTGGCCGGTGGCGGGCGGGCGCAGGCCGGCGGCGAGGTTGCCGAGTCCGGCGCGCACCGAGATGCGGGCGCGCAGGGGCAGTACCGCCGATTCGACCTCGGGGGCGCGGTCGGCGGCCGCCGCCACCTCGGAGGCGACGGCGCTCCAGGTGAGGTCGATGGCGGCCCGGGTCCGGCGCTCCCGGCTGAGGTCCCCGAGCACGGTGTCGTCCCCGGCCCGCAGGACCGCCTCCGCCGCGAACACCGCCCACTCGGCGTCGTCGGAGGGGCCGAGGCGGAGCGGCTCGGGGGGCTGGTTGAGCGCGATGGGGACGGGCAGGGTCGTGGTCGCGTTCTGCTCGGCGAAGGTGTCCAGCTCGCGGGTCAGGCGCCGGGTCCACTCGGGCATCCGCGCGGCCCGGTGCCGGGCGGCGGGCCAGCCGGCGGCGTCGCCCGCGGCCAGGCCCAGCAGCAGGCCTTCGACACGGCGGCTCACGGCAGGACCTCATTGACGCCGGCCGGCAGCACTCCCGGCGGGTGATCCCGCACCACCCCCGGCAGTTGATCCCGCACCGCTTCCGGCACGTGATCCCGCACCACCCCCGGCAGGTAATCGCGCACCACACCCGGCAGGTAGTCCGGTACGACCACGTCCGCGCCCCACTTGCCGCCCTCGCCCGGCACCAGCAGCTCCGCCACGTCCAGCACGTGGTGGCCCGCCATGGAGGGCAGGCAGCTGCCGCGGGCCGGGCCGATCGCCGCGGCCCAGTCGGCCGGGATCGCGGCCACGCCCTGGGTCGCGCCGGCCAGGGCGCCCGCCACCGCGGCCGTGGTGTCGGCGTCGCGGCCCATGTTCACCGCGGTGAGAACGGCCTCCCGGAAGTCGCCGTCGGCCGCCGCGTACGCCCCGAAGGCCAGGGCCACCGCCTCGGGGGCCAGGTCGGTCCAGGGATAGCCGCCGACGACCACGGCGGAGCGGACCGCCCGTTCCCCGCGGTGGGCCGCCGCCACCGCCCGGCGCAGTGAACGGGCCGTCCACGAGTCGTCGGGGACGACCGCCAGGGCGGAGGCGACGACCACGCTCGGCGGGGCTCCCGCCATCGCCGCCGCTACCCCGGCCGCCACCGCCTGGCCGCCGTAGATGCCCTCGCCGTCGTGGCTGACCGAGCCGTCGATCGCCACCAGGCGGGCGGCCTCGGCGGGGCGGCCCGCCGCGAACACCCCGAAGGGGGCCGCCCGCATCGCGAGGCCGTCGCTCCAGGCGTGGCGGTGCTGGGCCGAGATGGGCGCGGCCAGGCCCCGCCGGAGGTTCTCCAGGGTGCCGCGCTCGCTGAAGCCCGCGCCGCGGAAGGGGCCCTCGTCGCGGTCGGCGATCCACTGGTGCCAGGCCGCCTCGACATGGGCCGGGGTGAGCGCGGAGCCGTGCCGGGCGAGCAGCAGACCCGAGAAGATCGCGTACTCGGTGTCGTCCGTGCCGGACGGCTTCTCGGCGACGTATCCGGTGATACGGCCCCAGCGGGCGCGGATCTCGGAGGGCTTCATGTTCTCCGCCGGGGCGCCGAGCGCGTCCCCGACCGCCAGGCCGAGCAGCGCGCCGCGCGCCCGTTCGCGGAGTTCGGCGGCGCCCCCCGGCGCCGGGACCGGGGGAATGCAGGCGATGGATGCCATGCGGGGATGTCTGCCACCTGAGCGGCTCATCTGAGCCTCTTGAGCCCCAGCATCACCCGGTCGACATATGTGCATACGTCAACTCGGATGAGCGTTTCGAGGTAAAGCCGCAGGTTAGCCCAGCCTTTCCTTGCTGGCGGAATGGCAATGGGAGGCGTAGGTTCAGCGCTATCGAAAAGTAGAACCAGTCTAAAAGTTAGCTTTGCCTAAGCTCATTGGGGGACCCCGTATGGCCATCATCGACACCGAGGCGTCGCTGCACGTGGCGCACCGCGACAACCACACGCACCGGGATGTGAACGGCGGCTGGCTGCGCCCCGCCGTCTTCGGTGCCATGGACGGCCTGGTCTCCAACCTCGCCCTGCTGACTGGTGTCGCGGGCGGCTCCGTGGGTCATCAGACCATTGTCATCACCGGCCTCGCCGGTCTTGCCGCCGGTGCCTTCTCGATGGCGGCCGGCGAGTACACCTCCGTCGCCTCGCAGCGTGAGCTCGTCGAGGCGGAGCTCGACGTCGAGCGGCGGGAGCTGCGCAAGCACCCGGAGGACGAGCAGGAGGAGCTGGCCGCCCTGTACGAGGCCCGTGGCGTCGAACCGGCGCTGGCCCGTGAGGTGGCCCGGCAACTGTCCAAGGACCCCGAGCAGGCCCTGGAGATACACGCCCGCGAGGAGCTGGGCATCGACCCCGGCGAGCTGCCGTCGCCGCTGGTCGCGGCCGTGTCGTCGTTCGGCTCCTTCGCGCTGGGCGCCCTGCTGCCTGTGCTGCCGTATCTGCTGGGCGCGACCGCCCTGTGGCCCGCCTTGCTGCTGGCGCTCGCCGGGCTGTTCGGCTGCGGTGCCGTGGTGGCCAAGGTGACGGCGCGCAGCTGGTGGTACAGCGGGCTGCGGCAGCTCGCGCTCGGCGGTGCCGCGGCCGGTGTGACGTACGCCCTGGGCAGCCTGTTCGGAACGGCCGTAGGATAGGCCGACCGCTACCTATGCGTTGGGCCGCATAAGTAGCCGTTACTCGCTGGTTTCGAATGCTTAACCAATGGGCATGAGCCGTAAGCGCTGCGGGCAATGACGCCTGCCGCGCACCCGCGGGAGGGGCGACGACGCTTCCCCCGCCGCCCTTCGGGCCGTACGACGCCGATCTGATCGATCCTGTCCGTTCGGTCCCCACACACTTCTGCCGCCCGTGCGCGGCACCCCCGCCGCACCCCCTGGCGTCCGCATGTTGGAACGGAGTATCCGGTTCCCGAGCACCACTCCATCATGTAACCTGCACGAAATTTCGCACTTCGCAGAGGGCCAACGTCGTCCCTCGGCACCAGCACATGCCACATGACGACGACGGGAGAGCCGATGCGTACGCCGCGCCAGCCGTCCCAGCATTCCGAGAATGGCCAGAACTGGTCGTTCATGGATGCTCGCCCTGCTGCGCAGGGTATGTACGACCCCCGCAACGAGCGCGACGCCTGTGGCGTCGGCTTCGTGGCCACCCTCACGGGCGAGGCGAGCCACGCGCTGGTCGAGCAGGCACTCACGGTTCTGCGCAACCTGGAGCACCGCGGCGCCACCGGCTCCGAGCCCGACTCCGGCGACGGCGCGGGCATCCTCTCGCAGGTGCCGGACGCCTTCTTCCGTGAGGTGGCCGGATTCGAACTCCCCCCGGCGGGCTCCTACGCCGTCGGCATCGCCTTCCTGCCGGAGGAGGGCGCCCAGGACGCCGTCTCACGCATTGAGACGATCGCCGGCGAGGAGGGCCTGACGGTCCTCGGCTGGCGTGAGGTCCCGGTCGCGCCCGAACTGCTCGGCGCCACCGCCCGTTCGACCATGCCGGCCTTCCGGCAGATCTTCGTCACCGACGGCGCCAGCGAGGGCATCGCGCTGGACCGCAAGGCCTTCGTGCTGCGCAAGCGCGCCGAGCGCGAGGCCGGTGTCTACTTCCCGTCGCTGTCCGCGCGGACGATCGTCTACAAGGGCATGCTGACCACCGGTCAGCTGGAGCCCTTCTTCCCGGACCTGTCCGACCGCCGCTTCGCGTCGGCCGTCGCGCTCGTCCACTCGCGCTTCTCCACGAACACCTTCCCGTCGTGGCCGCTGGCGCACCCGTACCGCTTCGTCGCGCACAACGGTGAGATCAACACCGTCAAGGGCAACCGCAACTGGATGCGCGCCCGCGAGTCCCAGCTGGTCTCGGACCTGTTCGGCGAGCGCGACATCGAGCGGGTCTTCCCGGTCTGCACGCCGGACGCCTCCGACTCGGCCTCGTTCGACGAGGTGCTCGAACTCCTGCATCTGGGCGGCCGTTCGCTGCCCCACTCCGTGCTGATGATGATCCCGGAGGCGTGGGAGAACCACGAGTCCATGGACCCGGCCCGGCGCGCCTTCTACCAGTACCACTCCACGATGATGGAGCCCTGGGACGGCCCGGCCTGTGTCACCTTCACCGACGGCACCCAGGTCGGCGCCGTGCTCGACCGCAACGGCCTGCGCCCCGGCCGCTACTGGGTCACCGACGAGGGCCTCGTCGTCCTCGGCTCCGAGGTCGGCGTCCTCGACATCGACCCCGCCAAGGTCGTCCGCAAGGGCCGGCTGCAGCCCGGCCGGATGTTCCTCGTCGACACCGCCGAGCACCGCATCATCGAGGACGACGAGATCAAGGCGACCCTCGCCGCCGAACACCCCTACGCCGAGTGGCTGGAGGCCGGTGAGATCGAGTTGGGCGACCTGCCCGAGCGCGAGCACATCGTCCACACCCACGCCTCGGTCACCCGCCGCCAGCAGACCTTCGGTTACACCGAGGAGGAGCTGCGCGTCATCCTGGCGCCGATGGCCAAGGCCGCCGCCGAGCCGATCGGTTCGATGGGCACGGACTCCCCGATCGCGGCCCTCTCCGAGCGCCCGCGGCTGCTCTTCGACTACTTCACCCAGCTGTTCGCGCAGGTCACCAACCCGCCGCTGGACGCCATCCGCGAGGAGCTGGTCACCTCGCTGCGCTCCTCCCTGGGCCCCGAGGGCAACATCCTGGAGCCGACGGCCGCTTCCTGCCGCAGCGTCACGCTGCCCTTCCCGGTCATTGACAACGACGAGCTGGCCAAGCTCATCCACATCAACGCCGACGGCGACATGCCCGGCTTCAAGGCCGCGACCCTCTCCGGCCTGTTCCGGGTCGGCGGCGGCGGTGACGCCCTCGCCGCGCGCATCGAGGAGATCTGCGCCGAGGCCGACGCCGCCATCGAGAACGGCGCCCGTCTGATCGTCCTGTCGGACCGTCACTCGGACGCCGAGCACGCGCCGATCCCCTCGCTGCTGCTCACCGCGGCCGTCCACCACCACCTCATCCGCACCAAGCAGCGCACCCACGTGGGCCTGCTGGTCGAGGCCGGTGACGTCCGCGAGGTCCACCATGTCGCCCTGCTCATCGGCTACGGCGCCGCGGCCGTCAACCCGTACCTGGCGATGGAGTCGGTCGAGGACCTGGTCCGCGCGGGGACGTTCCTGTCGGACATCGAGTCCGAGCAGGCCATCCGCAACCTGATCTACGCCCTCGGCAAGGGCGTCCTGAAGGTCATGTCCAAGATGGGCATCTCGACCGTCGCCTCGTACCGCGGCGCCCAGGTCTTCGAGGGCGTCGGCCTCGACGAGGCCTTCGTCGAGAAGTACTTCAACGGCACGGCCACCAAGATCGGCGGCGTCGGCATCGACGTCATCGCCAAGGAGGTCGCCGCCCGCCACGCCAAGGCGTACCCGGCCTCGGGCATCGCCCCGGCCCACCGCGCGCTGGAGATCGGCGGCGAGTACCAGTGGCGCCGCGAGGGCGAGCCGCACCTGTTCGACCCGGAGACGGTCTTCCGCCTCCAGCACTCGACGCGCACCGCCCGCTACGACATCTTCAAGAAGTACACGGACCGGGTGAACGAGCAGTCCGAGCGCCTGATGACGCTGCGCGGTCTGTTCGGCTTCGTGTCCGACCGGCAGCCGATCTCCATCGACGAGGTCGAGCCGGTCAGCGAGATCGTCAAGCGCTTCTCCACCGGCGCCATGTCGTACGGCTCCATCTCCAAGGAGGCGCACGAGACCCTCGCCATCGCCATGAACCAGCTGGGCGGCAAGTCCAACACCGGTGAGGGCGGCGAGGACCCGGAGCGTCTGTACGACCCGGCGCGCCGGTCCAGCATCAAGCAGGTCGCCTCCGGCCGCTTCGGTGTCACCTCCGAGTACCTGGTCAACGCGGACGACATCCAGATCAAGATGGCCCAGGGCGCCAAGCCCGGCGAGGGCGGCCAGCTGCCCGGCCACAAGGTCTACCCGTGGGTGGCCAAGACCCGACACTCGACCCCGGGTGTCGGTCTGATCTCCCCGCCACCGCACCACGACATCTACTCGATCGAGGACCTGGCCCAGCTGATCCACGACCTGAAGAACGCGAACCCGCAGGCGCGCATTCACGTGAAGCTGGTCTCCGAGGTCGGCGTCGGCACGGTCGCGGCCGGTGTGTCCAAGGCGCACGCGGACGTGGTCCTGATCTCCGGCCACGACGGCGGTACGGGCGCCTCGCCTCTGACGTCGCTGAAGCACGCCGGCGGTCCCTGGGAGCTCGGCCTCGCCGAGACCCAGCAGACCCTGCTGCTCAACGGCCTGCGCGACCGCATCGTCGTACAGACCGACGGCCAGCTGAAGACCGGCCGTGACGTCGTCATCGCCGCGCTGCTCGGCGCCGAGGAGTTCGGTTTCGCGACCGCTCCGCTCGTCGTCTCCGGCTGCATCATGATGCGCGTCTGCCACCTGGACACCTGCCCGGTCGGCGTCGCCACCCAGAACCCGGTGCTGCGCGAGCGCTTCACCGGCAAGGCCGAGTACGTGGTGAACTTCTTCCAGTTCATCGCCGAGGAGGTCCGCGAGATCCTCGCCGAGCTGGGCTTCCGCTCCATCGAGGAGGCCGTCGGCCACGCCGAGGCGCTCGACGTCACCCGTGCCGTCGACCACTGGAAGGCACAGGGCCTGGACCTGGCGCCGCTGTTCCACGTGCCCGAGCTGCCCGCGGGCGCGGTGCGGCACCGGATCGTCGAGCAGGATCACGGCCTGGCGAAGGCCCTGGACAACGAGCTGATCAAGCTCGCCGCCGACGCCCTGGCCGCGTCCAGCGCCACCGACGCCCAGCCGGTGCGCGCCCAGGTCCAGATCCGCAACATCAACCGCACGGTCGGCACCATGCTCGGCCACGAGGTGACGAAGAAGTTCGGCGGCGCGGGTCTGCCCGACGACACCATCGACATCACCTTCACGGGTTCGGCGGGCCAGTCCTTCGGCGCCTTCCTGCCGCGCGGCATCACGCTGCGCCTGGAGGGCGACGCCAACGACTACGTCGGCAAGGGCCTCTCCGGCGGCCGTGTGATCGTCCGCCCGGACCGGGCCGCCGACCACCTCGCCGAGTACTCGACGATCGCGGGCAACACCATCGCGTACGGCGCGACCGGCGGTGAGCTGTATCTGCGCGGTCGTACGGGCGAGCGGTTCTGCGTCCGCAACTCCGGCGCGCTGGTGGTCTCGGAGGGCGTGGGCGACCACGGCTGCGAGTACATGACCGGCGGCCACGCGGTGGTCCTCGGTGAGACGGGCCGCAACTTCGCGGCCGGTATGTCCGGTGGCGTCGCGTACGTGATCGACCTCGACCGCGACAACGTCAACGCCGGCAACCTCGGCGCGGTCGAGGCGCTGGACGACGCGGACAAGCAGTGGCTGCACGAGGTGGTGCGCCGCCACCACGAGGAGACCGGTTCCACGGTCGCCGAGAAGCTGCTCGCCGAGTGGGACTCCGCCGTGGAGCGCTTCAGCAAGATCATCCCCAGCACCTACAAGGCAGTGCTCGCCGCCAAGGACGCCGCCGAGCGAGCCGGTCTCTCCGAGACCGAGACCCACGAGAAGATGATGGAGGCGGCGATCAATGGCTGACCCGAAGGGCTTCCTGAACCACGGCCGTGAGGTCGCCAAGACCCGTCCCGTCAGCGAGCGCGTCAAGGACTGGAACGAGGTCTACGTTCCGGGCTCCCTGCTGCCGATCATCGGCAAGCAGGCCAGCCGGTGCATGGACTGCGGCATCCCGTTCTGCCACAACGGCTGTCCGCTGGGGAACCTGATCCCCGAGTGGAACGACTACGCCTTCCGCGAGGACTGGGCAGCCGCCTCCGAGCGGCTGCACGCGACGAACAACTTCCCGGAGTTCACGGGCCGGCTGTGCCCCGCTCCCTGCGAGTCGGCGTGTGTGCTGGGCATCAACCAGCTGCCGGTCACCATCAAGAACGTCGAGGTCTCGATCATCGACAAGGCGTGGGAGACCGGTGACGTCGCCCCGCAGGCGCCCGAGCGGCTGTCCGGCAAGACCGTCGCGGTCATCGGCTCGGGCCCGGCGGGCCTGGCTGCCGCCCAGCAGCTCACCCGGGCCGGCCACACGGTCGCCGTCTACGAGCGCGCGGACCGCATCGGAGGCCTCCTCCGTTACGGCATCCCCGAGTTCAAGATGGAGAAGCGGCACATCAACCGCCGTATCGAGCAGATGCGCGCGGAGGGCACCCGCTTCCGCACCGGCATCGAGATCGGCCGCGACCTCAAGGCGACCGACCTGAAGAAGCGGTACGACGCGGTCGTCATCGCCGCCGGCGCCACGACCGCCCGTGACCTCCCGGTCCCCGGCCGCGAACTCAACGGCGTCTACCAGGCCATGGAGTACCTGCCGCTGGCCAACAAGGTCCAGGAGGGCGACTACGTCACCACTCCGGTCTCGGCGGCGGGCAAGCACGTGGTGGTCATCGGCGGTGGCGACACCGGCGCCGACTGCGTGGGCACCGCCCACCGCCAGGGCGCGGCCTCCGTCACGCAGTTGGAGATCATGCCCCGCCCGGGCGAGGAGCGGAACCCGGTCGCCCAGCCCTGGCCGACCTTCCCGATGCTCTACAAGGTGACCAGCGCCCACGAGGAGGGCGGCGAGCGGGTCTACTCCGTCTCGACCACCCACTTCGAGGGCGACGAGGACGGCAACGTCCAGTGGCTGCACCTGGTCGAGGTCGAGTTCGTCGAGGGCAGGCTGACCCAGAAGCCGGGCACGGAGCGCAAGATCCCGGCCCAGCTGGTCACCCTCGCCATGGGCTTCACCGGCACCGACCGGGACAACGGCCTGGTCGAGCAGTTCGGCCTGAACCTGGACGAGCGCGGCAACGTCGCCCGTGACGCCGACTTCCAGACCAATGTGCCGGGTGTGTTCGTCGCCGGTGACGCCGGCCGCGGCCAGTCGCTCATCGTCTGGGCGATCGCGGAGGGCCGCTCGGCCGCCCGGGGCGTCGACCGCTTCCTGACCGGTGCCAGCGACCTGCCGGCGCCGATCCGCCCGACGGACCGCTCGCTGATGGTCTGACGGCACCTCGAAAACGTCCCGTACAACGGCGTGCGGAACACTGACGGCGCCTGCCCGCAGTCCCCGACCGGACTGGGCAGGCGCCGCCGCCTTTTCAGCGCGAACTCGCCTTCAGCCCCTCGAACTTCACCGTCGCGTCCTCGGTGTACGCCCCCACCTTGCCCTCGTTGTACGGGCGTTCGTGGTCGGTGAAGGTCACCAGAGGTTTTCCGTCCGCCTCGACGACGAGTCCGGCGCCGTTCTGCTCCACGCGCACCGTGTACCAGTCGCCCACCGGGTACGTCGTACGCCCCGTCGCCAGGAAGCGCTGGCCCCCCGGATACGCGGGATCCCGCTTGCCCAGCTCCCAGCCGTTGGGCTTGAGGGTGATGTAGTAGAAGTGCTCCGGATCGGTGTACGCCCAGACCAGCCACGGCACTTCCCAGGGGTTCGGGTCCGGATCGCGCAGCTGCCTCACCGTCCGCATCCGCGCCTCGTACCGCACGTTCGTGTAGGAGGCGGTGCTCACCACCAGGCCCGCGTGCGTCGTGCCCGGGTCCTCCGCGACCTCGGGGGAGAGCGACAGCGAGTCGTCGTCGCCCACGTTGGTGCCATGGCCGTTGAACACCGAGAGCCAGCGGCCGTGGACGGTGCCGTCGAGCCAGGGCCTGGGCGGTGGCTCGTCCTCCCCCCGGCACCGGCTCACCGTGACCGACAGCAGCGCGGCCAGCGCGAGCACCAGTGCCAGGGTGGTGAGGAGGCGGCCCCTGCGTCCCGGCGGGACCCGCGGGATCGGCGGGATCCGGCGGACGGTGCGCAGGGGCGAGGGGGTCATGCCGTCGAGTATGGCCCGGACGCGGTGAGGCCGACGGGCACATCGGCGGCGAAGTCCTCCGCCAGTTGGGCCAGGACGCGGGAGGCGGCCAGTCCGTCGCCGAACGGGTTGCCGGCGCTCGCCATCCGCCGGTACTCCGCCGGATCGTCCAGCAGCTTCCCGGCCCAGGCCACGATGGCGTCCGGGTCCGTGCCGATCAGCCTCGCCGCGCCGGCCTCGACCGCCTCCGGGCGTTCGGTGGTCGTACGCAGCACCAGCGCGGGCTTGCTCAGACTCGGGGCCTCCTCCTGGATACCGCCGGAGTCGGTGAGCACCAGGTCGCACTCGGCCAGCGTCGCCGCGAAGTCCAGGTAGTCGAGCGGTTCGACGAGCGAGATACCGGTGTGGCCGTCGAGTTCGGGCAGCAGCGCGTCCCGTACGGCGGGGCTCTTGTGCAGCGGCAGCACGATCTCCACGTCCCCGCGCCCGGCGAGCCGGGTGAGCGCACGGCTCATCCCGCGCATCCGTTCGCCCTGGTTCTCCCGGCGGTGCAGGGTCACCAGGACCCGCCGGGCGCCCGTGCGGAACGCGGAGGTGCCGGTGCCCTCGGCCAGCACCCACAGCAGATTGTCGATCACCGTGTTGCCGGTGGTGAACACCTGCTCCGCGGGGACGCCCTCCTCGGTCAGCTGCCGTGCCGCGCGCGGTGTCGGGGCAAAGTGCCAGCGGGCGATGCGTCCGATGAGGCTGCGGTTGAGCTCCTCCGGGAAGGGGTTGTCGATGACCCCGGTGCGCAGTCCCGCCTCGACATGGGCGACCGGGATCTTCTCGTAGAACGCGGCCAGAGCGCCGACCAGCGCGGTCGTGGTGTCCCCCTGCACCACGACCAGGTCCGGCCGCTGCTCCCGCATGACCTCGCCGAGCTCGCCGACCAGCCGGGCGGTCAGCTCGGACAGCTGCTGCCGGCTGCGCATCACGTCGAGCTCGATCCGTACGTCGACACAGAGCAGGCCGAGCATCTGCTGGAGCATCTCGCGGTGCTGGCCGGTGGTGACGACGACCGGCTCGAACAGCTCACTGCCGGCCATGGCCCGCGCCACCGGCGCCAGTTTGATCGCTTCCGGCCGGGTGCCGAGCACGAGCATGGCGCGTACGGGCAGGCTTGACGGAGGTGTGGACATGGAAGGCCCCCCTTAGGGCATGCGAGAAGGACGTGCCGAGGCACGGAAGATGAGAGAAGGAGTGAGCAGAGGGGAGAGGGGCGAGTCCGGGCGTGGCCCGGCCCGTCCGGTGTGCGCAGTCCTCAGGTGCGGGCGGTCTTCAGCCAGGTCTGCTTGCCGGTGAGCATCCGCCAGAACCCCCACCAGCCGGCGAAGAACCAGATGTAGCCGTAGAAGACGAAGACATGGGCGAGCAGCACACAGCGCACCAGTCCCAGCTCGCGCTCACGCTTGAAGTACACGTAGCCGTACGTGTAGGCGGCCGTGAACGAGAGGGCGTACGGCCCCAGCAGCCACATGGGCGACACGAGGGCGTGGCCCACCTGGACGGAGGCCACCACGGTGGCGCCCAGGGCGACCAGGAAGGAGACGGGCAGCAGCGAGGTCAGCAGGATCAGGACCGGGCTCGACAGGTGGTAGAGCATGTCCAGCGCGGGCCGGGTCGGCACGTCCCTGAGGATGAGCGGGACGAGACCGGCGGACTGCAGATGGCCCTGGAACCAGCGGGATCGCTGCCGGACCAGGCGCCGCAGACTGAGCACGGCCTGCTGGGAGACCGCGGCGGTGGTGCAGTGCATATTGGTCCAGCCCTTGGCGATCAGCCGCACCCCGAGGTCGAGGTCCTCGGTGAGGCTGTCGCTCCACGGGCCGTCACCATCCGTGGCGTTGAGCATGTTGAGCGCCGACAGCCGCATGAACTGCCCGTTCCCGCCCATGCCCACGCTGCCGATGAAGCGCCGTGCGCTCTGGAACACATCGCCGTAGACGACGAACTCCATGTCCTGCATGCGGGCGAGCAGCCCCAGCTGCCGGTTGTACATACGGACGCAGACCTGAACCGCGCCCGTACCCGGATCGTCGAAGTACGGGTCGACGGACTGCACGACGTGCGGGTCGAGCCGCCCGTCCGCGTCGACCACGCACAGCACGACGTCCGCCGGGTCGTGCCCGGCGAGCAGGCCGGACTCCCTGAGGTGCCGCACCCCGTCGTTGAGTGCGGCACCCTTGCCCCGGCGTGCGTTCGGCAAAGTGCGCCGGTGCAGCCGTACCAGATCCGGGTCCGCGGCCAGCGCGATATCACTGGTGCGGTCGTCGGAGCCGTCGTCTATGACCAGGGCCATGAAATTCCCGGCGGGCAGCGAAGTGATGCGCGCCAGGCTTTCTGAAAGAACTTTCTCCTCGTTCAGACATGCCAGCAGAAATACGTAGAGCCGCTCTCTCCGGTCCGTTCGAGAACGGCGAATTCTGCGTCGCGAGAGAAGAAAAAGACTGGTGTTGTAACAGCCGGCCATCACGATCAGAGTGATGCTTGACCACAGGAGCAACTCAATGATCACGGCTGCCCCCGGTATGGGCCCGCATCCCGTGTCCCCGGCGTCGCAGACGCAGCCGAGCCAGCAGTATCAGGCACGCCGTCAGGCAATAGAACAGGAATCCGGCCCCGGCTATCGCCTGTAGTGCTTTGGCCAAAGGAAGGCCGGGTATCGCTTCCGGTGCGGCCATCGCTCCTGCCAGGGGCAACAGGGCCCCCAGGGCGGGTCGTCCGTACATTGTCCCCCCATATTCGGTGCGCGTCCCCAACGCGCGGAGGTGAACTTAGCAGACGTTTCGAGGGGTGCGGAGTCCATTTGACAGGCCTCGCGATCGCCATAAGAATCGGTGCCTTCCTGTCGCCAAATGCTTTGTCAATCATTTGGCAAAGTGGGGGGAAGATCGTGAGACCAGTGATCCCGCCCTGGAAGCGGGCACGCAGCCGAATTTCCGTCGTTCTACTACTCGTCGCCGCTCTGCTGAGCGGCACATTCATGGCCACGAACGCACAGGCGGCCGGGGGGCACCGGCACAGGGTCGAGGCCGTCGGTGCCAGGTCCGGACTGAGCCGGATCGATCTCAAGGGCTGGGCGAGGACCCAGCTCACGGCGGACCGGACCCGGCGTGCCCGGCCGCACCCGAAGACCACCCCGACCGCGCTCGCGTCCGCGGCCGGCCTCCCGGTCCGCACCGCGAGCGCCGTCACCCGGCAGGCGGCCCTGCTCGCCCCAGCCGCCGCCTCGGCGAACGCGGCTGCCGACGCCAACCCGACCACCCTCGTCCTCTACGACACGGCGGGCCCCTACGGGCAGCTGGGCGAGCTGTACGCGATGGCCACGGCCAACCTCGCCGGCCACTTCGGCACGGTGACGGCCAAGCCGGTCCAGCAGTACACCGCCGGGATGATCGACTCGTACTCGGCCGTGATCTACATCGGCTCGACGTACTACGGCGGCAGCATCCCGGACGCCGTCCCGGCCGCGTTCTACGCCGACGCGGCGTCGAGCACCAAGCCGGTGATCTGGATGGGCGCCAACATCTGGAACATGGCGGGCGCGGTGGGCGTAACCCAGTTCACGCAGAAGTACGGCTGGGACCCGACGACGTCGTACTACGAGGACGGTGGTTCGATCGGCAACGTCACCCAGGTGACGTACCGCGGCCAGACACTGTCCCGCACCATCCCGGCCGGGCAGGACGGCGGCGTGCTGCGCCCCAACGTCCTGACGGGCACGGGGTATCCGGCCGTCACCCGGCTCGCGGAGGGCCTGGACAGCTCGAACGGGCACACCTTCGGCTGGGCGGTCCGCTCGTCCAACCTCACCTACATCGGTGAGATCCCGTTCGCCTACGTCTCCGAGAGCGACCGCGTCATCGCCTTCGAGGACCTGCTCTTCGACGCCCTCGCCCCGGCCACCGCCGAGCGGCACCGGGCGATGGTGCGCCTGGAGGACATCAGCCCCGACTCGGACCCCGCCGAACTGCGGGCGATGGCCGACTACCTGCACGCGCAGAACATCCCGTACGGCATCAACGTGATCCCCGTCTACACGGACCCCAAGGGCACCTACAACAACGGGGTCCCGCAGACCGTCACGCTCGCCCAGCGGCCGCAGGTGGTCAACGCGCTGAAGTACATGCTGGCCAGGGGCGCGGTCCTGATGGACCACGGCTACACGCACCAGTACAGCAACATCGCCAACCCCTACGACGGCGTGACCGGTGACGACTTCGAGTTCTACCGGGCGCACGTCGACGCCGCCGACAACGTCGTCTACGACGGCCCGGTCGCCGAGGACTCCGCCCTGTGGGCGCAGACCCGCGTCACCAGCGCGCTCCTCCAGTTCGCCCTGGCCGGCCTGCCCAAGCCGGCGCTGTGGACCACCCCGCACTACGCGGGCTCGGCGGCCGACTACAAGGTCTTCAGCTCCAACTTCTCGGCGCGGCTGGAGCGTTCGCTCTACTTCGCCGGGACGCTGAGCGGGGCCCCGTCCGACCCGAACCGGTTCATCGGCCAGTTCTTCCCGTACGTGGTGAAGGACGTGTACGGCACCAAGGTGCTGCCGGAGAACATCGGCAACTACGAACCGGAGGCGTACAACAACCACCCGGCCCGGCTGCCCGCCGACCTCATCGCGTCGGCGAAGGCCAACCTGGCCGTACGGGACGGCGTGGCGAGCTTCTTCTACCACCCGTACTACCCGGTGCAGCCGTTGAAGGACACGATCGACGGCATGAAGGCACTCGGCTACACCTTCGTCAGCCCGGCGGCGCTGTGACGGCGCCCGCCCCCAGGAGGAGGACCGTCGCCGTCATGGCGGCGGTCCTCCTCGCCGTCGGCGGCTGCGTGTCCACCGGCGGCGGCAAGGGGTCCGCCCACGGCAGCACGCACGCCCCCCGTCCCGAACCGGGGACCTCGACCATGCGCGGCATCACACTGCCCTCGTGGTACCGCACCGACTACGACAGCCCGGCCGCACCCCGCTACCTGCGCGGCATCAGGGCCACCGGGGCACGCTGGGTCACCTTCACCCCGACCTGGTACCAGAAGCGCGTCACCGACTCCGCCCTGCACACCACCGAGGAGACGGCGAGCGACGCGAGCCTGCGCGGGATCGTCGAGCGCGCCCATGCGGCCGGCCTCAAGGTGATGATCAAGCCGCACGTGGACCTGCCCGGCGACGCGGACCGCGCCGGGATCCGCCCCCGCGACCGGGCCGCCTGGTTCGCCGCCTACCGCCGCTTCATCACCCACTACGCGGACATCGCCGCCGACACCGGAGCCGAACAGCTCGCGGTCGGCACCGAACTCGCCGGGGTGTCCGGCGACACCGCCGCCTGGACGCAGGTGATCAAGTCGGTCCGCGACCACTACGACGGCCCGTTGACCTACGCCGCCAACTACGACGAGTACCAGCACATCCACTTCTGGCAGGCCCTCGATCTCATCGGCATCGACGCCTACTGGCCCCTCGTCGAGAAACCCACCACCGATCCCGCCCTGCTGGACCGCGCCTGGGCGCCGATCCGGGAGAAGCTCGCCGCGTACTCCGCACGGCAGCACCGCCGGATCCTGTTCACCGAGGCCGGCTACGTCAGCCAGCGCGGCGCCACCACCGCCCCGTACTCCTGGACCGTCAGCACACACCCGGCGGATGCCGAACAGGCCGCCGCCTACCGGGCGCTCCTCGACTCCTTCGAGGGCCGCACCTGGTGGGCCGGCGTCTGCTGGTGGATGTGGGACGACTGGCCGAACAGCGGAGAGACCCCGGCACACCTGGCGTACACCCCGCACGGCAAACCCGCGGAGGAGGTGCTGCGCCAGAAGTGGGCCGGCTGACTCCCTGACCTAGGCAGCGGCCCCGGTCAGCTCCGTGACCTTCGTGATCGTCAGCACCACCAGCAGGGCCAGGAGCGCCACGCACACGCCCGCCTGGACGAGGGCCCGTCGGCGGTCCCGGGGCGCGTAGGCGTATCCCAGCGTCACCACACCGCCCGCCAGGAGACCGCCGAGGTGCCCCTGCCAGGAGGTCACCCACGCGGAGGCCACCAGCCACAGCAGCAGACCCGTCATCAACCGGTTGACCGCGTTCATGTCGGCGTCCAGGCGGCGGGCCATGACGTAGTAGGCGGCACCCAGCCCGAAGATCGCGCCGGACGCGCCGAGCGTGGGCGTCTTCGGCGCGATCAGCAGCACGAGGACCGAACCGCCGAGCGCCGACAGCAGATACAGCGCCGTGAACCGCGCGCGGCCCAGCAGAGTCTCCACCACCCGGCCCAGGTTCCACAGCGACACCATGTTCATCACGATGTGCAGGATGCCGAACGTGCCCTGGGTGGGCGGCAGATGGAGAAACGCCCCGGTCAGCAGCCGGTACCACTCCCCGTGGGCGACGCCCTCGGGAAGGTAGCCGACGGGCACGGTCCCCAGCATGTCGAACCGGTCGACCACCGACGGGCGCACCAGCTCGGCAAGGTAGGCGAGGACGTTGAGCCCGATGAGCACGTACGTCACGAGCGGCACCGCGGAGATCCGGCCGCCGAACGCGGTACGCGCCTGCCGCACCGACCGCGCGCCCTCCTTCACGCACTCCACGCACTGGTGGCCCACGGCGGCCTCGCGCATGCAGTCGGGGCAGATGTAGCGGTCGCAACGGGTACAGCGGACGTACGACTCCACCTTGGGATGGCGGTAGCAGGTGGTGACGGTGGACTCGGGGGACTCGGCATCCACGGCCGGCTCCTCGCAAGGGTCTGGGGACAGGGTGAGCCGGTGGGGTCGGCGGCGAACAAAATAGCGAACCCCGGTGCGTGTGGGAGGGTGGGGGCCATGGTTGCGATCAGTCTCAGCAAGGTTCAGGAGACCGCGCCCGCGCTGGTCAACCTGTACAAGACGGCCGGAGTGTCCCTCACGAAGCACGGGCTGGACGGACAGCGGGCCGCCGTGTACCTCGTGGTCGACTACTCGGGCTCCATGAAGCCGTACTACCAGGACGGCAGCGTCCAGGCGCTCGCCGACCGGGTCCTCGGGCTGTCCGCGCACTTCGACGACGACGGCCGGGTGCCGGTGGTGTTCTTCTCCACCGACATCGACGCGGTCACCGACATCGCCCTCGCCGACCACGAGGGCCGCATCGCACGGATCGCGGCCGGGCTCGGGCACATGGGCAAGACCAGCTACCACCTGGCGATGGACGCCGTCATCGACCATTACCTCGACAGCGGGTCCACCGCCCCCGCCCTGGTGATCTTCCAGACCGACGGCGGCCCGATCAACAAGCTCGCCGCCGAACGGTTCCTGTGCAAGGCCGCGCCCCTGCCGCTGTTCTGGCAGTTCGTCGGCTTCGGCGACCCGGACAGCAAGCAGTTCGACTTCCTGCGGAAGCTGGACGAGCTGGCCGTGCCGCAGAAGCGGGTGGTGGACAACGCGGGCTTCTTCCACGCGGGTTCCGATCCGCGGCAGGTGTCCGACGCCGAGCTGTACGACCGTCTCGTGGGCGAGTTCCCCCAGTGGCTGGTGGCCGCGCGGGCGCGGGGGATCGTACGGGCATAGATCGTGTCGGCCGGCCATAGATCGTGTCGGCCCCGTTGGCTCAGCCGCAGCGTCGTGTCACCCTGAGGGAGATCCGGCGGGGAGGCGACGACGTATGGACGGCGCACGATCGGGGAACGGCGAAGGGGCTTTTGCCCGCAGGGGCGAGCCCGCCAAGGGTGAGCGGCTCGCCGACTGGGCCGACGGACGGCTCGGGCTCTACGCCCTGGCCAAGGCCAATATGCGCAAGGTGTTCCCGGACCACTGGTCCTTCATGCTCGGCGAGGTCTGTCTCTACAGCTTCCTCATCCTGATCCTCACCGGCGTCTACCTCACGCTCTTCTTCGAGCCGAGCGGCGCAGAGGTCGTCTACCACGGCTCCTACGGCCCGCTCAACGGCATCGTCATGACCAAGGCGTACGAGTCGACGCTGCACATCAGCTTCGATGTGCGCGGCGGACTGCTGATCCGGCAGATCCACCACTGGGCGGCGCTGGTCTTCGTCACCGGCATGCTCGTGCACATGATGCGGGTGTTCTTCACCGGCGCCTTCCGCAAGCCGCGCGAGCTCAACTGGGTGTTCGGCTGGACCCTGCTGATGCTCGGCATCATCACCGGCCTGACCGGCTACTCGCTCCCCGACGACCTGCTCTCCGGGACCGGCATCCGCTTCGCCGACGGCGCGATCCTGTCCGTCCCGGTCGTGGGGACGTATCTGTCCATGTTCCTGTTCGGCGGGGAGTTCCCCGGCCACGACATCATCTCGCGGCTCTTCCCGATCCATGTCCTGCTGCTGCCCGGGATCATGCTGGGCCTGGTCGTGGCCCATCTGATCCTGGTCTTCTTCCACAAGCACACCCAGTACCCCGGGCCCGGACGGGACCAGAAGAGCGTGGTCGGCATGCCCTTCCTGCCGGTCTACATGGCCAAGGCGGGCGGCTTCTTCTTCCTCACCTTCGGCGTGCTCGCGCTGATGGGCGGGATCGCCAGCATCAACCCGGTGTGGGCCTTCGGGCCGTACCGGCCGGACCTCGTCACCACGGGCGCGCAACCCGACTGGTACCTCGGCTTCTCCGAGGGCCTGATCCGGGTGATGCCGGGATGGGAGATCGACGTCTGGGGCCACACGCTGGAGCTGGGCGTCTTCATCCCGTTCTCGCTGTTCCCGCTGATCCTGCTCGCGCTGGGCCTCTATCCCTTCGTCGAGGCGTGGGTCACCGGCGACCGGCGCGAGCACCACATCCTGGACCGGCCGCGCAATGTGCCCGTGCGCACCGGGCTGGGCGTGGCCTGGCTGAGCCTGTACGTGGTGCTGCTGATCGGCGGCGGCAACGACATCGTGGCCACGCATCTGCATCTGTCGATCAACTCGATCACCTGGTTCGTGCGGATCTCCGTCTTCGTCGTGCCGGTCGTCGCCTTCACGCTGACCAAGCGCATCTGTCTCGGGCTGCAACGCCGGGACCGGGACAAGGTGCTGCACGGCAGGGAGACGGGCATCATCAAACTGCTGCCGCACGGCGAGTACGTCGAGGTCCATGAACCCCTGTCGCAGGACCGGCTGTTCGTCCTGACCCAGCACGAGCAGAACCCGCCGTACGAGATCGGGCCCCGTGAGGACGCAGGCGGCGTGCGGCGGCCGGTCACCGTGTCCCAGCGCGTGCGCGCACGGCTCGCCCGGGCGTTGTTCGGGCCCGAGACCCATGTCCCGAAGCCGACCCGCGAGGAGTACCGGGAGCTCACCAGCGGCGACCACCACCACTGAGGACCCGCTCACGGCACTCGTCCGGGCCGCCCCAGGCCATGCGCAGCGCGCGGGCCCTGGTCAGCCACAGGGACAGGTCGTACTCGGCCGTGTACCCGATCGCGCCGTGCAGGTGCAACGCGGTGCGGGCGGTGGCGTAGGCGGCCTCGCACGCCTTCAGCTTGGCGGCGGCCACGTCGGCCGGGTCCATCGTCAGCGCGGCGCCGAAGAGCAGGGGGCGCGCGAACGCGAGGGCGGTCCTCGCGTCGGCCAGCCGGTGCTTCACGGCCTGGAACGAGCCGATGGGGACGCCGAACTGGGTGCGCTGCCGGACGTACGCGACGGTCCGGTCGAGCAGCGCGAGGCCGACGCCGAGGGCCTGGGCGGCGGTGGCGAGGCGCGCCCAGGTGAGGGCGTGGTCCACGGGCGGGTCGGGGGTGAGGAGTTCGCCGCCGGGCAAGAGCGGGGTGAGACGGCGCGCCGGGTCGAGGGAGGGGCGCACCGGGCCGGCGCCCGGGGACAGGCGCAGACCGTCGGGGGTGAGGGCGAGACGGGCGGTCGCCGCGTCCCCGTCCAGCGCGTACCCGCCCGCCGCGACCGTCGCCAGGGTCTCGCCCGCCGCGAGCGACGGGAGGAACCGCTTGGCCGGGCCGGGCTCGGTGAGCAGCGCGGCCGCCGCGACGGTCTCGACCAGCGGGCCGGGCACGACGTGCCGCCCCAGCTCCACGAAGGCGACGGCGAGTTCCACCGGCCGGGGCCCCATCCCTTCGTACGCCTCCGGTACCACGAGCCCGAACACCCCCGCCTCTGCGATACGGCGCCACAGCGCGCGGCCGCTCGTACGGTCGCCGCGGCTCCAGTCACGGACGACCGACGGTGTGTCCGCGGCGGCCAGCATCGCGTGCAGGGAGCCGGCGAAGGCGCGCTGCTCGGCGTCGGGCAGGAACCGCATCAGCGACGTCCCTTCGGCAGGCCGAGCAGGCGCTCGGCGATGATGTCGCGCTGAATCTCGTTGGTGCCCGCGTAGATGGGTCCGGCGAGGGAGAAGACATAGCCCTCCGCCCAGGGTGTGTCCGCCAACTCGCCCTCCTCGCCCAGGAGATCGAGCGCCGTCTCGTGCAGCGCGAGGTCGTACTCGGACCAGAACACCTTGTTCAGGCTGGACTTCGGGCCGAGCGGCTCGCCGTCCAGGAAGCGGGAGGCGGCCTCGTAGGTGAACAGTTGGTAGGCGCGGGCGCCGATCAGGGCGTCGGCGACCCGGGCGCGCGCCTGCTCCGGACTGCCCTGAGCCCGCCACAGGTCGAAGAGCCTGTCGGCGGCGGCCAGGAAACGGCCGGGGGAGCGCAGCGTGAGGCCGCGTTCGTCTCCGGTCGTCGACATCGCGATCCGCCAGCCCTGGCCGGGCTCGCCGATCACGTCCTCGTCCGGCACGAACACCTCGTCCAGGAACAGCTCGGCGAACGCGGGCTTCCCGTCGAGGCGTCCGATCGGGCGGACCGTGACGCCCGGGGCCCGCAGGTCGAACATGAGGTAGGTGAGGCCCTGGTGGGGCTTCGGGGCACCCGGATCGCTGCGGAACAGGCCGAAGGCGCGGTCGGCGAAGGCGGCCCGCGACGACCAGGTCTTCTGTCCGCTCAGCAGCCAGCCGCCGTCCGTGCGCACGGCCCGGGAGGTGAGGGAGGCCAGGTCGGAGCCCGCCTCCGGCTCGGACCAGGCCTGCGCCCAGACCACCTCCCCGGATGCCATCCGGGGCAGCACGCGCGCGCGTTGCTCCGTGGTGCCGTGGTCGAAGAGGGTCGGGGCGAGCAGGCTGATGCCGTTCTGGCTCACCCGGCCCGGCGCACCCGCCGCCCAGTACTCCTCCTCGAAGACCAGCCACCGGATCAGCCCCGCGCCCCGGCCGCCGTACTGCTCGGGCCAGGACACCACCGACCAGCGGTCCGCGGCCAGTTCGGCCTCCCAGGCGCGGTGCGCCGCGAAGCCCTCCTCGGTCTCCAGGGAGGGCAGAGGAGTGCCGGGCACGTGCGCGTCGAGCCAGGCGCGGGCCTCGGCGCGGAACTCCTCGTCGGCCGGAGCGTGGGTGAGGTCCACGGTGGTCCTCCTTCCCTGAGACCTTCCCTAACAAGTGTTTGGTAGGTTAGCGTGGGCCCATGACAGGCGTCGAGAGCCCGGCGTACGTGCCCGGGCACGGACTGCTGAAGGGGCGCACCGCCGTCATCACCGCGGCGGCCGGAGCGGGGATCGGCGGGGCGACCGCCCGCCGCTTCCTGGAGGAGGGCGCGCGCGTGCTGATCAGCGACGCGCACGCGCGACGGCTGAAGGAGCACGAGGCACAACTGGGCCGCGAGCACCCGGGTGCCGTGACCGCGGTCCCCTGTGACGTCACCGACGAGTCCCAGGTGCGGGCCCTGTTCGACACCGCCGTGCGGGACCACGGGCGGCTGGACATCGTCGTCAACAACGCCGGTCTGGGCGGCACTTCGGCCCTGGTCGACATGACCGACGAGCAGTGGTCCCGCGTCCTGGACGTGACACTGAACGGCACCTTTCGCTGCACCCGGGCGGCCCTGCGGTCGATGAAGGAGACCGGCGGGGGCGTGATCGTCAACAACGCCTCCGTCGTCGGCTGGCGCGCCCAGGCCGGGCAGGCGCACTACGCGGCCGCGAAGGCCGGCGTGATGGCGCTGACCCGGTGCGCCGCCGTCGAGGCCGCCGAGTACGGCGTGCGGGTCAACGCGGTGGCGCCGAGCCTCGCCATGCACCCGCACCTGGCGAAGGTGACCACACCCGAACTGCTGGCGGAGCTGACCGCCCGCGAGGCCTTCGGACGGTACGCGGAACCGTGGGAGGTCGCCAACGCGATCGTCTTCCTGGCCTCCGGCTACTCCTCCTACCTGACCGGTGAAGTCGTCAGCGTCAGCAGCCAGCACGCCTAGGACCACAATGGACCCGTGCCGACCAAGAAGAAGCCCCAGGTGACCGCCCCGAAGAAGCCGGCGGCCGCCGCCGCTCACGCGCGCCGCAGCGAGCTCCTGGAGACCGCCGCCGAGGTCTTCGCCGAGCAGGGCTACAACGCCACCACCGTGCGCAGGATCGCGGACCACGCGGGCATGCTCGCGGGCAGCCTCTATTACCACTTCGACTCCAAGGAGTCGATGCTCGAAGAGATCCTGCGCACCTTCCTCGACGAGCTCTGGGACGGCTACGACACCGTCCTCGCCGCCGGACTCGGGCCCCGCGAGACGCTGGAGGCCCTGGTCACCGAGTCGTTCCGGGAGATCGACCGGCACCGCGCCGCCGTCGCGATCTACCAGAAGGAGAGCAAGCAGCTGGTCGCGCAGGACCGGTTCACCTTCCTCGCCGAGTCCCAGCGCAAGTTCGAGAAGGCCTGGCTGTCCACGCTGGAGCTCGGGGTCGCCGAGCGCGTCTTCCGCGCCGACCTCGACGTCCGGCTCACCTACCGCTTCGTGCGCGACACGGTCTGGGTCGCCGCGTCCTGGTACCGGCCCGGCGGACAGCACAGCCCGGAGGAGATCGCCCGGCAGTACCTGTCGATGGTGCTGGACGGGATCGCCGTCCGCACGTAACCCACTGGGGAGTTGTCATGTCCGAGGCCTACATGGTCGAAGCGGTCCGCACGCCCGTCGGACGGCGTGGCGGTGGACTGAGCGCAGTCCACCCGGCCGACCTGGGCGCCCATGTCCTCAAGGAACTCGTCGCGCGTGCCGGCGTGGACCCGGGTGCCGTGGAGGACGTCGTGTTCGGCTGTCTGGACACGGTCGGACCGCAGGCCGGGGACATCGCCCGGACCTGCTGGCTGGCGGCCGGGCTGCCCGAGGAGGTGCCCGGTGTGACCGTGGACCGGCAGTGCGGCTCCTCGCAGCAGGCCGTGCACTTCGCCGCGCAGGCCGTGCTGTCCGGCACCCAGGACCTGGTGGTCGCCGGCGGTGTCCAGAACATGTCGCAGATCCCCATCGCCTTCGCCTCCCGGCAGGCCGCCGAGCCGCTCGGCCTGACCGAGGGCCCCTTCCTGGGCAGCGAGGGCTGGCGGGCCCGCTACGGCAGGCAGCCCGTCAACCAGTTCACCGGCGCCGAGACGATCGCCGCCAAGTGGGGGATCAGCAGGCAGGACCAGGAGGAGTTCGCCCTGCGCTCGCACCGGCGGGCGGTGCGGGCGATCGACGAGGGCCGCTTCGACCGCGAACTCGTCCCCCACGGGGACGTCACCGCCGACGAGGGCCCGCGCCGGGACACCTCCCTGGAGAAGATGGCCGCGCTGAAGCCCGTGATCGACGGCGGCACCATCACCGCCGCCTGCTCCTCGCAGGTCTCCGACGGCGCGGCGGCCATGCTGCTGGCCTCGGAGCGGGCGGTGCGCGAGCACGGGCTGCGCCCGCGGGCCCGTGTGCACCACCTCTCCGTGCGCGGCGAGGACCCCATCCGTATGCTCTCCGCCCCCATCCCGGCCACCGCGCACGCCCTGAAGAAGACCGGACTCACCATCGACGACATCGACCTCGTCGAGATCAACGAGGCCTTCGCGCCCGTCGTGCTGGCCTGGCTGAAGGAGACCGGCGCCGACCCGGAGAAGGTCAACGTCAACGGCGGCGCGATCGCCCTCGGCCACCCCCTGGGGGCCACCGGCGTCCGGCTGATGACGACCCTGCTGCACGAACTGGAGCGCACCGGCGGCCGATTGGGCCTGCAGACCATGTGCGAGGGCGGCGGCCAGGCCAACGTGACGATCATCGAACGCGTGTGACCCGAGCGGCGACGAGGGCGGCCACCCGCTTCGGCGGACGGAGTCCGGCGCAGGCTCCCGAAGCCTGGGAGGCCCCCTGGGGCCGAGCAGTGCGAGGGGGTCGTCGGGGATGGTGCCCATGTGCGAGGCGGCGGCCGGGCCAACGTCACGATCATCGAACGGCTGTGAGCCTCTCCCGCACCTCCTGAGCCTCCTTCATGATCCGCTCCATCAGCTCCGCGCACGACGGCAGGTCGTCGATCACTCCGGCGACCTGCCCGGACGCCATCACCCCGAGGTCCGTACGGCCGTCCAGCATCGCGGACTTCAGCAGCATCGGCGTGTTCGCGGCGAGCAGCACCTGACTCCAGGACAGCTCCCTGCCGTGCTTCAGGGCGAGCCCGTCGCGGACCATCCGCCGCCAGGTGAGACCCGACAGCCTCCGGAACCCGTCCGCCCGGCGCACGGCGTGCACCAGCGCGCGGGCGCGACCGGAACGCTCCAGGGAGTCCACCAGATCCGTGCGCAGCATGCGGTGCGGCAGACCGTCGACCGCCGTGGTGACGGTGACGTCCCGGACCGTCGCCGCCAGGTACCTGGCCTTCACCGCGTCCGGCACCGTCGAGTCCGAGGTGAGCAGGAACCGCGTCCCCATCGCGACCCCCGCCGCCCCGTACGCGAGCGCCGCGACCAGGCCCCGGCCGTCGAAGAAGCCACCGGCCGCCACCACGGGTATCCGCACCGCGTCCACCACCTGCGGCAGCAGTACGGTCGTCGCCACCTCGCCGGTGTGTCCGCCCCCCTCTCCACCCTGCACGATCACCGCGTCCGCGCCCCAGGCCGCGACCTTCTCCGCATGCCGCCGCGCCCCGACGGACGGGATCACGACCACCCCGGCCTCCTTGAGCTCGGCGATCAGCTCACGGGAGGGGGCGAGCGCGAAGGACGCCACCCGCACCCCCTCGTCGATGATCAGGCGCACCCGGTCGCCGGCGTCGCCCGCGTCCGCCCGGAGGTTCACCCCGAACGGCGCGTCCGTCCGCGACCCGACCTTGCGTATCGCCCCGCGCAGCTGATCCAGGGTCATCGTCGCCGACGCCAGGATGCCCAGCGCGCCCGCGTTCGCCGCCGCAGAGACCAGCCGCGGGCCCGCCACCCAGCCCATCCCGGTCTGCACGACCGGGTGCCGGACCCCGACCAGCCGGGTGAGCGCCGTCTCCATCAGCCCCTCGCCCTCTCCGGCACCTCACGCGCGCGGGCGCCCCCGGGATCGAGCACGTCCCGGATCAGCCGCAGCTCCCGCTCGGTGGGCTCACGGGTGTACGGCACCTCGTCCGGGACGGTGAGCGCGAAGTCCGTCGCCTCCCGCACCTGTTCGACGTCCACCCCCGGATGCAGCGAGGCCAGCCGCATGCTGCGGTCGGGCGTGGCGAAGTCGAAGACGCCGAGGTCGGAGACCACGCGCGCGATGCGGTGATGGCGGGCCGTGTCCGGGTGCTCGGCGGCACGGTCGTACCCCACCCCGCACACCATGTCGACCTTCTCCACGAAGACCCGCCGCGAGTGTCTCGGGATCCAGTAACTCGTCGGGTTGTTCAGCGTGTTGAGCGGAGCACCCCGCACGCCGAGCAGTTGCCGCGCGGGCCGCGCCCAGTCGCCGATGCACGAGATGTTCTGGTTGCCGAATCGGTCGATCTGGCTCGCGCCCATCATCACGTGCCGCCGCCCGCCGGCCACCAGGGCCAGATGCTGCCGGTAAGGAAGCCAGCCCTCGGGTGTCCCGTCCGGGCGGACGAGCGTCGCCTCGCCGTCGGTCAGAAGCAGGTCCGGCGCGAAGGTCAGCCGGGCCAGCCGCGCCCCCAGCGAGGGGATCACGCCCATCGGACTCGCCAGGATCTCACCAAAGCCGCGCCAGGCCTCGGCGCAGGCGATCACGCAGTACTCGGCGCGGGTTGCACTCATCGCTCCTGCTCCCTGAGCCAGTTCCGCACCGCCGACTCGTAGGCCTGCTCGTCTTCGCCGAGGAACCGCTCGGCGAACTCGGGCCACGGAGTGGACGCGTACGCCTTCTGGAAGCTCTCGTCCCTGCCGTAGTCGGGCGCGCACGAGGTGAAGTGGGCGCCGTTCGGCGCCTCCACCACGCCCGTCACCGTGTGCCGCTTGAGCAGCAGCGACTGCGGGGCCGCCTCCTTCGTCAACTCGGCCGTGTCCACGATCCGTTCGCACGAGACATAGGCTGCAGTCGCCGCCTCGCAGAACAGGTCGTCGAAGTACGGATCCGGGCCCAGGTACTGCCCGTTGCCCAGCTGGTCGGCGCGGTTGACGTGCACCAGGGCCGCGTCCAGCCGCAGGGCGGGCATCGCCACGAACGTCTCCCCGTCCTCGTACGGCGAAGTGACCGTGCGCAGGCCGGGGTTGACCCGCATCACGTCGGAGCCGATCCCCGCCCGCACCGGAAGGAACGGCAGCCGGTTCGCCGCCGCCTGCAGCCCCCACATGAACATCCCCTCGTCGACCTCCGTCAGCTCGAAGGCCCCGCGCTCGCGCGCCGCGCGGTAGTGCGGTTCGAGCGGGATCGAGTCGAGGGTGACGAAGGCCGTCACCAGCTTGCGCACGCGTCCGGCCGCCGCCAGCATGCCGACGTCCGGGCCGCCGTACGACACGACGGTGAGATCGCCGATCCCGGTTCGGAGCAGTGCTCTGACCAGGGCCATCGGCTTGCGTCGTGACCCCCAGCCGCCGATGCCGAGGGTCATGCCGCTCTCCAGGCGGGAGACCACCTCGTCGGCGGTCATCGTCTTGTCGCCCACCTATGCGCCCTCCTTCCCGAACGTGTCCCGGACCCGGTCGGCCAGCCCGCTGAGGTTGGCCTCGAAGGTGAAGCCCTGTTCGAAGCGGTAGCTGCGGCGCACGTCGACCGGATCGATCCCGTTGATGGCCGCCTTGGCCATGCGCAGCAGCCGCCCGTCCTTGGCAGCGATCTCCCGCGCCAGCTCCAGCGCGGCCGCCCGTAAGCCCTCGCGCGGCACCACCCGCCACACCGAGCCGTGCGCACGCAGCTCGGCCGCGCTCGCCGTACGCGAGGTGTAGTACAACGCGCGCATCAGATGCTGCGGGACCAGCCGGGCCAGATGCGTGGCGGCACCGAGCGCGCCCCGGTCCAGCTCGGGCAGCCCGAACGAGGCGTCGTCGCTCGCAACGATCGCGTCCGCGTTCCCCACCAGGCCTATTCCGCCGCCCAGACAGAACCCCTGCACCGCCGCGACCACGGGCGTCTCGCACTCGTAGACCGCCGCGAAGGCCGCCGCGCAGCCCTGGTTGGCGCCGATCAGCGCCGCCTGCCCGTCCGCCTGTATCTCCTTGATGTCCACGCCCGCGTTGAAGCCCCGCCCCTCGGCGGCCAGCACGACGCACCGGACCTCCGGGTCACGGCCCGCCGCGCGCACGGCCTCGGCCAGGGCGAACCATCCGGCCACCGGCAGCGCGTTCACCGGTGGGAAGTCGACCGTGACGAGCGAAATCCCCTTTTCCGGGGACGAGGTGGAGACACCCATGGACGCATCAGCTACCTTCGCACTCAGCTGCCTTTCCACCAAACATTTGTTAGGTGTGAGGCTTCGAAGCTAGCAGTCGGCGCAGACGAGCGGGAGGCCCTGTGGATAACTCACCGCGCGACAGAACCGTCGTCGTCACGGGCGGCACCCGGGGTGTCGGCGCGGGGCTCGCGAGGGCCTTCGCCGAGACCGGCGACCGGGTCCTCGTCTGCGCCCGCAGACCACCCGAAGTGCCCCTCGACGGCGTCGAGTTCACGCCCCTCGACCTGCGCGACCCGCCCGCCGTACACGCCTTCTTCGACGCGCTGCCCCGGCTTGACGTCCTCGTCAACAACGCCGGCGGCACCCCGTACCGGCGGCTGGCCGACGCGGACGCCGAGCGGCACGCACGGGTGATCGAGCTGAACCTCGTCACCCCGCTGACGGCCTCCCTCGCGGCATACGACCACCTCCGACGGGCCCGGGGCTCGGTCGTGATGATCGGCAGCGTCAGCGGCAGCCGCCCCTCACCCGGCTCGGCGGCCTACGGCGCGGCCAAGGCGGGGCTGGAGAACCTGGCCCGTTCCATGGCGGTGGAGTGGGCGCCGGAGGTCCGCGTCAACACCCTCGTCGTCGGCATGGTCCGCACCGAACTGTCCCACCTCCACTACGGCGGTGAGGACGGCGTCGCCGCGGTCTCCGGCACCGTGCCGCTCGGACGGCTGGCCGCTCCGTCCGACATCGGCGCGGCCGCCGTCTTCCTCGCCTCCGACGCGGCCGCGTACATCAGCGGGGCGAGTCTGCTCGTGCACGGAGGAGGGGAGCGGCCGGCCTTCCTGGACGCCGCGACCGCCAACAAGCCCGCCGACAAGGAGGAGTGAGATGAGCGGAATCTGCGCGGGACGGGTCGTCGTCGTCACCGGCGCCGGGCGGGGGCTGGGCCGGGCCCACGCGCTCGCGTTCGCCGCGGAGGGCGCCCGCGTCGTCGTCAACGACCTGGGCGTCGGGCTCGACGGGGCACCCGGGCCCGGCAGCCCGGCCCACCGGGTCGTCGGGGAGATCCGCGCGGCGGGCGGCGAGGCCGTCGCCCACGGCGCCGACATCGCCACGAGCGCCGGGGCCCAATCCCTGGTGGCGGCGGCCCTGGAGACGTACGGCCGGCTCGACACACTCGTCAACAACGCCGGCTTCCTGCGCGACCGCATGCTCGTCAACCTCGACGAGGACGACTGGGACGCCGTGCTCCGCGTCCACCTCAAAGGCCACTTCCTGCCCCTCAAGCACGCCGCCGCGCACTGGCGGGCCGAGGCCAAGGCGGGCCGGACACCGGTGGCCCGGATCGTCAACACCAGCAGCGGCGCCGGACTGCTGGGCTCCGTCGGGCAGGGGAACTACAGCGCCGCGAAGGCCGGGATCGTCGGGCTGACCCTGGTCGCGGCGGCCGAACTCGGCCGGTACGGCGTCCAGGTCAACGCGGTTGCCCCCGCGGCTCGCACCCGTATGACCGAAAGCACCTTCGCCGAGACCATGGCGGCCCCCGACTCCGGCTTCGACGCCATGGCGCCGGCGAACGTGTCCCCGCTGGTGGTCTGGCTGGGCTCCGCCGCGAGCGCCGGTGTCACCGGCCGGGTCTTCGAGGCGGAGGGCGGCCGGATCACCGTCATGGAGGGCTGGCGGCCGGGACCCACCGCCGACAAGGGCGCGCTGTGGACACCGGCCGAGGCGGGGGAGACAGCAGGCAAACTGCTCGCCGAGGCGGAGGTTCCCGGGCGGGTCTACGGGGCGTAGGCGCTCCTACGACGACAGCCGGGCGGCACCCTTGCGCTGTGCCTCCGACATGACCGTCAGAAACCTGACCACGGTCACGGCTCAGCAGTTCGGTGGAGCGCTGGGCGCCGCGGTGGTCGGCACGGTGTTCTTCGACCATGTGGGGGAGGGCATGACCGAGGCCCTCGGCGCGGCGATGCCGTGGGTGGCCGGCGGGTTCCTGGTGTGTGCCGGGTTGTGCGTGGCGGTGCCGCGGCGGGCGGTGGCGGGGCACGAGGGGTGAGGCGAGCGATGGTTCGGGGCGGGGCCCGGTGGGCTCCGCCCCTTCCGCTTCCCGGCAACGCCCACCGCGGCGGACGACGCCGGCCACCTACGTGTCGCACTCCAGCACCGTCCGGCACAGCCCGCACCGCGCCCGGACCCGCCCCCGTACCGGCACCCTGATCCGCTGGTGGCAGGTGGGGCAGGGGAACGAGACGCGCAGGTGGCCGCCGGCCCCGTCGGGGGTGAAGGTGTACGGGACCCCGGGCTGCGGACCGTGGGCGTGACGGCGGTCGTGGGCGTAACGGCGGCGGCCCGCCCAGCCGGCCGCGGTCAGCGGGGGCTGCTGCTCGTCGCGGCGGGCCTGGGCCATGCCCTTGGTGTACGCCGTGTAGGCCTGCGGGCTGGTGAACCACACCGAAGGGTCCTCGCCGAAGACCAGGGAGCGCTTCGCCAGGACGTAGCCGAACTCCTCCGGGGTGAGATACCCGAGCTTCTGGGACGACACCGTGTCCTCCCGGTACGCGTCCAGCAGCAGCCAGCCCGCCCCCAGGTACGTCGTCGCCGTGTCCGTGAGGATCTCGTTGTGCGCGGTGCCCGGGAACGACAGGTCCAGACGGTGCAGATAGACGTGCATCACCTCGTGGGCGAGCGCCGCGCCGATGTCCCTGCGATGGGTGCGGAACCGGTCGTTCAGCTCGACGAAGTACTCCGGGCCCGCCGCGAGTTCCACGTTCGCCGCATGCGTCATCTCGCGGAAGCAGACGATCAGCCGGGCATCCGGCAGCCGGAAGTGCCGCATCATCTCGCGGGCCACGCGCTGCGCGCCCAGATGCAGGTCGTCCGTGTCGCAGAACGCCACGTCGGCGGGGGCCACGCTGGCCGAGAAGGTCTGGATGGTGTCGTACGAGAGGCGCTGGTACAGCGCGGTGATGGCCGCCCGCACCGTCTCCAGATGCGGGTAGCCGTGCTCGACCGGTCCGTCGTTCGCCACGCCCTGACCCCCAAAGACGCCCAGAACTCCTCTCCACTGTAGGCGGGTGTGCGCCGAAGTCGTCCTCCTCGGTGAGCACCCCGACCCCGACGATCCGCCGGTGATCGAGAACCCGTCCGCCCCTTAGGGTTGACATCCATGACCACCAGCCACACCGGTACCGGTGACGTCGACCCCGCGGTGCGCGAGGAACTCGACCGCCTGCGCGACAGCATCGACAACATCGACGCGGCCGTCGTCCACATGCTCGCCGAGCGCTTCAAGTGCACCCAGCAGGTCGGCCGGCTCAAGGCCGTCCACCAACTGCCGCCCGCCGATCCCGCCCGCGAGGCACGGCAGATCGCCCGGCTGCGCACCCTCGCCGAGAACGCCAAGCTGGACCCGGCGTTCGCTGAGAAATTTCTCAATTTCATCATCGCCGAGGTGATCAGACACCACGAGCGAATCGCCGGGGACACCGTCAACGGACAGGCGCCGGGAGCGAACTGACCTCGGCCGACGCGGCGGGGGTCGTGACAGCGGGGGCGAGGAGGGGCATGCTGCGCTGTGCACTCCTCGTCAGCCGGCGAGCACTCCGTGTCAGTGCGGGGTCGTACGCTGGTTGTCCACACGGGAGGGACCTGGGCCATGCCGCCGGATGCCAAGATCCTCATCGTCGACGACCACAAGGAAACGCTGTACGCGCTGGAGAGCGCCCTCGCCCCGCTGGGCTACCAACTCGGCCGTGCCACCAGCGGCGACGAGGCGCTCAAACAGGTGCTCCGCGGCCGGGTCGGCCTCCTGCTGCTGGATGTGCGCATGCCGGGCGTCAGCGGTCTGGACGTGGTGCGTTACATGCGCCGCGTCGAGCAGACCCAGCACATACCGGTCGTCCTGCTCACCGGATTCGGCCCGGACCACGAACTGACCGCCACCGCGTTCGGGCTGGGCGTCGCCGACCTCGTCCTCAAGCCCATCGACCCCTGGGCCCTGCGCACCAAGGTGCGCTACCTGTACGACACCCATCAGCGCAACCTCGCCCTGGAGCGGGAGGTCCGCGAACTGCGTGCCCGCGTCGAGGGCCGCGCCGAGGGCGGAAAGAGCGCTCCGCGACGTGCGCCGGCCCGCCCCGGCAGCCGGGTTCCGCCCCAGCGGGACACCTCCCTGACCGCCCCGGCGCAGGACCGGACATAAGCCGTGTACCGATCCGCCCCTGTGCGCCGTCAGTGCCATCAGGCAGCATGTCCTGCATGTCCGTACTGACGCGCGACGAAGCGCAGATCCGAGCACAGCTCCTCGACGTCCACCGCTACGCGATCGAACTCGACCTGACCACCGGGGACGAGACCTTCGACTCGCGCACCGTGATCCGGTTCGGCGTGCGGACCGCCGGGGACACGTTCGTCGAGCTCAAGCCCGCCGAGCTGCGCTCCGTCACCCTCGACGGACAGCCCCTGGACCCGGAGACCCTGGACCAGGACCGGCTGCCGCTGAAGGGCCTCACCGCCGGTGAGCACGAGCTGCGCGTCGACGCCGTCATGCGCTACTCCCGCACCGGGGAGGGCATGCACCGCTTCACCGACCCCACCGACGGGGAGACGTACGCCTACACGCAGCTGTTCATGGACGACGTGCAGCGCGTCTTCGCCGCCTTCGACCAGCCCGACCTGAAGGCCGTCTTCGAGCTGACCGTCAAGGCCCCCGAGGGCTGGACCGTCCTCGCCAACGGCATCACCGAGCACCTGGGCGAGGGCCGCTGGCAGGCCGCACCCACCCCGCTGATCTCCACGTACCTGGTCGCCGTCGCCGCCGGCCCCTGGCACTCCGTGCGCACCGAGCACCGCGGCCTGCCCTTCGGCATCCACTGCCGCCGCTCCCTCGCGCCGTACCTCGACGCGGACGCCGACGAGATCCTCGACATCACGCGCGCGTGCTTCGACCGGTTCCACGAGAAGTTCGAGGAGCCCTACCCCTTCGACTCCTACGACCAGGCCTTCGTCCCCGAGTTCAACGCGGGCGCCATGGAGAACCCGGGCCTGGTCACCTTCCGCGACGAGTTCGTCTACCGCTCCGCCGTCACCGACACCGAGCGGCAGACCCGCGCCATGGTCATCGCCCACGAGATGGCCCACATGTGGTTCGGTGACCTCGTCACCCTCAAGTGGTGGGACGACATCTGGCTGAACGAGTCCTTCGCCGAGTACATGGGCTACCAGACCACCATCGAGGCAACCCGCTTCACCGACACCTGGGTCGACTTCGGCGTGGCCCGCAAGGCCTGGGGCTACGACGCCGACCAGCGCCCCTCCACGCACCCCGTCGCCCCCGAGGCCGTCGACGACACGGCCGCCGCGCTGCTCAACTTCGACGGCATCTCCTACGCCAAGGGCGCCTCCGCGCTGCGCCAGCTGGTGGCCTGGCTCGGTGAGAAGGACTTCCTCGCCGGCATCAACATCCACTTCGCCCGGCACAGGTTCGGCAACGCCACCCTCGCCGACTTCATCGACTCCCTGTCCGCCGCCACCGACCGCGACGTCCACGCCTGGGCGGACGCCTGGCTGCGCACCACCGGCGTCGACACGCTCACCCCGGTGGTCACCGCGGGTGACGAGACCGGCACGTACGCGCTCACCGTGAACCGCGACGGCAGCCGCCCGCACCGCATCAGCGTCGGGGTGTACGACCACGACCTCGCCGACGAGGGCGGCCTCGTCCTGCGTGAGCGCATCGGCCTCGACGTCCCGCAGACCGCCCCGCAGCCCATCGGCAAGCGCCCCGCGCTGCTCCTGCTCAACGACGGCGACCTGACCTACGCCAAGGTCCGGTTCGACGCCGGGTCCTTCGAGGCGGTCCGCACGGGCCTGTCCGGCCTGCCCGAGCCGCTCACCCGCGCGGTGGTGTGGAACGCCCTCAGGGACGCCGTCCGCGACGGGGAACTCCCGCCCGCCGCGTTCCTGGAGACCGCGCGCGCCCACCTTCCTCGCGAGAAGGACCTGGCCCTCGTCCAGGGCGTGCTGGCCTTCGCCTCGACGTACATCGCCGACCGCTACCTCGACCCCGAGGAGCGCCCGGCGGCCCTGGCCACCCTCTCCTCGCTGTGCCGCGACTTCATCCGGCGCACCGAGGACGGCGACAACCCCGGACTGCGGCTGATCGCCGTCCGCCACTTCATCGACGTCGCCGCCCACCCGGACACCATCGCCGCCTGGCTCGCCGACGGCACCGTGCCCGGCGGGCCGGAGCTCGACCCGGAGCTGCGCTGGCGCATCCTGGGCCGCCTCGCCGTCCTCGGCGCCACCGACGAGGCCGCGATCGCCGCCGAGCTGGAGCGCGACCCGAGCGCCACCGGCCAGGAGGGCGCCGCCCGCTGCCGGGCCGCGCTGCCCGATCCCGAGACCAAGCGCGCGGCCTGGGACGCGATGTTCGCCACGGACGACCTGTCCAACTACCTCTTCACGGCCACCGCCCAGGGCTTCTGGCAGCCCGAGCAGGCCGACCTGGTCCGGGAGTACGTGGCGCGGTACTACACGGACGCGCTCCCGATGGCCGCCCGCCGCGGACCCGCCATCGCCACCGCCACCGGCCGGTACGCCTTCCCGTCCTACGCCGTGGACGCGGAGAACCTCGCCCTGGGCGAGGCCTGTCTGCGCGACGCCGACCCGGTGACGGCCCTGCGCCGCCGACTCGTCGACGAACTCGACGACCTGGCGCGGGCGTTGCGGGTGCGGGGGCGGGAGTTGTCTGTCTAGGTTCGACTGGTCAGGAAGTACTCCGCCCCCCCCAGGAGGATTCCAGTGATCGTAGTCACCGGTGCCACCGGCCACGTCGGCCGGGCTCTCGTCGACCGGCTCGTCGCCGCGGACCGGCCCGTACGGGCGCTCACTCGCGACCCGGAGCGGGCCCGGCTGCCCAGGAAGGCCCAGGTGGTGAAATTCCGCCTGGACGAGCCCGACGCGCTCTTCGAAGGAGCGTCAGGGCTCTTCCTCTACGTCCAGGCGGCCGGCGCGCAGACCCCGGCCCTGCTCGGCGCCGCCCGCAAGGCCGGTGTGCGGCACGTCGTCCTGCTCTCCTCCGGGATCGTCCAGGAGGGTGCCGACGAGACGCACCCCATCCACGTCATGCATGCCACGGCCGAGCGGCAGGTCCGCGACAGCGGCCTGGAGTGGACCTTCCTGCGCCCCCACGCGTTCGCCACCAACGCACTCCAGTGGGCGCCGCAGATCCGGGCCGGGAACACCGTCCGCGGCGTCTTCGCGGACATGCTCACGGCGCCGATCCACGAGGACGACATCGCCGCCGTCGCCGAACGCGCCCTCGTCGACGGCGGTCACGAGGGCGCGGCCCACCGGCTCACCGGCCCCGGGGCCACCACCAACACCGACCAGATCGCCGCGATCGGCCGAGCGATCGGCCGCGATCTGACGTTCGTCGAGGTGCCGCCGGAGGAGGCGGGACCCGAACTGTTCCCCGGCGCCCCACCGGAGTTCGTACGGTCCCTCCTGCAGAGCTTCGCCGCCACGGTCGGCGTACCCCCGGAGATCACCACCACGGTCCAGGACATCACCGGCACCCCGGCCCGCACCTTCGCCCAATGGTCCAAGGACCACGCGACCGACTTCCGAACACCGTGATCCGGTGCGCGGGGCCGCACCGGGGCGTGCACAGGTCTGAGGCGCCGGGAGTCTCGCCATAGGGCGTGCGCAGGTCTGGCGAGCGGAGCGCGCCGCTGTCGGGGTGCGAAGGCCTGTGGCGCGGGTGTCCTGCCCGCGGGCGCGGGCGCGGACTGTTCCTGCGTGGGGTGCGCCGCCCCTCGGGTGTGCGCGGATGTGAGGTGGGGGGTCTGTCATGGGGTGCGCCCTGATCCGATGCGCGGCGCGACGGGGTGCGTACGGGTCCGTGGTGTGGGTGTCCTGTCCTCGGGCGCGGGCTGTTCCTGCGTGGGGTGCGCCGCCCCTCGGGTGTGCGCGGATGTGAGGCGGGGGTCTGTCATCGGGTGCGCCCTGATCCGATGCGCGGTGCGCGGCGCGACGGGGCGTGCCCAGGTCTGTGGTGTAGGGCGTTCCGCATCGGGGCGAGCCCTGAACCGGTGCGCGGGCTGCGCCGCCATCGGATGTGCGTTGATCCGCCGCGCCCAGATCCGGCAGACCAGGCTCCCGCCACCGCGCGTCCACGGCCCCCCCCGGGGGTGGCCGGGTCGCGCCTGTTGGATGACCCGCACCGGACGTCCGTGGGCCGGCCCCGGCCCCGGGTCCGTGACCGAGCCGCCGAACCCTCCGGCCGCGACCCGCCTGCCGCCAGGCCCGCGTGGCGTCAGCAGGAACAGGCCAACTGAGACCGCGCCCGGTGCCGGGTGGTTCCGTCTCGCGTTCAGCAGGCCGATTACGGTGCCGGACCGCTCCACCAGCAGGAGCAGCTTGGCTTCGCGGGCCCGCGCCCGATGGCAGCGCGTAGCGAAGGCTCTGCGCCTCACCCGGCACGGACGGCAGTCCCGTCCCTGTCACGAACAGGGCCGGCAGCCGTGCCTCGTCGGTCGGGGTCGGCTCCCGCGGCAGCGTCTGCCCACTGGGCGTATCGATCGCGGTCACGTCAACCATCCGCAGCCCCAACACGCTTTCCCCGCACGGGAGTACCCACTTTCGGGTTTCGATCGTTGGACTTTCCGGGCGCGTCGGCCCGATGGCGTACAAGCTGGAAGTCTCCACATGGATGTTCGCCTGCCCCGCGCCCCCGGAGGAGAGCTCATGAGCACGCCGCACCCCCTCGCCTCAGGCCCCGAAGGGCCCGACGCCCTGCGGCCGTTGATCGACACCGTGCTCGACGCCCTGCGGGAGGGTGGGCGGGCCCGTGGCGGACCGCTGCCCGCGGGCGGGCCGGAGGCGGTTGCCGCGGCCGTCGCGGAAGCCGTAGGGGACGTACTGCCGGACGAGGGCGACCCCGACGCGCTGCGCACCCTCGTCCGCGTCTTCGCCGAGGGCGCCGCCGACCCCGCCGACCCGCTCTGCGCGGCGCATCTGCACTGCCCGCCACTCGCCCTCGCCACCGCCGCCGACCTCGCCGCAAGCGCCCTCAACCCGTCCCTGGACTCCTGGGACCAGGCACCGGCCGCCTCCGCCCTGGAGGCCCTGGTCACCCGCGAGCTCGCCCACGAGATCGGCCTGGCCGACTCGCTCGTCACCACCGGCGGCACCGAGTCCAACCAGCTCGCCCTGCTGCTCGCCCGCGAGGCCCACGGCGGAAGCGTGCGGCTCGTGTGCGGCGCCAACGCCCATCACTCCCTGCCCCGCGCGGCCTGGCTGCTGGGCCTGCCCGACCCGGTGGTCGTCCCCGCCCCCAACGGCACCCTCGACCCCGCCGCCCTGGACGAGGTCCTCACCCGCTTCCCCCGCCCCGTGCTGGTCGCCGCCACCGCCGGTACCACGGACGCCGGTCTCATCGACCCGCTGCCCGAGATCGCCGGCCTCTGTGCCGCCCACGGGGCCCGTCTGCACATCGACGCGGCGTACGGCGGCGGACTGGTCTTCAGCGAACGGCACCGCGAGAAGCTCGCCGGGCTGGAGGCCGCCCACACCGTCACCCTCGACCTGCACAAACTCGGCTGGCAGCCGGTCGCCGCGGGCCTGCTCGCCGTCTCGCGCCCCCGCGATCTGGCCGTACTGCACCAGCACGCCGACTACCTCAACGCCGACGACGACACCGAGGCCGGCCTGCCCGACCTGCTCGGCCGGTCCCTGCGCACCTCCCGCCGCCCCGACGTCCTCAAGATCGCCGTCACCCTCAGGACCCTCGGCCGCACCGGCCTCGGCGCCCTCGTCGACCAGGTCTGCGCACGGGCAAGGGAGTTCGCGGCCCTCGTCCAGGAGCACCCCGCCTTCGAGCTGTACGACCGGCCGGTCATCAGCACCGTCCTGTTCCGGCCCGCCGGGGCCACCGACGAAGCCGTCGCCGGCGTACGCCGCACCCTGCTGCACGAGGGCCGCGCCGTCCTCGGCCGGGCCCGCCTCGACGGCCGCCTCTGGCTCAAGGCCACCCTCCTGAACCCCCACACCCGGCCGGACGAGCCGGCCGAGCTGCTGAAACTCGTGGAAGGAACCCCCACCAGATGACCCACCCCCCGGACCACGAGCCAGAAGCACCCCGTGACCTGGTCGGCATCGGCATCGGACCGTTCAACCTCTCCCTCGCCGCCCTCGCCCACCCGCTCGCCGAACTCGACGCCGTCTTCTACGAGCAGCGCCCCGGCTTCGACTGGCACCCCGGCCTGCTCATCGAGGGCGCGACCATCCAGGTCCCGTTCCTCGCCGACCTGGTGACCCTCGCCGACCCGGCCAGCCGCTGGAGCTTCCTCAACTACCTCAAGGCCCGCAACCGGCTGTTCCCCTTCTACTTCGCCGAGCGCTTCCACATCCAGCGCACCGAGTACGACTCCTACTGCCGCTGGGTCTCCGAGAACCTCCCCGGGCTGTGCTTCTCCCACCAGGTCGACGCCGTCCGCTGGAGCCCCGGACGCGACGCCTTCGAGGTCGACTTCACCCGGCTCGACGCCGAAGGGAACGCCGAGGCCACCGGCTGTACGTACACGAAGAACATCGTCCTCGGCGTCGGCACCGCCCCCTACGTCCCCGACCCCCTCAAGCCCCTCGTCGAGGCCCCCGGCGCGCCCGTCATCCACGCCTCCGACTACCTCGACCACCGCGACGCCTTCCTCGCCGCCGGCCATGTCACCGTCGTCGGCTCGGGACAGTCCGGCGCCGAGGTCTTCCTCGACCTGCTGCGCCACCGCCCCGCCGGACGCGAGCGGCTGCACTGGATCGGCCGGACGGAGGCCTTCGCGCCGATGGAGTACTCCAAGCTCGGCCTGGAGCACTTCACGCCCGACTACACGCGCTACTTCCACGCCCTGGAGGAAGGCGTCCGCGACGGGCTCGTGGCCTCCCAGTGGCAGCTCCACAAGGGCATCGACGCCGACACCATCGCCGCGATCCACGACGAGCTCTACCGCCGCACCCTGCGCGGCGGCTGGCCCGACGCCGTCCTCACCCCCGGTGTCCGGGTCCGTACGGCGGGGCGCGTCGCCACCACCAAGGTCGAGCTCCATCTGGAGCACGTCCAGCAGAACAGCCGCTCCCGGCTCACCACCGACGCGGTCGTCCTCGCCACCGGCTACCGCGAGCGCCCCCTGGACCGCATCCTGGCCGGTCTCGACCCCTACCTGCGCCGCGACGCCAGCGAACGCCCGCGTGTCGACGAGCGGTTCCGGCTCGTCCTCGACCGCGCGGTCACCGGCACGGCCTATGTGCAGAACGCCGAACTCCACACCCACGGAGTCGGCGCCCCCGACCTCGGCCTCGCCGCCTGGCGCAGCGCCGTCATCCTCAACTCCCTGACCGGGAAGGAACCGTATCCGCTGCCCGCGCGCGCGGCGTTCACCACGTTCGGACTCGACCAGCCGGAGCGGGTCCCCGAGGCCAGGCGCGGGAAGACGCTGACCCCGCTGGCGGAGAGCCGGTAGGAGAGACACCGGACGCGCAGGAGGCGGCGCGTACGCCGGCGGCGCCGGGGCCACGGATGACCGCCGACGCCGCCGACCCGGCCCTGCCGGACAGGCCCTAGAACACCGGGGTTCCGTTGCGGGTGAGCTTCCAGTCCACCGACGCGAAGTCCTTCGGGTCCAGCACACCCTTCGCGGTCACCCACTCCGCGATCCGGGTCCGGATCTCCGTCGACTCCGACCACAGCTCCTTGGCCGAGGCGACGTTCGGGAACGCGCCGCCGCCGTTCGCGCGGTAGTTGTTCACCGCGAACACGAACTGCTGGGCGTCGTCCAGCGCGGCACCGTTGTAGGTGAGGTTCTTGATCCGCGAACCGGCCGCCTGGGCGATGTCGATCTCGTACTGGAAGCCCGACACGTAGTCGTAGTTGTAGTCCGGGCGGTTGTTGGCGTTCGTCAGCTTCTCGACGTCGACGGCGGCGTCGGCGGCCGTCTGGACGAAGTACTCGGCCGAGTACTCCAGGTACGCCCGGATCTGGGCGCCCGTCAGCAGCTTGGCGACCAGCGTGTTGTCGTACACGTACAGGCTCGACAGGTCGCGGATGGTCACCTTGCCGGCCGGGATCTCCGAGGTGCGGGAGAACGGCGAGGCCTGCGAGACCACCGGCAGCGCGGCGTACTCGGTGCCCGCCAGCGCCGCCTTGACCACGTCCTCCTGGACCTTGGTGATCAGGTCGATGATCGGGGCGTCCTTGTAGCGGGCGTCGACCGTGGTCAGGGTCTCGGTCGCGGAGCCGACGACCTGGTTGACGTACTCGACGACCTTCGCGTGCTCGTCGGTCAGCAGCTTGGTGATCTTCGGGTCGTCGGTGACCGTGTTGGAGTTGAGCACCTTCGAGGAGACGGACTCGACGGTCCACCTGCCCCTGCCGAAGACCAGCTCGATGTCGAACACGGACAGGCGCTCGGCGAACGCCAGCGGCTCCGACAGCACGACCGTCTTTCCGGTCTTGGCGTTGGTGACCTTCAGCTCCGGGATCTCCAGATGCGCATGGCCGACGAGGATCGCGTCGATGCCGGGCACCTGTTGGGCGACCAGCGCCGCCGAGTTCTCGACGTACGGCAGCTGGTCACCGTACGACGAGGTGCCGGACGAGCCGGAGTGCGCCGACACGACAACCACGTCCGCGCCCATCGCCCGCAGCTTCGGCACCCACTTCGCGGCCTGCTCCTCCAGGCCCGGGAAGGCCAGCTTGCCCTGGACGTAGGCCTTGTCCCAGATCGCGATGCCCGGGTTGGTCAGACCGAGGACGGCGACCTTGACCGGCGGGGCGCCCGGTACCTGGAACTTCTTGATGAAGTAGGGCGGGAAGGCGGGCTTCAGCGACTTCGCGTCCACGGCGTTGGCGCCGAGCAGCGGGAAGTGACACTGCTCCTCGAACTTGCGCAGCGTCTCGATGCCGTAGTTGAACTCGTGGTTGCCGAGCGCCGCGGCGTCGTAGCCGATGGCGTTCATCGCCTGCGCCATCGGGTGCACCGGACCGCCCTTGGCCGTGATCGGGTCGACCTTGGCGTAGTAGTACGTGAGCGGGGTGCCCTGGATCGTGTCGCCCGCGTCCAGCAGCAGCGTGTTGCAGTGGCCCTTCTCGGCGCGGATCCGGTTCACCAGGGTGGAGATACGGGACAGGCCCTGCGCGTTGCCCGCCTTGTCCGTGTACTCCGCGTTCTTGAAGTAGTCCCAGTTGAAGACGTGACCGTGCAGGTCGGTGGTGCCCATGACGGTCAAGGAGTAGCGCTTCGCCGGCTTCGCCGCCGCCCCAATCTCCGCAGCCTGCGCGGCCGGAGCCGCCGCCGCACCGGCGATCGCCACGCCCGCTCCGGTCGCGGCGGACTTCTTCAGGAACTTCCGACGGTTCAACGGCATGTCTGGATCTCCTAGGGAAACGGTCAACAACGCGCGTAGATTCTGGCCCGGCCAAGACTGACGGCAACAGGTCCGGGAGGTTGCGATCTGGTGACCTCATCGGTGAACTCCGTTGCCACCAAACAGCTAAGACATGACAGAGTGGGGCGTATGACCGCTCCGTACGGCACCGCCGACGCCCCCCGCATCGCCGTCCGCGGCGAGGCCCATCTCGAAGTCGCCCCCGAGATCGCCCGCATCGGGGTCACCGTCAACGCGCGGGGACGGGACCGGCGTTCCGCCCTGGACGACCTCACCCGCCGCAACGCCGCCGTCCTCGACCTCGTGAAGTCCTACGGCGAGGCCGTGGAGCGCCTGGAGACCGGCTTCTTCTCCATCACCCCGGAACTGTCCTCGCACGGCCGGAGCGAGCGCGTGCGCACCTACCACGGCCGCGTTCATGTCACCGTGGAACTCTCCGACTTCACCGCCCTCGGCGAACTCACCATGCGTCTGGCCGACTTGGAGCTGACCCGGGTCGACGGCCCGTGGTGGGCCCTGCGCCCCGACTCGCCGGTGCACCGTCAGGCCCGCCAGCAGGCGGTGCGCGAGGCGGTCCAGCGCGCCCGCGAGTACGCGGAGGCGCTCGGCACCACACTGGCCGCGCTGGTGGAGCTCGCCGACATCGGCGCGGAGAAGGCGGAGCCCTACGCCCCCCAGGCCGCCGGCCGAACCCGCTCCATGGCCTTCGCCGCGGCGGCGGAGGACACGGCGGCCCCCCTGGACCTCGAACCCCAATGCCAACACGTCTATGCCCAGGTGAACGCCCGTTTCACGATGACGCCGCCGCGCCTGTGAGGAAAAGCGGAACGCCTCTGCTCAGAAAGTGCCACGGCGCTCCATATGCTCATCGGAGCGCCGGCGCGCACAATTCAACACTTGTCAATGAGGCTTCACGCAAAGGTTGTTGAGTGGTCACCCCCGGCGAATTCTCTACCGACGGGTAAGGCCTAGGCTCGATTCATGCGCCGAGCAAAGATCGTTTGTACTCTGGGGCCCGCCACCGACTCGTACGACCAGATCAAGGCACTGGTCGAGGCCGGAATGGACGTCGCCCGACTCAATCTCAGCCACGGCAGCTACGCCGAGCACGAGGAGCGTTACCAGCGCGTGCGAAAGGCGGCCGACGAGTCCGGCCGCAGTGTCGGAGTCCTCGCGGACCTTCAGGGTCCGAAGATCCGGCTCGGCCGATTCGCCGAAGGACCCGTACTCCTTGAACGCGGCGACTCCTTCGTCATCACCGTGGAACCGGGCGCCGAGGGGGACCGCAACCAGTGCGGCACCACCTACTCCGGGCTCGCCGCCGACGTCACTCCGGGTGAGCGCGTCCTCGTCGACGACGGCAAGGTCTGCCTCGAAGTCACCTCCGTCGACGGCCCGCGCGTGCACACCGTCGTGGTCGAGGGCGGCATGGTCTCCGACCACAAGGGCCTGAACCTGCCCGGCGTCGCCGTCTCCGTCCCGGCGCTCTCCGAGAAGGACGAGGCCGACCTCCGCTGGGCGCTGCGCACCGGCTGCGACGTCATCGCGCTGTCCTTCGTCCGCAGCGGCAAGGACGTCGAGGACGTCCACCGCATCATGGACGAGGAGGGCCGCCGGCTCCCGGTGATCGCCAAGGTGGAGAAGCCGCAGGCGGTCGAGGCGATCGACGACATCGTCGCCGCCTTCGACGGCCTCATGGTGGCCCGTGGCGATCTGGGCGTGGAGATGCCTCTGGAGCAGGTCCCGATCGTCCAGAAGCGCGCCATCAAGCTGGCCAAGCGCAATGCCAAGCCGGTCATCGTGGCGACGCAGATGCTCGACTCCATGATCGACAACGCGCGCCCGACCCGCGCGGAGGCCTCCGACGTCGCCAACGCGGTCATCGACGGCACGGACGCGGTGATGCTGTCCGGCGAGACGAGCGTCGGCAAGTACGCCGTGGAGACGGTGCGCACCATGGCCCGTATCGTCGAGGCGGCCGAGGAGGACATCCTGGCCAAGGGCCTCTCGCCGCTGACCGAGCGGAACAAGCCCCGTACCCAGGGCGGCGCGGTCGCCCGGGCCGCGGCCGAGATGGGCGACTTCCTCAGCGCGAAGTTCCTGGTCGCCTTCACCGAGTCCGGCGACACCGCGCGCCGCCTGTCCCGCTACCGCTCGCCCATTCCGCTGCTGGCCTTCACCCCCGAGCAGGCCACCCGCTCACAGCTCAGCCTCACCTGGGGCGTCGAGACCTTCCTCGGCCCGCACGTCGGCTCGACGGACGCGATGGTCGACCAGGTGGACGAACTCCTCCTGAAGTACGGCCGGTGCCAGAAGGGCGACATCGTGGTCATCACGGCCGGCTCCCCGCCCGGCGTCTCCGGCTCGACCAACATGGTCCGCGTCCACCACATCGGCGAGGACGACAGCCCCAGGTAGCGGGCGGAGGGCCCCTCGAAGGGCTGTGCCGATTCATGCCGACACTCTGTGTCACCATCGTGGCCGCATGCAGCAAAAAGCGGAGGATCACGCGTAACGTGATCCTCCGCTTACGGGTGCCGGGTATGGGATTCGAACCCACACGTCCTTGCGGACAGAGGTGTTTGAGACCTCCGCGTCAACCAGTTGCGCCAACCCGGCTCGGCGACCCCGGAGGAGTCTACCGGGTCACCGATGAGAAGCGCAGCTAGGTAGGCTCTTGTCAGCAGTACCTCCGCCCTGAACGAGGAGCCCCCGTGACCCCCGAGTCGCCCCAGCCCGTAGACGCGCCCGACGACGACAAGTCGCACGTGCCTCCGCTGACGACCCGAGTCGTCATCGCCGAGGACGAGGCCCTGATCCGGCTCGACCTCAAGGAGATGCTGGAGGAGGAGGGGTACACCGTCGTCGGCGAGGCCGGTGACGGCGAGCAGGCCGTGGAGCTCGCCCGTGAGCACCAGCCGGACCTGGTCATCCTCGATGTGAAGATGCCCAAGCTGGACGGCATCTCGGCGGCGGAGAAGATCGCCGAGGAGTCCATCGCACCGGTCCTCATGCTCACCGCCTTCTCGCAGCGCGACCTCGTCGAGCGGGCCCGTGACGCCGGCGCCATGGCCTACCTGGTGAAGCCGTTCAGCAAGAGCGATGTCGTGCCGGCCATCGAGATGGCCGTCTCCCGCTTCACCGAACTGAAGCAGCTGGAGCGGGAGGTCGCCGACCTCACCCAGCGGCTGGAGACCCGCAAGCTCGTCGACCGGGCGAAGTCCGTCCTCCAGACCGAGTACGGGCTGACCGAGCCGGCGGCCTTCCGGTGGATCCAGAAGACCTCCATGGACCGCCGGATGTCCATGCAGCAGGTGGCCGAGGCCGTCATCGCGGACAGCGAGGAGAAGAAGGCCGGCAAGGGCTGAACCGCCCGGGACGTACGACGAGGCCCGCGCCCGGAGAAGGGGCGCGGGCCTCGTCGTATGCGCGCTCAGTCCTCGCCGAGGTAGGCCTTGCGCACGGACTCGTCGTGCAGCAGGTCTTGGCCGGTGCCCGACAGGACGATGTTGCCGACCTCCATGACGTGGCCGTGGTCGGCCAGCGACAGGGCGGCCTGGGCGTTCTGCTCGACCAGCAGAATCGTTGTTCCCCGGGACTTCAGCTCCGCGATGGTCGCCATGATCTTCTGCATCATGATCGGGGAGAGTCCCATGGACGGCTCGTCGAGCATCAGCAGCTTCGGCTGGGACATCAGGGCCCGGCCCATCGCCAGCATCTGCTGCTCACCGCCCGAGAGGGTGCCGGCCGCCTGCTTCCTGCGCTCCCCGAGGATGGGGAACAGGTCGTAGGCACGCTGGATGTCCTTCTCGATGCCCGGCTTGTCGTTCCGCAGGAACGCACCGAGACGCAGGTTGTCCTCGATGGTCATACGGGGGAAGATGTGCCGCCCCTCGGGGGAGTGGGCGAGCCCCAGCGAGACCACCTGATGGGCCGGGACCTTCTTCAGCGACTTGCCGTTGAACCTGATCTGTCCGCCGACCGGCTTGAGCAGGCCGGACAGGGTGCGCAGGGTCGTGGTCTTGCCGGCACCGTTGGTGCCGATCAGGGTGACCACCTCGCCGGCGTCGACCTTGAAGGAGATGCCCTTGACGGCCTCGATCTTGCCGTAGGCGACCCGGAGGTCCTCGACTTCGAGCAGTGCGGTCATCGGTCGTTCTCCTTGCCGGGCGCGGCGTCCGTCGTGGTCTCGGCGTGCGCCTCGGCGGCCTCGACCTCGGCCACCTCCTCGTCGCCGGGAGCGTTCTCGAAGGGTTCGCCGAGATACGCGGCGACGACCCGCTCGTCGCCCTGCACGGTCGCGCTGTCGCCCTCGACGAGCTTCTCGCCCTGCACCAGGACGGCGACGCGGTCGCAGAGGTTGAAGATGAAGCGCATGTCGTGCTCGATGACGAGGACGGCGATGCCCCTGTCACGGATCGCGAAGACCAGTTCCTCGGTGGCCCGGGTCTCCTGCGGGTTCATACCCGCGGTCGGCTCGTCGAGGAGCAGCAGGCCGGGCTCGCTCGCCAGCGCCCGGGCGATCTCCAGCTTGCGCTGCTCGCCGTAGGGCAGGTTGCGGGCCAGGTGCTCGGCCTTCTTCTCCAGGCCCACGAACTCCAGGAGCTCCATGGCGCGTTCGCGGGAGGCCGCCTCGGCCTTGTGGAAGCCGGGGCCGCGCAGCAGGGCGGACCAGAGGCCCTCCTTGGTGCGGGTGTGGCGGCCGACGAGGACGTTCTCCAGGACCGTCATGTTGGCGAACAGACGGATGTTCTGGAAGGTACGGGCGATGCCGGCCGCGGTGACCTTGAAGGACTTCGGCGGCAGGACGTTGCCCTTGTAGCGGACCTCGCCCTCGGTGGGGACGTACAGGCCGGTGAGGCAGTTGAAGAAGGTCGTCTTGCCGGCGCCGTTGGGGCCGATCAGGCCGACGATCTCGCCACTGTTGACGGTGAGGTCGACATTGCGCACGGCCGTCAGGCCGCCGAAGCGCATCGTGACGCCACGGGCGTCGAGCACGACCTCGCCGGGGGCGGGGGCGCCGGGTGCGGCGTCCTTGGTGGTGGTGTCGGTAGTCATCGTGGTCAGGCCCCTGCCTTGGTGAGGACGGCGGGCGCTTCGGCCTCTTCGTGGAATTCGAGCTGGCGGCGCCGGTTCGGGATGAGGCCCTCCGGACGGAAGCGCATGAGGACCATGAGCGTGACGCCGAAGGCGAAGAGCTGGTAGTCGCCCAGGAACTGGAGCTTGGCGGGGATCAGGTAGAGCAGCGCCGCGCCGACCAGCGGTCCGGCGATGGTGCCCATGCCGCCGAGGACGACCGCGGCCAGCAGGAAGGCCGAGTTCGGCGGGACGACGTGGGCGAACTGGTACTGCTCCGGGGTCACCGTGTAGGTGACGTGGGCCTGGACGGAGCCGGCGAGGCCCGCCAGGCTGGCACCCAGGGCGAACGCGATGAGCTTGACCCGGAAGCCGTTGATGCCCATGGCGAGCGCCGCGGTCTCGTCCTCGCGGATGGCGATCCAGGCGCGGCCGATGCGGGAGTCGCTGCTGCGCCGGAACACCACGACCACGATGAGCGTGATGAGCAGCATCAGCAGGAAGTAGTTCGCGAACCGGCCGACGGTGGTCCCGAGGATGACGTGCTCCTGGCCGAAGTCGAAGCCGAGGATGTTCAGGTTCGGGATCGAGGAGATGCCGTTGGAGCCGTTGGTGACGTCCGGACCGGAGGTGCCGTCCATGTTGAGGACGGTGATACGGAAGATCTCACCGAAGCCGAGGGTCACGATGGCGAGGTAGTCGCCGCGCAGACGCAGCGTCGGGGCGCCGATCAGCACACCGAAGACCATGGCGACGGCCGCGCCGCACAGCGCCGAGGCCCAGAACGGCCAGTTCACGTGCAGCGGCGAGGACGGCGAACCGGAGACCAGGGCGGCGGTGTAGGCGCCGACACCGAGGAAGGCGACGTAACCGAGGTCGAGGAGGCCGGCGAGGCCGACGACGATGTTCAGGCCGAGCGCGACGGTGGCGAAGATCAGGATGTAGACGCCGATGGTCGCGTACTGGTCGTTGGACTGGGTGAAGGGGAAGGCGGCGGCGGCCGCGAAGGCGCCGGCCATGGTCACCGTGCGGTGCCGTGCGGTGATCGCCGAGACCCGGGCCACGAGCCCGGCCTTGGCGACGGCGGAGAAGCTGAAACCGGCGGTGATGAGGAAGCCGATGAACAGCTGGTCGTACTCGGTGCCGATGCCGTAGGTGAAGACGATCAGGCCGACGGCCATGGCCGCCACGATGACGAGGATCTCGACGTAGCCGGGCAGGTTGCGGGCCGGCGCCGGGGTCTCGGCGGTGAAGGCCGCCTTGAAGACACTCCAGTTCTGGCGGGCCTTGTGGCGGAACGCCTCCATGCCGGTGTCGTCCGGGTCGGACGGCTCGGGGGCCGGACGCTCGAACGGCAGGGCCAGCGCGCCGAGGAGGGCGCCCAGCGTGGCACCGGCGACGACGAAGCCGCCGGCCTCCAGGTTCACCAGGCCGCCCAGCTTGGCGCTGATGGCGATGACGGTGTACCAGGCGGTGGCGAAGGTGCCGAGTGCGGACATCTTCAGGGCGGCGTCGGCACTCCCGGGAGTCAGCCGGCCGAGGCCCTTGACGCCGTACGAGGCGAGGCCGAACAGGGTGGTCAGGATGCCGCCGATGAGGACGAGGACCTGAAGGCCGCCCGGGTAGCCGTAGACGGTCAGGTCACCGGGGAAGTCCGAGGTCCAGGTCCAGGCGAGGAACGTGGAGACGATCGTCAGGGCACCGCCACCGGTGGCGAGGGCCCGCCCGAGGGAGGCCGGGAGGCCGATCAGTCCGGACTGAGCGGCCGCGGGGGCGCTCGGGGTTTCTGCTGCGGTCTGTGTGGTCATCGGTGTCACGCCCTGTCCGCGACGCGCTCGCCGAGCAGACCCTGAGGCCTGAACAGCAGCACGAGGATGAGGAGTACGAACGCCCAGACGTCTGCCCAGGACTGGCTGCCGAACTTGTCCATGCCGGGGATGTCCGAGATGTACGCGGTGGACAGGGCCTCGGCGATACCGAGGACGATGCCGCCGAGCATGGCGCCGTAGATGTTGCCGATGCCGCCGAGGACGGCCGCGGTGAAGGCCTTCAGACCGAGGATGAAGCCCATGCGGAAGTCGATCTGGCCGTACTTGAAGCCGTAGGCGACGGATCCGACGGCGGCGAAGGTGGCACCGAGGGCGAACGCGACCACGATGATGCGGTCGGTGTTGACGCCCATCAGCTTCGCGGTGTCCGGGTCCTGGGCGGTGGCCTGCATACCGCGCCCGGTACGGGTGCGCATCACGAAGTAGGCCAGGAACGCCATGCTGATCGGGGCTGCGATGAGCAGGAAGATGTCGCCGCTCTGGATGGTGACGTTGCCGATGTCGAAGGGGCCGCCCGGCAGGCTCGGGAAGGTGCGGGCCGACTTCGCCTCGGGGTACCACGCCCACACCGCCTGCTGCAGGGCCAGGGAGAGGCCGATCGCGGTGATCAGGGGGGCGAGGCGGGGCGCGTTGCGCAGGGGGCGGTAGGCGAACCGTTCCGCTCCGACGGCGATCGTGACGGCGACCAGGATGGCGCCGATGAGCATCAGCGGCAGGGCCAGCCACATGTTGGTGCCGTCGGGAAGGATGTACACGTAGACCGTGAGCGCACCGAAGGCGCCGGTCATGAATATCTCGCCGTGGGCGAAGTTGATGAGCTGGACAATGCCATAGACCATCGTGTAGCCGATGGCGACCAGCCCGTACATGGATCCAAGTAGCAGGCCGTTGACCAGCTGCTGCGGCAGTTCGTTCACCGCATGTCCTCCGAGACTTCGGATGTTCGACGGATGTGCCGGATGCGAGTCCGCGCGGGGCGCCAGTGGAACAGCGCCCCGCGCGGCTCGATGGTGCGGGTGTGGATCAGCTGCCGTTGTAGGTGCCGGACTCCACGGCCTTCCAGGCCCCGCCCTCGACGGAGTACACGGTGAGCTGCTTGTTGGTCGCGTCACCGTACTCGTCGAAGGAGACCTTGCCGGTCACACCGTCGAAGGAGACGTTCTGCACCGCGGCGGTGATCTTCGCGCGGGCGTCGGACGGCAGCTTGCCGCCGTTGTCGTCGACGACCTTCTTCACGGCCTCGATGATCGCCCAGGTCGAGTCGTAGGAGTAACCGCCGTACGCGCCGTACGCCTCGCTGTAGCCGCCGGCCTTGTAGTTGGCGACGAACTCCTTGGCGGAGGCCAGGGTCTCGACCGGCGCGCCGACCGAGGTGGCGAGGTCGCCGGTGCCGGAGGTGCCCGCCAGCTTGATGAAGTCGTCGGCGTAGATGCCGTCGCCGCCGGCCAGCGGGATCTTGGCACCGGCCGACTTGATCTGCTTGCTGAGCGGACCGGCCTGCGGGTACTCGCCGCCGTAGTAGACCACGTCGGCCCCGGAGTTCTTCACCTTGGTCGCGACCGCGGAGAAGTCCTTGGTGTCGGGGTTGATGTGCTCGGTGCCGACCACCTTGCCGCCGAGCTTCTTGAACTCGGAGGTGAACGTGGCGGCGAGGCCGGCGCCGTAGGTCTTCTTGTCGTCGATGACGAAGACCTTGGTCTTCTTGGCCTTGTTGTAGATGTACTGGGCGGCGAACGGGCCCTGGATGGCGTCCGTGGTCGCGGTACGGAAGTACGACTTGTACGGCCGCGCCTTCGTCTTCTGCCAGTTGTCGCCCTGGGTCAGGGCCGGGTTGGTGTTGGCCGGCGAGACCTCGACGAGCTTGGCGTCGTCGAAGACCTTCTGCATCGACTGGGCCACGGAGGAGTTCAGCGGGCCGACGACGCCGAGGACGTCGTTCTCGCTGACGAACTTGGAGGCGTTCGACTGGCCCGAGGAGGGCTGCGCCTGGTCGTCGAGGGCCTCGACCTTGAAGGTCACGCCCTTGACGAAGTTCTTCTTGTTGGCCTGTTTGGCCGCGAGGTCCGCCGAATTCTTGATGCCCAGGCCGAGCGCGGACAGGTCGCCGGTCAGCGGGGCGTCGACGCCGATGACCACCGTGGTGCCACCGTTGCCGGAGTCCGAGCCCTTGTCGCCGCTGTCGCGTGAACCGCAGGCGGTGAGGGTGAGTGCTCCCGCCGCCAGTGCGGCGGTGATGGCGATGAGCGAACGTTGACGCACGATCAGTCCTTTCCCCTGGCACGACCGCCTCCCCGTGGAAGCGGCCGAGTCGCCCGCAGAGTCGAACTGAGAAATCCGACGGCGTGGTGACTGGCGGTGACTCTAAGCGCGGGTGGGGAACGTCGAGGAGGGTCTGACGAATGCTGTGACGCTCTTGTTATGACACGAGGTAACGCACAGCGGTACACGGTGGGGGGAACAGCGAAATTCAGGCCGATTCGCCCCGTCCACATTGTGAGAACTTGCAGGACTCACCCCCCTGCGTTCAGGCGTCTCAGGGGTTTTGGTGATTACCTGGAATTGTTGCCGCAGGCGACCTGAACGGCCTCTGACAGGTGCTGGGCGTACCGGGAGCCAAGGATGAAACTCTGGACCTGTATTGCGCGCGTATTACGTAGAGTTACCTCCAGGAAAGGCAGTCCGGCGTCCTTCGGAACCTTTCCGCATTCGGTCACGTGCATGGTTATCGTGATCTTGCGGGTGTGGCCCGCTTTTGTACCGAAGGGGGCGCGCGGCGTCTCGGTCAGCGAGAGCCCGGCGTACGGCTGGGTGACCCGGGTCACAGTCACCGGCGGCCCGGACAGGACGCTCAGGGACACCGCGAAGCTGAAACTGCGGGGCGGGGCGCCGGGCGGGGTGGGCCGGCCGTCGAGGAAGGCCATCTGAACCACCTGCGCGGGGTACGGCGGCTCGGGCGGGGGCGGTTGCCGCGGCCGGGTCGCGTAGAGGTAGCCGCCGCCCGCGAGGAGGGCGGCGGCCGCGGCGAGGGCCAGGGCGGCCCGGCGGTGGCGGGCGTACAGCGGCGCGAGACGTGCGCGCGTGCGACCGGGGGGCCGGACGGCCTCCGCCTCGTGGGTGTCCCACGCGCGCGTGCCTTCCCCCGGCTCGACCGGGCCCACGCCGCTCATCGCCACGGACCTCCGCTCGGGGTTCCTGCGCGGTACCGCTCGGCACAGGCCGCGCGCGCCCGACGGTCGATCAGTTCGTCGGCGGCCTCGGCCCCTTGACGCCGTTTCGCGGTCCGCGCGGCATCCACGACGTCCCGCAGGATCTCGTACTGCCCGTTGGACAGTCCCATCGACTGGTAGTCGCCGTAGGTACCGCTGTCGAGCACCTTGCGCGACCAGTGCGCGACGATCGTGGCGCACAGCTCGGCGTCGGAGGTCGCCGACGCCGAGACGGAGCGGGAAGTGCCCCCGGGGCGGCCGGATCCGTCGGCCGAGGCTCCGGACCCGTCGCACCCGGTCGCCAACACGCCCGCCAGCAGCGCCAGTCCGAGCCCCAGTGTGGTCGCCCCCGGGCGGGGGACTCCTCGCCGTTCCATGTGCCGACGCTAAAGGGACGGACGGCGGGGAGCAACGGCCCGGCGGGCCCCTTCGGGGCCGGGCTCAGCCCTGAGGGGTCTGGGCGTGGGCCTCGTCGCCCGCCTTCACGTCCCGGAGCAGACAGGTCAGCCGGGCGCTGCACACCCGGCGCTCCTGCTCGTCGCTGATCACGATCTCGTACGTCGCCGTCGACCGCCCCCGGTGCACGGGCGTGGCCACCCCGGTGACCAGCCCGGAGCGCACCCCGCGGTGATGGGTGCAGTTGAGGTCCACACCGACCGCGATCTTGGAGCTGCCGCCGTGCAGCATCGCGCCCACCGAGCCCAGGGTCTCCGCCAGCACGGCGGACGCGCCGCCGTGCAGCAGCCCGTACGGCTGGGTGTTCCCCTCCACCGGCATGGTGGCGACGACCCGCTCCGCCGACGCCTCGACGATCTGCACGCCCATCCGCGTCCCGAGGTGCCCCGCGGAGAACAGCGCCGGCAGGTCGACCCCGAGCGCGGCGTACTCGTCGATGACCTCCTGCGGGAACTTCACCTGCTGCTGCTCACCCATGGGACCCGGCTCCGTTCGTCGTGATCAGTGGTTCTGATCGGTCGCTCCAGTCGACTGAGCAAACGCTCAGTCGGTCGCCGATTGTTCCAGACGCACCACCACGGACTTGCTGGCCGGGGTGTTGCTGGTGTCCGCGGTGGCGTCCAGCGGCACCAGCACATTGGTCTCCGGGTAGTACGCCGCCGCACATCCGCGTGCCGTCGGGTAGTGCACGACCCGGAAGCCGGGTGCCCGCCGCTCCACGCCGTCCTGCCACTCGCTCACCAGATCCACGTACGACCCGTCCGCGACCTTGAGCTCCCGCGCGTCCTCGGGGTTGACCAGCACCACCCGGCGGCCGTTGCGGATGCCCCGGTAACGGTCGTCGAGACCGTAGATCGTGGTGTTGTACTGGTCGTGCGAGCGCAGCGTCTGGAGCAGCAGCCGGCCCTCGGGCAGCCCGGGGAACTCGACCGGCGCCGCCGTGAAGTTCGCCTTGCCCGTGGCCGTCGGGAAACGCCGCTCGTCGCGCGGGGCGTGCGGCAGCGCGAAGCCGCCGGGCCGGGCCACGCGCGCGTTGAAGTCCTGGAAGCCGGGGATCACCCGCGCGATGCGGTCGCGGATCGTCCCGTAGTCCTTCTCGAACTCCTCCCACGGCACCACGCTGGCCTCGCCGAGCACCCGGCGCGCGAGACGGCAGACGATGGCCGGCTCGGACAGCAGCCGGGCACCGGCCGGCTCCAGGCGGCCGCGCGAGGCGTGCACCATGCCCATGGAGTCCTCGACGGTCACGAACTGCTCGCCGGAGTCCTGCAGATCCCGCTCGGTGCGGCCGAGGGTGGGCAGGATCAGCGCACGCGCGCCCGTGACCACGTGCGAGCGGTTCAGCTTGGTCGACACGTGCACGGTCAGCCGCGCGCGCCGCATGGCCGCCTCGGTGACCTCCGTGTCGGGGGACGCGGCGACGAAGTTGCCGCCCATCGCGAAGAACACCTTCGCCTCGCCGTCGCGCAGCGCGCGGATGGCCCGTACGACGTCGAAGCCGTGCTCGCGCGGCGGCGCGAAGCCGAACTCCTTCTCCAGGGCGTCCAGGAAGGCAGGGGCGGGCCGCTCGAAGATGCCCATGGTGCGGTCGCCCTGCACGTTCGAGTGACCGCGCACCGGGCACACGCCCGCGCCCGGGCGGCCGATGTTGCCGCGCAGGAGAAGGAAGTTGACGACCTCGCGGATGGTCGGCACCGAGTGCTTGTGCTGCGTGAGACCCATGGCCCAGCAGACGATGGTGCGCCGCGAGGCGAGCACCATCCGCAGCGTTTCGTCGATCTCCGCGCGCGTGAGTCCGGTCGCCGCGAGCGTCTCGTCCCAGTCCGCGGCACGGGCGGCCTCGGCGAACTCCTCGTACCCGTGCGTGTGTTCGCGCACGAAGTCCTCGTCGACCGCGCCGTCCGTCTCGAGGATCAGCTTGTTGAGGAGGCGGAAGAGGGCCTGGTCGCCACCGATGCGGATCTGCAGGAAGAGATCGGTCAGCGCGGCGCCCCTGAGCATGCCCTGCGGGGTCTGCGGGTTCTTGAAGCGCTCCAGGCCCGCCTCGGGCAGCGGATTGACACTGATGATCTTCGCGCCGTTGGCCTTGGCCTTCTCCAGGGCGGCGAGCATGCGCGGATGGTTGGTGCCGGGGTTCTGCCCCGCGACGACGATCAGGTCCGCCTTGTAGAGGTCGTCGAGCAGGACGCTGCCCTTGCCGATGCCGATCGTCTCGTTCAGCGCCGAGCCGGACGACTCGTGGCACATGTTCGAGCAGTCCGGCAGGTTGTTGGTGCCCAGCTCGCGCGCGAACAGCTGATAGAGGAAGGCGGCCTCGTTGCTCGTACGCCCCGAGGTGTAGAAGACGGCCTCGTCGGGGGAGGCGAGGCCGGCGATCTCCTCGGCGACGATGTCGAAGGCGCGCTCCCAGGAGACCGGCTCGTAGCGCTCGCCCCCTTCGGGGAGATACATGGGGTGGGTGAGGCGGCCCTGCTGGCCCAGCCAGTAGCCGCTGCGGGTCGCCAGATCCGCCACTGTGTGCGCGGCGAAGAACTCCGGGGTGACCCGGCGCAGCGTGGCCTCCTCGGCCACCGCCTTCGCGCCGTTCTCGCAGAACTCCGCCTTGTGCCGGTGGTCCGGCTCCGGCCAGGCGCAGCCCGGGCAGTCGAAGCCGTTCTTCTGGTTGACGCTCAGCAGCGTCAGCATGGTGCGCTTCACGCCCATCTGCTGCTGGGCGATGCGCAGCGTGTGCCCGATCGCCGGGAGACCGGCCGCCGCGTGCTTGGGCTCGGCGACCTGCGGCGCGTCCTGAACCGGGTCACCCTGGGGTGGCTTCGTTGCCATGGCTGCGCTCTCCTTCACCGGCACCCGTGAACTACGTCTTTGATCCTCGCACGCACCTCCGACAGGCAAAGCGGCCGGGGTTTGCGGAGGACACGGGCAATGGTTGCGTATGAAGCAATGGTTGCGGAAGGGGCAACGAAGCGGGGTGTGGGTGCCGCCGGGGTGCCGCCCGGCCGCCGGGGCACGCACGGGTGGGGTCCGGCTGTCAGTGGCACGTGGCAGGATCGGGGGCGTGGCAGAGACAGCATCGAAGAAGACCGACAGCCCCCCCGGCGGAGCCCGCCCGCGGCTGATGCTCATGGACGGGCACTCCCTGGCCTACCGCGCGTTCTTCGCGCTGCCCGCGGAGAACTTCACGACCGCGACGGGCCAGCCGACGAACGCGATCTACGGCTTCGCGTCGATGCTGGCCAACACGCTCCGCGACGAGGCGCCCACGCACTTCGCGGTGGCGTTCGACGTCTCCCGCAAGACGTGGCGCTCGGAGGAGTTCACCGAGTACAAGGCCAACCGCTCCAAGACCCCGGACGAGTTCAAGGGCCAGGTCGAGCTGATCGGCGAGCTCCTCGACGCGATGCACGCCGAGCGCTTCGCCGTCGAGGGGTTCGAGGCGGACGACGTCATCGCCACGCTCGCCACCCAGGCCGAGGCCGAGGGCTTCGAGGTGCTGATCGTCACCGGCGACCGCGACTCCTTCCAACTGGTCTCCGAGCACACGACAGTGCTGTATCCGACGAAGGGCGTCTCGGAGCTGACCCGGTTCACCCCGGAGAAGGTCTTCGAGAAGTACGGCTTGACGCCCGCCCAGTACCCCGACTTCGCTGCGCTGCGCGGCGACCCGTCCGACAACCTCCCGGGCATCCCCGGTGTCGGCGAGAAGACGGCCGCGAAGTGGATCAACCAGTTCGGTTCCTTCGCCGAGCTGGTGGAGCGCGTCGAGGAGGTCAAGGGCAAGGCCGGGCAGAACCTCCGCGACCACCTGGAGGCGGTCAAGCTCAACCGCCGGCTCACCGAGCTGGAGCGCGCGGTGGAGCTGCCCAAGGCCGTCACCGACCTGGCGCGGGCCCCGTACGACCGCAAGACGGTCGCGATGGTCCTGGACACCCTGGAGATCAGGAACCCCTCCCTGCGCGAGCGCCTCTTCGCCGTCGACCCCGGTGCCGAGGAGGCCGAGACCACCCCCGTCGCCGCCGAGGGCGTGGAACTGGACGGCACCGTGCTCGGCACCGGCGAGCTGGCCCCGTGGCTCGCCGGGCACGGCACGCAGACCCTCGGAGTCGCCACGGTCGACGCCTGGGCGCTGGGCGCCGGCTCGGTCTCCGAGATCGCGCTCGCCGCGGACGACGGCGCGGCCGCCTGGTTCGACCCGTCCGAACTGGACGAGGCCGACGAGAACGCGTTCGCCGGCTGGCTGGCCGACGCGGCGAAGCCCAAGGTCTTCCACAACGCCAAGGGCGCCATGCGGGTCCTCGCCGAGCACGGCTGGAGTGTCGCGGGCGTCACCATGGACACCGCGCTCGCCGCCTACCTGGTCAAGCCGGGCCGCCGCTCCTTCGACCTGGACGCGCTGTCCCTGGAGTACCTGCACCGCGAGCTGGCCCCCGCCGCCGCGGCCGACGGCCAGCTGGCGTTCGGCGTGGACGACGGCGCCGAGGCCGAGGCCCTGATGATCCAGGCCCGCGCGATCCTCGACCTGGGCGAGGCCTTCGAGGGCAAGCTCCAGGAGGTCGGCGCGGCGGACCTGCTGCGCGACATGGAGCTGCCCACCTCCGCCCTGCTCGCCCGGATGGAGCGGCACGGCATCGCGGCCGACCGGGCCCACCTGGAGGCCATGGAGCAGACCTTCGCGGGCGCGGTGCAGCAGGCCGTGAAGGAGGCGCACGCCGCGGCCGGGCACGAGTTCAACCTGGGGTCGCCCAAGCAGCTCCAGGAGGTTCTCTTCGGCGAGCTGGCCCTGCCCAGGACAAAGAAGACCAAGACCGGCTACACCACCGACGCCGACGCCCTGGCCTGGCTCGCCACCCAGACCGACAACGAACTGCCGGTGATCATGCTCCGCCACCGCGAGCAGGCGAAGCTGCGCGTCACGGTCGAGGGCCTGATCAAGACCGTCGCCGCCGACGGCCGTATCCACACCACCTTCAACCAGACGGTGGCGGCGACCGGCCGGTTGTCCTCCACCGACCCCAACCTGCAGAACATCCCGGTCCGCACCGACGAGGGCCGGGCGATCCGCCGCGGCTTCGTGGTCGGCGAGGGCTTCGAGTCCCTCATGACCGCGGACTACAGCCAGATCGAACTGCGCGTGATGGCCCATCTCTCCGAGGACGAGGGCCTGATCGAGGCGTTCACCTCCGGGGAGGACCTGCACAACACGGTCGCCTCCCAGGTCTTCTCGGTCGAGCGCTCCGCCGTCGACGCGGAGATGCGCCGCAAGATCAAGGCGATGTCCTACGGCCTGGCGTACGGCCTGTCGGCCTTCGGTCTGTCCCAGCAGCTGAACATCGAGGCGGGCGAGGCCCGCGCCCTGATGGACACCTACTTCGAGCGGTTCGGCGGTGTGCGGGACTATCTGCGGCGGGCGGTCGACGAGGCCCGGGCCACCGGCTACACGGCGACGCTCTTCGGGCGCCGGCGCTACCTCCCCGACCTCAACAGCGACAACCGCCAGCGTCGCGAGGCGGCGGAGCGGATGGCCCTCAACGCGCCCATCCAGGGCACGGCCGCGGACATCGTCAAGATCGCCATGCTCCACGTCGACCGGGCTTTGCGGGAGGCGGGCCTCAAGTCGCGCATGCTCCTCCAGGTGCACGACGAAATCGTGCTGGAGATCGCCCCCGGGGAGCGCGCGGCCACGGAGGAGATCGTCCGCCGTGAGATGGCGGGCGCGGTCCATCTGAGGGCACCTCTGGACGTGTCGGTGGGCGTGGGCCCGGACTGGGAGTCCGCCGCGCACTAGCCTCCGGCGGCTCGGGCTCGGGCTCGGGCTCGGGCTCGGGCTCGGGCTCAGGCCCAGGCTCCAGCTTCGGATCCGGATCCAGCTCCGGCTTCGGGTCTGCGCAGCGGCCAGGAGCGCGGCGCCCCGCGTCGGGCTCCTGGCCGCGGCCTACGCCCGAGCCGCGCCGCCCGGCCGGGGGCCGGCTCGGTACCGGGCCGGCCAGCCTTTCGCCCCGCGCGCGGGAGCCCGGCGCAGCCGCGCCGACCGCAGGTCGGCCCGGCTCGGCGGAGGGGGTGCCCACCTCGGGGACGTCCTCTCCGCACCCGCACCACCCCGGCTCAGGCCCCGCGGGGCCCGTCACTCACGTGGCCCCCGTCAATGCGCCCCCCGGCCCTCCCGGCGGTGAGGATGCGGGCATGGGTATACGCATGCTCCACCGCCGGACGGCCCTGGCACGGACCACGGCACAGGCGGACGCCGTCGCGCCCCCGTCCATGCCGCCCTCGCGGATCCCGGCCTTCGCGGCCGACGCAAGCACCGCCCGCATCCACACCGACCTGAGGACAGCCGTGCGCAGGACCGCGGCAGCCCTCGGACACCGGCTCACCACCAGGGCCTCCAGAGCGGACCGGGCACTGGCCTGGCGCCAGTGGGCCGACCTCGGCCGCGGCTACCTCGCGCTGCTTCTGACCCTGCTCCCTAGGCCGCGCCCGCCCCGCACGATCACCGTCTTCGTCGCGCCCCTCACCGAGCGACCGGACGGCTCGGCTCGGCACGCTCCCCGCCGGGAACGGCGGCAACCGGGACAGGGCGCCACACCCTGACCCCGGCGGCGTACACCAGCAGCCCCAACACCAGGCCGGCGCCCGCCCCGAAGCACACCGTCGGCACCACCTCCCAGGGCTTGGCCGAGCCCCCGCCGCGGTACTCCCACCAGCCCGCCACACGCTGAGCCGCCCCGGCCACGGCGCAGCCGCCGATCACGGCCCCGGCCCACCACCGGTCACGTACCGACAACGGCGGCACCCCCACCGGCTCGCCCGAGGGCGCCCGCCGTACCGCATACGTCAGGAACACCGCGATCACGACCGCGGCCAGCGCCGAGCCGCCGTACTGCAGGTACCAGTACAGCGGTGTGCCCGCCAGCTCCCGGCCCAGGACCGGGAACAGCCGCATCCCCCACCGGTCGAGATGCGTGAACGCGTCCCACACGACGTGCGTCAGCGCGCCGAGCGCCGCGGAGACGTACCACCACGCCACCGAAGCGGGCCGCACGCGCGCGCGTGGTGCCCCGCAGCGCAGCAGTGCCGCCACTCGTCCCTGCCGGGCCCGCGGCGCCAGCGCCACCAGTGGCTCCCGCACCAGCAGCCACAGCCCCGCCAGCGCCCAGGCGATGAGCACGTCGACGGTGAAGACACCGGCGAACGAGTGCGTGACGTCCCCGAACTCCATCGCACCCGACAGGACACTGGCCGCGTAATAGGTCATGTCGGGAGAGAAGGAGCCCGCGACGAGCACCGCGGGCACGAGCCGCCCCCGGCCTGATCCGTCCCCGCGCACCGCGGGCAGGACCGCGGCCGCATGGCTGAGAGTGAACGGCAACGGGTCCCCCTGGAGTGGTTGTCGGCCGGCCCGAGAACGGTGATCACATCCGTCAAGTATGGGTGATGGCAACCCACGACAAGGGCACATGGACAGTGGGTGAAATCCGGACACCACCGGGTGCCTCCGCAAAGGAAGTTGTCGTAGGGTCACCTGGGTTGCGGTACCGGGGAGCAGGCGCGAAAGCGCCACCGCATCGCAGCGCACGCATCGAATGGCGCAACGGGGCAACCAGAGTTCCGGGTCAACCGTCACAACAGGGCGAGCAGACAGACAGAGACGGGCGCTCGGGCGTCCACGGGAGGGGTTCACGCCATGACGGCGCATTTCGGCAGGCGGCTGTACAAGGGGGCGGCGACGACCGCCGTGGCCGCGGCAGCGGTCGCGGCCCTCTCCGCGTCCCAGGCTCCGGGTGTCACGTCCGACGACCACGGCAGACAGTCCGCCGCCGGCGCCACCAGCCCGGCGCCCGAGGCGGAGGCCGACGGCAGTGCCAACGCCACCGGCAACTCGCCGTACTACACGGACCTTCCGCCGCTCAACAGCCCGAACCCCAGCCCGTCGTCGACCATAGGCACCCCCGTCTCCCAGGGGGAGGCCGAGTCGGGCATCCCCGCGACCGTCCTCGACGCCTACAAGAAGGCCGCGGCGGAGCTGCGGGGCTCGAAGCCGGGCTGCAACCTGCCCTGGCAACTCCTCGCCGCCATCGGCAAGGTCGAGTCGGGCCAGGCCCGCGGCGGCCGTGTCGACGCGAACGGCACCACCCTCGGCCGGATCCTCGGCCCGGAGCTCGACGGCAACGGCTTCGCGCTCATCAAGGACACCGACCACGGCCAGTACGACGGCAACAGCGAGTACGACCAGGCCGTCGGCCCCATGCAGTTCATCCCGTCGACCTGGGCCTGGGCGGGCCGCGACGGCAACGGCGACGGCGTCAAGGACCCCAACAACGTCTACGACGCGGCACTCGCCGCCGGCCACTACCTGTGCCGCAACGGCTGGGACCTGTCCGCCCAGGCGGACATGAACCGCGCGATCCTCAGCTACAACAACTCGCAGGACTACCTCAACACGGTCCTGTCGTGGTTCGAGTACTACCGCAAGGGCACCCACTCCGTCCCCGACGGCACCGGAACCTTGCCCTCGGGCCGCAGCGACGACCACACCGGGAAGAACGCGAAGCCGGGCAAGGAGACGCCGCCGAACCCCGGCAGGACGCGCGACACGAACCCGAGCCCCGACCCGTCCAAGCCGCCGCAGACGCCGCAGACCCCCACCGACACGGTGGACCACTTGGAGGACGCGGGCACCGCCAAGCTCACCGCGATGGCCGGGCACGCGTTCACCAAGAAGATCAGCACGCGCGCGGAGACCAAGGCGGGCAAGGCCGTCGGCAAGGTCAGGATCCGGTTCACCATCGTCGGGGACACGGACACCACCTTCACCGGCGGTGAGAGCGTCGCCACGGTCGCCACCGACAGCAAGGGCGTGGCCGTCGCGCCCGCGCTCCAGGCGGGCGAGAAGACCGGCGACTTCACCGTCCGTGCCACCATCGTGGGCCGCTCGGTCGCCGCCCCCGACTACAGGGCCACGGTCACCCCGCATGCCGCCGACACCCTCGCCCGGACCAGCGACACCGCGCTGACCTGCACCCCGGGCGGCGAGTTCGCCGACCAGGTCGAGGTGAAGGCCACGTACAAGGGCGCCGTCGCGGACAAGGTCGCGGCCACCGCGACCCTCGTCAAGTCGGCGGACGACGCGACCGAGAACGACAAGGGCCCCTACTTCAAGGACGCCGACGGCAAGGCCGTGCGCACCCTGACGGACCTCAAGACGGACGCGAACGGCCTGATCAAGCTGCCGAAGCTGTACGCGGACGACACCACCGGCACGTTCCTGCTCCGTATCACCACCACCGGTGGCGCCACGCTGACCGTCGAACTGACGGTCGCCGCGGCCGACCCGTCGCCCAGCCCGTCGCCCAGCACCTCCGCGAGCCCGTCCGCCAGTCCTTCGGCGTAGGCCGGGCCCGCTCCACAGGGCGCCCCTCCGCTCCGGCGAAGGGGCGCCCTCGTCTGTGTGTGCAACGTGTTCTCATCTCGCCCGCCCGTTGCTACGGTGCCGGACCTGACGACCTATCAGGAACCGTCCGCCGGGAGGACCCGCATGCGCGCCCTGATCGCCGCCGCGACCGGTCTCGCCCTCGCGCTCGCCCTGGTCCTCGCGATCACCGCCATGGGGGCGCCCACGGGAAAGACATCCCCGAAGCCACTGCTCACGACGGTGCCCGCACACCCGTAACCGCCCGTCCGGGAGGGAGGCCGAGATGCGCCGCACGACCAGTCTGATCCTGCTCGCCCTCGCCGTGTTCTTCACGGCGCTGTCCCCGCTGCTGCGCTGGTACGCCTTCCCGCGCCTGGCCAAGATCCCCGCGAACCAGTACCAGGACATGGTCCTGGAGGCGAAGGACGCCACGCTTCTCGACTACGGCACGATGCGGGCGAAGCAGGTCCCCGAGGTCACCATCGTGCAGACCCTCAAGGGCAACGTGGAGGCCTCCGACCGGATCGAGAAGACGGCGGGGAAGGACGTGGTCGTCTGGGACGGCCTGTCCTATGTCCAGGGCCCCGACGGCAAGATGGTCTCCCGCATCCCCGAGCGCTACATCTTCGACGCCCACTCCCAGGAACCCGTCCACGCCACCGGCGAGACGGTCGACGCAGACCCGGTCAAACGGGAGGGCATCGAGTTCAAGTGGCCCTTCCTCACCGAGAAACGGGACTACGAGTACTTCGACGCGCAGACCCGCACCACCAACCCCATCCACTACAAGGGCACCCAGACCTTCCGCGGTGTGCACGTCTACTACTTCGAGCAGACCATTCCCTGGACCAAGGTGCCCTTCCCGAAGACCATGCCCGTGCAGGGCATCACCCCCGAGTCGGTCGCCAGGACCGGGACGACCCGCTGGTACACCACGGTCCGCAAGTTCTGGGTCGAGCCCGTGACCGGCGCCCCCGTCTACGGCGAGGAGATCCACAAGGAGGAACTGCGCGGCGGCACCCTGCTCGGCGGCCGCGACCGGGTGACGGCGTTCGCCGGTCACGTGAAGATGCGCGAGGACTACATCGAGCACACCGTGGCCCTGGTCAAGCACAACCGCACCGTCGTCCTGCTGCTCACGTCCTATCTGCCCTGGGGCTTCCTGGCCCTCGGCCTGGTGCTGCTGTCGCTCTCCCTGTACCTGGAGGCGCGCGGCCGCCGGCCGGCGGACCCGGCACCGGCACAGACCGCGGAACCGGAGCCGGTCAGCGCCTGAGCGGGTCAGCGCCTGAGCCGGGCGTTGGTGTGCCGGGTGGGCTCGGCGGTGGCCGGGTCCTCCGGCCACGGATGCTTCGGGTACCGGCCGCGCAGCTCGGCCCGTACGCCCTTGTAGCCGTCCCTCCAGAAGGAGGCGAGGTCGGCGGTGACGGCGGCGGGCCGCCCGGCGGGGGAGAGGAGATGCACGAGCAGCGGCATTCCGGCCACCCGCGGCGACTCGTGCAGCCCGAACATTTCCTGCAGTTTCACGGCGAGGACGGGCTGCTCGGGGTTCGCGTAGTCGATCCGGATTCTGGACCCACTGGGGACGGCGATCCGCTCGGGGGCGATTTCGTCGAGCCGGGCGGCGTCCCCGCCGGCCCACGGCAACAGCCGTCCGAGCGCCTCCCCGGCATCGATCCGCGCGAGGTCGGCCCGCCGCCGGGCCCGTCCCAACTCGGGTTCCAGCCATTCGTCCACGCGCGCGTGGAGGGCACCGTCCGACACGTCCGGCCAGGGCTCGCCGACCCGCAGCCGCAGAAAGGCCAGCCGCTGTCGCAGTACCTCCGCCTCCGCCGACCACCGCAGCAGCCCGAACCCCTCCTGCCGCAGCCCTTCGAGAAGCGCGTCGCGTACGAGGGCCGGGTCGGCGTCCTTCAGCGGCCGCACCGCCAGCTCGACCGCCCCCAGCCGCTCCACCCGGCGCGCGACCACGTCCCCCTCCGTCCAAAGCACCTCGTTCCGCTCCTCGTACAGGGTCCGCGCCGCGAACCGCGCGAGTTCCTCGTCGACCACCGCCCCGAGCCGCACGCGCGCGTGCCCCTTGCCGAGCGGGCGGTCCGCCGCGGCGACGGCGATCCAGGGCACCTCGCGCAGCGGCGACCCGTCGGCGAGTTCGGCTCGCGTCCCGGAGAGCATCAGGTACGACCCGCCGTCGAGCCTGGCGATCCGCTCGGGAAAGGCGAGCGCGGCGACGAGCCCGGCGAGCTGCTGATCGCCGGTTCCCGTGCCGACCCGGGCGTCCACCGGCAACCGGGGGAGACCGGTGGGCGGGTGGGAAGCCCCCTCCGAGACGACGGCCCGCAGCCGCCGAACCTCAGCGGCCCACCGCTTGGCGTAGGCGTCACCACCGCGCCGCGCGACACGCAAGGCCGACGCCAGGTCGTCCCCGTATTCCCTGGGTGCCTCTTCACTCAGCAGCGCGACGACCTCGGCACCCCCGCCGGAGGTGTCCAGCAACGCCCTCCCCAGCCGTGGGTGCAACCCCAGCCGCGCGAGCCGAACCCCCCGCTCCGTGGCCCGCCCGGCGGAGTCCACCGCCCCCACGGCCGTCAGCGCGGAGCGCGCCGCCGCCATCGCCCCACCCGGCGGCGGATCCAGCAGCGCCAGCCCGGAGGCGTCCGGATCCCCCCAGCAGGCGGCCTGGAGCGCGAACGCCGTCAGGTCGGCCACCTTGATCTCCGGCAACGGATAACGGGGCAGACGGGCATCCTCGGCCTCCGCCCAGCACCGGTACACCGCACCCGGCGCCTCACGCCCGGCCCGCCCCGCACGCTGCCGCCCCGCCGCCTGCGAGGCCCGTACCGTCGTCAGCGCGCTCAGCCCGCGCGCGTGATCGACACGCGGTTCCCGCGCCAGCCCGGAGTCCACCACCACCCGCACCCCGGGCACCGTCAGCGAGGACTCCGCCACCGACGTGGCCAGCACCACCCGGCGCCGCTCACCGGGCGCCAGCACGGCGTCCTGCACCGCCGCCGGCGCCCGCCCGTGCACCTGGAGCACCTCGACGTCGCCCAGGTCCCCCAGTTGCCCGGCCACCTGCGCGATCTCGCCCACGCCGGGCAGAAAACACAGCACGTCCCCCGGCCGCTCGGCCAGCGCCCGCCGCACCACCGACGCCACGTGGGACAGCAGCGCGGGGTCGACGCGCATCCCGTGCGGCGGCCGTACCGGGCGCACCGGCGGCGCCCACACCACCTCCACGGGATACGACACGCCCGAGGCCTCGACCACCGGCGCCCCGCCCAGCAGCCGCGCCCACCCCTGCGCGTCGGTGGTCGCCGACGCGGCCACCAGCCGCAGCTCCGGCCGCAGGGTCTCCCGCACGTCCCACAGGAACGCCGCCACCGTGTCCGCGTCCAGATGCCGCTCGTGGCACTCGTCGAGCACGACCATGTCGACACCCGTCAGCTCCTGGTCCCGCTGGAGACGCTGGAGCAGCACACCGGTCGTGACGACCTCCACGCGCGCGTGGCGCCCCACGACCCGCTCCCCGCGCACGGTGTAGCCGACGCTCTCCCCGACCTTCTCGCCCAGCAGCCACGCCATCCGCCGCGCGGCCGCGCGCGCCGCGATCCGCCGCGGCTCGGCCACGACCACCCGCCGGGCCGGCCCCGCGCCCAGCAGCCCCGCCAGCGCCAGCGGCACCAGGGTCGTCTTGCCGGTGCCGGGCGGCGCGACCAGGACGGCGGTGCCGTGTCCCGCCAGGGCGTCGTCCAGGGCGGGCAGGGCACCACGTACGGGCAGGGCGTCCAGGGCGTCGTAACGGATCACGCCCCTAGTGTCGTACGGCCCCCGGAACCGCCCTCACGCGCGTGTGCCGGGCGGAATCTCAGTCCCGCTCGCACACGAAGATCGCCGTCCCGGGGATGAGGGCGCCCCGCAGCGGGGACCAGCCGCCCCACTCCGCGGTGTTCCAAGCCGGCCACTCCGGCTCCACCAGGTCCACCAGACGAAAGCCCGTGGCCACGATGTCCCGGACACGGTCGCCGATCGTCCTGTGGTGCTCTACGTAGACCGCCCGGCCCTCGTCGTCCTGTTCGACGTACGGCGTGCGGTCGAAATACGAGGCCGCCACCGACAGCCCCTCGGGCCCCGGCTCGTCCGGGAAGGCCCAGCGGACGGGATGGGTCACCGAGAACACGAAGCGGCCACCCGGGCGGAGTATCCGGTGCACCTCGCGCAGCACCAGCCGCGGGTCCGCCACGAACGGCAGCGCCCCGTAGGCCGAACACGCCAGGTCGAAGGAGGCGTCGGCGAAGGGGAGCGCACCGGCGTCGGCGCACACCAGAGGAAACGATCCGCCGATGCGCAGTGCGTGCTGGAGCTGACGGTGGGAGAGGTCAAGGGCCACCGGCCGGGCCCCCTGGGCGGTCAGCCAGCGCGAGCACTGCGCCGCGCCCGCGCCGATCTCCAGGACGTCCTTGCCCTTCAGCTCCTCCGGCGCGCCGAGCAGCTCGGCCTCCACCTCGTCGAGACCCTCGGGGCCCCACACGAAACGGTCGTCGCCGAGGAACGTGCCGTGTTCGACCTGGTACTCGTCCGCGTTCCGGTCCCACCAGCCCCGATTGGCCCTGGAGCTCTCGGTGGCACCGGCGTCGCGCCGGGTGGCTTCGGGTTCGAACGCTTCGGGCTCTTGGATGATCGGCTCCCTCGTCGTACTCTTCCGTCCAACCCTCAGGGCCGTGTCACGGAGGAGGTTCCCTCAGGCCTGCGTGGCCTGCTGGGACGTTTCTTGTGCCGGTTATGCGGCGATCCGCCCCGGGTGTGCGCCTTCGCGCATTGACCCTGTCCGGCTGCCCCCGTATGCTACAAGTTGCGCTGCGGGCCTGCGCACCTCAGACGTAGCAGGCTGCGCTCGCATCTGTTGTATGTCCCCTCGGTTGTCGAGGCGCCATCACCAGTTTCTGGTGGGGCGCTTCCTTGGCTGTCCGGCTTCTTCAGAGCGATACGGGCTCCCGGCGTAGCAGTACCTACGACTTCAATGTCCGTACCGGAGCCCTTTCCCACATGACGAGCAGCACCGAGACCACCGCCACCACCCCGCAGGTAGCGGTCAACGACATCGGTAACGAGGAAGCCTTCCTCGCCGCGATCGACGAGACGATCAAGTACTTCAACGACGGCGACATCGTCGACGGCGTCATCGTGAAGGTCGACCGGGACGAGGTCCTGCTCGACATCGGTTACAAGACCGAAGGTGTCATTCCGAGCCGCGAGCTCTCGATCAAGCACGACGTCGACCCCAACGAGGTCGTTGCCGTCGGCGACGAGATCGAGGCCCTCGTCCTCCAGAAGGAGGACAAGGAAGGCCGCCTGATCCTCTCGAAGAAGCGTGCCCAGTACGAGCGCGCCTGGGGCACCATCGAGAAGATCAAGGAAGAGGACGGCATCGTCACCGGTACCGTCATCGAGGTCGTCAAGGGTGGTCTCATCCTCGACATCGGCCTCCGTGGCTTCCTCCCGGCCTCCCTGGTCGAGATGCGCCGCGTCCGCGACCTCCAGCCGTACGTCGGCAAGGAGCTCGAGGCCAAGATCATCGAGCTGGACAAGAACCGCAACAACGTGGTCCTGTCCCGCCGTGCCTGGCTGGAGCAGACCCAGTCCGAGGTCCGCCAGACGTTCCTCACGACCCTCCAGAAGGGTCAGGTCCGCTCCGGTGTGGTCTCCTCGATCGTCAACTTCGGTGCCTTCGTGGACCTGGGTGGCGTCGACGGTCTGGTCCACGTCTCCGAGCTGTCCTGGAAGCACATCGACCACCCGTCCGAGGTCGTCGAGGTCGGCCAGGAGGTCACCGTCGAGGTCCTCGACGTCGACATGGACCGCGAGCGCGTCTCCCTGTCGCTGAAGGCGACCCAGGAAGACCCGTGGCAGCAGTTCGCCCGCACCCACCAGATCGGCCAGGTCGTGCCCGGCAAGGTCACGAAGCTGGTTCCGTTCGGTGCGTTCGTCCGCGTCGACGAGGGCATCGAGGGTCTGGTCCACATCTCCGAGCTGGCCGAGCGCCACGTGGAGATCCCGGAGCAGGTCGTCCAGGTCAACGACGAGATCTTCGTCAAGGTCATCGACATCGACCTCGAGCGTCGTCGCATCAGCCTCTCGCTGAAGCAGGCCAACGAGTCCTTCGGTGCCGACCCGGCCTCGGTCGAGTTCGACCCGACGCTGTACGGCATGGCCGCGTCGTACGACGACCAGGGCAACTACATCTACCCCGAGGGCTTCGACCCCGAGACCAACGACTGGCTCGAGGGCTACGAGAAGCAGCGCGAGGAGTGGGAGCGCCAGTACGCCGAGGCGCAGCAGCGCTTCGAGCAGCACCAGCAGCAGGTCATCAAGTCCCGCGAGGCCGACGCGGCTGCTGCCGCCGAGGGCGGCGAGGCTGCGGCTCCGGCCGCGACCGGTGGCTCGTACTCCTCCGAGGGCGCGGACACCTCTGGTGCCCTGGCCTCGGACGAGGCGCTTGCCGCGCTGCGCGAGAAGCTGGCCGGCGGCCAGAGCTGATCGCTGCCGCTGAGGCTTAGCCGTTGACTGCAGGGGCCGTACCTTTCGGGGTACGGCCCCTCAGTGCTGCCCGGGAGCGGGGAACCCGGCGTCCCCGTGCGGGAGTTCACGGCCACGCGCGTGACGGCCGCACGGCGCCTCGTGCCGTGGTGGACCAGTGCATGAAATCGCGGTGAGAGATGCCTGATCAGGGACGTGGCCGGGAATGCCCACGTTCCGGGCCGCGTTGTCGACTACTGACACGAGGAGGAGCGGTCACAGTGCTTGATCCGCAGGGTTTGTACGCATGGGAGCCGAAGGGGCTTGCCGTCGTCGACATGGCGCTCGCCCAGGAGTCGGCCGGACTTGTCATGCTCTACCACTTCGACGGATACATCGACGCGGGTGAGACCGGCGACCAGATCGTCGAGCGGCTCCTCGACTCCCAGCCCCACCAGGTCGTCGCCCGCTTCGACCACGACCGGCTCGTGGACTACCGGGCCCGCCGCCCGCTGCTCACCTTCAAGCGGGACCGCTGGACCGAGTACGAGGAGCCGACCATCGAGGTACGGCTCGTCCAGGACACCACGGGAGCGCCCTTCCTGGTGCTCTCCGGCCCCGAGCCGGACGTGGAGTGGGAGCGCTTCGCCGCCGCCGTACGGCAGATCGTGGAGCGCCTCGGCGTACGGCTCTCCGTCAACTTCCACGGCATCCCGATGGGCGTCCCGCACACCCGCCCGGTCGGCCTCACCCCGCACGGCAACCGCACCGACCTCGTCCCGGGCCACCGCAGCCCCTTCGACGAGGCGCAGGTGCCCGGCAGCGCCGAGGCGCTCGTCGAGTACCGCCTCATGGAGTCCGGGCACGACGTCCTGGGCGTCGCCGCGCACGTCCCGCACTACATTGCCCGCTCGGGCTACCCGGACGCGGCGCTGACCGTCCTGGAGGCCATCACGGCCGCGACCGGCCTGGTCCTGCCCGGCATCGCGCACTCCCTGCGCACGGAGGCGCACCGCACGCAGACGGAGATCGACCGGCAGATCCAGGAGGGCGACGAGGAGCTCACCTCCCTCGTCCAGGGCCTTGAGCACCAGTACGACGCCGCCGCGGGCGCCGAGAGCCGCGGCAACATGCTCGCCGAGTCGGCGGACATCCCGTCGGCGGACGAGATCGGCCGGGAATTCGAGAAGTTCCTGGCGGAGCGGGAGGGCGACAACTAGGCGGTGCGGCCGGTGGGCGCCCTGTCGGCGGCAGGGCCTAAGCTTCCGCTCATGCTGAAAGTTGGCCTCACCGGTGGGATCGGCGCCGGCAAGAGCGAGGTGTCGCGGCTGCTCGTCGCGCGCGGTGCCGTACTGATCGACGCCGACCGCATCGCACGCGAGGTCGTCGCGCCCGGAACCCCGGGCCTCGCTGCGGTCGTCGAGGCCTTCGGCAAGGAGGTGCTCGCCGCGGACGGCAGCCTGGACCGGCCCCGGCTGGGCTCCATCGTCTTCGCCGACCCGGAGAAGCTGGCCGTCCTCAACTCGATCGTGCATCCCCTGGTGGGCGCCCGCTCCCGCGAACTGGAGAGCGCGGCGGCCGACGACGCGGTGGTGATCCACGACGTCCCGCTCCTCGCGGAGAACGGCCTCGCGCCGCTGTACGACCTCGTGGTCGTCGTCGACGCGAGCCCCGAGACCCAGCTCGACCGGCTCGTCCGGCTGCGGGGCATGACCGATCAGGACGCACGCGCGCGCATGGCGGCGCAGGCGACGCGCGAGAAGCGCCTGGAGATCGCGGACGTCGTCATCGACAACGACGTACCGCTCGAAGCCCTGGAGCGGCGCGTGGACGAGGTGTGGAGCGAGCTGGTCCGCCGCGCGCGGGAATAGCGGCCCTCCGGCCGGGCGTTGAACGCCTCCAGCAAGGGAAGGACTTTGTCGTGCCCGAGACCAGCGGTTCGACCGGACGTACGCCGGAGACGCATGTCATCGACTTCCGTGCCGCCGAGCAACTGCTCAACGCACGGGACCCGAGGGGCGCGGTGAAGCTGCTCGACGGCGTCATCGCCGCCCATCCCGAGAACACGGCCGCGCGGCTGCTGCGTGCCCGCGCCTTCTTCGCCGCCGCCCAACTGCGGCCCGCCGAGCTGGAGTTCACCATCGTCCTGGAGCGCGAGCCGGACAACGCGTTCGCGCACTTCGCCCTCGCCCGCACCTATGAGCGGCTGGGACGCCCTGACCAGGCCAAGCGTCACTTCCGGCTGGCGGCCGCGCTGGACCCCAACCCGGAGTATCTGAAGGCCGCGCGGTTCGATTCCTGACGCGGACGGCGGTCCGACGCCGGCCGCGGTGCCGTGCCGCCATGCGTGCGCCCGTCACGGATGCCGGTGCTGCGGAGGCCGACGGAACGGCGGACGCCTGTCCACCGGCTCGTACGGCGGGACATCACGGCCCGGCTGGTAGTGCGGGCCCTCCCGCATGTGCTTGAGGATCATGGTCATGTCGACGGTGGCCACCACCCAGAGCACCCCGCAGGCGGCGGCCCAGCCGGGGCGCCCGACGAGCACGAAGACCACCGTGCCGAAGATCGCCCAGCCCAGCCCCCACACGCTCAGCCACAACCGCGCCCGCAGAGCACTGCGCGCGGTCGCCGGCTCACTGCCCGTACGCATCGGGATCACCATTCCTCCTTGCAACGTACTCTTCGAGGGGACGTTCACCAAAGGGGGGAATCGCACCGTGCTGCCGGACGCCGACGACCTGCCCGAACTGCTCCTCGACCTCTGTGTCCCCCATGAGGACATCAACGAATTGGTCGGACTGCGCCGCACGGTGACCGGCGACCCGGGCGCCCTGCGGTTCCTGGCGGAGTGCGTCGAGGAACTGGTCCGGGACCTGGGGGAGCCCGGCGGGGCACCGGGTCTGGAGGAGCGGCTGGCGGTGGCTCCGGCCGGGCTGGGCCCGTACTTCGTGGTGTACGTCTTCCTCGCCGGGCTTGCCCACACGCGCGCGTACCACCGCGAGCGCGGCATCCCGGCCGACGTCTGCCGGCGCACCCTCGCCGATCTGGGGCGGCACATGACGATCCACCGCAGACGGTCCGGCGCGGGCGGGTTGCACCCACGGCAGGCGCGCTGGCTGGCCCACCACTTCCGCGGTGAGCTGTACCAGCTGGGCCGACTGCAGTTCGAGCGCGCACGGCTCGGTGAGCGTACGGCGCGGGTGATCTCGGCCGCCGGACCGGACGTGGCCCCCGGTGTGCCCTGTCTGAACCTGCACATCCCCGACTTCCACGGTCCGCTGACCCCGGCCGCGTGCGACCGGTCGGTGGCGCTGGCCCGGGACTTCTTCGCCCGGTACTTTCCCGAGGAGAGGCCTCGGGCCGCGGTCTGCCACTCCTGGCTGCTCGATCCGCAGCTGAAGCGGTATCTCGCCGAGGATTCCAACATCGTCCGTTTCCAGGAGCGGTTCCGGGCGGGCCGGGAGGACACGGAGCCGGCCGACGGCGATCCCGTCCAGTTCGTGTTCGGGGATCCGGACCTGCCGGCGCGTGACCTGCCGCGCCGGACGTCCGTGGAGCGGGCCGTGGGGGACCATCTGCGGGCGGGCGGCCACTGGTACATCGGGCACGGATGGTTCCCGCTGCCATGAGGAACACTCGAACGAGTGAACTACCGGCGGGCGGGAACGGGCCTGCGGAGGCGGGCCGTTGTTCGGGCATGACGGTTGAAATGCGTGAGGGGTACGAGGGATCGGGACCCGGTGCGATCACACCGGACGGCTGCGCGGTGGAGCTCTACTCACGCCTGCCGGTGCGGGACGAGCCGGACATCATCGCCGCGGCCGTGCCGCCCGGTGCGCGCATCCTGGAGCTGGGCAGCGGAGTGGGACGGATGACCCACCCCCTGCTGGAGCGCGGGTTCACGGTCACCGCGGTGGACGAGTCCGCCGAGATGCTGGAGCGCGTCCGCGGGGCGCGCACGATATGCAGCCCCATCGAGAACCTCGACCTGGGCGAGACGTTCGACGCGGTGATGCTCGCGTCGTTCCTGGTCCACGCCGGGGACGTCGAGGTGCGCCAAGGAATGCTGCGCACCTGCGCCCGGCACCTGGCGGAGGGAGGCTGTGTCCTCATCCAGCGCGAGGGCGAGGACTACCACACCAACCTCCCGCGGGAGCGGATCGACCCCAGCGGCTTCACCGTGCGGATGCTGTCGTCAGAGCCGGTCGGGGACGGGGTGAACTCGGTGCGCGCGGAGTATGTGTTCCCGGACGCGGTCTGGACGCAGACGTTCCGGGCCCGGCCGCTGACCAAGGAGGAGTTCGAGGAGGCGCTGGCGGAGGCGGGGCTGGAGGTGGACGAGTATCTGACACCGGACGGGGTGTGGGTGCGGGCGGTGCGGACGGCATAGGGGCGCCGGAGCGCGGGAAGGCGGGCGAATGTCCCGCGGACGGCGATGAGTTCTCGGACAGGGGCCGGTCTACCTCTGTGACAGCAACCGGGACCGCTTCCCCCAGGAGACACCCATGACCGGGACCATCGCTTCCGTCACTTCCGCCCCGACCGCCCACGGCCACCGCGCCCGGATCGCCCTGCGCACGGTACAGGTGCTGCTCGCCCTGTTCTTCGCCGTCGCGAGCGCACTGCCCAAGCTCATCGCGCACCCCTCGGCCGTCGAGTCGTTCGACAGGATCGGCTGGGGCAGCACGGGTATGTACACCATCGGCGTACTCGAACTGGCCGGGGCGGTCGCCCTGTTGATCCCGGTCCTGCAGTCGGTGGCGGCCATCGCGCTGAGCGCGCTCATGGTGGGCGCGTTCATCGTCCAGCTCACGGTGTTCGACGGTCAGTACGCGGCGACCCCGGTCATCCTGATGGTGCCCCTGACCCTCATCGCCTGGGCCCGTCGAGGGCACAACGCCGAGCTGCTGCGGCTGGTGCGACGACGGGCGTGATCCGCGTACGGAGGCGGTGACGTCCGGCGGGCCTCGGGGGCCCGGGCGGGCGTCACCGCTGTGCCAGGGCGTGCGGGCGGGATCACCGCTCCTTGGGACGGCCCCCGGGATTTGGCCGTCCCCCGGGAGTTGGCCGTCCCCCGGGACTGCCGAAGCCGCCGGCGCCACCCGCTCCCCGCAGCCGTTCCAGCTCGCGGCGGTCCCGCTTGGTGGGGCGGCCGGTGCCGCGGTCGCGGATGCCGATGGGGGCCGTGGCCTCGCGGGGCGGGGGCGGCGGGGAGTTGTCGATGTAGCACTGCGCTGCCACGGGGGCGCCGACCCGCTTGCGGATCAGACGTTTGACGACGACGACCCGCTCCCGGCCCTCGTGCCGCAGGCGCACCTCGTCGCCGATGCGCACGGAATAGGCGGGCTTGACGCGCTCGCCGTTCACATGGACGTGTCCGCCACGGCAGGCGGTCGCTCCCTGGGAGCGGGTCTTGACCAGACGCACGGCCCAGATCCAGCTGTCGATGCGGACGCTCCCGCCGTTGGCCGGCCCGGCGGCCTCGGCGGCGGCGATCGCGGCGGCGATCTTCGGGTCGACGGCAGTCGCGTGGGCGACAGCGGAGTTTCCGGTGGCGTCGGCGGTACTGGTAGCGGCTTCGTCCGGGGTGTGGGCAGCGTCGGCCGCCCCGGGGGTCCGGGCCACCGCGTCGGTCCGGGTTCCACCGTCGGCCCGCGCACGAGTGTTGTCGCCGTCGCTGCCGTCGCCGCCCGTCTTCGGCACAGCCGAGCCGCGTCGCTCGGTCACCCGTCCCCGGCGTGTGTCGGGCGTGCGGCCTGCCGACCGCGTCCCGGTCCCGCCGGTCTCGCGGCCCTTGCTCTCGTCCGCATCCTGCAAAGCCATGTCCTCGACCTTAGCTCCAGGAGCCCCGTGAGCCGGACGCGTTTTCCGAGCGGAGGCATACGGTTGTGGCATGGACATCCGCGGCTTGCCCGACCTCGACCGGCGCCTTGCCGGCTGCCGGGCGTGCCCGCGGCTGGTCGCCTGGCGGGAGGAGGTGGCGCGGACCAAGCGTGCCGCCTTCGCCGACTGGACCTACTGGGGCCGCCCGGTGCCCGGCTTCGGCCCGCCCGATGCCCGGCTGCTGATCATCGGGCTCGCCCCGGCGGCGCACGGCGGCAACCGCACCGGCCGCATGTTCACCGGCGACCGCTCCGGGGATGTGCTGTACCGGGCGATGTACGACGTCGGACTGGCTTCGCAGCCCACGTCCGTCAGCGCCGGTGACGGACTGGAGCTGTACGGCGTACGCGTCACCGCGCCCGTGCACTGCGCTCCGCCCGCCAACAAGCCGACCCCAAAGGAGCGCGACACCTGCCGGCACTGGCTGGTGCGGGAGCTGGGCCTGCTGCGGCCGACGCTCAGGGCCGTCGTCGTGCTCGGCGCCTTCGGCTGGCAGGCCGCCCTGCCCGCGTTCGCCGAGGCGGGCTGGACCGTGCCCCGCCCGCGGCCCGCCTTCGCCCACGGCACCCGCGTGAGGCTCGACGGACCGGACGGATCCCATGGGCCGGACGGGCCGGAAGGGCTGGATCTCTTCGGCTGCTTCCACGTCAGCCAGCGCAACACCTTCACCGGCCGGCTCACACCGGAGATGCTGCGGGAGGTGCTGCGCACGGCGGCGGACGCGGCGGGGCTCGGTGACCCGGTGGCCCGGAAAACCAGGTGAGCCCGTGCGTCTGTGCGTCCGCCGATGAGGCGGTTCCCCGGATTCCTCAGACGATGCGGGCCGCCGCGATCGGCCGCTTGTCGGGGGTGTACGACGTGCCGCTGTTGACGCTCCACCGGTAGCGGGAGAACTCGCCGGAGGTGTTGTCGGCGTAGACCATCATGTGGCCGATGCCGACGCCCTGGAGGTTGTTCACGTCGTCGACCATCCGGGTGTCGGGGTAGGGGGCGTAGCTGGCCTTGCCGTAGACCCCGTGCGGATCCGATGTGCAGTCGAGGATCTCGACGGCGTACTGCGTCTCGTTGTTGACGGTCGAGTTGCCGGTGTAGACGCCCTTGACCTCGCGGACCATCACGATGTGCCCGGTGTTGACGGTCGTGGGGTCGGTGCCGGGCTCCGGCTTGTAGTCGATCGCGATCAGGTCGCCCGGCCGCAGGTCGGTGACCTTGCGGATGCGCTGGAAGCGGGGGCCCGCCGTGCCGTTGGTGAACGCCGAGCAGTAGTCGGCGGCCTCCGGGACCTTCTCCTGGAAGTACTGCAGGTAGTAGGCGTCGCTCGCCCAGCCGTAGGTGTGCTTGAGGACGGCGGTCATGAACGACGAGCAGCGGGCCCGGGCCACCCAGCTCGTGAGGTCGTCGGGGCGGCCCCAGGTGACGGTCGCGGGGGAGCCGATCAGGTAGACGTTGTTCTCCCGGGCCGTACGACCGCTGACCAGGGCGATCTCAGCGGCGGTGAGCGCGCGGGAGTATGCCCGTACGTCGTCCACCGCTCCCTTGAACCGGTTCGCATAGGCGCCGTCCCAGCGGGCCCGCCCGATGTTGAAGCCCTGCGTCGCGGCCCACGCGAGCGTGGTGTCGGCGCTGCCCTCCAGCGTGCCGTTCACATACAGATGGATGCGCGTGCCGTCCCAGGCGCCGGCCAGATGCGTCCAGACGCCGGTCTTGGTGACCGGGGTGGTGGAGACGGCGGACACCTTGGTGCTCTGGTCCTCGCTGCGCACCTTGAACGCCCATGTCCCGGCCGTGTTGTCGTACTGGAGCAGGAAGCGGCTGGCGGAGCTGCCGTCCTGGCTGACGGCGGTGTACATGCTGGTCAGATCGGCCGGACCGGCGGGGTCGTCGGACAGGCGTACCCACGCCGAGACCGTGAACGGGGCTGTGGTGTCGAGGACGGAGCCGGTGGCCGCGTACGCCCCGGAGGTGCCGTCCAGGCTCAGCTCGCCGCCGGACCGCAGTGTCGTCCAGGTCGCGCCCGGGCCGAGTGTGACGGGGTGTTCCCGTCCGCTGCGGTCGCCCGCGGAACCGTCCAGCGGCCAGTGCCCGGCGAGGCCCTCCGTCAGATACCCGGCCGCCAGCAGCCGCTGGTACTGGACCATCCGCTCGGTCTCTGCCAGATGCGGCGTCGCGACGGGGGTGAACGGGGTGTCCAACGGCGCGTCGGCCGCGGCCGTGCCCGCACCGGTCACCACTCCCGTCATCGCACCGGCACCCACCATCGCCGCTCCGCCCAAGAGCCCGCGTCTGCTGATCATCGTCTCCCCCATCGTCTCTCCTCAGGGCCGCCACACATACCGGACATCCGGCTCCCGCTCCTCGTTGTCACTGCCGTCCGTGAACTCGGCGGCGACGAAGCCGTGCCGTTCGTAGAAGCGATGGGCGGGCTTGTTGACCTGGAAGGTCCACAGCGTGAGGCCTCGCGGACGGCGCTCCTTGGCGACGGCCATGAACCGGTCGCCGAGGCCGCGCCCCCGCCAGCCCGGGTCGAGATACAGCTGGGACAGCAGGCCCTCGTCGAGCACCATCACGCCCACCACCGCGCCGCCCGCCTCGGCCACCCAGGTCTCCCGCGACGGCACGACCACGTCCCGGAAGTAGGCGCGGACCTCGTCGTCGGTGCGCGGCCGTCCGACCGTCGGCAGCGCGGCCGCGAAGGAGCGCAGCCAGACGTCGGCGGCGGAGAGGGCGTCGGACTCGGCCGCCCGGCGCAGAAGGACCGCGGTTTCGCCGCTCATGAGCGCGCCTCCTCGGGGATGACGGCAGTGGCCGTGATCTCCACCAGCTGCCCGGTGTACCCGAGGCAGGCCACGCCGAGCAGGGTCGACGAGTGTGGCCCGCCGCTCAGCCCCGACGCCTCGACCACCTCCCACACCTCGGAGAGCACCGAGGGGTCACTGCTCACCACGTACACATCGGTCGCCACGACATGCGCCAAGTCGCTGCCCACGGCTTTCAGTTGCTCACCCAGATTCGCGATCACCCGCTCGGCCTGCCGCACGGGATCCCCCACACCGACCACTTCTCCCCGCGCGTCGAGGGGCACGGCCCCGGCGAGGAACGCGAGCTTCGTACCGGCCTCGACTATGGACGCATGCGAGTACGTGGGCGGCGGAAACAGACCGGATGCGGTGACGCGCCGGATCATGCGGGCTCCTGGCGTGGACGAAGGACAACCTGTCGATCATCCGCAGCCCGGCTGGTGACCGCATCCGAATTTTCGATCTCCGCCTACCCGTTGAGCAGTGGATCGAGAAAGCGGCCGAGGAGTCAACCGTATCGGGGACCTCGGTCGCCGTGGGATCATCTCGCCACGTTCGGCACACGCCTATGGGGGAGGCACGTGGTGCGTGTTCGGTACGACCAGCGGGCACTGGCACTCGTCGAGGTGCGCGGGGGGCGACGGGACTGGGAGACGGCCGAGAACGAGTTCGCCCAGCGCGGTTGGCCGGTCGTCACCTCCTTCGCACGCGGTGAGGACATATCGGCGGGAGTGCTCACCCGGGACCCGGACACGCGGCTGTACTGCGTGGAAGTGCGCCTGTTCGGCGCACGCAACAGCAGAACCGAGCGAGCCGCGGCCTGGCGGGTGGAGCGGCTGGCGAAGGCCGCCCGGATCGAGATGTACGTCAGGCGCTGTGACCTGCTGGACACGGACCGGGAACAGTTCACCGAGTGGCGGGTCCATTCCGTGGCGCACCTTCTGCCCCTGCGCCCGCCGCCGGGACCCCGGCACCGCATCGCGGAACTGCGCCGGCGCTGGGCCGTCCTCCAGGCGCGTTTCACCGAACGTCGGGGCCGATACGACACCGGAACCTTCGTGAGCGGCACGGCCTCGGAGGCCAGGCGGCTTGCCCGGATGGGCTTGCCGACGGGAGCCGCACCCCGGAGCGACGTCGATGTACGTCCGGCGCACGGGCCGGGCCACGACCGTATCGTCCGCAGACGTGAGCGGGCCGCGGACCGTTGGGTGAATCAGCAGTTGGCCTGGCTGCTGGCGATGGCCCTTTGCGTGGCGTACGCGCGCCTCGCCACCGCTGATGGCGCGTGGTTCTGGGGAACGCTGGCAGTCGGCTGCTTCGCCGCCAGTGTGCGCGCGGCAGTCCGGGTCCACCTTTCCGGCGGGCGGATGCAGGAAGCCCTGCGCCTCCTCACCATGGCGGCTCTGCTCCTGGCGGCGGTTTTCGGCTGGCTCCCTCCTGGGGCCGATCCTCTGACACCGCTCCAGCTGCTTGCCTCCGTCGTCTTGCTGGCCACGGCGGTCGGTGTCTGGCTGCTGGTGCGGCAGTGGAGCTGGGGGGAATGGCTGGCCTGGGCGGCTCCGCTGGTGTTCGCGGCGCTCGTGTCCTTCGTCGTGGCCTCCGGTTCGGTCCTGCACGCCCTGTACGCGAACGCGTTGGGACTCGACCCGGAGGACTTCCACGTGCCGGGGATCTGGCAGGTGGCGGCGGCGGGCAAACTGCTGAGTTTCCTGAGTCTGGCCCTGGTGGTGCCGGCCGGGTGGGGCATCGCGAAGCATGTGCACGCGGCCTTCCTCCGCCCGGCCGAGTATCTGAACCCTCCGCTGTATGCCGTGGTACAGCTCCTCGTCGTCGGAATTGTCGCGGCTCTGGCCGTCAGCTCCTCATATCAGGCCGCCGACGCGGTGAAGGCGGCCGCCAAAGCGCACCGGGCGGCACCGCCCTACTTCGGTGTACGGCCCGAATGGATCTGCGTGCAGCCGACGGTGGCCAGGAAACAGCTGAACGTGCAGGGAGCGGAGCTCCGTCCAGGACGCCCCTACCTGTCGTTCGGGGTCTCCGGGGACGACGTCGTGCTGTGGGACGCGGACGCCGCCGAGCCGTTCAAGGTGCCCACCGCGCAACTGCGCCTGCTTCCCACGAAGAATCCGCGCAAGCCGTGCGACTTCCCGGCCCGCCGATGGGAGCGGCCTTAGACCGCGTTCCGCGTACTCAGTTGCCCCTTGCCCGGTGTCATGCGGCCGTGCCGCGAGAAGCATGCGTCTTCGCCGTCGAGATCCGGGTCGGGGAAGGTGCACGTCGTCCTGATAGTCGGCTGAACAGCGACTGCTGTTCCCGCGCCGCCCTACGGCTGCCGGTGCTGTCCTCCAGCGGCATGTGTCCTCGCGTCCCGTTGCGTAGCCGGAATGCCCCTCTCGTCCTTCGGCGTCGATTCTGCCTGACGGGCATCCGCCAGGGCGCGTCCTCAGGCGGCCTGCTGCGAAGGGGGGCCGGAGACATGGCGGAGAAATCGGGTCCAGGCGGGGAGGGAGAGCCGCAGGGTGGGGCCGGTGGGCCGTTTCGAGTCGCGGACGAGGACGAAGGCGGCGGCTTCCGCGACCTCGATGCACTCGCCGCTGAGGGAACCGCTGTGGGTACTTTTGTGCCAGACCGGTGAGGCGCCCACAGAACCCTCCTCGAACCGTGGCTGAGGGAGGGCTCCGGCGTGTGCCTCGGACCGTCCCGCCGGTGTGGTGGTGCCGGTGCACAGGCGGACAGCACCTTTCCTCAGGGTAACAACCGCTGTTGGGAAGGTGAATGGGCTGAATCGCGCCAAGGTTCCCTGTGCGAGGGCGACTTGCTATGCGGCGGGCGGCTCCTCCAGCAGGGCGGCGAGGTCGTCGACACCGTCGTCCATGCGCTGGATGAGACGGTTGGTCAGGGTGTCGATGTGGTCCCTGATGCTCAGGTCCTCAAGTTGCCAGAACAGCTCGAGATAACGTCGCGTTTTATCAGGTTTGTCGGATTCGATGGTGTCGCCCTGCGGAGTCTCGATGTACAGGGTCTCGGGCATCTCGTCGCTGGCGAACTCGAAGAGCGTGAAGGGTCCTTGGATGCCGGCGTGGGCGCCTGCGGTGTAAGGGATCACCATGAGGGTGACCTTGGGGTGCTGGGACAACTCGGCGAGGCGCTGGAGCTGGGCTCGCATGACGCCGCGGCCCCCTACCTGCCGGTGCAGGATGGCCTCGTCGAGGATGAAGAACAGCTCCGGGCAGCTCTCGCTCTGCAGGAGGTCCTGGCGCGCGAGCTGCGCCTCCAGCATGCGTTCCTCGGTCTCGTTGAGGGTGGTGCTGCTGCCGTAGGCGACGGCGATGGCTCGGGCGTACTCCTCGGTCTGGAGCAGTCGGGGCAACTGGAGGGAGTTGAAGTACCGTCCGATCGACGCCGAGGCCTCCAGTGCCAGGAACTGGAGGAACTCGCTCCTGAACACGTCCCGGTACTCGGCGAAGGGCAGTTTCCGGCTGCCGCGCGCCAAATCGAGCAGGGATTCGATCTGTCGACGGTCGCTGATGCCGTAGGTGCTCAGCAGGGGCCTGAGGTCGTTCACCGAGATGCTGACCTCGCCGGACTCGATCCGGAGCAGCTTCGACGGCGACCACTCCATCGCCCTGGCCACCTGTCGCTGCGTCAGGCCGGCACGTGCGCGTGCCTTGCGCAGCTCAGTCCGAAGCTTGAGTCGCTGCTCGGCCGCACTTGGCGCGCTCACGATAGCTCTACCTCCTGTTGCGAGTTGCGATCTGCAAGCTAGCAGATTGCATGACATCTGGATGCCAGCTCGCGATCAGGTGTGGATCAGTAGCATCTGCCCAGGTCCGAGACATCGACCCGACGGGCGAGCTGACTTTGTGGGACCATCTATGTGCTACCTAGCAGATTGACGTGTACCAATCCGGAGGATCCGAATCGGATGGTGTTTTCTGGGAGCACCCTATACCTGGACTAGACAACGCGCTACATTGCGGGTAGGCCAACGCGCCTCAATGCCCTTTTGGCGTAAGGAGGATCGAGCCGCAGGAGCGGCCCGCACACGTCGGCTCATGTGCGATGGCAGCTTCTTCCTGTCCTTGACGACGGTCACACCATGGTTCGCGGATAGCCGCGGCGTCCACGACCTGTGTGGGCCGGTGTGTCGAGAAGGAGAGGAGGGGAGACGCTGTGGAACAGGAGCCGGCGCCGGGACGTCGCCGCATCGTGCTGGGCAGGGTCGCTGTCGCGACCCAAGTGGTGAGCATCGCTCTGGCGATCGTCAGGATCGTCAAGGAGTGGATCTTGCCCCACGTGTAACAGCACAAGACCCCGGCTGAGGGCCGGGGTCTGATGCGCGGGTCCGGCTGACGGAGCCCCATTCCGATGTCGCTTGGCCAGCAATCAGGGGTGGGGCTCTGTCTTCGGGTGCCTGCAATCCTCACATTGTGCCCGCGCCGACGCCGCATGGCGAGGCCTTTGGCAATTGGTCCATACCAGTTTCCCGGGGAGCGTCGGGAGCGCTGCCCTCCCACGCGGTGCGCCCGGCGCTCGCGGATGCCGTCAGCCGGCGAGCAGTTCCGCCCATACGGTCTTGCCCGGGGCGGTGGGGCGAGGAGTGACACCCCAGTCGTTGGCCAGGGCGGCCACCAGGAGGAGACCGCGTCCGGATTCCGCGTCCGCGTCGGCCGCCATGGGCCTGGGGTGGGGCCGCTTCTCGCTTCTGGTGTCGGTCACCTCGATGCGGAGTGTGCTCCCTGTACGGGTGAGACGCAGGTGGAAGTCGCGGCCGGGGATGTGACCGTGCCGTACGGCGTTCGCCGTGAGCTCGGCCGCGATGAGGGTCAGCGTCTCGTTGACCGGGGTCGTGTAGGGGTGGCCCCAGTCGTTCAGGCGGTGTGAGACGAGACGGCGAGCCAGGCGTGCGCCGCGTGGGGTGGAAGTGAACCGCATGGCGAACTCGTGGGCGGGGTGCTGGAGTTGCTGCCCGGTCTCGTGTGGGGGAGTTGCTGACTTCATGCGGTCAACCGTTGTGCACGGTGAGTAATCTTGACCAGGGGTGACGCGCTGACGTGCGCGGGCTGTACGCGTCGGGTGCGTGCGTGTACGCGATGCGGGGCGTGACCGGTTCCCGGCGGGAGGAGTTGCGGCATGAGTGACGAGGTCCAAGGACCGGAGTACGAGCAGGATCCCGAGTCCGGCACGGGCATGCTGCACGTCTTCGGGCGGCAACTGAAGCTGTTCCGGGAGCGGGCGGGGCTGGATCGATCGGAGTTGGGGGCGCTGACCGGGTACTCGGCGTCGACGATCGCCTCCTTCGAGCAGGGGAGGCGGATCCCGCCGCCGAGGTTCATCGACCGGGCGGATGAAGTGCTGGGTGCGGGTGGGGTGTTGAGCGCGGGGAAGGAGGAGGTGGGGCGGGCTCAGTATCCGGCGTTCTTTCGGGATGCGGCCAAGTTGGAGGGCGAGGCGGTTGAGCTCCACGTGTACGCCACCCACGCTGTACCTGGGCTCTTGCAAACTGCGGAGTACGCGCGGGCAGTGTTCAGCATGCGGCGCCCGTTGCTGGACGAGGAGACGGTTGAGCAGCGTGTCGCGGCACGACTGGCTCGGCAGGACATCTTCTCTCGGCTGCCGATGCCCACCATCAGCTTCGTCGTCGAGGAGTCGGTTCTACGGCGACCACTTGGCGGCTGGTCGGTGATGCGGGGCCAGTTGGAGCAGATGCTCCTGCTCGGCCAACGGCGCAACATTGAGATCCAGGTCATGCCGACCGAGCGGGAAGAGCATGCTGGACTGGCTGGTCCGTTCACCTTGATCGAGACGAGGGATGGGCGGAGGATCGCGTACGTGGAGGCGCACAAGGACAGCCGCCTCTACACGGAGCGGAAGTCGGTCCGGGTGTTCGAGGAGCAGTACGGGATCCTGCGGGCCGATGCTCTCACTCCGCGCGAATCGCTGGCCTTCATGGAGAAGTTGCTAGGGGAGACATGAGCGTCGAAGCGCTGACCTGGGTCAAGAGCAGCTATAGCAGCGGCGAAGGCGGTGAGTGCGTCGAAGTCTCGGCCGCCTCGGGCGCGGTGTACGTCCGTGACTCCAAGGACACGAGTAGGCCTGCGCTGACCGTGGAGCCCGCCGCGTGGACCGCGTTCGTCGAGTCCGTGGAGCTGTGACAACGGCGGAGCCTCCGGCAGGCGTGCGCTTGCCGGGGGCTCCGTTCGCATGGGCGTGCTCGGCGGCGATCTTGGCCCTGGCCGCGCCGAATAATCCTTCGAAGTCGGGCAGTTGCCGCTGCTACCGTCACCGACGTGGCGAAACTCAATCAGATCATCGCAGTGGAGAAGGGCATCAAGTCCAAGGCGCACCAGGACCTGACGTCCGCGCACCACGGCCTGCAGAAGCCCGCGTTGCTGGCCGGTATCTCGCGGACGTACCAGCCCAAGGACGAGGAGGGCGAGCAGTTGCCGCCCGAGTCCACGCGGGTGCAGGTCAAGGCCGAGGACGTGCTGCGCGAGACCGCGGCGACGCTGACGCGGCTCTTCGACGTGACCGCCACCAAGGACTGGGCCAACTGCACGGCACGGGCGGATGTGAAGGTGGACGGGCGGGTGCTCGTCGCCGATGTACCCGTGGCCTATCTGCTGTTCCTGGAGAAGCAGCTCGTCGATCTCAACACCTTCGTGCGGAAGCTGCCCGTCCTCGACGCCTCCGAGTCCTGGGCGCAGGATCCGTCCACCGACGCGTGGAAGACGGAGCCCGTGCGGACGCTTCGCACCAAGAAGGTGCCCAGGAACCACGTCAAGGCCGAGGCCACCGAGAAGCACCCGGCTCAGGTCGAGGTGTACTACGAGGACATTCCCGTCGGGTACTGGACCACCGTGAAGTTCTCCGGCGCCCTTCCCGCCCGGCGCGTCAACGAACTCCTCGACCGCGTCGAGAAGTTGCAGCAGGCCGTGAAGTTCGCCCGGGAAGAGGCGAACGGCAGCGACGTCGTCGACCAGCGGGTGGGTGACGCCGTGTTCGGCTACCTGTTCGGGTAGCCTTCAAGAATCCCCGGTCCCTTGAGACCGGGGTGCGCGAGGAGCGCAAGCTGAAGCTGAAGCTTGTCGTGACGAAGCGGTTCCAGTGGAGGTTCGAGTCCTCCCCGCGGCATTCATCCCGTGCCGCGGTAGCCCAAATGGCAGAGGCAGACCGCGATCAATCTCAGACTCTCGCTCCAGACTCAGCATTCGCCGCCGATCGCCGGATCGACCGGGCCCGGGCCCCAGCACGTCGAAATGCAGGTTCAAGTCCTGCCCGCGCAGCTCGATGCGCGGTGGTCCAAAGGCAGGACGCGGCGACATAACGACTGACCCGGGTCCTCAAGCGTGCCGGCGTGCGACGATGGGCGGCCATTCCGGGCCCGGGGGCAGGCTACGCCCCCGGGCCCACCCAACTTCGCCCCGCCGGGTTCGGCATTGCGTTCATAAAGAACTCGGCTCTCCGGCCATCCGTCACTCCCCGGCAACCTGATCGTCCCATTTGCTCCGGGAACACGATCTACCGTGGACACCACAGCCCATCACTCGGCCACCGTCGCCCGAAGGCACTCCCCGCCCTCGTCCGGACAGGAGCCCCGTGTCCCGCCCCGTTCCCGCACTGCCGCCCTGGCTGGCCCATGCCCTCCGCACCCAGCGCGGGCCCGTCCCCTGGAGCGCGGTCACCCGGGGTGCGCTGGCCGCCGGACCGCTGCTGCTCGTCGCCGTCCTCACCGACCGCACCTCCTTCGGCGTCGTCGCCGCCATCGCCGCCATGCTCGCCGGGGTCAACGACCGGCCCGGCAGCCGGCGGGCGGCTGTCCGGTGGCTCGGGGTGCCCGCGCTGGCCGGGGCCGCGGGGCTGCTCGTCGGGACGTACGCCGGACAGCACGTCGGAGCCGTGCCGCTGACCCTCGTCCTGACCGGGCTCGGATTCCTCGCCGGCGGCATGAGCGCCATCGGGCCCGTCGCCTCCGGTGCCGGTACGCAGCTGCTCGTCGCCTCCGCCGTCGGAGCCGGTATGCCGCTGCCCGAGCCGGGGTGGCAGCGGGCCCTCGCCTTCCTCGCCGGGGCCGGCTGGCTGATCGTGCTGCGGCTGGCCCTGCCCACGCCCGGTGCGATGGCGGGTGACTACCGGTTCGACGGGGAGCGGGACGCCGTCGCCAGGGTGTACGACGCCGTCGCCGAACTGCTGGATGCCGTCGGGACCGAGGCGGCCATCGCCCGGCGGGCCGCGCTCACCGGCGCCCTGGACCATGCTCAGGACGCGCTCGCCGGGCCCCGGCTGCGGCGGTACGCCGGCTCCGCGGCCGAACGCCGGCTGCACGCGCAGTACGCCGCCGCGCTGCCCCTTGCCGAGGCCGCGACCGCCCTGGCCTGGGTGGGAGAGGTCGTGGATGAACGGGCCGTGGAAGGGCCCCGGCGCCTCGCCGCCGCCGTGCGGGGCAACCGCGGCACCGGGCCGCTGCCCGCGCCCTCCCGGTCCGCTCCCGCCCTTCGCGCCCTGGACGACGCCCTCCTGCGCGCCGCCGAGGCCTTCGACCGGGCCGAGGGCGCGGAGCACCGGGTGCTCGCCCGCCGTCGCCGCGCGCGGGACCTCGTCCGGGCCGCGCTCGGCACCGGCGGACGCGAGTACGGCCTGCGCGTCGCCCTCTGCTTCGGCGCCGCCGCGGCCATCGCCCAGGCCCTGCACCACGCCCGCTGGTACGGGCAGCACCAGCACTGGTACTGGCTCCCCGTCACCGCCGTCTTCCTCGTCAAGCCCGACCTCGGGCCGCTCGTGTCCCGGGTGCTGTGCCGGGCGGCGGGGACCGTGCTCGGCGCCCTCGTCTTCGCGGGCTTCGCCGCCGTGCTGCCCCGGCCCGAGGGGCTGGTCGCGCTGGTGGCCGTCAGCGGGGCGCTCATCCCCGTCGCCACCCGGCACTTCGCCGCCGTGACCGCCGTCGTCACGGTGCTCGTCCTCGCCCTGGTCATGGTCGGCGGGGAGCCGCAGGCCTCCGTCGGCCGGATCGGCGAGACGCTGCTGGCCTGCGCGATCGTGCTGATCGTCGGGCATCTGCCGATGCCTGGGGAGCGGGGTGGTGGCGTGCGAGCGCGGCTCGCGGCCGCCGGGAGTGCCGCGCGGGACTACCTCGACCACGTCCTTGGCGAGTCCGACGACCGGACGGAGCGATGGGCCCTGCGGCGGGAGGCCTACCGCACCCTGTCCGAGGCCCGTACGGCCATCGCCCTCGCCGCCGCCGAACTGCCCGCCCTCGCCCGGCACACCGAGGGCACGGACGCCGTCGCGGTCGTCATCGAACGGCTGGTCGACACGACCACCGCGTGCGCCGTGCACCTCGACGACACGGGACGGCTCACGCAGCACCACACCGAGCGCCTCGACGAGCTGCTGGCCGAGCTGGAACGGGGGTGGCAGCGGCTGGGGCTCCCGGCGGCGGCGCCGCGGATCCGCGCTTCGGCCCACACGACCCGATGCCCCTGCCGTACGTTGGCGCAATGAGTCCCGCGCCCGCCGATCTCATCATCACCGGATGCACCGCCCTGGTACACGACGATCAAGAACGGATCGGGTTCCGGGAGGACGCCGCGATCGTCGTACGGGACCGGGTCATCGACGCGGTGACCGGCTCCGCGGCCGTACGCGACCTGCCCGCCGCAGAGCGCGTGGACGCCCGCGGCCAGGTCGCGATGCCCGGTCTGATCAACTGTCATACGCACGCTCCGATGGTGGCCCTGCGCGGCCTGGCCGAGGATCTGCCGACCGAGGAGTGGTTCAACGACGTCGTGTGGCCCGTCGAGACCAACCTGACCGAGCGGGACGTGGAGCTGGGCGCGCGGCTGGCCTGCGCCGAGATGATCCGGGGCGGCGTCACCTGCTTCGCCGACCACTACTTCGCCATGGACGCGGTCGCCGCCGTCGTTGCCGAGTGCGGGATCAGGGCCCATCTGGGGGAAGCCTACTTCTCCTCGCAGGGGGCCGAAGGCAGGGAGAAGTCGCTGGAGTTCGCGCTGCGGCACCGGGGCGGCGCGGACGGCCGTATCACCACCGCCCTCGCTCCGCACGCCCCCTACACCGTCACGGACGACGACCTCACCGCCACCGCCGAACTCGCCCGCGCCCACGGCCTGTCCGTCCACATCCACGCCGCCGAGAACCGCGACCAGACCGAGGCCTGCCTCTCCCGGCACGGTATGACCCCGATCGAGGTCCTGGACCGCACCGGGCTCCTCGACACCGACCTGCTCATCGCCCACGGCACCGGCATCGTCGAAGGCGACCTGCCCCTGCTGGAGCGCACGCGGGGCCGTACGGCGGTGGCCACCGCGCCCCGCGGCTACCTCAGGTTCGGCTGGCCCACCACCACACCGGTACGGGCGCTGCGTTCCGTCGGCGTCCCGGTCGGACTCGCCACGGACGGCGCCGCCTCCAACAACTCCCTCGACGTGTGGGAGTCGATGACCCTCACGTCCCTGGTGCAGAAGTCCGCCGAGGGCGACCCGCGCTGGCTGACGTCCCGTCAAGCCCTGCACCACGCAACCCTCCAGAGTGCGCGGGCGGTCGGTCTGGGCGACCGCGTCGGCGCCCTCGCGCCCGGCCGCCGGGCCGACATCGTCCTCGTCGACCTCACCGGACCGCACACCCAGCCCGTCCACGACCTCGCCGCCACCCTCGTGCACAGCGCACGGTCCTGCGACGTCCGCACCACCGTCGTCGACGGACGGATCCTGATGCGCGACCGCGAGCTGCTTACCATCGATGTGCCCACGGTGGTGCGGGAGTTGACTGAGCGGCTGCCGGCGCTCGTCGACCGGAGCCACGGAAAGCGCATCCAGGAATACCACACCTGACGGTTCCCTAGGGTGGGTCCCATGGACCTTGCGGACGGCCTCATCGACCACCCCTACGACGTCTACGCGCGGCTTCGCGACAGCGCGCCCGTGCACCGCATCACCGGGCCGGACGGCACCCCCGCCTGGCTCGTCACCCGCTACGAGGACGTCCGGGCGGCACTTGGCGACCCACGGCTGTCCCTGGACAAGGCGCATGCCACGGCGGGCACGTACAAGGGGTTCGCCCTGCCGCCCGCCCTGGACGCCAACCTCCTCAACATGGACCCGCCCGACCACACCCGCATCCGCCGCCTGGTCTCCCGGGCCTTCACCCCGCGCCGCGTCGAGCACCTGCGCGAGCCGATCCGGCGCACCGCCGACCGGCTTCTGGACGGATTCGGGCCGCACGGCACCATCGACCTGGTCGCCGCCTATGCGGCGCCCCTGCCCATCACCGTCATCTGCGATCTGCTCGGCATCCCGGACGAGCACCGTCTGGACTTCCGCGTCTGGACGGACACCCTGGTCGCTCCCGACCCGGCCCGGCCCGGGGCAGGCCGGGAAGCGGTCGTCGCCATGCTCGACCACCTCACCCGGCTCCTCGCCGACAAGCGCGCCGAACCCGCCGATGACCTGCTCTCCGACCTGATCGCCGTACGCGACGAGGGCGACCGGCTCACCGAGGACGAGCTGATGTCGCTCGCCTTCCTCATCCTCTTCGCCGGGTACGAGAACACCGTCCAGCTCATCGGCAATGCGGTGCTCGCCCTGCTGCGGCACCCCGAGCAGCTCGCCGCGCTGCGCAAGGACCCGGCGCAACTCCCGGCCGCCGTGGAGGAGTTCGCCCGCTACGAGGGTCCCGCCCTGTTCGGCATCAGGCGCTTTCCCACCGAGGACGTGACCATCGGCGGTGTCACCGTCCCGGCCGGCGAGACGGTCTGGGTGTCGCTGTCCGCCGCCAACCGCGATCCCGCCCGCTTCCCGGACCCCGACCGCCTCGACCTCGGCCGTGACGCGTCCGGCCATCTCGCCCTGGGGCAGGGCATCCACTACTGCCTGGGTGCGCCACTGGCCCGCGCCGAGACCGAGATCGCGGTGGGTGCCCTGCTGGAACGGTTCCCGGACCTCGCCCTCGCCGACGAGGACATCCGGTGGCGCCCCTCCCTGCGGGCCCGTGGTCTGCTCGCGCTGCCGGTGACGTACTGAGAGGACTCCGGCACGGACGGTGTCCGCAATGCCGGAAAGTCAACGGATCCTCACCGTCCGCGTTGAGCCGGTGTCAAGTAGGTCTCAGTCACGTTACCGGGCGAGGCGTTTCTCCCTTCCGGAGCGTTAACTCCTACAAGAACGACGCTTTCTGGAGGTGCAGGATGGTGAACGGGCGAACAGTGCTCGAACGCTTTCCCGCCGGCGGACCGCGAGGCTCGTGGCCCGCCGAGGAGTTCGCTCACGCGCGACGCCTGGAAGGGCTGCCCGCCGAGGTCGTGATGGACCTCGCGACGGACGCGTTCCTGGTGATCGTCCGCGGCGGCGAGACCGCGGACTAGAGACCCGTGCCGGTCAAACCGCCTTCGGTGCGGGGAGTTTCGCCGTGAACTGTTCGGCCTGGAGTCCGTACAGCTCCGCGTAGACACCGCCGCTGGCGAGGAGTTCGTCGGGGGTGCCGGACTCCACCAGGTGGCCCTGTTCGAGGACATGCACCAGATCGGCGTGGCGTACCGACGCCAGTCGATGGGTGATCAGCACGACCGTCTGGCCGCTGCCCGCCAGCGCCCGGATCTTCTCGAAGACCTCCAGCTCGGCCCTGGCGTCCAGGGCCGCCGTCGGCTCGTCCACGATCAGGATGCGCCCGCGCCGGTACGCGGCGCGGGCGATGCCGAGGCGCTGCCACTGGCCGCCGGACAGCTCGTGCCCGCCACTGAAGTTCCGCGCCAGCAGGGTGTCCAGACCGCGCGGCAGATCCGCGACGACCTCCTGAGCGCCTGCCTCGGCGACCGACGAGGCCAGGCGCTCCTCGGTGAGGGGCGCCGCGGAACGGCCGACGGCGACATTGACCTTCGCGGTGAAGGGCCAGCGCTTGAAGTCCTGGGCGACCATGGCGATGCGCTCGGCCAGCTCGTGCCGGTCGGCGGTCGCCGCGTCGACGCCGTCCCACATGATCCGGCCCCGGTCCGGCGTGTAGAGGCCCGCCAGCAGTTTGACCAGGGTGGTCTTGCCCGAGCCGTTCTCGCCGACCAGCGCCACGATGCGGCCCAGCGGGAGGGTGAGCGAGACGTTGTCGAGGGCGGGCCGGGCGGCCTCACCCGGATAGGCGAAGGTGACGTTCTCGAACCGGATCTCCCTCGGATCTTCGGGCAGCGCCTCCCCGCCGACCGGGATCGCCCGCTCGGCCGCCTCGACGTACAGCCGCTGCAGATCACCCACGAACAGGGCTTCCTCGTGCAGCTGGTTGATCTCCAGGACGAGCGTGTCGAGGCTCGCGGAGCCGGTGCGGATGGCGATGACCGCCGTACCGGCCACGGACAGCGCCATCGCCCCGGACAACAGCAGCGCGCCCAGGGTCGCGTACGTCGCGGCGGTCGCCAGGCCCGTCCAGGCCGCCGCGATCAGGCCCGTGCGCGCCGCGAGCCGGGCCAGCCGGGCCTGCTCCGCCTCCGCCGTCTCCGACATCGCGCGGAAGTGCCGCAGCAGGAACGGGCCGACGCCGTGCACACGGATCTCCGGGGCGGCCTCCGGCTCGGTGAGCAGGGCGCTGATCAGATGCCCGGCGCGGGCGTGCTGCACCCAGGTGTGGAAGGACTCGTAGCGGCGCCGGGCGTTGGTCAGGGCACCCCAGGCGCTCGGCAGGGTCATGGTCACCAGCAGCGGCAGCAGGGCCGGGTGCAGCACGGTCAGTACGCCCGCCGCGGCGGCGAGCGAGATCACCGCGTTCACGACGCGCGTGCCGTACATGATCATGCGGCGGGCGGACCCGGCGCCGTACTGCGCGGTGTCCAGCAGCTTGTGGAAGGCGTGGTCCTCGATCGCGGACAGCTCCACGGCCGCCGCGCGCTCCAGATACAGCTCGGTCGCCACCCGCTCCACCTTGGGCTCCAGGCGGCCGGTGGCGTAGGTCGACGCGGCCCGCAGCAGGGCGCCCACGAGCATCACCGCGGCCATGGCCACCAAGGCGGGCGCGGCGCCGCGCAGCCGCTCCTCGATCGGGCCGACGCCGATCAGCCGCCCCAGCACGCTGTTCACCGCCAGCAGGCTCACCGCCTGGGCCACGCCCCGGCCCGCCTCGGCGGCGAGTACGGTCCGCGCGGCCCGCGCGTCGGCCTGCCGGGCCAGCCGGAAACTCGACGCCAGCATGCCGGGCAACCGCGTCACCATGGCCCGGAAGTCCAGCTCCAGGAAGGCGTCCCGGTGCTGGTTCCATCCCATGTCGTACCGCAACGGCCCGCCGAACAGCAGTTGCTCCGACTCGGACACCTCGGGTTTGAGCCCGCCGTGCCTCCTACCCACTGTTGACCTCCCCCGGTCGTGGACGGACGGCCACTATCGCGGGGCGGGCCTTTCGGGGGCAGAGCGCGCGGCGCGGCGACGGGAGCGCGCTGGCGTGCGCCCTGCCGGGAGTCGTCGGTCGTACGTGCCCGGCCATGCCGGCCGGGCAGGCGCACCGCTCATGCGCTGATCGGGCGTGACCAGTCCGGGGTCGTGCCGGTCACCCGGCACAGCGTCAGATACAGCGGGATCGGCGGGGTGTACGGAACCGTGCCGTCCGGCCGGTTGAGAAGGCGGGCGGCCTCGGGGATCGGGGCGCCGGGGGCGTAGTGGGCGGGGGCGGGCCAGGGCAGGGCGTAGTCCGAGTCGGACGGGACGATCCACCACCAGTGCGCCTCGTCGGCGTACACGCATCCCACGCGGGGCAACCGGGGCACGATCAGGGGCCCGAAGCGGCTCGGTATGGCCACCGCGTCGCAGCCGAGTGGCGCCGTCATGCCCGCGGGCAGTGGCAGGCGTCCGGTCGCGCCCCCCGAAGTGGCCTGCTCGCGCCTCAGCCGGACCAAGGTGTCCAGGCCGAACACCTGTCCGGACCCGGGGGCGCCGCTCACGGCCACTCCGGCAGCGTACGGCGCCGGGCCTCGGCCTGGGACCCTACGCGGTGCCGGGTGCGGGCCTCCTCCTCGTCCGAGCCGTTGGACTGGCCCGGTCTGGGACGTGGTGCGCCCCAGCCCAGGTCGTTGCGCGGCTCGGCCACGTCATGGGCGGCGTCGGTCTGGCGCGGCAGTTCGGCCCAGACCAGCAGCCCGGGACCGTACTCCTGGGCTCCCCAGGCCTGGCACACGGCGTCGACGAGGAGCAATCCCCTCCCGTGCTCCTCCTCGGGCCGCTGCGGCGACGGGTGGGGCTCACCCGGGGCGCAGCCCTCGTCGCGCACGGCTATGCGCACCGTGTCGTCGTGGTCGTGCAGTTCGCACACCACCCGACTGCTCGCGGTGTGCACGATCGCGTTGGTGACCAGCTCGGATATGACCAGGGCCGCCGTGTCGCAGGTGTCCGCGCAGACCGACCAGCCGGTCAGCCGGGCGCGCGTGAGGCGTCTCGCCTGCGCGGGAGAACCCGGATGTGCGGCCAGCTCGAACCGGAACCTGCGCGCGGCAGCGGCCCCGCCTGGGGCGACTCCCGCTTTGGCGCCGAGGCCGAAACGGTCTGCGGCGGCGTCTGTTCCTAAAGGCGCGGACGGAATCACGCTTGCCACTATCTCCCCGCCGTGAACACTTGGCAAGTGTCACTATGAAAAATGCAGAGTGCTGTATGACGCGGTGAAGGGCCGTGGCACACTGCTCGCAACAGCACCTCGGGCGGCGCCAGTTGGGATCAATCGGGGATCCGTCGGATCTTTCGAATGAGTCTTCGAATGGCGCCGCAGGGCTGTCAGCATTCGTTCGTGGAGGTGGGAGCGTGAGCGAACCGCGGTCCGCGCCGACGGTGGGGCAGGTCGTCCTGGGGCGGCGCCTGCTGGACCTGCGGGAACGGGCCGGGCTCAAGCGCGAGGAGGCCGCCCGCATCCTCCGCGTCGCCCCCGCCACCGTCCGCCGTATGGAGATGGCCGAGGTCGCCCTCAAGATCCCGTACCTGCAGCTGCTCCTGAAGGCCTACGGCGTCCCCGACGAAGAGGCCGACCTCTTCGTCCAGTTGGCCGAGGAGGCGAACAAGCCGGGCTGGTGGCAGCGGTTCCACGACATCCTGCCGGGCTGGTTCTCGATGTACGTCAGCCTGGAGGGCGCGGCCGGCCTCATCCGCTCCTACGAACCGCACTTCGTGCCCGGGCTGCTGCAGACCGAGGACTACGCGCGCGGGGTGCTGAAGTCGGGAGCCATCGGCCAGACCAGCCCCGAGGACATCGAGCGCCATGTCGCGCTGCGCATGCAGCGCCAGGAACTGCTCACCCGTCCCGAAGCCCCGCGCTTCTGGGCGGTGATGGACGAGACCGCCCTGCGCCGCCCGGTCGGCGGCCCGGAGGTGATGCGCGCACAGATCGACAAGCTGCTCGACGCCACGAAGCTGCCCAACGTGACGCTCCAGATCGCCCCGTTCGCCAACGGGCCGCATCCGGGCACGTACGGGCCCTTCGTGCTGTTCCGATTTGCCATGTCAGAACTGCCGGACATGGTCTACAGCGAGTACCTGACCGGCGCCGTCTACCTGGACGCGCGCTCCGAGGTGGCGACCCACCTGGAGGTCATGGACCGCATGGCGGCGCAGGCCGCTACGGCACATCGCACGAAGGAGATCCTCCGGGATCTCCGCAAGGAGTTGTGAATGGATCGCATCAAGTCCCAGACCGGGCCACGCAACCGCGACGAGCGGATCTACAACGGCATGCCCGCACGGGAGTTGGGCAGCGAGGGCTGGCACAAGCCGTGGAGCGGCGGGAACGGAGGCAACTGCCTGGAGGCGATGAAGCTGGCCGACGGCCGGATCGCCGTCCGTCAGTCGACCGATCCGGACGGACCGGCACTGATCTACACCTCGGACGAGATGACCGCCTTCATCGAGGGCGCGAAGGCGGGGGAGGCGGACTTCCTGCTGTCATGACCAGCCCGTTGTTCTTGATTGTTGCTCAACTTCCCTATCTTGGTACTGACTTGAATCTGGTACTCACTTGATCACCAACCGCGTCGGACCCTTACGGAGTGCCGCATGACCGGGCAGGACCCCACGACCGCCGGCCTGATCGACACCAGCAGGCCGCACCCCGCACGCATGTACGACTGGTACCTCGGCGGCAAGGACAACTACCCCGTCGACGAGGAGATGGGCCGGCAGATGCTGGCCCTCGACCCCCGGGTGCCGGTGATGGCCCGGGTCAACCGCGCGTTCATGCACCGCGCCACGCGCTGGCTGGCCCGGAACGGGGTGCGCCAGTTCCTGGACATCGGCACCGGCATACCGACCGAGCCCAACCTGCACCAGATCGCCCAGTCGGTCGCGCCCGACGCCCGCGTCGTCTACTGCGACAACGACCCGATCGTGCTGGCCCACGCGGCTGCCCTGCTGCGCAGCACACCCGAGGGCGCGACCGAGTATCTGCAGGCCGACGTGCGCGATCCGGCCGCCATCGTCGAGGGGGCCAAGCAGACCCTGGATTTCGGCCGGCCGGTCGCGCTCTCGCTCGTCGCCCTCCTTCACTTCGTCCCGGACGAGGACGGCGCCCATGAGCTGGTCCGGCGGCTGCTGTCCGAACTGGCCCCCGGCAGCCACCTGGTGATGACTCACGCCACCGCCGACTTCACCCCGGAGGAGTCGGCGGCGGCCACCGCCAAGCTCAAGGCGGCGGGCGTGACCCTGGCACTGCGCTCCCGCGAGCAGTTCACCCGCTTCTTCGACGGGCTGGAACTGGTGGAACCGGGCGTTGAGATCGTGCACAAGTGGCACCCCGAACTGGGTGAACCGGTGCCCGGACAGGACGACGGGGTGATTCCGGGGTACGGGGCGGTGGGGCGGAAGGGGTAGTTCGGTCCCCGGATCGTCATCCGGGCGGCAGCACGGCGCACAGTGCCTCCAACGCCGCTCCGTAGGCGTGTTCCGAGGGCGTCGCGTACCCGACCACCAGTCCGTCGGCCGCCCGCTCCTCGGCCGCCGGGTGCCGGAACCCGGCCAGCCCGTCGAGGGCGATGCCGTGCCAGGCGGCAGCCTTGACGGCGGACCGCTCGGTGCCGGGAGGCAGCCGCAGCACCGCGTGCAGCCCGGCCGCGACGCCGGTGACCTCGACGTGGGGTGCCCGTTCGGCGAGCGCCTCGACCAGCCGGTCACGGCGGCGCCGGTAGCGCTGCCGCATGCGTCGCACATGACGGTCGTACGACCCGGAGACCACGAAGTCCGCGAGGGCCAGCTGGTCCAGGACGCTCGCCCACGCCTCGCGCTCGCCCTTGGCCGCCAGCACGGCGTCGACGTACCGCTCCGGCAGGACCATCCACCCCAGCCGCAGCGCGGGCGACAGGCTCTTGCTGACCGAGCCGATGTGGATCACCCGCTCGGGGTCGAGGCCCTGGACCGCCCCGACCGGCTTGCGGTCGTAGCGGAACTCCCCGTCGTAGTCGTCCTCCAGCACCACCGCACCACGCGCGCGTGCCCAGTCGATCACCGCGGCACGGCGCTCGGCGTGCAGCGGGCCGCCGGTGGGGAACTGGTGCGCGGGTGTGAGCAGTACGGCCCGCTCACGCCCCAGCCGGTCCACCCGCGCGCCGTGCTCGTCCAGCGGAAGCGGCACCGTCCGCACACCGGCCGCCGTCAGCAGGTCGCGGTGGAACCCCAGCCCGTACGCCTCCACGGCAAGCGGGCCGCGCAGCACTCTGCCGCCCGGGCTGCCCTGCCCGCGCTGTCCGAACAGGAGCCGCAGCGCATGCGCGAAACCGGAGCAGATCACGATCCTGCCGGGCTCGGTGCGCACGCCACGCGCGCGTGCCAGGTACTCCGTGAGGGCCTCCCGCAGTTCGAGCCGCCCGGCGGGGTCGCCGGGCCCGAACGCCTCGGTGGGTGCCGCCTGGAGCGCCCGCCGGTACGACGCCGCCCAGGCCGTCCTCGGGAACGCCGACGCGTCCGGAGTGCCCTGTCTGAGGTCGTGCCGCGGCCCACGCGCGCGTGGAGGTGCCTTTCTGGGCACGCGTACGGCGTGTCGCAGCGGCTCGGCCCGCTCGGCGACCCGGGTGCCGGAACCCTGCCGGGCGGTCAGCCAGCCCTCCGCGACGAGCTCCGCATACGCGTCGGCGACCGTGTTGCGGGCCACGCCGAGGTCGGCCGCGAGCGAGCGGTACGGCGGCAGGCGGGTGCCGGCGGCCAGCCGCCCGCTGCGCACGGCTTCGCGCAGTGCCCGGATCAACGCGGCCCGCCGCCCGCCCGGCCCGGACAGCTCCAGATGCAGGTCGGCACCGATCCGCTCCGCCGAATTGACCCACGATTCCGTCATGAAAATGCACCCTACAGAGGGTCTTTCCGGACCGTAGGTTGAAGGACATGACAACGAACACGATCGACACGACGAGCACGACCGACGCCTCCTCCCACGCCGCCTCCGACATCGCCACCGCCGTGGCCGAGCGGACCCGCCTCGACTTCGCCAAGGCCGCACCGAAGGTCTTCCGCGCCCTCGTCGGCTTCGACGCCGCCGCCCGCGCAGGCCTCGACCCGGCTCTCGTCGAGCTGATCCAGATCCGCGCCTCGCACCTCAACCACTGCGCGTACTGCCTGCACATGCACACCAACGACGCCCGCAAGGCCGGCGAGAGCGAGGACCGGCTGCACATGGTCGCCGTGTGGCGCGAGGCCCGGCACTTCTTCACCGAGAAGGAGCAGGCCGCGCTCGCTCTGACCGAGGCGGTGACCCTGGTGGCCGACGCCGGCGTCCCGGACGACGTCTACGCCGAGGCCGCCGCCCGCTTCACCGAGGAGGAACTGGCCCAGGTCATCGCCCTGATCCTCACCATCAACACCTGGAACAGGGTGGCCCTGTCGACGGCGAAGGTGGCGGGGACGGACGAGCGCCGCTAGCCGACGTGCAAACAGGGGCGCGAGCAAGGGGGGTTGGGCGGCGGGTGCGTGGCCCGGCTACACGTGCATGGGACGGTCGTACGGCGATATCGGCGTCGGCAGCCGAGAGCTGCCCGTCAGATAGTGGTCGACCGCGGCCGCGACCGCCCGCCCCTCCGCGATCGCCCACACGATCAGCGACTGCCCGCGCGCGGCGTCCCCGGCGGCGAACACGCCCGGGACGTTGGTCGCGAAGTCGGCGTCCCGGGCGAGCGTGCCGCGGGGCTCCAACTCCAGCCCCAGCTGGTCGATGAGCCCGTCCTCCCGGTCGGGCCCGGAGAAGCCGAGGGCGAGCAGTACGAGGTCGACGGGGAGCGTCCGCCCGGTGCCCGGCACGGGCTGCCGCGTGGCATCCACCTCGACCAGGTGCAGCGACCGCACATGTCCCGTCCCGTCCCCGGTGAAGTGGAGCGTCGACGCCGCGAACAGCCGCGCGTCGGCGTCCGCCGCGGGCGCCGTCCCCAGATCGCGCGCCTCCTCGTGCGCGGCCGACAGCCGGTAGATCTTCGGATACGTCGGCCAGGGCTCGACATCCTCGTCCCGCTCGGCACCCGGCTGGGCGTAGATGTCCAGCTGGGTCACGGACGCGGCACCCTCCCGCACCGCGGTCCCCAGACAGTCCGCCCCGGTGTCGCCGCCGCCCACGATGACGACGTGCTTGCCGGCGGCGGACATCGGCGAGGCCTCCAGGTCCCCCTCGCACACCCGGTTGGACAGCGGCAGATACTCCATCGCCTGGTGTATCCCGGTGAGTTCGCGCCCCGGCACGGCCAGCTCGCGCCAGGCGGTGGCCCCCGTGGCGATGACGACGGCGTCGTAGCGCGATCTCAGCTCGGCCGCCCCGATGTCCCGTCCGATCGCCGTCGACGTACGGAACTTGGTGCCCTCGGCGCGCATCTGCTCCAGCCGTCGCTCCAGATGCCGCTTCTCCATCTTGAACTCGGGGATGCCGTACCGCATCAGCCCGCCGAGCCGGTCGTCCCTCTCGTACACGGCGACGGTGTGTCCGGCCCGGGTCAACTGCTGGGCCGCGGCCAGTCCTGTGGGCCCCGATCCGATCACCGCGACCGTCCGCCCGGACAGCCGGTCCGGCGGCCTGGGCGGCACGAACCCCTGCTCCCACGCCCGGTCGCCGATCGCGCACTCGACGTTCTTGATGGTGACGGCCGGCTGGTTGATCGCGAGCACGCATCCCGCCTCGCACGGCGCCGGACACAATCGCCCCGTGAACTCGGGGAAGTTGTTCGTGGCGTGCAGCCGGTCACTGGCCGCCCGCCAGTCCTCCCGCGACACCAGGTCGTTCCACTCGGGGATCAGATTGCCCAGCGGGCAGGCGCTGTGGCAGAACGGGACACCGCAGTCCATGCAGCGGTCGGCCTGCTTGCTGATGATGGGCAGCAGCGCCCCCGGGACGTAGACCTCGTCCCAGTCCCTGACCCGCTCCTCGACGGGCCTGCGCGGCCACTCCTGGCGCGGTGTGGTCATGAAACCCTTGGGATCGGCCATGGTCGTCTTCCTTGCGTGCACATACGACGGGCCGTGCGGCATCGGGCGCACTCTTTCGGCCACGATACGTCCCCCCGGCCATACGCGCAGAGTGGTGGACAGCGCTTTCTGCGGGGCCTTTCTCAGGCGTGGGCCAGACGGGGGCGGGCCGTCTCCGAGGCCGTCCTCAGGTGAGTGCCAGCACATACACCACCGCGGCGGCGGCCGAGGCCGCTGTCCGCACGTGGTTCCACGCGGTCCACTCGCGCACATACGTCGGCCAGTACGCGGCGGCCTCAGGGGTGCCGGGGTCCAGCTTGAGCAGGGCGTCATTGCGGGGCACGTTCGCCATCACGGTCAGCCCGAACGAGCCGAACAGATACAGCGCGCTGCCCAGCAGCAGCTCCACCTTCCCCTCGTCCGGCCACAGCACGAACGTCACCACCGCGATCATCGCGCACAGCACCGCCGACCCGGCGAACACCAGCATGAAAGCGGGTGTCACGGCGGCCACGTTGATCGCGTTCATCGCGGCGACGCCCTGCGCGGGCGGCAGCGAGGCCAGCCCCCTCATCACGAATGTCGAGAACCCGCAGAAGACTCCGGCGACCAGCCCGGTCCCGAGAACGCCCAACAGGATCAGTACGAAAAACGGCCCGTCGATCACGATCAACGCCCACTCCCACCTCCGAGCCGGGCCACGCCCGGCACCGTCATCACCTCAAGTGAATTCCCACCCGGGAACGGTTCCCATGGCTGAGAGACGCAGTGACATACGCGTGCGTCCAGAAAGAGGTATCCGCTCCGCGGAAGTCTCCGGTCCGTGGAAGCTCCAGTTCGCGGCAGTCCCCGGTCCTTGGCTCTCAGCCCACGTCCTCCGCTCCTGCGCCCCGCCACCCCCGCAGTACCGTCTCCACTCCCGCGGCGATCCGCCGCCGCGCCTCGTGCCGGGCCACCCCGCTCATCAGCAGCTGGTCGTACGGCGTGTCCACGTGCCGTACGGACGCCACGACCGCCGAGATCACCGCGCCCTCGGACAGCGCCCGTCCCGCCGCACTGCGCCCGACCCGGCCACTGCCCCGCGCCGAGGCGTGCCCGGCCATCGCCCGGGCCCGGTCGGCCGGGCAGCCGGGATACAGCCGCAGGATCTCCGCCGCGAACGCCTCCGCGAACCGCGCGTCCTCCGCCGCCCTGCGCCGTGCGTCCCGTGCCCGGCGGCGCCGCCGGGCCTCCGCGTCGGCCAGGCACCGCTCCTCGGCCCGGGCCAGGGCCGCCTCCTCCACGAGAACGCCCTGCCGCTCGTAGCGGCCCTTGCGCCGGTTGAACCGCACCACCACCGCCGACAGCCCGCTCTCCTCCCGCGACCTGCGGGTCAGCGCCGTGTCACCGCGCGGCAGGAACACCAGATGCCCGAGGTCGGCGCAGTCGAGGCAGCGCGGTGCGCCGTCCTCCAGCACGAGCAGCGACAACGGCCCGCGACGGCAGGCGGCGCACTGCTTGCGCCGGAGCGGCTGGACGACGAGAAGTCCACTGCGGTACGGGTGAGTTGCGAGGCGCGCCATAACCGGTTCCTTCCCTGCGCGGCCCGGGAATTCCCGTGGATCGGGTGCGGCCGCGCATCCGCTCTCGCCGCACGGCCGGCTCTCCCGATCCCCGCCCACCGGCGAATCCGCGGCCACCCGGCATCATGGCGACTGTGCGAATCGAAGCGATCACCTGGGACAGGCTCGGCGAGCTGCTGGCCGAGCGGCTGCTGGACCTGAAGCCCGCCGACGGCGGCGCCCGGCCGCGTGTCGCCTTCGACGGCGCGCCGGCGGCCCGCCCGGGCGACCTCGCGGAGCGTGTCGCGGAGGCACTGCGTGTGCGCGGTCGGCCCTCGCTCGTCGTGGGTGCCGAGGGCTTTCTGCGCCCGGCCTCGCTCCGGCTGGAGCACGGCCGCCGGGACGTGGAGTCGTACTACAGCGGCTGGTTCGACACCGCCGCCCTGTGGCGCGAGGTCTTCGGGCCGCTCGAACCCGGCGGGGACGGCCGTGTCCTGCCCGACCTGTGGGACCCGGCCACCGACCGGGCCACCCGCAGTTCCTACGTCCAACTCCCGCCCAGTGGAATCCTGTTGCTGCATGGCCCCCTCCTTCTGCGGCACTGGTTCCCCTTCGATCTGAGCGTTCATCTCCTCCTCTCGCCGGGCGCCCTGCGCCGCCGCACACCCGAGGCCGAGCACTGGACCCTGCCCGCCTTCGAGCGCTACGCGGACGAGATCGACCCCGCCGCGACGGCAGACGTTCTGGTGCGGGCCGACGACCCCCGCCATCCGGCGTGGAACGGCTGATCCGACGGGCCAACGATCCCCGAAACCGCTTTTATATGCGCATGCATTTAATTACGCTGGTGCCATGACGATCTCCTCGAGCGATCCCGTTTCCTCCGACGACTCCGTTTCCTTCGGCGACTCCGTCCGTGCCCTCCTCGACGGCAAGAACTTCGCCAGCGTCGCCACCCTCGGCCCCGACGGCGCCCCGCACAACTCCGTGGTGTGGGTCAAACGCGAGGGCGACACCGTGCTCTTCTCCTCCGTCGACAACCGCCAGAAGGTGCGCAACCTCCGCCGTGACCCGCGCATCAGCCTGTCGGTCTTCGACCTGGCCAACCCCTATGCGTCGGCCGAGATCCGCGGCACCGCCGAGATCCTCCCGGACGAGGGCAAGCGGCTCCCGAACGAGCTCTCGCACAAGTACCTGGGCATCGACCCGCCCGCCGAGAAGGACGACGAGGTCCGCGTGATCGTCAGGATCGTCCCGCGGAGGATCGTGGCCTTCTCGGTCTGAGGTGCGGCCACCGGGCCGGGCGCGCAACAATGAAGGGCGCCGGGACCTGCGGTGCGTCCCGCGCCGCGCCGGCCCGTCCGGCATCGGGAGGTACACCATGACCACCGCCGGAGACATCATGCACCGGGGCGCCCAGTGGATCCCCGCCCATGAAACCCTGGACCGCGCCGCCCAGTTGATGCGCGAACTGGGCGTCGGCGCCCTTCCCATCAGTGACCAGAACGAACGGCTCTGCGGCATCCTGACCGACCGCGACATAGTCGTCGGCTGCGTGGCCCTCGGACACGACCCGGCCAAGGTCACCGCGGGCGAGCTGGCGCAGGGCACGCCCCGCTGGATCGAGGCGAGCGCCGACGTGCGCGACGTGCTCCGGGAGATGAAGGAGCACCAGATCCGCCGGCTCCCCGTCATCGACAACAAGCGTCTCGTCGGCATGATCAGCGAGGCCGATCTCGCCCGGAGCCTGGACGAGGGCCAGATCGCCGCCTTCGCCGAGAGCGTCTACGCAAGGACCGCCCCGAGCGCCCACTGACCTCACGCCCGCACGGCCGCGGGACCGCCCCGTGCCGCTCAGAGCCAGCCGTTGCGCCGGAATCCCCGGTACAGCACCAGGCAGGCCACGGATATGACGACGATGACCAACGGATAGCCGAACCGCCAGTGCAGCTCCGGCATGTGCTCGAAGTTCATGCCGTAGACCCCGCACACCATCGTCGGCACGGCGATCACCGCGGCCCAGGCCGTGATCTTCCGCATGTCCTCGTTCTGCGCGACCGTCACCTGCGCCAGGTGCGCCTGCAGGATCGAGTTGAGCAGTTCGTCGAAGGCCGCGATCTGTTCCTTGGCCCGCATCAGATGGTCGAGGACGTCCCTGAAGTAGGCCTGTATCTCCGGGGCGACCACCCGTATCGGCCGGGTGGCCAGATCCTCGACGGGGCGGGCGAGCGGCACCACGGCCCGCTTCAGCTCAAGGAGTTCACGCTTGAGCTGGTAGATCCGCCCGGGGTCGGCCCGCGCGCCGTTCTCCGCGAACACATCCATCTCGACCTGGTCGATGTCGGCCTGCACCGCGTCCGTGACATTCAGATAGTCGTCGACCACATGGTCCGCGATCGCGTGCAGGACCGCCGCCGGCCCCTTGACGAGCTGCTGCGGGTCCGACTCCAGCTCCTCGCGCAGCGGACCCAGTGAGCCGTGCCGGCCGTGCCGCACCGTGATCACGAAGTCCTGGCCGACGAACACCATGATCTCGCCGGTGTTCACGACCTCGCTGGTCGCCGTGAGCTGTTCGTGCTCGACGTAGCAGACCGTCTTGAACACCGCGAACAGCGTCTCGCCGTACCGCTCCAGCTTCGGGCGCTGATGGGCCTCGACCGCGTCCTCCACCGCTAGCGGGTGCAGGTCGAACAGCTCGGCGATGCCCGCGAACTCGAGGTCCGTCGGCTCGTGCAGGCCCAGCCACACGAATCCGTCACCGTGCTTGCGCACCCTCTCCACGGTGTCCACCAGATCGCTGCCTCCCGGGACCCGGACCCCGTCCCGGTACGACACGCAGTTGACCACCGACGAGCCGAGCGGTGACCGGGCGGGGTGGCTCAGGTCGACCCGCGGCCGCCGCCGGGTCAGCCGCGCCACTTTGCGCAGGCCGCTGACCCTGCCCAGGTCGCGGACCTTCCGCAGATTCCCTGCCATCGACATCTGGCTCTCCTTGCGTGGCTCTCCTCGCGCCGTGCTGCCGCGCCTTGGCGGGAAAGTCTGCCAGGTCGACGTGAGGTGCGGGTAAGCCTGTGGGAACAGGTGATTCCGCTTTGTTCCCGGCTGTGGACAAGGCATTCCCCGCCGGGCCGTCCCGGCGTACCGGAGCGTCGACAGTTCCGGACAAGCGGCGCAACTGGGAGGATCATGACATGACGCGAACCGACGGGTATCTCCTCGACAACCGACAGACCGAGGCGGGCCGGCGCTTCGACGCCTTCGCCACCCTCTTCGACCCCACCACCTTCCGGCGCCTGGAGAGCCTCGGCCTCGGACCCGGCTGGCGCTGCTGGGAGCTCGGCGCCGGGGGCACCTCCGTGGTGTCCTGGCTGGCCAAGAAGGTCGGCCCGACCGGCAAGGTCGTCGCGACCGACATCGACACCACGCTCCTCGCCGCGGCCGGCCGCCCGCCCGTCGAGGTGCGCGTCCACGACGTCGGCACCGAGGAGCCGCCGGGGGAGGGGTTCGACCTCGTGCACGCCCGGCTCGTCCTCGTCCATGTGCCCGACCGCGAAAGGGCGTTGCGGTCGATGGTCGCGGCACTGCGGCCCGGCGGACGCCTTCTCGTCGAGGACGCCGACCCCGCCCTTCAGCCACTGATCTGCCCCGATGAGCACGGCCCTGAGCAGCAGCTCGCCAACCGGCTCCGGCAGGGCTTCCGCAAGCTGCTCGCCGACCGCGGTGCCGACCTGTCCTACGGCCGCAAGCTGCCGCGCCTGCTCCGCGAGGCCGGACTGCGTCAGGTGGAGGCCGACGCGTACTTCCCCGTCACCTCGCCGGCCTGCGCCGAGCTGGAGTCCGCCACCGTACGGCAGATCCGTGACCAGCTCGTCGCCGCGGGCCTGGCCACCGACGAGGACATCGACCGGCATCTGTCCAACGTCGCCGCGGGCAGCATGGACCTGGCCACCGCGCCGATGATCTCGGCGTGGGGGCGCAAGGCGTGAGGTGACCGGCGGACGGGGGCCGGACACCGGCGCGCCGGGCCGGGCGTCTCGCCGTCAGCCGGTCTCCTCGTCGTCAGCCGGTCTCCTCGTCGTCAGTCCGGCACCGGAGGCCTGCCGCCCACGCCTTCCACCGCCAGCGCTCCCGCCCGGCATCCCCGCGCCACCGCGGCCTCGGGATCCGCGCCCCCGACGAGAGCGGCCAGGAACGCACCGGTGAAGGCATCGCCGGCACCCGTGGTGTCCCGGGGCGTCGCCGACGCGGGCGGCACCCGGGTGAGTACGGTGCCGGACCGGGCCACCAGCGCGCCCTCCGCGCCCAGCTTGGCCACCACCAGCGGGACGTGGCGGCTCAGCTTGGCCGCCGCGTCCGCCGGATCCGGCAGTCCCGTCAGCAGGTACGCCTCGTCACGGCTGGGCAGCAGAACGTCCAGCCCCTCGGCGAACGCCATGAAGCGGTCCACCCCCAGCTCCCGGAGGAAGCCCGCAGATGCGGGATCAAGACTCACCGGCACGCCACGCGCACGTGCCGCCGCCAGCGCCACCGCGGCAAGGGCCCGGCTCGGCTCGGAGAACAGCAGGTAGCCCGACAGATGCAGCCGGGCGACCCCGTCCAGCGAGGCGTCCGACCAGTCGGCGGGTTCCAGCCGCAGGGACGCGCCGCTGTCCGTCAGAAACGTGCGCTCGGCCGAAGCGCCGGTGTCGACGAGACAGATCACCGTCCCGGTCGCCGCCCGCGGGTCGACCACCAGCCGCGGCCGCACCCCGGCCGCGACCAGCTCCCGCTCGTGCCACGCCGCCGCGTCCGTGCCGACCCGCCCCAGCAGCCGCACGTCCGCACAGCCCGCGTGAGCGGCCCAGCAGGCCACGTTGGCGCCCGCGCCGCCGGGCACCGTCCGGATCACGGCGGCCGTGTCCGTACCACCCGCGAGCGGCCCCTGGTGCCGGGCGACGACATCGGTGACCACGTCCCCGACGACCAGCAGCGCCCGGTCCCGCCCCGCCGTCACTGCTTGGCCGGCCGTATGGCGTGGCCCCGGTGCCGTTCGGCCCTCCGTCACCCCCGGGACCACGCCGCCGCGATCCGTGCCGCCAGGCGTACGTTGCCCCGGACCGCCGCCAGGTTGGCGCTCAGCGAGGCTCCGTCCGTGTGCCGGACCAGGTAGTCGAGCAGGAACGGCGTCACGGCCTGCCCGGTGACGCCCTCCTCCTCGCACGCGTGCAGCGCATCCTCCAGCACACGCGCGTGCAGGGCGGGATCGAGCTGCTCCTCCTCGGGGACGGGGTTGGCGACGATCAGCGCCGATTCGGGCACGCCGAGCGCGTCCTGAGCCCGCATGACACCGGCCACCTCCTCCGGGCTCCGCAGCGTCCAGTCGACCGGGTGCCCGGAGTCGGACAGATAGAAGCCGGGGAACCGGTCCGTGCCGTATCCGGCGACGGCCACACCCAGCGTCTCCAGGCGCTGCAACGTGGCCGGCACGTCCAGGATCGACTTCACCCCCGCGCACACCACCGTGATCCGAGTGCGCGCCAGCAGCCCCAGGTCGGCGGACTCGTCCTGCGTCACCGTCCACTCCCGGTGCACACCGCCCAGCCCACCCGTCGCGAACACCCGGACCCCCGCCAGTGCCGCCAGCAGCGCGGTCGCCGACACCGTGGTCGCACCGCTCACCCCCGCCGACACGGCGAGCGGCAGATCGCGGTGGCCCAGCTTGCGGATCCCGTCCTCGTTGGCGACCCGTTCCAGCTGCTCCTTGTCCAGGCCGACGTGCGGCCGGCCGTCCAGCACGGCGATCGTCGCGGGTACGGCCCCCTCCCGCCGTACCGCCTCCTCCAGCTCCAGCGCCACCCGCAGATTGCGCGGGCGCGGCAGCCCGTGCGCGATGATCGTGGACTCCAGGGCCACCACGGGTCGACGCGCGTCGATCGCCTCCCGTACTTCTTCGGACACCATCAGCACCACGCGCCTGCCTCCTGTCGGTCGGTTCTCCCTCATCCCTGGCGGGCCGTACGTCCCGTTAAACGCTTGCGACCTGTGGGGACTGCCACCAGCCTGGGCGGCATGACCAACAACACGACACGTCTCGACCATGTCGTCCTGTGGGTGAACGACCCGGTTGCCGCGGCCGACTTCTACGAGAAGGCGGTCGGCCTGGAGCCCCTGAGGGTCACCGAATTCACCGAGAAGAAGACGTCCTTCCCCTCCGTGCGCGTCAACGAGGAGACCATCCTCGACCTGGCCCCGCTCACCATGGCCGAGCGCATGAAGATGCTGCCCGGCTCCGTGGAGAGCGCGGGCCACCCCGTCAACCACGTCTGCCTGTCCCTGCCGTCCGACCGGTTCGACGCCCTGCGCGCCCGCCTGCAGGACAACGCCGTCCCCGTCTCCGACATCGCCCACGACGCGTACGGAGCGCGCGGAAAGGCCATCCGCAGCTTCTACTTCCGTGACCCGGACGGCAACGTCTTCGAGGCACGGCACTACGAGTAGCCGGCGCACCCGAGCCGTCAGAACAACGGCTCGGGCAGCACTCCCTCCAGGGCGAGCAGCTTCCGCTTGGTCTCCAGCCCGCCCCCGAACCCGCCAATGCCGCCGTCGCTCTCCACGACCCGGTGGCACGGCACGACGACGGGCAGCGGGTTGGCGCCCATCGCCGCGCCCACCGCCTGCGCCGCGCCCGGCTGACCGACCCGGCCGGCCAGATCGCCGTACCCGACGACCGAGCCGTACGGGACGCCGCTCGCCAGCTCGCGCAGCACCTGCCGGTTGAAACCGGAGATCATCGACCAGTCCAGGGGCAGCTCGAAGTCGTGCCGCTCGCCCGCGAAGTACGCCTCGACCTGGCGTATCGCCTCGGCCAGCAGCGGCGATCCTGGCGCCTCGACGGGCTCGGTGCCCAGCCGGGCAGCCAGCCGCTCCAGCGACCGGTCGCGCACCGCGTCGGTGGCGTGGAACACGACGTTGACCAGGCCGTCGCCGGTCGCCGCAAGGAGCAGCGGACCGATGGCGGTGCCCACGACGGTCCACACGACCTGCTGCTCGTACTGCCCGTGGCTGTCCATGGGCCACACCGTACGACCCGCCACTGACAACGCCCGTCGGCCGGCTCAGTAGCCGGTCAGCGCCGCCCACACCACGTCGGGCTTGTTGGTGATGACGCCGTCGACGCCGTACCGCGTGACGGTCCAGGCGGTGGCCGCGTCGTTGACGGTCCAGGTGTACACGCCGAGCCTCCTGCCGTGCGGACCGTGGAACGCGTGCACGGTGGCGACATAGCTGCCGGAGATGGTCCCGTACGACGGGTTGATCAGATCGGTGAACCGCGCGTACCGGTACAGGTCGCGCAGCGGCGGTGTGCCGAGGAAGCCGGTCGTCAGGCCGGGCTTCAGATCGTGGACGATGCGCAGACTGTCCGCGCTGAAGCTCTGCACGATCAGGCGGCCCAGGTGCGGCCTGTCCAGCCAGCCCTCGTTGCCGAGGAGCTTGAGGGTCTGCTGCTCGATGCCCGGGTACAGCTCGGGGTTCTTGATCTCCAGGAGCAGTTTCTCGTGGTTGCTCTCGACCCGGCTCATGTACTGCTTCAGGGTCGGCACGTGCGTGCCCGCGTACCCGGGGCCGAACCAGCTGCCCGCGTCCAGCCGGGCGATCTCGGCGGCGGTGAAGTCCTTCACCTTCCAGGGCGCCCGGCCGGGGAACACCTTCTCGACGTTCGTGGTGCGTTTGAGGCTGTCGTCGTGGATGACGACCAGTACGCCGTCCTTGGTGCGCTGCACGTCGTTCTCGACCCAGGAGAAGCCCAGCCGGGCCGCCTCGTCGATGGCGGGCAGGGTGTTCTCGGGAGCGTAGGCGGAAGCACCCCGGTGGGCGATGATCCGGGGCTGTTCGCCGACGTCGCCGGCCCGGGCGTCGGGAGTGGGCGCCAGCAGGGTGGCCGTCCCCAGGAGCGCGGTGGTCGTGGCGGCAACGGCGCGCGCGTGCATGCGTACTCCTCGCGTCGAGCGAATACGGACAGCACCAGAGTGACAGCAGAGCGTCAACAGGAGGGTGGCGCCGGACGGCCACGGAATGAATGGAGTTCCCCAAGTCCGCACACCGGTGCCGCACAAGTGGGGCAGGGGCGTGATTCTTTGCCGGAAAATCGTTCGACCATTCCGGTGGGGGTCATACTCTCCTCGTCAACCCTGACCGCTCGGAGCGGTCCTGGGACGGGGGCGAATTTCAGGTATTCCGGGACGCAAAGGGTGAAGGGCAGCCGCGCATGCAGGGCACGGTCGACGGATTCACGTACGGGATCGTCACCCCGCTGGTGGCCTATCTGATGGCCTGCCTCGGTGGAGCCCTCGGCCTGCGCTCTACGACCAGAGCCATGCTGGTGACCCAGTCCTGGCGCCCCGCCTGGCTCGTCCTCGGCTCGGCCGCGATCGGCTCCGGCATATGGACCATGCACTTCGTCGCCATGATGGGGTTCACCGTCAAGGAGACACCGATCCACTACGACAAATCGATGACGTACGCGAGCCTGGGCATCGCCGTCGTCATGGTGGGGATCGGGATCTTCATCGTCGGCTACCGCGGCGCCACCGGGACGGCGCTGTTCACCGGCGGCACGGTCACCGGTCTGGGCGTCGCCTCGATGCACTACCTCGGCATGGCCGGCCTGCGCCTCAACGGAAGCCTCCAGTACAACACGGTCACCGTCGCCGCCTCCGTCGTCATCGCGGTCGTGGCCGCCACCGCCGCCCTGTGGGCCGCGGGACAGGTGAGGGGCTTCCTGTGGAGCGTCGGCGCGAGCCTCGTCATGGGGCTCGCCGTCAGCGGCATGCACTACACCGGCATGGCCGCCCTCAGTGTCCATCTGCACGGCACCGGTTCGACCGCCTCCGGTGAGTCGCCCGCGGCCCTGCTCGGCCCCATGCTGATCGGCCCTCTCGTCTTCCTCCTCCTCGCGGGCGTCGTCGTGATGTTCGATCCGCTGATGGTCATGGGCAAGCCCGACTGGACCCGTGTCGAGCACAAACCGGGCATCCCGGCCGGCGCCGTCGTCCCGTCCCCGGGCCGCCGGCCGCAGGCCCGCCAGCAGGGCCACCGCGGTTCCCGCACCCCGCAGAACCGGTGATCGGGACCGGTTGTCAGTGCGGGGTCGTACGGTGGATCCATGCGGCCCGTTTCCAACATCGAACGCACGGTGGCGCCCTTCGAGGTCGTCAGCTCCTACCAGCCCAGCGGCGACCAGCCGACGGCCATCGCCGACCTGGCCAGGCGCATCGAGGCCGGTGAGAGGGACGTCGTCCTGCTCGGCGCGACCGGCACCGGCAAGTCCGCCACCACCGCGTGGATGATCGAGAAGCTCCAGCGCCCCACGCTCGTGATGGCGCCGAACAAGACGCTGGCCGCCCAGCTGGCCAACGAGTTCCGCGAGCTCCTCCCGAACAACGCGGTCGAGTACTTCGTCTCGTACTACGACTACTACCAGCCCGAGGCGTACGTCCCCCAGTCGGACACCTACATCGAGAAGGACTCCTCGATCAACGAGGAGGTCGAGCGACTGCGGCACTCCGCGACCAACTCGCTGCTCACCCGCCGCGACGTCGTCGTGGTCGCCTCGGTCTCGTGCATCTACGGCCTCGGTACTCCGCAGGAGTACGTGGACCGCATGGTCCCCCTCAAGGTCGGTGACGAGATCGACCGCGACGAGCTGCTGCGCCGCTTCGTGGACATCCAGTACACCCGCAACGACATGGCGTTCAGCCGAGGCACCTTCCGTGTCCGCGGCGACACCATCGAGATCTTCCCGGTGTACGAGGAGTTGGCCGTCCGCATCGAGATGTTCGGCGACGAGATCGAGGCGCTGTCCACCCTGCACCCGCTCACCGGCGAGATCATCAGCGACGACCAGCAGTTGTACGTCTTCCCGGCCTCCCACTACGTCGCCGGCCCGGAGCGCATGGAGCGCGCCGTCAACGACATCGAGAAGGAGCTGGGCGAGCGCCTCGCCGAGCTGGAGAAGCAGGGCAAGCTCCTGGAGGCCCAGCGGCTGCGCATGCGGACCACGTACGACATCGAGATGCTCCGCCAGATCGGCTCCTGCTCCGGCGTGGAGAACTACTCGATGCACTTCGACGGCCGCCTGCCCGGCTCCCCGCCCAACACCCTGCTCGACTACTTCCCGGACGACTTCCTCCTCGTCATCGACGAGTCGCATGTCACCGTGCCGCAGATCGGCGCCATGTACGAGGGCGACGCCTCCCGCAAGCGCACTCTCGTCGAGCACGGCTTCCGGCTTCCCTCCGCCCTGGACAACCGCCCCCTTAAGTGGGAGGAGTTCCAGGAGCGGATCGGGCAGGCCGTGTATCTGTCGGCGACCCCCGGCCCGTACGAACTGTCCCGCGGGGACGGCGTCGTCGAGCAGATCATCCGCCCCACCGGTCTCGTCGACCCGGAGGTCGTGGTCAAGCCCACCGAGGGGCAGATCGACGACCTGGTGCACGAGATCCGCAAGCGCACCGAGAAGGACGAGCGCGTCCTGGTCACCACGCTCACCAAGAAGATGGCCGAGGACCTCACCGACTACTTCCTCGAACTCGGCATCCAGGTGCGCTATCTGCACAGCGACGTCGACACCCTGCGCCGCGTCGAGCTGCTGCGTGAACTGCGCTCCGGCGAGTTCGACGTGCTGGTCGGCATCAACCTGCTCCGTGAGGGCCTCGACCTGCCCGAGGTGTCCCTGGTGGCGATCCTGGACGCCGACAAGGAGGGCTTCCTGCGCTCCGGCACCTCGCTGATCCAGACCATCGGCCGCGCGGCGCGCAATGTCTCCGGTCAGGTCCATATGTACGCCGACAAGATCACCCCGGCGATGGAGAAGGCCATCGACGAGACCAACCGCCGCCGCGAGAAGCAGGTCGCCTACAACAAGGCCAACGGCATCGACCCGCAACCGCTCCGCAAGAAGATCAACGACATCGTGGCGCAGATCGCGCGCGAGGAGGTCGACACCGAGCAACTGCTCGGTTCCGGCTACCGCAGGACGAAGGACGGCAAGGGAGCCAAGGCCCCCGTCCCCTCGCTCGGCGACAAGGCGGCCAAGGGGGCGAAGGCCAAGTCGGCCAAGGGCAAGGCCCAGGAGAAGGCCACGGTGCCGACGGACCGCCCCGCGAGCGAACTCGCCGAGCAGATCGAGGAGATGACGGAGCGGATGCGCGCCGCCGCCGCGGACCTCCAGTTCGAGATCGCGGCCCGGCTGCGCGACGAGGTCTCCGAGATGAAGAAGGAGCTGCGCCAGATGCGGGAGGCCGGTCTGGCCTGACCTCGCAGTCAGTGCCGGACCCCGGCGCGTGCGCAGAGTGTTGCAACACCGACACAAACCGCGGGCCGGGGTTCGGCTGTGTCGGAGCCCGTGACTAGGGTTCTGGTCAACCGCAAGCAGTGCGGCAACAGGGGAAATCCGAGAGGGGAACCAGCCGTGTCCGTCAACATGACCAAGGGTCAGGCCATCAGCCTGGAAAAGAAGGATGGGGGCACCCTGACCGCGGTCCGTATGGGTCTCGGCTGGCAGGCGGCACCCAGGCGCGGGCTGTTCGGTTCGCGCACGCGGGAGATCGACCTGGACGCCTCGGCGGTGCTCTTCGCGGAGAAGCAGCCGGTCGACGTCGTCTTCTTCCGCCATCTCGTGAGCGACGACGGCTCCGTGCGCCACACCGGCGACAACCTCGTCGGCGGCGTGGGCCAGGGCGGTGACGACGAGGCCATCCTCGTCGACCTGGCGCGCGTCCCGGTCCACATCGACCAGATCGTCTTCACCGTGAACTCCTTCACGGGCCAGACCTTCCAGGAGGTGCAGAACGCGTTCTGCCGCCTGGTCGACGAGACCAACGGGCAGGAACTCGCGCGCTACACCCTGGCGGGCGGTGGCGCGTACACCGCGCAGATCATGGCGAAGGTGCAGCGGGTCGGCGCCGGCTGGACGATGACGGCCCTGGGTACTCCGGCCAACGGCCGTACCTTCCAGGACCTGATGCCGGCGATCCTGCCGCACCTGTAGGACCGCCGGAGGGCCCGGCGAGCGGCACACGACAACAACGACACAGGGGGAAGGCGATGACGGCCGAGCTGGTGCGGGGGCAGAACCACCCGCTCTCGCAGGTCCGGCTCGAGATCCGGGTCTCGGCCGGTGTGCCCGTCGTGGCGGCGGCCACGCTGAGCGACGACAACGGCAAGGCGCGCGGCGTCGAATGGGTGGCGCATCCGGGCGCGCCCGCGCTCCCCGGGCTCGAGGTCTCCAGGCAGGCGGCGGCCGACCATCGCCTTGCGGTGGACCTGGCCGCCATGCCGGAGGCCGTACATCGCGTCAATGTGCTGCTTGCCCTGCCCGAGGGGGTGGGAGGCCCGACCCGTTTCGGCGGCGTCCCCGCCCCCTCCGTCGCGGTCACCGGCCTCGACGGCACCGGGATCGCCAGTTTCACCCTCACAGGCCTGGACGCCGAGTCGGCCGTCGTCGCCCTGGAGCTGTACCGCAGACAGGGCGCCTGGAAGGTGCGTGCCGTCGGCCAGGGCTATGCGGGCGGCCTCGCCGCGCTCCTCACCGACCAGGGCCTGCCCCAGGCCGTGGAACTCGCGGGCAGCATCCACGAGGCGGTGGCCCGGGGCGTGGCCCGGTCCGTCTCGGCGCCGCCATCGCGTCCGTCGGACGCCGACCGGTCCCGCCGGACGGCGCCCTCCGCACCGGGCCCGGCCCCACAGGGCACCCCGGACCCCGTGCCACCTCACGGCACACAAGGTCCGTACGGCGGCCAGGTGCCCGGCAACGCGTTCCCCGCGCAGCCCGACTCCACCGCTGCGCAACAGGCGGCGCCCACCGGCGGCCCGGTCGACTACACCCACCCGAACCGCCGGCACTCGACCCCGCCCCCGCCTCCGCCGCAGGCACCCCCCGCCCCGCCCGGACAGCCCGCCGTGCCCGTCGCCGGTGACGCGGCCGGCTGGTCCATGGACGAGCGGCTGTACAACCAGGTCTGGGGCATGTTCGAGGACCTGGCCCGCACCACGGCCGCGTACCGCAGCGCCGTCGACTTCGCCGAATCCCGTATGGACAAGGAGCTCGACCAGGTCCTGTCGGACCCGCGCAACCGGCTCGGCTCCTCGGGCGACGCCGAACGCGAGGCGGCCGGTGCCAAGCGGGCCCGGCTCGTCGGACAGGCGAGAGCGGTGCTCGACCGTGATCTGGCCCAGCTGACCGCCGAGTGCGAGGTGGTCGAGCATGCGCTCCCGCCGGCGTACGCACGCTGGGACAACCCCGTCTGGCATGCCTACCGCGTGCCGACGGAGTCCCCGATGGCCCTGCGCCTGGGCGACCTCCACCTGCCCGAGAGCGCTCCGTTGCGCGTCCCGATGCTGGTCCGGCTGCCCATGGAGCGGGGCCTGTGGATCGACAGCGGCCCGAGGACGGGCCTCGACGATTCCTTCCCGGACCCCGGCGCGCTGCGGCACCTCGCGATGGAGACGGCGGTGGCACTCGCGGTCCGGCTGCTCGCGGTCCACCCTGCGGGGGAGTTCGCCGTGCATGTGATCGACCCGGCCGGTTCGGGGGCCCAGGCACTGGGGCCGCTGACGCGCAGCGGTGTGCCGGCGGCTCCGCCCGCGACCGGCGCCGCGGGCGTCGCGGACGTGCTGGGCCGGCTCACCCAGCGCGTCGACCTGGTGCAGATGGCGCTGCGCGGTGGCGCGGCCGAGTCGTTGCCGCCGGGCATCGACATCGCGCAGCAGCTGCTGATCGTCAATGACTTCCCGCACGGCTTCGACGACCGGGCGGTGAACCAGCTGCGCTATCTCGCGGACGAGGGGCCGTCCGTCGGCGTGCATCTGCTGATGGTCGCGGACCGTGAGGACGCAGCCGCCTACGGCCCGCTGCTCGACCCCCTGTGGCGATCGCTCATGCGACTCACGCCGGTTCCTGACGACCACCTCGCCGACCCGTGGGTCGGGCATGCCTGGACGTACGAGCCGTCGCTCGTCCCGCCCGGCAGCGAGGTGCTCCACCGGGTGCTCGCACAGGTGGCCGCGGCCCGCACCAAGTACACGTAAAGTGCCTTCGAGCAGGGATTTTGACCTTTTCTTTGCCAATGGCTTTACCTTTCCTTGGTGATTGGGGTACTGTTTTCCGCACGGAGGGGAGTACTCCCTGTCTGCTGCGGCGTACCCGTCAATACGGATCAGGCCTGATCCCGGGGCGCCGGCCCCTCGTGGGCGGAAGAGACCTCCGGCAGCGACGACGCTGACTGTTTGCCGTTACGTTCTGCTACGTACTGCCGGAGGCGCAATGGATGTTTCCGTGACCCTGTGGGTCCTCACCATCGCGGGCCTGGCCGCCCTCGTCGCGGTCGACTTCTTCATCGGCCGCAAGCCCCATGACGTGTCCATCAAGGAAGCCGGAATCTGGACGGTCGTCTGGATCACCCTGGCCGGTCTCTTCGGCCTCGGTTTGCTCGTCTTCTCGGGCGGTCAGCCCGCCGGCGAGTTCTTCGCGGGCTTCATCACCGAGAAGTCGCTGAGCGTCGACAACCTCTTCGTCTTCGTCCTGATCATGGCGAAGTTCGCGGTGCCCTCGCAGTACCAGCAGCGGGTGCTGCTCGTGGGCGTGCTCATAGCGCTGGTCCTGCGGGCCGTGTTCATCGCCGCGGGAGCCGCGATCATCGCCGGCTTCTCGTGGGTCTTCTACCTCTTCGGCGCCTTCCTGATCTGGACCGCCTGGAAGCTGGTCCAGGAGGCCCGGGCCGACGAGGAGGGCGAGGAGTACGAGGAGAACAAGCTGCTGAAGGCGGCCGAGCGCAGATTCGGCGTGGCCGACCGCTACCACGGCACCAAGCTGTGGCTCCAGCAGAACGGCAAGCGCGTGATGACGCCGATGCTGGTCGTGATGCTCGCGATCGGCACCACGGACGTGCTGTTCGCACTCGACTCGATCCCCGCGATCTTCGGCCTGACCCAGGACCCGTACATCGTCTTCACCGCCAACGCCTTCGCCCTGATGGGCCTCAGGCAGTTGTACTTCCTCATAGGCGGCCTGCTGAGGAAGCTGGTGCACCTCTCGTACGGCCTGTCCGTGATCCTGGGCTTCATCGGCGTCAAGCTGGTGCTGCACGCATTGCACGAGTCCGGGGCGCACGTCCCGGAGATCAGCACTCCGGTCTCGCTCGGCGTGATCTGCGTGGTCCTGATCGTCACCACGGTCACCAGCCTGCTGGCGTCCCGGAAGCAGGTGGCGCTCGAAGCGGCGCGGGTGCCCGGCGATGGCGCTCCGAAGGACAGCGTCGACGTCTGACCGCGACGGACGTAGAAACAACGGTCCCCGGGAGTGGTGCGGGGTGATTGCCGCGCATCGCTCCCGATGCTTCGTTGGGGGGCAGAGCGCGTCCCCGGCCGGGGACGCCGCCGCCCCGGTGGAGGCATCCATGAAGTTCGTCCAGATCATCGACTTCGAGACAGACCGCATCGAGGAGATGCGGGCCCTGTCCGAGGACATGGAGAAGCGCTTCGCGGGCCGCGAGAACAGCCCCACGCGCCGTCAGATCCTCGCGGACAGGAATCAGCCGGGCCGCTATCTCGCGGTGATCCAGTTCGACTCCCACGAGGAGGCCATGCGCAACAGCAGTGACCCCGAGACGAGCAAGTTCGCCGAGCAGATGGCCGCGCTGTGCACCCGGCCGCCGGCCTTCACCGACTGCGACGTCGTGGAGATGAGCGACTTCACATAACCGGGACCGAAAGCCGCACCACCCGGGGGCCCGTGCCGCGTCGGCGCCGGGCCTCCGGCACCGGAAAGAGCCGGAATGCGAACACCGTACGCCTCTGCCACGATCGCAGCATGATCGCTCGGCTCAGGTGGCTCACCACTCAGTGGACGCTCCTCGTGCCGGTGCTCGCGGTCGTCGTTCTCGTCTTCATCTGGGGGCGCCACCTGCCCGGCGTGCTCGTCGCGCTGGTGAGCGTGATCCTTGCCGTGTCCGTCCTGGCCGCCGTCCATCACGCCGAGGTGGTCGCCCACCGGGTCGGTGAACCCTTCGGCTCCCTGGTCCTCGCCATCGCCGTCACGATCATCGAGGTCGCCCTGATCGTCACCCTCATGGTCGACGGCGGCGCCAAGAGCGCGACGCTGGCCCGGGACACGGTCTTCGCGGCGGTGATGATCACCTGTAACGGGGTCGTCGGCCTGTGCCTCCTCGTCGCCTCACTCCGCCACGGCACCGCCGTCTTCAACCCCGAGGGCACCGGCGCCGCCCTCGCGACCGTGGCGACCCTGGCCACGCTCAGCCTGGTGCTGCCGACGTTCACCACCAGCAAGCCGGGACCGGAGTTCTCCGGCGTACAGCTGACCTTCGCCGCGCTGTCCTCGCTGATCCTGTACGGCCTGTTCGTGGCCACCCAGACCGTGCGGCACCGTGACTACTTCCTGCCCATCACCCGGCAGGGCGAGGTGATCACCGCGGACGACCACGCCAAGGCGCCGTCCGCCCGCACCGCCTGGATCAGCCTCGGCCTGCTGGGCCTCGCTCTGATCGGGGTCGTCGGCCTCGCCAAGGGTGTCTCGCCCGCGATCGAGTCCGGAGTGCAGGCTGTCGGCCTGGACCAGGCCGTCGTCGGAGTGGTCATCGCCATGCTCGTCCTGCTCCCGGAGACGATCGCCGCGCTGCGCTCGGCGCGCCGTGACCGGGTGCAGACCAGCCTCAACCTCGCGCTCGGCTCGGCGATGGCCAGCATCGGCCTGACCATCCCCGCGGTGGCCCTCGCCTCCATCTGGCTCTCCGGTCCGCTCGTCCTCGGCCTCGGCGCCACCGGGATGCTGCTGTTCGCGCTGACCATCGTGGTGAGCTCCCTGACGGTCGTGCCCGGACGGGCCACGCCGCTGCAGGGCGGCGTGCACCTGGTGCTGTTCGCCGCGTATCTGGAGCTGGCGATCAATCCGTAGCGGACCTCACCCGCCCGTCGCCGGACCACCCGTCACGCCCGCGGCGGGTTCCATCGCCGCCACCGGCACCGGGCGGGTCTCCGGCAGCAGCGCGAAGCACCCCAGGCTGAGCAGCGCGATCCCCGTCAGATACGCGCCCACACCCCACGGAACGCGTCCGCCGCGCTCCGCGAGCGTCGTCGCCACGATCGGGGTGAGCGCGCCCCCGAGGACCCCGCCGAGGTTGTAGCCCACCGCGGCTCCCGTGCACCGCACCCGCGGCTCGTACAGCTCCGGCAGATAGGCGGCGATCACCGCGAACATGGTGATGAACGCTGCCAGCGCCAGCAGGAAGCCGAGGAACATCAGCAGCGGCTCGGCCGTCGCCAGCAGCGCGACCATCGGGAACATCCACACGGCGATGGCCGTGCACCCCGCCAGGCACAGGGGCCGCCGCCCGTAGCGGTCGCCGAGCAGCGCCATCACGGGCGTGAGCGCCCCCTTCACCACCACGGCGGCCATGATGCAGGTGAGCATGACGGTACGGCTCACCCCGAGCCGCTCGGTCCCATAGGCCAGGGACCAGGTCGTCACCGCGTAGAACACCGCGTACCCGACGGCAAGCGCCCCGGCCGTCAGCAGCACCAGCCGCCAGTGGTGCCGTACGACGTCGACGAGCGGCACGCGCGCGTGGTCCTCGATTTCGAGGAACCGGGGGCTCTCGGTGAGCGAGGAACGCAGCCACAGACCGGCCACGGCCAGCGCCCCGGCCGCCCAGAACGGCACTCGCCATCCCCACTGCGCGAACTGCGCGTCGGACAGCGTCGCCGACAGCACCAGCATCACGCCATTGGCGAGCAGGAAGCCGATGGCGGGCCCGATCTGCGGAAAGCTCGACCACAGCGCACGTCGCCCGGCGGGCGCGTGTTCCGCGGTCAGCAGCACCGCCCCGCCCCACTCCCCGCCGAGCCCCAGCCCCTGCAGGAAGCGCAGGACGAGCAGCAGCAGGGGAGCGGTGACGCCGATCGAGCCGTACGCCGGCAGACATCCGACCGCTACCGTCGAGGCACCGGTCAGCAGGAGCGAGACGACGAGAACGGGCCGCCGCCCGCGCCGGTCCCCGATGTGCCCGAAGAGCATCGAGCCCAGCGGCCGGGCCACGAACCCCACCCCGAACGTCCCGAAGGCCGCCAGCGTCCCCGCCACGGGTGAGAACGTCGGGAAGAACAGCGGCCCCAGGACGAGGGCCGCCGCCGTCCCGTAGACGAAGAAGTCGTAGAACTCGATCGCGGTCCCGGCGAGGGAGGCGGCGGCCATCCGCAGCATGGAGGGCGCCCTTACGACGCGTACATCGTGCATGCCGCGTCAACTACCCACGGTGACCACTGGTTACGGGGCGCGGGGGAGCGCGGCCCGCGTCAGTAGGTGACGATGATGCGCCGGGCCGGTCCGTCCACGCGGATCACGCCCCCGTAGGGGACGACGACTTGGGGATCGGTGTGGCCCAGATCCACATCGAAGACGACGAGCATGTTCGGCGCATATGTCTTCAGCGCGCGCTCTACGGCCTCACGCTGCTCCGTCGCGTAACGCGCCGCCTCCTCCAAAGTGTTGGGCCGCTCGAAGGACCAACTCTTGGGGCGGCCCATCAGCAGGGCGGAGAACCGTTGCAGCAGGCCACGCTCGCCGAAGTTGCGCAGGGTCCGGAAGACCTCCGCGGCGCTCGGCAGTTCCTCGGAGGTCTCCAGGAACAGGACGCCGCCGTCGTACTCCGCGAGGTCGTGCGAGACCTCGCGGTCGGCCATCAGCAGCCACCCGAGGATCTCCAGGTTTCCGCCCCAGCCACGGCCCTCGACGACCCGCTCGGCGTTCCGCCAGGTCCAGCCGGTGCCGGGGCGGGACGGCGGTTCGGCGTCGAAGGTGGCGGGGTCGGCCCAGTCGCGGTCGACGTCGTTCCAGCGCTCGGCGGGCCGGAGTTCGTACTCGCCGGAGGTGAACAGCGCGGCCCTGAAGGACTCGGCGGTCTGCGGGTGCAGGGCGCCGGGGCGGCCCAGCTCGCACATCACCGTGGCACCGTGGTAGCCGACGATCCCGGCATTGCGCAGGTACGCGAGCAGGTTCGTGTTGTCGCTCATCCCGAAGAAAGGCTTCAGGTTGGCCCGGATCAACTCCCGGTCCAGCAGCGGCAGTACCGTGATCTGGTCCTCGCCGCCGATCGTGGCGATGACCGCCTTGATGTCCGGGTCGGCGAAGGCCGCGTGGATGTCGTCGGCGCGGTCCTGCGGGGACGTGCCCATCTTCCTGGTCGTCGGGTACTCCACCGGCACGAGGCCGTACTCCTCGCGCAGCCGCCGCAGACCCAGTTCGTAGGGCCGTGGGAAGAGTTCCGCCAGCCCGGACGAGGGGGAGATGACGGCTATGCGGTCGCCCGGCTCGGGCTTGGGAGGGTACGAAGGCGTCGTCATGCCGGGAGAGTACGGGCCCTCGTCTCCTCACCGCACCGTGATAAACCGGGTCTGAGCAGCGGTCCCTTGTCGACCGCCCACCCGAACGGACCGGAGGAACCGTGCCCCGCACCCTGGCCAACGCCCCGATCATGATCCTCAACGGGCCCAACCTCAATCTGCTCGGCCAGCGTCAGCCGGAGATCTACGGCTCCGACACGCTCGCCGACGTCGAGGCCCTGTGCGCCAAGGCCGCGGCGGCGCACGGCGGGAGGGTGGACTTCCGGCAGTCCAACCACGAGGGCGAGTTGGTGGACTGGATCCACGAGGCGCGGCTCCACCACTGCGGGATCGTCATCAACCCCGGCGCCTACTCGCACACGTCCGTCGCGATTCTGGACGCACTGAACACCTGCGACGGCATGCCGGTCATCGAGGTGCACATCTCCAACATCCACAAGCGCGAGTCGTTCCGGCACCACTCGTACGTCTCCCTGCGCGCCGACGGCGTCATCGCGGGGTGTGGCGTGCAGGGATATGTGTTCGGCGTGGAGCGGGTGGCGGCGCTGGTGGGGGCCGCACAGGCCGACGCATAGCGTTTGAAAAGGCGACTGATGCCCTATGGGCACCGACGCCTCACAGGTGCTGACGTCCTCATAGGTGCTCAGGCCTGGGCCGCCGGCCGAGGGCGGGGTTCGGAAGGCCGGCGGCCCATACCGCGCAGGAGCCGTCATCCTGTGCGGGGCTGCTTCCAGTTGACTGCGCGGCAACGTGCACCGGGAGCGCGCGCGGGTCACCGGCGCGTGCGAATGATTCACACGGGGCGCGCGCAACGCGCTTGCGCGGGGCGCGCGTACGAAGTTCGCGCCGGGCCCGGCGTCCCGGCCGGGGCCGCACTCACCACCCGCGCGCGTGCCACTCCGGCAGATGCGGGCGCTCGGCACCCAGCGTGGTGTCGTTGCCGTGCCCCGGGTAGACCCAGGTCTCGTCCGGCAGTGCGCCGAAGATCTTCGTCTCGACGTCATGGATCAGACTGGCGAAGGCCTTGGGATTCTTGCGCGTGTTGCCCACGCCGCCCGGGAACAGACAATCCCCGGTGAAGACGTGCGGGTGGCCGTGCGGGTCGTCGTAGACCAGCGCGATCGACCCCGGCGTGTGTCCCACCAGATGGCGCGCGGTGAGCTCCACACGCCCCACCCGGATCACATCACCGTCGTCGACCAGGACATCGGTCGGCACCGGGATGCCGGGGGCGTCCTCCCGCCCGGCGTACGTACGCGCGCCCGTGACCGCCACGACCTCGCCGAGCGCCTGCCAGTGGTCACCGTGCTGGTGCGTGGTGACGACGGACGCGATGCCGTCGTCACCGATCATGCCGAGCAGTGTCTGCGCCTCGTTGGCGGCGTCGATCAGCAACTGCTCGTCCGTGGCCCGGCAGCGCAGCAGATAAGCGTTGTTGTCCATCGGGCCGACCGCGATCTTGGTGATCATCAGGTCCTTCAGCTCGTGCACGTCCGCCGGTCCGCCGACCGTCACCTCACCGCTGTACGTCATGGCGGCAGCCTATAGCGGGGGAGCGGACCGGGCGGCGTCCACGTGCTACAGCGGGGGGAGCGTCGGCAGTCCGCCGCCCTTCACCGTGAGCCCCGAGCCGTCCCGGCGACCGGCCAGCCAGCCGAGGAGATCGGCGGCGGTGCCCTCCACCGCGATCGGGCCGCCCGGCGCGCCGCCGCCCGTGGTCCAGGTGCGGCCGCCGTCGGCGACCAGAGCGGTCGAGGGCACGCTCGCGTGTCCGCCGAAGCGCTCCGCGAGGAAGTCGATCTCCCGCTCCGTGAACTCCGCCGGAAGATCCTCCAGCTCGTACCCGATCCCCAGGTCCACATGGTGCAGCTCGACCTCGACCCACCGCCGGAACGGCAGCCGCGACGCCGAGTCGGTGACCCCGTTGCGCAGCTCCACCGTGCGCGCCCAGTCCGCGGGCGCGGCCCCGGCCGCCTGGAAGCGCGCGCCGCTCTCGCGCAGGTCGGCGAGCTGGACGTCGAGGGCGCGCGGGGCGTCCCGCTCGATGTCGGCGTCCCGGGCCTCCCCCGATGCGTACATGGGGCGCCCTTCGAGGACGTTCACCAGCGCGTCCGCGTTGCGGGCGAGGTGGGCGAGGACGTGGCCGCGGCTCCAGCCGGGCAGCCGTGACGGCTCGGCGGCGGACGCGTTGTCCAGTGCGGCGGCTGCGGTGAGAAGCCGTTCGGTCGCGTCACGTACAGACGCCAGGTCACGCGCGTGATCAATCATGAGGCCGACCCTAACCTCGCCACTCCTTCGGGTGAAGGTGGCGGCTCAGCGCCGCAAATCGAATGTGCGTGCTATATGGTCGGGTGCGGCGTCGGGCATGCTGGATGGCCGGGGATTGTTTACCGGACCGGGAATCCGACCGGCGTTGTCAGTGGCTCCCCCTAGTCTGGAGAACGACGGGGGCCCCGCCCCTGTCACTTCTCTCAAGAAAGGTGCGGACCGGCGTGGCCGACCGTCTCATCGTCCGTGGCGCGCGCGAGCACAACCTGAAGAATGTCTCGCTCGACCTGCCACGCGACTCGCTCATCGTCTTCACGGGCCTGTCGGGTTCGGGCAAGTCCTCGCTGGCGTTCGACACGATCTTCGCCGAGGGCCAGCGGCGTTACGTGGAGTCGCTCTCCTCGTACGCCCGTCAGTTCCTCGGCCAGATGGACAAGCCGGACGTCGACTTCATCGAGGGCCTCTCCCCGGCGGTCTCCATCGACCAGAAGTCGACCTCGCGCAACCCGCGCTCGACGGTCGGCACCATCACCGAGGTCTACGACTACCTGCGGCTGCTCTTCGCGCGCATCGGCAAGCCGCACTGCCCCGAGTGCGGCCGCCCCATCTCGCGCCAGTCGCCGCAGGCGATCGTCGACAGGGTCCTGGAGCTGCCGGAGGGGAGCCGCTTCCAGGTGCTCTCCCCGCTGGTGCGCGAGCGCAAGGGAGAGTTCGTCGACCTGTTCGCGGACCTCCAGACCAAGGGCTACAGCCGCGCGCGCGTGGACGGCGAGACCATCCAGCTCTCCGACCCGCCCACCCTGAAGAAGCAGGAGAAGCACACCATCGAGGTGGTCGTCGACCGCCTCACGGTGAAGGACGCCGCCAAGCGCCGGCTCACCGACTCCGTGGAGACCGCCCTCGGCCTGTCCGGCGGCATGGTCGTGCTCGACTTCGTCGACCTCCCCGCGGACGACCCCGAGCGCGAGCGCATGTACTCGGAGCACCTGTACTGCCCGTACGACGACCTGTCCTTCGAGGAGCTGGAGCCGCGCTCCTTCTCCTTCAACTCGCCCTTCGGCGCCTGCCCCGAGTGCACCGGCATCGGCACGCGCATGGAGGTCGACGCGGAGCTGATCGTCCCGGACGAGGACAAGTCCCTCGACGAGGGCGCCATCCACCCCTGGTCGCACGGGCACACCAAGGACTACTTCGGCCGCCTGATCGGCGCCCTGGCGGACGCGCTGGGATTCCGTACGGACATCCCCTTCGCCGGTCTGCCGCAGCGGGCCAAGAAGGCCCTTCTCTACGGCCACAAGACGCAGATCGAGGTCCGCTACCGCAACAGGTACGGCCGCGAGCGCGTGTACACCACGCCCTTCGAGGGTGCCGTCCCGTTCGTCAAGCGGCGGCACAGCGAGGCCGAGAGCGACGCCAGCCGCGAGCGCTTCGAGGGCTATATGCGCGAGGTGCCCTGCCCCACCTGTCAGGGCACGCGCCTGAAGCCGATCGTCCTCGCGGTCACGATCATGGACAAGTCGATCGCCGAGGTCTCCGCGATGTCCATCAGCGACTGCGCGGACTTCCTGGGCGAGCTGAAGCTCAACGCCCGCGACAAGAAGATCGCCGAGCGGGTGCTGAAGGAGGTCAACGAGCGGCTGCGGTTCCTGGTCGACGTCGGCCTGGACTACCTCTCGCTCAACCGCGCGGCCGGCACGCTCTCCGGCGGCGAGGCCCAGCGCATCCGCCTGGCCACCCAGATCGGCTCCGGCCTGGTCGGCGTCCTGTACGTGCTGGACGAGCCGTCCATCGGTCTGCACCAGCGCGACAATCACCGGCTGATCGAGACCCTGGTCCGGCTGCGCGACATGGGCAACACGCTCATCGTCGTCGAGCACGACGAGGACACCATCAAGGTCGCCGACTGGGTCGTCGACATCGGCCCCGGCGCAGGCGAGCACGGCGGCAAGGTCGTGCACAGCGGCTCGCTCAAGGAACTGCTGGCCAACGCCGAGTCGCAGACCGGTCAGTATCTGTCCGGCAAGAAGTCGATCCCGCTGCCCGACATCCGGCGCCCGCAGGACCCGTCCCGCCGGCTCACGGTGCACGGCGCCCGCGAGAACAACCTGCAGGACATCGACGTCTCCTTCCCGCTGGGTCTGTTCACGGCCGTCACGGGCGTGTCCGGCTCCGGCAAGTCGACGCTGGTCAACGACATCCTCTACACGCACCTGGCCCGCGAGCTGAACGGCGCGAGGAACGTCCCGGGCCGGCACACGCGCGTGGACGGCGACGACCTCGTCGACAAGGTCGTGCACGTCGACCAGTCGCCCATCGGCCGCACCCCGCGGTCCAACCCGGCGACGTACACCGGCGTCTTCGACCACGTCCGCAAGCTGTTCGCCGAGACGACCGAGGCGAAGGTCCGCGGCTATCTGCCCGGCCGCTTCTCCTTCAACGTCAAGGGCGGCCGCTGCGAGAACTGCGCGGGCGACGGCACCATCAAGATCGAGATGAACTTCCTCCCGGACGTCTACGTCCCGTGCGAGGTCTGCCACGGCGCCCGCTACAACCGGGAGACCCTGGACGTCCACTACAAGGGCAAGTCCATCGCCGACGTGCTGAACATGCCGATCGAGGAGGCGACGGAGTTCTTCGAGGCCGTCCCCGCGATCGCCCGCCACCTCAACACGCTGAAGGACGTCGGACTCGGCTATGTCCGGCTCGGCCAGTCCGCGACCACCCTGTCCGGCGGTGAGGCGCAGCGCGTCAAGCTCGCCAGCGAACTGCAGAAGCGCTCCACCGGCCGCACGGTCTACGTCCTGGACGAGCCGACCACCGGTCTGCACTTCGAGGACATCAGCAAGCTGCTGCAGGTCCTGTCCGGCCTGGTCGACAAGGGCAACACGGTCATCGTCATCGAGCACAACCTCGATGTGATCAAGACCGCCGACTGGGTCGTCGACATGGGCCCGGAGGGCGGCGCCGGCGGCGGTCTCGTCGTCGCCGAGGGCACGCCGGAGGAGGTCGCCGGGGTCCCGGCCAGCCACACCGGCAAGTTCCTGCGCGAGATCCTCGGCGCCGACCGGATCAGCGACGCGGCGACGGTGCCGGCCCAGCGCAAGACGGCGGCCAGGAAGACGGTCGCCGCCAAGTCGACGGCGAAGAAGACGGCCACGGCCCGCACGACCAGGACCGCCAACAACACGGCGACCGAGAAGGCGGCCGCGGTCACCAAGAAGGCGGCACCCGCGAAGAAGACGACGCGGGCACGGAAGGCGTGAGCCGGCCGGCGGCCACGTCCTGACGAATCATCGGAAAACGGCGCCCCGCGGGAACTCCCCGCGGGGCGCCGTTCGTTCCACCAGCAGCCACCCTGGCCCTGGAGGGTGTGGAAAGTGATCTAGAACTCCCCGAGTTCGGCGGCGAACGGCGGTTCCGCCCCCGCCCGTGAACAGGTCACCGCCGCCGCACGCGCCGCGAACCGCAGCAGCCGCGTCCAGCCGTCGGCGCCCAGCCCGGCCAGCGCCTCGGCCGAGAGGGCGTCCTGCGCGGACAGGCCGTGCAGCAGCGCCGCGTTCACCGTGTCGCCGGCGCCGATCGTGTCGACGACCTCGACCTTCTCGCCCGGCACGGAGTGCTCCGCGCCGTCCCGGGTGAAGACGGTGAGACCGTCGCCGCCCCGGGTGATCACCACGGCCGAGGGGCCCGCGGTCAGCCACTCGCGCGGGGTGCCGCCCAGCCACTGGGCGTCCTCCTCGGAGACCTTGAGCAGCGTCACCGACGGCAGCCAGTTCCTGAAGCGCGCCCGGTAGGCATCCGCGTCCGGGATCAGGCCCGCCCGGATGTTCGGGTCGAGCGCGGTGAAGAGTCCCTGCCCGGCCGCGGTCCGCATCAGCTCCTCGTAGGCGCTCGCCCCCGGCTCCAGGACGAGCGAGCAGGTCCCGAAGGACACCGCGCGTGCCGTGGCCGGGAGCTCGGCGGGGGCAGTGAACAGCCGGTCGGCGGTGCCTTCGACATAGAAGGAGTAGGCGGCGGACCCGTTCCCGTCGATCGTGGCGACCGCGAGGGTGGTCGGCTCCGTGCCGCGCTGCACGCCGGAGACGTCCACGTCGGCCCGGCGCAGCCCGTCGAGCAGGGCCTCGCCGAAGGCGTCGTACGAGGTGCGGGAGCAGAAGGCGGTGGGGGAGCCGAGACGGCCGAGGGCCACGGCCGTGTTGTAGGGGCCGCCGCCGAGTGCCGGCTTCAGGCCCGCCAGGGCGCCCGCGCCCTGCGGTACGAGGTCGATCAGTGCCTCACCGGCGACGACGATCACGAGTCGCTTCCTTTCCTGGACTGGTCGGCGGCCCGCTCGGGCCGCTCCGGGCAGCCGCACGACGTGCGGTGGACGAAGGTGCAGGGCAGCCGCACGGTCCGGGCGGGCCGGTCCGGCGCGGCCAGGCGGTCGAGCAGTACCCGGACGGCCTGCGCGCCGATCTCCTTGCTGGGCTGGGCGATCGCGGTGAGCCGGGGCGAGAACAGGTCCGCCCAGGCGAAGTCGTCGAAGCAGCACAGGGCGATGTCGTCGGGCACGCTCAGGCCGCGTTCGCGCAGGGCGCGCAGGGCACCGATGGTCATCGCGTTGTTGGCGGTGATCAGTGCCGTCGGCGGGGCGGGAAGGGAGAGCAGGTCCGAGGTGGCCCGCTCGGCGCGCGCCGACTCGGAGTTGCCCGGGGCCACGAGGCGTTCGTCGTGGGCCAGGCCGGCGGCGGCCAGGCCCTGCCGGTAGCCGGTGATCCGCTCGCCGGTGGTGCTGAGCCCGGGCAGGCCCGCGACCAGGCCGATCCGGCGGTGGCTCCGTTCGGCGAGGTGGGTGACGAGCCGGGCCATCGGGTCGGTGTTCTCGGCGCAGACCTGGTCGAAGCGCGGGGCGTTGTCGGTGTGGGCGTCGATCACGCGGTCCAGGAACACGGTCGGCACGGCGTGGCGGCCCAGATAGGCGACGAGCTCCCGAGGGTCGGCGGAGGGCGCGACGATCATGCCGTCCACGCGTCGCTCGTGCAGGAGCTGAACGACCTTGCGTTCGTGCTCGGGGTCGTCGTGCGGGTCGGCGATGAGCAGGCTGTAGCCCTCTTCCAGGGCGGCGGCCTCGACGCCCTGGAGGATCTCCGTGAAGTAGGGATTGCTGATCGCCGAGACCGCGAGCCCGATGGAGCGGGTGCGGGAGGTCACCAGGGAGCGGGCGAGCGTGTTGGGCGTGTAGCCGAGCTCGTCGATCGCGTCCAGCACCGCCCGCCGGGTGTGGGGCAGCACCGGACGCGTGCCGTTCAGCACGTGGGAGACGGTCGCCACGGAGACTCCGGCGCTCCGTGCGACGTCGGCCATGGTGGGCATCGGGTTCCTTCCCTGGGCCGCGGTGGCCTTCTGGCGGGGAAGGTATCCCATCCGGCGGCGCGCGTAAACGCTTGCGCAAACGTTTACGTCCCTGCCTTGCGTCCCCCTTGTGCCCACTTCCCGTCCACTTCGACCCGCTCCGGCCCGTGATGACCGCCCCAGGTATCGTCGGCCTGCACCACCCGCCCCCGAACAGTGGAGACACCCGATGTCCGCCCGACCCCCAGCGAGCCGCCGTACCGTCCTTCGAGGGGCCGCCGTCACTCCGCTCGCCGGCCTCGCCCTCACCGCCTGTGCGGGGGTCGGGGGCGGTGTCACCGCGGACGCGACGCCGACCGCGCCCGTCGAGCTCGGCGCCGAGAGCGAGGTCGCCAAGGGGAGCGCGAAGCTGTACCGGGACCACAACGTGGTGGTCAGCCGGGACGGGAACGGCACGCTCAAGGCGTACAGCACGATCTGCACGCACGCCGGGTGCGCCATCAACAAGCTTCAGGGGACGACGCTGATCTGCCCGTGCCACGGGAGCGAGTTCGATGCCGTGACCGGAAAGGTCGTGCAGGCCCCGGCCACGGTGCCGTTGAGCGAGCTGCCGGTCAAGGCCACGAACGGCAAGATCATCGCGGGTCCCGGCGCCTGATCACCGGATGAGCGGGGGAGGCCGTCACTCCCAGTCCCAGCCGATCCCCACGATGCCCGGCCGTACCCGCGGCTCCACCAGGTGCACCGAGCGGTGCGGCCCGCTCAGGGTCAGCTCCTGACGGCCGCTGCGCGGAGCGGCCGGCGAGTGCTGGGCGAACCGGTGGCAGCGCACCGGCAGGGCGGTCGGGTCGAACCGCACCTGGAGCGCGTACTGACCGCCGGGAAAGCCGAAACCGCGCAGGTACTCGCGCGAGAGCCCGGCCGTGCCGTCCTCGACGGCGTACCGGAAGAGGAAGGTGTCGCCGGACCGCAGCCGGGTGCCGAAGAGCAGCTCGGCGACGAGCACGCCGGTGTCCCGGTCCAGGCGGACGCGTCCCGTGCGGCAGTTCTCCAGGGCGTGCACCGCCATGCGCTCCGGCGCGCAGCCCGGGTCGCCGTGGTGGATGGCCACGAAGCGGTCGACGCCGTCGCGGTGGGCCCGCACGATGTGGTGCGACTCGCGGCCCGCCAGCTCCCGGCGGGCTCCGATCCGTACCCGCTCGTGGTGTCCGAGGGTGTGCAGCCCGCCGTCGAGGGACCAGCCCAGCTCGGCCAGGAGCCGCTCCAGGACGTCCGAGGCCTCGATCATCGAGCGGTACGACCGGGCCGCCGGGCGCTGCCCGGCCGAGCGGCCGTCCGCCTCGGCCAGCAGCCGGATCAGTGACTCCTCGGGCAGCTGCAGGATCTCCTCCAGTGCCCTTACGGCGCGCAGCGACTCGGGGCGCTGGGGGCGGCGGGCGCCCTGCTGCCAGTAACTCAGACTCGTCACGCCCACCTTGACCCCGTACCGCGACAGATGGTGCTGCACCCGCTGGAGCGGCAGTCCGCGGGCGGCTATCGCGGCGCGCAGCGCGACATGGAAGGGGCCGCCCCGCAGGGCCGTGTCCAGTTCCGCGGTGCCGACGTCCGCGTGCTCTATGGCGTGCCGCATGCGCAGGGGCCTTTCTGTGAAGGTTCACTCCGGCTGGTCAGACCGTTCGCGCGGGTCTCCGGGGCCACCCCGTCGGCGCCGGGGCGTCAGCACATCCGTACGCCGCATCCGGACGCCGTCGTTCACGGCCCCGAGTTCCCCCGCATTGAAGCGTGTTGACCAAGCCCCGACAACACCTCCTGTCCAACCGCGACGCCCACCTGGCCGAGCCGCGACCCCGCCGTGCGTGGGACTTGCCCGCGGGGCGGGCACCGACGACGTCCTCACGCTCGGTGAGCGGCACCCCGGCCGCGTCGTCCACGACCCCGTCGCTGTCCACAACCTCGCCGTTGTCCACAGCCCCGCCGGAGTGTCACCCCACGCCAGTAGGGTGTGAGACATGGCCGACCCCTCCAGCTACCGCCCCAAGCCGGGAGAGATCCCGGACTCTCCCGGGGTGTACAAATTCCGCGACGAGCACCGCCGGGTGATCTACGTCGGAAAGGCGAAGAGCCTGCGCCAGCGCCTGGCGAACTACTTCCAGGACCTGGCCGGCCTGCACCCGCGCACCCGGACGATGGTCACTACGGCCGCGTCCGTGGAGTGGACCGTCGTGTCCACGGAGGTCGAGGCGCTGCAGCTGGAGTACTCCTGGATCAAGGAGTTCGACCCCCGGTTCAACGTCAAGTACCGCGACGACAAGAGCTACCCGTACCTCGCGGTGACGATGAACGAGGAGTTCCCGCGGGTGCAGGTGATGCGCGGTCACAAGAAGAAGGGCGTGAGGTACTTCGGGCCGTACGGGCACGCCTGGGCCATTCGTGACACGGTGGACCTGCTGCTGCGGGTGTTCCCCGTGCGCACCTGCTCGACCGGCGTCTTCAAGAACGCCGCCCGCACCGGACGCCCCTGCCTGCTCGGCTACATCGGCAAGTGCTCGGCGCCCTGTGTGGACCGGATCCCCGCCGAGGAACACCGTGAACTGGCGGAGGAGTTCTGCGACTTCATGGCCGGACGGACGGGCACGTACCTCCGCCGCCTGGAGAAGCAGATGACGGAGGCGGCCGAGGAGATGGAGTACGAGCGGGCCGCCCGCCTGCGCGACGACATCGGGGCCCTGAAGAAGGCCATGGAGAAGAACGCGGTCGTGCTCGCCGACGCGACCGACGCCGACCTGATCGCCGTCGCCGAGGACGAGCTGGAGGCGGCCGTCCAGATCTTCCATGTGCGCGGCGGGCGCGTGCGCGGTCAGCGCGGCTGGGTGACCGACAAGGTCGAGGAGGTCACCACCGCCGCCCTGGTGGAGCACGCCCTCCAGCAGCTCTACGGCGAGGAGACCGGGGACGCCGTCCCCAAGGAGGTCCTCGTCCCGGCCCTGCCCGACCCGGTCGAGCCCGTCCAGGAGTGGCTGACCGGACGCCGCGGCTCCCATGTCTCGCTCCGCATCCCGCAGCGCGGCGACAAGCGGGCCCTGATGGAGACGGTCGAGCGCAACGCCCAGCAGGCGCTCGCCCTGCACAAGACCAAGCGCGCCTCCGACCTCACCACGCGCTCGCGGGCGCTGGAGGAGATCGCGGACGCGCTCGACCTGGACAGCGCCCCCCTCAGGGTCGAGTGCTACGACATCTCGCACCTCCAGGGCGACGACGTCGTGGCCTCCATGGTCGTCTTCGAGGACGGCCTGCAGCGCAAGAGCGAGTACCGCCGCTTCCAGATCAAAGGCTTCGCGGGCCAGGACGACGTCCGCTCCATGCACGAGGTGATCACCCGCCGCTTCCGGCGCTACCTCGCCGAGAAGGAGCGGACCGGCGAGTGGGTGGAGGACGACGCCGGGACCGACGGTCTGCCGGACACCGGCCTCAAGGACGACGACGGCCGTCCCAAGAAGTTCGCCTACCCGCCCCAGCTCGTCGTCGTGGACGGCGGGCAGCCGCAGGTCGCGGCCGCCAAGCGGGCGCTGGACGAGCTGGGCATCGACGACATCGCCGTCTGCGGCCTCGCCAAGCGCCTGGAGGAGGTCTGGCTGCCGGACGACGACGACCCGGTCGTCCTGCCCCGCAGCAGCGAGGGCCTCTATCTGCTCCAGCGTGTCCGCGACGAGGCGCACCGCTTCGCGATCACCTATCAGCGGACCAAGCGCGCCAAGCGCTTCCGCGCGGGTCCCCTGGACGAGGTGCCGGGCCTCGGCGAGACCCGCAAACACGCGCTGATCAAGCACTTCGGTTCGGTGAAGAAGCTGCGGTCGGCCACAATCGAGCAGATCCAGGAGGTGCCCGGCATAGGCCGGAAGACGGCCGAGACCATTGCCGCGGCCCTGGCCGGAGCGGCTCCGGCCGCGCCCGCCGTGAACACGGCGACCGGAGAGATCATTGATGACGAGGAACCCGAAACGACGGTGGGTGCCTCGGGGGATCCCGTGACCGCGGGAGCCCCGGACGAACGACGGGGGCAGGAGAGATGACCGAGCACGAAGCACAGCCCACAGCGGAGCGAGATCGGGCGCACACGGAAACGGGCGAGGAACAGCCGCAGCAGGCGGCTCAGGACGTCGCCGGGGAAAGCGGAGCACAGGTGAGTACGGACATCACGGCGGCCGGGGTCCCCGAGGCGGCGATCCCCGAGCTGGTGATCATCTCCGGCATGTCCGGAGCGGGCCGGTCGACGGCCGCCAAGTGTCTGGAGGACCTCGGCTGGTTCGTCGTCGACAACCTTCCGCCCGCGCTCATCCCCACCATGGTGGAGCTCGGCGCGCGCTCCCAGGGCAATGTGGCGCGGATCGCGGTCGTCGTCGACGTGCGCGGCCGGCGCTTCTTCGACAACCTGCGCCAGTCCCTCGCCGACCTCGACACCAAGGGTGTCACCCGGCGCATCGTCTTCCTGGAGTCCTCCGACGAGGCCCTGGTGCGCCGCTTCGAGTCCGTCCGCCGTCCGCACCCGCTGCAGGGCGACGGCCGTATCGTCGACGGCATCGCCGCCGAGCGCGAGCTGCTGCGCGAGCTGCGCGGTGACGCCGATCTGGTGATCGACACCTCCAGCCTTAATGTGCACGAGCTGCGCGCCAAGATGGACGCTCAGTTCGCCGGCGACGAGGAGCCCGAGCTGCGGGCCACCGTGATGTCGTTCGGCTTCAAGTACGGCCTACCGGTCGACGCCGACCTGGTCGCGGACATGCGGTTCCTGCCCAACCCGCACTGGGTCCCGGAGCTGCGCCCGTACACCGGCCTCAACGAGGAGGTCGCGGCGTACGTCTTCAACCAGCCCGGCGCCAAGGAGTTCCTGGACCGGTACGCCGAGCTGCTGCGGCTCATCGCCGCCGGCTACCGCCGTGAGGGCAAGCGCTATGTGACCATCGCCATCGGCTGCACCGGCGGCAAGCACCGCTCGGTCGCCATGTCCGAGAAGCTCGCCGCGCGCCTCGCGGCCGAGGGCGTGGAGACGGTGGTCGTGCACCGGGACATGGGACGGGAATGACGGCACGTACTCCGCGGCTGAGCAGGCTGCGCCGGATGGTCCCCGAGGCACGCGCGGGCCGCCCGGCCGAGGCCCGCGGCGGCCGGCCCCGCCGGCGCGGCGCCCAGCCCAAGGTGGTCGCCCTCGGCGGCGGCATGGGCCTGTCCGCCTCGCTCGCCGCACTGCGCCGGATCACCGGCGATCTCACCGCTGTCGTCACCGTGGCCGACGACGGCGGCTCCAGCGGGCGTCTGCGCGACGAGCTGGGCGTGCTTCCCCCGGGTGATCTGCGCAAGGCCCTGGCCGCGCTGTGCGGCGACGACGACTGGGGCCAGACCTGGGCGCGGGTCATCCAGCACCGCTTCACCTCCCAGGGCGACCTGCACGACCACGCGGTCGGCAACCTGCTGATCGTGGCGCTCTGGGAGCAGCTCGGCGATCATGTCCAGGCCCTCGACCTGGTCGGGAAGCTGCTCGGCGCGCATGGGCGTGTGCTGCCCATGTCCGCCGTGCCGCTGGAGCTCCAGGCCCTGGTCAAGGGGCATGATCCGGACAGGCCGGAGGACGTGGACACCGTGCGCGGCCAGGCGACCGTGGCCCTCACGCCCGGCGAGGTGCAGTCCGTGCACCTGGTGCCGCACGACCCGCCCGCCGTGCCCGAGGCCGTCGAGGCGGTCCTGGACGCGGACTGGGTGGTGCTCGGTCCCGGCTCCTGGTTTTCCTCGGTCATCCCGCATCTGCTGGTGCCCGAGCTGCTGGACGCCCTCACGGAGACCAAGGCACGCCGGGTGCTCTCGCTGAACCTCGCCCCGCAGCCCGGAGAAACCGATGGTTTCTCCCCGCAGCGTCATTTGGAGGTTTTGGGGCGACACGCCCCTAAACTCGCCCTGGACGTGGTGCTGGCAGACGAGGCCGCCGTGCCCGACCGCGACTCGCTCATCGAGGCCGCCGAGCGGCTCGGAGCCGCGGTCGAGCTGGCGCCGGTGGCCCGGACCGACGGTTCTCCGCGGCACGACCCGGAGCTGTTGGCCGCCGCGTACGACCGTATTTTTCGGATGCATGGAAGGATCGGCCCATGGCGATGACGGCAGCGGTGAAGGACGAGATCTCCCGGCTTCCCGTCACCCGGACCTGCTGCAGAAAGGCGGAGGTCTCCGCCATCCTGCGGTTCGCCGGCGGCCTCCACCTGGTGAGCGGGCGCATCGTGATCGAGGCGGAGCTGGACACCGCGATGGCGGCCCGACGCCTCAAGCGGGACATCCTGGAGATCTTCGGCCACAGCTCCGAGCTGATCGTGATGGCGCCCGGCGGACTGCGCCGCGGCTCGCGGTACGTCGTGCGCGTCGTCGCGGGCGGCGACCAGCTGGCCCGGCAGACGGGGCTGGTCGACGGCCGGGGGCGCCCGATCCGTGGCCTGCCCCCGCAGGTGGTCTCCGGGGCCACCTGTGACGCGGAGGCCGCCTGGCGCGGCGCCTTCCTGGCACACGGCTCGCTGACCGAGCCCGGCCGCTCCTCCTCCCTGGAGGTGACCTGCCCGGGCCCGGAGGCCGCGCTCGCCCTGGTCGGCGCCGCACGCCGGCTGTCGATCGCCGCGAAGGCGCGCGAGGTCCGGGGCGTGGACCGGGTCGTCGTCCGCGACGGTGACGCGATCGGCGCGCTGCTGACCCGCCTCGGCGCGCACGAGTCCGTGCTCGCCTGGGAGGAGCGCCGGATGCGCCGCGAGGTCCGGGCCACGGCCAACCGGCTCGCCAACTTCGACGACGCCAACCTGCGCCGTTCCGCGCGTGCGGCCGTCGCCGCCGGGGCCCGCGTCCAGCGTGCCCTGGAGATCCTCGGCGACGAGGTCCCCGAGCACCTCGCGGCCGCCGGCCGGCTGCGCATGGAGCACAAGCAGGCCTCCCTGGAGGAGCTGGGCGCGCTCGCCGACCCGCCGCTCACCAAGGACGCCGTCGCGGGCCGTATCCGCCGGCTGCTGGCGATGGCCGACAAGCGCGCCTCCGACCTGGGCATCCCGGGGACCGAGGCCAACCTCTCCGAGGAACTGGCCGACAACCTGGCCGGGTGACTGAAGGGCCGTCAACTTGCCGGTGCCGACGCCCGTTCGGGTGTCGGCACCGGCGTTTCGGGTGGCCATGAGGCGCCCTTGACTCGATCATGGACTGTCATGAGCCTGGCATGAGTTCGCTGCTGTGGCGGACCAGGCTAGGGGGGTTCATGAGACGTAGAGCGAGATCGATCCTCGCTGTCGGCGCGCTCCTGTTCGGCGTAGCAGGCCTCGCACCCATCGCCCAGGCACAGAGCGGAAGTACCGGAAAGGCCGCCGCGGACGACGGCGCCGAGATCAAGGTCTTCCGCGCCGAAATCACCCAGCAGCAGTTACCTCTGCTGCTCCAGGCCGGCCAGGACGGTCATGAACTGGGCGAGCAGGTGACCGCAAGCGGCCGGACCGCCGTGGAGGTCTACCTCACCGACCAGCAGGCCGAGAAGCTGGAGAAGCAGGGCGTCGCCCTCACCGAGCACACACTGTCGGCCAGGGCCGAGGCGCGTGTCGAGGGCGTGTCCCAAGGCGTGTTCCGCCCCTACAGCGGCAGCGGCGGACTCAAGGAAGAGATCGTCAGGACTGCCCGGGCCAACGCCGGTCTCACCAAGGTCGAGTCCATCGGCAGGACCGTCGACGGCCAGGACATCCTCGCGCTCAAGCTGACCAGGAACGCGAAGAAGTCGAAGGACGGATCGAAGCCCTCCGTGCTGTATGTGTCCAACCAGCATGCGCGCGAGTGGATCACGCCGGAGATGACCCGGCGTCTGATGCACTACTACCTGGACCACTACAAGACGGACAAGCGGATCAAGAAGATCGTCGACTCGACCGAGCTGTGGTTCGTCCTCTCGGCCAACCCCGACGGCTACGACTACACCTTCCGGAACGCCGGCACCCGCCTGTGGCGCAAGAACCTGCGGGACGTCAACGGCGACGGCGTCATCTCCACCGGCGACGGCGTCGACCTCAACCGCAACTTCGCCTACAAGTGGGGCTACGACGACGAGGGTTCGTCCCCCAACCCGACCAGCGAGACCTACCGCGGCGCGAGCCCCGCCTCCGAGCCCGAGACGCGGGCGCTGGACCGCTTCGAGAAGCGCGTCGGCTTCACCTACGGCATCAACTACCACTCGGCCGCCGAGCTCCTCCTCTACGGCGTCGGCTGGCAGGTGGCCACCCCCACCCCGGACGACGTCCTCTACAAGGCGCTCGCCGGCACCCCCGACCACTCCGCGGTCCCGGGCTACCACCCACAGGTCTCCTCGGAGCTGTACACCACCAACGGCGAGGCGGACGGCCACGCGTCCAACGTCAACGGCATGGCGATGTTCACCCCCGAGATGTCGACCTGCCAGACCGCGTCGAACCTCGACCCCGACGACGCCTGGAAGGCCTCCGACTGCCGGTCGGTCTTCAACTTCCCCGACGACGAGAAGCTGATCCAGCAGGAGTTCCAGAAGAACATCCCGTTCGCGCTCTCCGTCGCCGAGTCCGCCGACCACCCCGACCAGCCGGCCTCCTCGGTCGGCATGAGCGCCGCCGACTTCACTCCGGCGACGTTCTCCACGTCGTACTCGCGCGGCGCCGACCAGCAGGTCTCGGTCGTCGTACGGAAGTCCGTGCGCGACAAGGAGCTCAAGTACCGCGTCAACGGCGGCCGTACGCACGACCGGGCACTCAGGCCCTGGAAGGGCGGCGAGACCTACGGCGGCGAGGACAACCTCTACTTCGACGAGTACCGGGCCGAGGTCGAGGACGGCAGGCCGGGCGACAAGGTCGAGGTGTGGTTCACCGGCAGGGCCAGGAGCGGCAAGAAGGTCTCCGGCTCGCACTTCACCTACACCGTCGCCGAGCGGCCCCGGGCCGACACCCTCGTGGTCGCCGAGGAGGGCGCGGCCGCCACACAGGCCCAGAAGTACGTGGACGCGCTGAAGGCGAACGGCCGCAAGGCCATCGTCTGGGACGTCGCCACACAGGGCGCGCCCGACGCACTCGGCGTACTGAGGCACTTCAGGACCGTCGTCCACTACTCCGGCGCGAGCGGTCCCGGCACCGCCACCCAACTCCAGCTGCGCGCCTACCTCAACGAGGGCGGCAGGCTGATCGAGGCCGGCGAACTGGCCGGCGGCAGCGTGAAACTCGCCGACGGCACCCCGTCGAACGACTTCAGCCAGTACTACCTGGGCGCCTACTCGCGCACATCCATCCCCGGAGCCACCGGCTTCACCGGCGCCGGCAACCTCGACGGCTACACCGGCGCCCTCGGCGACGCGCCCGGCAATCCGCTCGACAAGGCAGGCACCTACGGCGTCACCTCCGACGAGCTGTCCGCGGACAGCTACCCCCAGTTCGCGAGCGCGGGGGCGGGCCAGTTCGCCGGGACCGTCAACCCGTACGGACCGTACGCGGGCTCCTCCATGGCCGCCGCGGTCCACACCGACGACGCCTACAAGCGGCTCACCCGCACCATCGACCTCACCGGCGTGAGCGCTGCCGACAAGCCGACCCTGACCACCCGGCTGCTGTGGGACACCGAGCCCGGCTACGACCACGCCGTGGTCGAGGCGCACACCGTCGGCGCGGACGACTGGACGACCCTGCCGGAGACGGGCGGCGCCACCAGCACCGCCGTCCCGGCGGAGTGCGGTGCCGGATTCCTGATCGGCGAGCACCCGTGGCTCAAGCACTATCTGACGCTCGCGGACAACGCCTGCACGGCGACCGGCGCCACCGGCTCCTGGAACAGCCTCACCGGCAGCTCCAGCGGCTGGCAGCAGGTCGGCTTCGACCTGAGCGCCTACGCGGGCAGGTCCGTCCAGGTCTCCATCAGCTACATCACCGACCCCGGCAGCGGCGGCCACGGCGTCCTCGCCGACGAGGCCTCGCTGGTGGTCGGCGGCACGGCGAAGGAGACCGAGGGCTTCGAGTCGTCGCTGGGTCCCTGGAGCGTGGCCGGACCGCCCGCGGGCAGTCCGGCGGTCCTGAAGGACTGGACGCGCACCGGAGCCCTGTTCAAGACGTACGGAGCGGTCACCACGAAGGACACCGTGCTGCTGGGCTTCGGTCTGGAGCAGGTCCCCGCGGCGGCCGACCGGACGGCACTGGTCAAGAAGGCGCTGGCGTCACTCGACAAGTGAGCCGACCCGCTCACGAACGAGTGACAACGCCGCCGAGAGGCACCGTCATTTCCTGACATGGCGGGGCGATCAACCCCCCGAAGAATGGCGGTCCGTACCCCTACTGACGGGTACGGACCGCCCTGCCGTCTATGAGGCATCTGGATGTCACCTCGGGAGCCTCAGGGAGGTAGGGTCGGGGGTGGTCGGGGACATCCCAAATACAGCTCGCCGGCACCGCATGGCCGGCGTACCAACGAGGAGATCGGTTCGTGACGATCCGCGTAGGCATCAACGGCTTCGGTCGTATCGGTCGCAACTACTTCCGCGCGCTGCTCGAGCAGGGCGCAGACATCGAGATCGTGGCTGTCAACGACCTGGGTGACACCGCGACCACCGCCCACCTGCTGAAGTACGACACCATCCTGGGCCGTCTGAAGCAGGAGGTGTCCCACACCGCCGACACCATCACCGTCGACGGCCACACCATCAAGGTGCTGTCCGAGCGCAACCCCGCCGACATCCCGTGGGGCGAGCTCGGCGTCGACATCGTCATCGAGTCCACCGGCATCTTCACCAAGAAGGAAGACGCCGCGAAGCACATCGCCGGCGGCGCCAAGAAGGTCCTCATCTCGGCTCCGGCCAAGGACGAGGACATCACCATCGTGATGGGCGTCAACCAGGACAAGTACGACCCGGCGAACCACCACGTCATCTCCAACGCCTCCTGCACCACCAACTGTGTGGCGCCGATGGCGAAGGTCCTCGACGAGAACTTCGGCATCGTCAAGGGTCTGATGACCACGGTGCACGCGTACACGAACGACCAGCGCATCCTTGACTTCCCGCACAAGGACCTGCGCCGCGCCCGTGCCGCCGCCGAGAACATCATCCCGACCACGACGGGCGCCGCCAAGGCCACCGCCCTGGTGCTCCCGCAGCTCAAGGGCAAGCTGGACGGCATCGCCATGCGCGTCCCGGTCCCGACCGGCTCGGTCACCGACCTCGTCGTCGAGCTCGGCCGTGAGGTCACCAAGGAAGAGGTCAACGCCGCCTTCCAGAAGGCCGCCGAGGGCGAGCTCAAGGGTCTCCTCGACTACACCGAGGACCCGATCGTCTCCTCCGACATCGTCAACGCCCCGGCGTCCTGCACCTTCGACTCGTCCCTGACCATGGTCCAGGACGGCAAGAACGTGAAGATCATCGGCTGGTACGACAACGAGTGGGGCTACTCCAACCGCCTCGTCGACCTCACGGTCTTCGTCGGCAACCAGCTCTGATCGGCAGAGCAGGCACCTGATGTGACAGCAGGGCTCGGGCAGCGCAACGTCGCGCTGCCCGAGCCCTGACGCACGTGCGGATCGACCCTCTATGTACGGTCGATCAGCCCTCGTACGATCAAGAGCCCTCCTCAGGAGTCCCCTCATGAAGACCATCGACGAACTTCTCGCGGAAGGCGTGGCCGGCAAGCGGGTCTTCGTCCGCGCCGACCTCAATGTGCCGCTCGCCGACGGCGTGATCACCGACGACGGCCGTATCCGCGCCGTCCTGCCCACCGTGAAGGCCCTCGCCGACGCGGACGCCAAGGTGGTCGTCGCCTCGCACCTGGGCCGTCCCAAGGGCGGCCCGGACCCGGCCTTCTCGCTGCTGCCCGCCGCCGAGCGGCTCGGTGAACTCCTCGGCGCCCCGGTCGCGTTCGCCCAGGACACCGTCGGCCCCGCCGCCCACGACGCGGTGAACGGCCTGCAGCCCGGCCAGGTCGCGGTCATCGAGAACCTGCGCTTCAACGCCGGCGAGACGTCCAAGGACGACGCCGAGCGCGGCGCCTTCGCCGACCAGCTGGCCGCCCTCGCGGACATCTACGTCGGCGACGGCTTCGGTGCCGTGCACCGGGGGCACGCCTCCGTGTTCGACCTCCCGGCCCGGCTGCCGCACTACGCCGGCTACCTCATCGCCACCGAGGTCGGCGTCCTCAAGAAGCTCACTGAGGACGTCAAGCGCCCCTATGTCGTCGCGCTCGGCGGCGCCAAGGTCTCCGACAAGCTCGCCGTCATCGACGAGCTGCTCGCCAAGGCCGACCGCCTCCTCATCGGCGGCGGCATGGCCTACACCTTCCTCAAGGCCAAGGGCTACGAGGTCGGCATCTCCCTCCTTCAGGAGGACCAGGTCCCGGCCGTCACCGAGTACATGGAGCGCGCTCAGAAGCAGGGCGTCGAGCTGCTGCTCCCCGTGGACGTCGTGGTCGCCCGGGAGTTCCCGGACCTGAAGGCCAAGGCTCCGACCGAGAACACCGTGGTCGACGCGGACAAGATCCCCGCCGACCAGGAGGGCCTGGACATCGGCCCGAAGACCCGCGAGCTGTACGCCGCGAAGCTCGCTGACGCCGAGACCGTCTTCTGGAACGGTCCCATGGGCGTCTTCGAGCACCCCGACTACGCCGAGGGCACCAAGGCGGTCGCCCAGGCCCTCGTGGGATCGACGGGCTTCAGCGTCGTCGGCGGCGGCGACTCCGCCGCGGCCGTGCGTACGCTCGGCTTCGACGAGAAGGCATTCGGCCACATCTCGACCGGTGGCGGCGCCTCCCTCGAATACCTCGAGGGCAAGACGCTCCCCGGCCTCGCCGCACTGGAGGACTGACCTACATGAGCACGCGCACGCCGCTGATGGCGGGCAACTGGAAGATGAACCTCAACCACCTCGAGGCCATCGCGCACGTCCAGAAGCTCGCCTTCGCCCTGGCCGACAAGGACTACGAGGCCGTCGAGGTCGCCGTCCTGCCGCCCTTCACCGACCTGCGCTCCGTGCAGACCCTGGTCGACGGCGACAAGCTCAAGATCAAGTACGGCGCCCAGGACATCTCGGCGCACGACTCCGGCGCCTACACGGGCGAGATCTCGGGCCCGATGCTGGCCAAGCTGAAGTGCTCCTTCGTGGCCATCGGGCACTCCGAGCGCCGCCAGTACCACAACGAGACCGACGAACTGGTGAACGCCAAGGTCAAGGCCGCTTTCCGGCACGGCCTGACCCCGATCCTGTGCGTCGGCGAGGAACTGGAGATCCGCGAGGCCGGCAACCATGTCGGTCATACGCTTGCGCAGGTCGAGGGCGGTCTGAAGGACCTCCCGGCCGAGCAGGCCGAGACCATTGTGATCGCCTACGAGCCCGTCTGGGCCATCGGCACCGGCAAGGTCTGCGGCGCCGAGGACGCCCAGGAGGTCTGCGCCGCCATCCGCGGCAAGATCGCCGAGCTGTACACGCAGGACGTGGCCGACAAGGTCCGCATCCAGTACGGCGGCTCCGTCAAGGCCGGAAACGTGGCCGAGATCATGGCGCAGGCCGACATCGACGGCGCCCTGGTCGGCGGGGCCTCGCTGGACGCGGACGAGTTCGTCAAGATCGTGCGGTTCCGCGACCAGTGACGCGACCTGTGAGTATGCGGTAACGACGATTCGTCGTACCCTTGCGGGGGCTGGTGGATGTCTGCCGGCCCCCGTCGTCCATCCGAATCCGAGGAAGTTGGTCCAGCCGTGGTTTTGGGGTTCTCGATCGCCCTGATCGTCTTCAGCCTGCTGCTGATGCTGCTGGTGCTGATGCACAAGGGGAAGGGCGGCGGCCTCTCCGACATGTTCGGTGGCGGCATGCAGTCGTCCGTCGGCGGCTCCTCGGTCGCCGAGCGCAACCTCGACCGCATCACGCTGGTGGTCGGTCTGCTGTGGTTCGCGTGCATCGTCGTGCTCGGCCTGCTCATGAAGACGAGCAGCTGACCGCCGACGAGCAGCTGATCAGCTTCTCACAAGCACGCACATTCCGTACGTAAGGCCCCATGTTCGGTACGCGCCCCTGAGCGCGGCCTATCATGGGGCTTGCGTCTAGATATGGGGCCTGTAACTCCAATCACTGGACGCGCGTTGGGCCTTACGTAGACTGAGGCGCTCGCAACGAAGCGAAACGCCGACTCGCTTCGCGGCACCATCACGCAGGGAGTTACACCGTGGCAAGTGGCAACGCGATCCGAGGAAGCCGGGTCGGGGCGGGGCCGATGGGCGAGGCCGAGCGCGGCGAGTCCGCGCCGCGTCTGCGCATCTCCTTCTGGTGCTCCAACGGGCACGAGACGCAGCCCAGCTTCGCCAGCGACGCGCAGGTTCCCGAGACCTGGGACTGCCCGCGCTGTGGCTTCCCGGCCGGTCAGGACCGGGACAACCCGCCGGACCCGCCGCGCACCGAGCCGTACAAGACGCACCTCGCGTATGTACGGGAGCGGCGCAGCGACGCGGACGGCGAAGCGATCCTCGCCGAGGCGCTCGCCAAATTGCGCGGAGAGATCTAGAAGTTGTGACCGGCCGGGTGTCCATGGGTGCCTGGCCGGAGCCGCTTCGGCAGCACCGGCCGCCGACCGATTGTCAGTGGCGCCTCTTACGGTTGTGCATGGGTGAACCGTGAGGGGGAGAAATGACGACGGTCGAGGCGGCGGGCAGGACCGTACCCGCGTGGCGCGGGGGATTCGGGCGGCTGTGGACGGCCGCCGTGGTCTCCCGCTTCGGGGACGCCTTACGGACGTCCGCGCTGCCCCTGCTCGCCCTGCGGATCACCGACGCGCCCCTGGTCGTCGCCTCGGTCACCGCCTGCGGCTATGTGCCCTGGCTGCTGTTCGGACTGCTCGGCGGGGCCGTGGCGGACCAGGTCGACCAGCGGCGGGCGATGTGGACCGTGGACACGGTGCGGGGCGTGCTCGTCGGCGGCTTCGCCCTCGCCGTGGGCCTGGGACAGGCCTCGGTTCCCCTGCTGATCGCCCTCGCCTTCACCCTGACCACACTCCAGACACTCTTCGACAACGCGTCCACGGCCCTGCTGCCGTCCCTGGTCGACCGCGAGGCCCTGGGCGGGGCCAACGCCCGTCTGATGACCGGTCAGCAGCTCGCCGGCGGCCTGCTGGCGGGCCCGTTCGTGCCGCTGCTGCTGACGGCCGGGGCGTGCATGCCGTTCGCGGCCGACGCGGGTACCTATCTGGTGGCCGCGGCCCTGGTGGCCTCCCTGCGGATACGGCCGCAGGAGCGGGAGCCGCGCCCGGCGGGCAGCACCCTGCGCGCGGAGATCGCCGCGGGCCTGCGCGAACTGTGGCGCGACCGGGTGCTGCGGGCCATCTGCCTGGCCACGCTGCTGTGCAACATCGGCATGGGCGCCCTGATCGCCACCCTGGTGCTGCACGTGACGCGCTGGCTGCACGGGGGCGACGGCGCCTATGCCGCCGCCATGACGGCGTACGCCGCCGGGAGCCTCGTCGGCGGTCTCGTCGCCCAGCGCGTCGCGCGCCGCACCGGGCGTGCCCGGGCCCTGCTGGTGGCCGGCGCCGTCCAGACGGCGTCCCTGCTCCTCATCGGCTCGGTACGGCACTTGGCCGCCCTGCTCGCCGGCATGCTGCTGCTCGGCTCGATGAGCATGGTCTGGAACGTCAACCAGGTCACGCTGATGCAGCAACGCAGCCCGGCGTCCATGGTGGGCCGCGTCTCCTCGGCCTTCCGCACCGCGTCCACCTCCGGAGCCCCCGTCGGCGCGCTTCTCGGCGGAGCCGTGGCCGGCGCGTACGGACTGAACGCACCGGCCCTGCTGGCCGCGGTTCTCTTCGCCCTGGCGGTCACCTCGTTGATACCGGCACGCAAGCCGGACGTACCTGTTGTTGCCCCGGAGGACGGCGCCACAACAGCTCGCGTGACCCGCTGATCAACTAGGTTGGGACCGGCAGCGGGGCAGGTACGCACCAGGACAGGTTGCAGGAAAGAAGGCTGAAGTCCGAAATGAACGCAGACGGCCGTACCAGGCTCAACCAGACGCCCGAGTGGACCGCTCTGGCCAAGCACCGGGAACAGTTCGGCGACACCCATCTGCGGGACCTGTTCGCCGCCGATCCGGGACGCGGCGCCGGGTACACGCTCCAGGTCGGTGACCTGTACATCGACTATTCGAAGCACCTGGTCAACGACGAGACGCTGCGGCTGCTGCGGGAGCTGGCCGCCGCGACCGACGTCTTCGGTCTGCGGGACGCGATGTTCCGCGGGGAGAAGATCAACGTCACCGAGAACCGCGCGGTGCTGCACACCGCGCTGCGCGCCCCGCGTGACGCGGTGATCGAGGTCGACGGGGAGAACGTGGTCCCGGCGGTGCACGCCGTGCTCGACAAGATGGGCGACTTCGCCGGCCGCGTCCGCTCCGGCGCCTGGACCGGACACACCGGCAAGCGCATCAAGAACGTGATCAACATCGGTATCGGCGGCTCCGACCTGGGCCCGGCGATGGCCTACGAGGTGCTGCGCAGCTTCACCGACCGCGGCCTCACGGTGCGCTTCGTGTCGAACGTGGACGGCGCCGACCTGCACGAGGCCACCCGCGACCTGGACGCGGCGGAGACGCTGTTCATCATCGCCTCCAAGACCTTCACCACGATCGAGACGATCACCAACGCGACCTCCGCCCGCAACTGGCTGCTCACCGAGCTGAAGGCCGGTCAGGAGGCCGTCGCCAAGCACTTCGTGGCGCTGTCGACGAACTCCGAGAAGGTCGCGGACTTCGGCATCGACACGGCCAACATGTTCGAGTTCTGGGACTGGGTAGGCGGCCGCTACTCCTACGACTCGGCGATCGGCCTGTCCCTGATGATCGCCATCGGCCCGGACCGGTTCCGCGAGATGCTCGACGGCTTCCACTTGGTCGACGAGCACTTCCGCACCGCGCCCGCCGAGTCCAACGTGCCGCTGCTTCTGGGGCTGTTGGGCATCTGGTACGACAACTTCCACGACGCCCAGTCGCACGCCGTCCTGCCCTACAGCCACTATCTGTCCCGGTTCACCGCCTACTTGCAGCAGCTGGACATGGAGTCCAACGGCAAGTACGTGGCGCGGGACGGGCAGGAGGTCGACTGGCAGACCGGTCCGGTCGTCTGGGGCACGCCCGGCACCAACGGGCAGCACGCCTACTACCAGCTCATCCACCAGGGCACGAAGCTGATCCCGGCGGACTTCATCGGCTTCGCCGAGCCGGTCGCCGAGCTGAACGGTGAACTCAAGGCCCAGCACGACCTGCTCATGGCCAACTTCTTCGCCCAGACCCAGGCCCTGGCCTTCGGCAAGACCGCCGACGAGGTCCGGGCGGAGGGCGTGCCCGAGGAGCTGGTGCCGCACAAGACGTTCAAGGGCAACCGGCCGACCACCACGGTCCTCGCCCGCGAGCTGACCCCGTCGGTCCTCGGCCAGTTGGTCGCCCTCTACGAGCACAAGGTGTTCGTCCAGGGCGCGGTGTGGAACATCGACTCCTTCGACCAGTGGGGCGTGGAACTCGGCAAGGTCCTCGCCAAGCGCGTCGAGCCCGCCCTCACCGAGGGCGCCGAGGTACCGGGCCTGGACGAATCCACCAAGGCCCTGGTCACCAAGTACCGGCAACTGCGAGGCCGTGCCTGACCCAAGCCCTCGATGCCGCCCCGGGCGCCACTGCGCCGACGCGCCTGGGGAGCACGGTTGGCCCTGATTGCAGGGAGGGCGGAGAGAGCGCCGGTTCCACTGCGGGACACGGGTGTCGGTGCGCTGCGGCCGGGCATGGGGCGGTCAGCAGGCCGGAGGTGGGACTGGCGTTCCCGGCGCCCGCGCAGCTGGTGCCGCCCTGGGCGTCGATGAGTCGGGGCGCCCCGGGCGGCCCTGGGGCGGTGCGTGGGGCGGAGATCGCGGCGGCTCCTGCTGCTGGGCAGGCGCGTCGGCGCACCGGTGCTGATGCTGGTGGCGCTGCCGGTGCTTCGGTCAGTCGGGGTGTCCCGGGTGGTCCCGTGGCCGTGGGCCGTGTGTCCGGTCAGGCTGCCGCGCTCAGTGTGTCTGCCAGTCGGTGGTGGGCTGCTCGGGCTGCGGGTAGGGCCGAGAGGGTTGCGGCTTCCAGGAGTGCTGCCGTGTCGAGTCGGTGAGGAGGCCGGGGGTGGGGGACCGGCGATCCCGGTGCTGATGCTGGCGGCGCTGCCGGTGCTTCGGTCAGTCGGGGTGTCCCGGGTGGTCCCGTGGCCGTGGGCCGTGTGTCCGGTCAGGCTGCCGCGCTCAGTGTGTCTGCC
>NZ_JBIAWG010000003.1:434279-626889 GCF_042895285.1 Streptomyces sp. NPDC001406
TGCCAGTCGGTGGTGGGCTGCTCGGGCTGCGGGTAGGGCCGAGAGGGTTGCGGCTCCCAGGACTGCTGCCGTGCCGAGTGCGGTGAGGAGGCCGGGGGAGGGGGACTGGGCGATTCCGGCGCCGATGCCGCTGGCGCTGCCCTGGGCGTCGATCAGCCGGCGGGCCAGGGGCAGGCCCAGCGTCGTGGCGGCCAGGACCGCGGCCAGGGCCGTGCAGCTCGTCGCTGTCACCGTGATCGCGGTGATCTGCCGCGGGGACATGCCGATCGCCTTGAGCGCCAGCAGGTCCCGCTCGCTCTCGCGGACGGTCCCGCCGATCGCGGTGAGCAGCTCGACGGCCCCGATGAGGGCGAGGACGGCCACCAGCCCGGCGACGACTCCGCGCAGCGGGGACAGCCCGTCGGCCGGGTTCGGCACGGCGTGCACGTCGAGGTGCCCACGGCCGGCCGTGGCCAGGTCGGCCGCGACCCGGTGCGGGTCGGCGCCCGCTTGCAGCCGCAGCTGGTAGAGGGTCGGGGCCAGCTGCGGATCGTTCTCGCGCAGGGTGTCCAGCGAGGTGGAGACGACCCGGCCGGCGTTCTCCGGTTCGATGCTGCGGCCCACGATGTGCAGGATCTGCGGCCGGTCGCCCACGGTCATCCGCACCCAGTCGCCGACACGCACGTCCAGCAGGTCGAGCAGCCCCTGCCCGGCCACGGCCTCGTCGGGCCCGCCGGCGCGACGGCCCTCGGCGAGCGCGTAGGGGTACGGGTCCTGACGGGTGCCTAGGCCCCGCAGGGCGATCGTGGCGGTCTGGCCGGGCACCAGGGCGGGCACCTCGACACCGGGGTAGGCGGCGGCGACCCGGTGGTCGGCGGTCATCAGCGCCCGGGCGTCCCCGTCGCTCATGGAGCCGTCGGTCCGGACGGTGAGCGCCGCAGGCAGCCCCATCCGCTCGGGGCTGCTGTGGAACCGGTCGATGGTGGTCCACGCGCTCAGCGCCACCACGATCAGCAGCAGCGGCAGCGCCAGCCGGGCCACCGTGGCCAGCGACCGGCGGCGCCCGGTGAACACCTTGTGGCAGCCCAGGACCAACGCGGGCGGCAGCCGCAGTCCGAGGGCGCGCCGGGCCACGCCGGTCAGCCGTCCGCCGGACTGGGGCGCGGGCCGCGGTACCGGCACCGGCGACACCCGCCCGGCCCGCCAGGCCGCGAGCCCGGTGGTCAGCCCGATGAACAGGACCGCGCCGACGGGCACCGCGAACAGGCCCACGGTCTGCCCCGGCAGCCCCTGCCACACCGCCACCGCGTCACCGAGCCGCCCGGGGACAAGGCGGCCCGGCCCCTGGATCAGCGCCCCCGCGGCCACGGCGCCGACGACGGCGTACGCGACGTGCTGGAGCAGGAAGATCCGTACGACCTGGCCGGGCGTGAGGCCGATCGCCTTGAGCACCGAGATGTCCCGCAGATGGCCCCGGATCCGGGTGCCGATCGCACCGTGCACCGCGAACCCGGCCGCGGCCAGCGCGCCGAGGCCGAACAGCCCCAGCACCTGGCCGAAGAGCCGGCTGTCGCCCTGGGCCTCGGCCCGCGCCTGCTGCCAGGTGGAGACCTCGCCGACCGCGCCGGAGCCCAGCACGGTGACCGCCCGCTGGACGGCGTAGTCCGTGTCGTCGGGGTCGGTCAGCCGCAGCCCGACGACCTGGACGCCCGGATCGCGCACGGCGCCGGGCGGCGCCCACACCAGCCCCGGCTGCTCGCCGGGGCGGTAGCGGGGCTCGGGGCTGTCGGCGATGCCCACGACGGTCAGCGTCCGGGCCGTGCCGGGCAGACTCAGCGTGTCTCCGGGCTCGGCCAGCAGGGCCCGGGCGAGCCGGCTCTCCAGCACCACCCCGCTCGGGTCCGAGGGCCGCAGCCAGTGGCCCGAGGTGAGCAGCGGGCGGTCCACGGTGAGCCGCTCGGGCGTGGAGCGCAGCTCCACGGAGGCGCGGGTGCCGCGCGAGGAGACGGTGACGGACTCCGTGGCATAGGGCCCGGCGACGGTCTCGACCCCGTCCAGCCGGGCCAGCCTGGCCGTGTCGGCGGACGTCGAGGCATGGATCCAGACGTGCGCGCCGCGAGCCTGGTTGAAGATCCGCTGCCAGGGGTTGGTCGCGTACCCGAACAGGGCCGTGGCCAGCAGCAGCGAGGCGACGATGCCGGCGGTGGCGAGCACCATGAACAGCGCCTCACCGCGGTGCGTGCGCAGATCGGAGTGCGCCCAGCGCAAGGTGGCCCGCACCGGCTCAGCCCCTCGGCCCGCGCCGGGCGGATCGGCTCGCCCGCGACATCTCGTCGTACACCGTCGTCAGTCCTTCAGCTCCAGCACACCCGAGATCCCGACACCCCGGGTCGGTGTGCCGTCCAGTGCGGCGTCGTCGGCGATCCGGCCGTCGAAGAAGCTGATCACCCGGTCCGCGGCGCTGGCCAGCCGGGCGTCATGGGTGACCAGCACGATGGTCTGGCCGCGCCCGTGGAAGCGCGACAGCAGCCGCATGACCTCACGGGTGCCCTTGCTGTCGAGGCTGCCCGCGGGCTCGTCCGCGAGCAGCAGCGGCGGATGGTTGACCAGCGCCCGGGCCAGCGCGACCCGCTGCTGCTCACCGCCGGACAGCTCACCCGGCATGCTGCGCTCCTTGCCCTCAAGGCCCAGCTCGGCCAGCAGTTCCTCGCGCTCGGCCCGGGCCCGCTTCGGGGCGACACCGGCCAGCAGGGCCGGCAGTTCGACGTTGTCGGCGACCGACAGGTTGGAGACCAGGTTGAAGAACTGGAAGACGATCCCGATGCGCTTCCTGCGCTCCACGGCCCAGCGCGCCTCGCTGTAGGCGTCGGTGCACTCGCCGTCCAGCCAGATGCTGCCGGCGTCCGGCCGCTGCAGCCCGCCGAGCAGATGCAGCAGCGTCGACTTCCCGGCGCCCGAGGGGCCCGTGACGGCCACGAACTCGCCGTGCGTCACGCGAAGATCGACGCCGCGCACGGCATGCGCGGGCGCGCCCTCGCCGTAGTGGGTCTTGACCAGGCCCTCGGCGCGCAGCACAGGAGCGGGGTGGTCGGGAGCGGGACGGTCGCTCACTCCATCTCCTCCAGTTCCTCCTGGCACCGCTCCAGCCAGTCGAGGTCGGCCTGCAGATGCAGCATGGCGCCCTCGATCAGCAGGTGGGCTATGCGGTTGTCCCGGCTCTCGGCCGCGGCCAGCTTCGACAGGTTGCGCATGGTGTTGAGGTACTGGCGCCGTTGCTTGTTGATGAGGGTGATCTGGTCGGCGAGACCGGTCTGCGGGGCGAGGGCGAGCTTCATGAAGAACTCGTCCCGGACCCGCGGCTCGTCCTCGGGCTCCTCGAACCAGACGCGCAGCGCCTCACGCCCGGCTTCGGTGAGGTGGTAGACCTTCTTGTTGGGCCGGCTGGACTGCTCGACGTCCTCGCCCTCGATCAGTCCCGACTTCTCGAGGCGGCCGAGGGTCACGTAGATCTGGCCGACGTTCGGCTGAGGGTACGCGGAGCCCAGCAGTTGCTCAAGGTCTTGCTTCAGCTCGTAGCCGTGGGCCGGGCCGCGTGCGAGGAGTGCCAGGAGGGCAAGGCGCACTCGTGCTGTCCTCCTGTCCGGTCAAATGTGCTCCAGGCCCTAGTATCGCCCATACCTAACAGGTATACATGGCCTCTGATTCGGGCGAGGCTGCCCGGTGCCGGGTGTGCAAGGAGGAACCTATGCGGTGGATCCACACCGCCGGTAGGGGTCTCCTCGTCCTCGCCGTGGTCCTGACCGGTTATGTCACCTCCGGCGCGCGGGCCGACGAGGGCGGCGGCGGTGGCCGCGGTCCGCTCACTCTGGCCACCGCGGGGGACCTCACCGGCTATCTCGCCCCGCTCCTCGACGGCTGGAACCGCACCCACCCCGCCGAGAAGGTCACACTCGTCGAGCTCCCGGACTCGGCCGACGAGACCCATGCGCAGATGACCACCGATCTGCGCGGCGGCGACCGCAGCCGCTTCGACGTCCTCAACATCGACGTCAACTGGACCTCCGAGTTCGCCGGGGCCGGCTGGATCCGCCCGCTGCCGCGCGACCGCTTCCCGCTGAAGACCTTCCTGCCGCCGGTCGTCGACACGGCCACCTACGACGGACAGCTGTACGCCGTGCCGTACGTCACCAACGCCGGACTGCTCCTGTACCGCAAGGACGTCCTGGCCAAGGAGGGTGTGCCGCCGCCGCGCACCTGGGCCGAGCTGGAGCGGGACGCGAAGACGATCGCGCCGAAGTACGGGCTCGACGGCTACGCGGGCCAGTTCCTGCCGTACGAGGGCCTCACCGTCAACGCGGCCGAGGCCGTGTATTCGGCGGGCGGCTCGATCCTCGGCGACGAGGGCGCCCGGGTCACCGTGAACTCCGCCGCGGCCCGCGAGGGCATCGGGTTCCTGGCGCGCGGGGTGCGCGAGGGCTGGATCCCGCGGCAGGCGCTGACATACAAGGAGGAGGAGTCCAGGCAGGCCTTCCAGGACGGCCGGCTGCTCTTCCTGCGCAACTGGCCCTATGCGTACGTCGCCGCCTCGGCCAAGGGCTCCAAGGTGGCCGGCGAGGTCGGCGCCGTACCGCTGCCGGGCCCGGACGGACCCGGCACGAGTGTCCTCGGTGGCTCCAACCTGGCCGTCAACACCCATGCGCGGCACCCCGACTCGGCCGCGCGCCTCATCGCGTATCTGACCGGTGAGCGCGTCCAGCGCCAGGTCCTCACGCGCGGCGCGCTGCCGCCGGTGCGCGCCTCGCTCTACGACGACCCCGAACTGGTCCGGCGGTTCCCCTATCTGCCGACCCTGCGCGCCGCCGTGCTCGCGGCCGCCCCGCGCCCCAAGAGCCCGCACTACGACCAGGTCAGCCTGGTGGTGCAGGCCGTCGTGCACGACGCGCTGACCGGGCACGAGACGCCTGCGGCGGCGGTACGGCGACTGGCCCGGGAGTTGGCGGACATCTCCAGCCGCTAGTTACGTGTTAGGTAACGCGGATATCTCATCTGTCGGGGAAGTGCCCCAATAAGTCCGTATTTATTGCCCCAACTGGGCAGTAGCCTCTGTTCTCTTCATTGACACCTCCGTGATACGCCTACCTAACATGCATGCATGTTGAGCAAGTACCGCTGCTGGTGGCGCGACGCAGTGATCTACCAGGTGTACGTCCGCAGCTTCCTGGACAGCACCGGCGACGGCATCGGCGACCTGGCCGGGGTCAGGGCCGGACTGCCGTACCTCAAGAAGCTCGGTGTCGACGGGATCTGGCTGAGCCCGTTCTACCCCTCGCCCCAGCACGACCACGGCTACGACGTCGCCGACTACTGCGGCGTCGACCCGCTCTTCGGCGACCTGGCCGAGTTCGACCTGCTGGTGACCGCCGCCCGGCGGCTCGGCATCAAGGTGCTCCTGGACATCGTCCCCAACCACTGCTCCAGCGAGCACCAGTGGTTCCGCGAGGCACTCGCCGCCGCCCCCGGCAGCCCGGCCCGCGCCCGGTTCCACTTCGCCGACGGCCGCGGCCCGGACGGCAGCGAGCCGCCCAACAACTGGCACGCCATGTTCGGCGGCCCGGCCTGGACCCGGGTCACCGAGGCGGACGGCCGCCCCGGCCAGTGGTACCTGCACATGTTCACGCCCGAACAGCCCGACTGGAACTGGCGCGAGCCCGAGGTCGCCGCCGAGTTCGACCGCGTCCTGCGCTTCTGGCTGGACCGGGGCGTCGACGGCTTCCGCATCGATGTCGCCGCCGGCCTCTACAAGCACCCCGAGCTGCCCGACTCCCCGGACCCCGAGGCCGACGCCCGCAGCCGCGACTCGGTCAACCCGCTCGCCTGGAACCAGCCCGAGGTGCACGACGTGTGGCGGCACTGGCGCGCGGTGTGCGAGGAGTACACGGCACACGACGGCCGCGAGCGGCTGCTGGTCGGCGAGGTCTCGGTCCCCACGGCCCGTGAACACGCCGAGTACGTCCGCCCGGACGAGCTCCACCAGGCCTTCTTCTTCGACCTGCTCGGCGCCCCCTGGAACGCCGACGCCTTCCGCAAGGTCATCTCCGAGGCCATGCAGGACATAGCCGGCACGGGCTCGACGGTCACCTGGGTCCTCAACAACCACGACCAGGTCCGCACCGTCACCCGCTACGGCGAACCCGCCACCGAAGGCAGCGGCCTCGGCGCCGCCCGCGCCCGCGCCGCCGCGCTGCTGATGCTGGCGCTGCCCGGAGCCGCGTACATCTACCAGGGCGAGGAACTGGGCCTGCCCGAGGTCGTCGACCTGCCCGACGACGTGCTCACCGACCCGATCTTCCGCCGCACCGGAAGCCGCGCCCGTATCCGTGACGGCTGCCGGGTGCCGCTGCCCTGGTCCGGGCAGGCCTCCCCGTTCGGCTTCACCTCCGGCGCCGAGAGCGCCAAGCCGTGGCTGCCGCAGCCGTCGTACTTCGCCGAGTACGCCACCGACCGCGCCCTCGCCGACACCCGCTCCTTCTGGCACCTGTACCGCGACGGACTCCAACTGCGCGCCGCACTGCCCCAGTTGGGAGAAGGCACCCTGCGCTGGCTGGACACCCCACCCGGCGTCCTCGCCTTCGTCCGCGGCGACGACCTCGTCTGCGCCGTCAACTTCGGTACGGCCCCCACCCCCGCGCCGGTCTCCGGCACACCCCTGCTGTCCAGCGGTCCCTGCCCGGCCGGGGTGCTCCCCGGCTCCACGGCCGCCTGGTGGATCAGCGACGGCACCGACCTCTGATCCCTCCCCGCTCCACCCTCGTCAGTTTCCCACCCCTGAAGGGACATCAACGATGATGCGACGACGTACCACCCTGCTCACCGGCTGCACCGCCCTCGTCCTCGGGCTCGGCGCGACCGCCTGCGGCGGCAGCGGCCCGGTCTCCGCGGGCGGCGGCGACAAGGCGCTCGACGGCCAGACCGTCACCGTGGCCGGCGTCTGGTCCGGCAGCGAGCAGAAGAACTTCCAGAAGGTGCTCGACGCGTTCGCCGCGAAGACGGGCGCCAAGACGCAGTTCGTGTCCACCGGTGACAACGTCTCCACCGTCGTGGGCAGCAAGATCGAGGGCGGCAACGCCCCCGACGTCGTGATGGTCCCGCAGGTCGGCGTGCTCCAGCAGTTCGCGAAGAAGGGCTGGCTGAAGCCGCTTTCGTCGACCACAGAAAAGACCGTCGACGCCGACTTCGCGCCCGTGTGGAAGAAGTACGGCAGCGTGGACGGCACCCTGTACGGCCTCTACTTCAAGGCCGCCCACAAGTCGACGGTCTGGTACAGCCCCGACGCGCTCACCCAGGCGGGTGTGAAGCCGCCGACGACCTACGCCGACATGCTGAAGGCCGGCCACACCGTCTCCGACTCCGGCCTCGCCGCCTTCTCCGTCGCCGGGCAGGATGGCTGGACGCTCACCGACTGGTTCGAGAACGTCTACCTGTCCCAGGCCGGACCCGAGAAGTACGACGCCCTCGCCGCCCACAAGCTGAAGTGGACCGACCCGAGCGTGGTCCAGGCGCTCACCACGCTCGGCAAGCTGTTCAAGGACAAGCAGCTGATCGCGGGCGGCCAGAAGGAGGCCCTCAACACCGACTTCCCCGGCTCGGTGGAGAAGGTGTTCGGGCCCAAGCCCGAGGCCGGCATGGTCTACGAGGGCGACTTCGTCGCCGGTGTGGCGCACGACCAGTTCAACAAGGAGATCGGCAAGGACGCGAACTTCTTCCCGTTCCCCGCGGTCGACGGCGGCACGGCGCCCGTGGTCAGCGGCGGTGACGCGGCCGTCGTACTGAAGGACGGCAAGAACGCCAAGGCCGGGATGAAGCTCCTGGAGTACCTCGCGAGCCCGGAGGCCGCGGCCGTCTGGGCGAAGGCCGGCGGCTTCCTGTCCCCGAACAAGAAGCTCGACCTCGCCTCCTACGGCGACGACGTCACCCGCGCGACCGCCAAGTCCCTGGTCGAGGCGGGCGATTCGGTCCGCTTCGACATGTCCGACCAGGCACCCGCGGTCTTCGGCGGCACCAAGGGCGCGGGCGAGTGGAAGCTCCTCCAGGACTTCCTGCGCGACCCGTCAAACCCGAAGGGCACCGCGGCGCAGCTGGAGTCCGCGGCGGCCAAGGCCTACCAGGACTGACCCTCGATGACCGCCACCACGCTCGTACACAAAGAGGCGAACCCGCCCGCCGCCGGTGCGACCCGCAGGCGCCGCACCCGGCGGCGGGGCCGGATCGTCGCCCTGCTCTTCGTCTTCCCCGCCCTGCTCCTGCTCGGCGCGCTGGTCGTCTACCCGGTGCTGTTCTCCGTCGGACGCAGCTTCTTCGACGCGTCCGGCAACCGGTTCGTCGGCGGCGACAACTACACCGAGATGTTCCGCGACCCGGCGACCGTCAAGGCCATCCGCAACACCGCCATCTGGGTCGTGGTCGCCCCGGCCCTGCTGACCGGCCTCGGCCTGATCCTGGCCGTCCTGGTGGAGAAGGTCCGCTGGGCCACCGCGTTCAAACTGCTGCTGTTCATGCCGATGGCGGTCTCCTTCCTCGCCGCCGGCATCATCTTCCGGCTCGCCTACGACGAGGACCCGAACAAGGGCGTCCTCAACGCCGCCGTGGTCTCGGTGCACGACGCCTTCCAGGGCACCTCGTCGTACCCGACGGCGCGGGCGCGCGACGGACAAGGACTCACCCGGGGCCAGGACGGCTCATACCTGACGGACGCCGCCCTGTCCCCGGGTGACTCGGTGGCCCTCGGGCTGGTCGGCGTGCTGCCCAAGGACCTGCCCGAGGGCGCGTCGCCCGCCCGTCCGGCGGCCTCGCACAAGGCGGCCCCCGGCGAGCTGCGCGGCGTCGTCTACCTGGACTTCACGCCCGGCGGGGGAGGGAAGCAGGGCAGGGTTGACCCGAAGGAGAGCGGGCTGCCCGGCGTGAAGGTAGAGGCGACACGCGACGGACGGTCCGTCGCGAGCACGACGACCGCGTCCGACGGCTCATTCCGATTCGCCGGGCTCGACGACGGCTCGTACTTGGTCAAGCTGCCGGCCTCAAACTTCGCGCCGCCCTACCAGGGCATCTCCTGGCTCGGGCCGGCACTCGTCACCCCGGCGATCATCGGGGCGTACCTGTGGATCTGGACCGGCTTCGCGATGGTCCTGATCGGTGCGGGTCTTGCGACCCTGCCACGGGACACGCTGGAGGCGGCCCGGATGGACGGTGCGAACGAGTGGCAGGTCTTCCGCCGCATCACGGTGCCGCTGCTCGCCCCCGTGCTGACGGTCGTGTTCGTGACCCTCGTCATCAACGTGATGAAGGTCTTCGACCTCGTCTACATCATCGCGCCCGGCCCGGTGCAGGAGGACGCCACGGTGCTCGCGACGCAGATGTGGCTGGTGTCCTTCGGCGGCGGCAACAACCAGGGTCTCGGCAGCGCGCTCGGTGTGCTGCTCCTGCTCCTGGTGATCCCCGCGATGGTCTTCAACGTCCGCCGTTTCCGAAGGAGTCAGCGATGAACGCGATCAGGCGCGGCCTGGGCAACGGCCTGGTCCAGGCGTTCCTCGTGGTGATCGGCCTGGTCTGGCTGACGCCGCTGGCGGGGCTGTTCGTCTCCTCGATGCGGTCGGCGCAGGACACGGCCAAGGGCGGCTGGTGGACGACCCTGACGAGCCCCGGGCAGCTGTCCTTCGACAACTACTCGGCGCTGCTGAAGAACTCCGGTATGACACAGGCGTTCTGGAACACCGTGCTGATCTCGGTGCCGGCCACGACCCTGGTCGTCGTCATCGCCGCGCTCGCCGGATACGCCTTCGCCTGGCTGGACTTCCCCGGCCGCGAGCCGCTCTTCCTGCTGGTGGTGGCCCTGTTGGTGGTGCCGGTCCAGATCGGCCTGCTGCCGGTCGCCAAACTCTTCGGACAGCTGGGCCTGTTCGGCACGATCCCCGGCGTCGTGCTCTTCCACGTCGCCTACGGCCTCCCCTTCGCGGTGTTCCTGCTGCGCAACTACTTCGCCGAGATGCCGAAGGAGATGCTGGAGGCGGCTCGCATGGACGGCGGCAGCGAATGGCGCATCTTCACCCGTCTGGTGCTGCCGGTGGGCCGCCCGGCCATCGCCAGCCTCGCCATCTTCCAGTTCCTGTGGGTCTGGAACGACATGCTGGTGGCCCTGCTCTTCGCCGACAGCTCCTCACAGCCGCTGACGGTGCAACTCCAGTCGCAGATCCGCCAGTTCGGCAGCAACATCGACGTCCTGGCACCCGGGGCGTTCCTGTCCCTGATCGTGCCGGTGGTCGTGTTCTTCGCGTTCCAGCGGCACTTTGTGCAGGGGGTGATGGCGGGGTCGGTGAAGTAGTTTCCTCGCCCCCGCCGCCCTTACCCGTTCCCATCCCCAGGGGCTCCGCCCCTTCGACCCCGCCAGGGGGCTCCGCCCCCTGGACCCTCGATCGGCCTGAACGGCCTCGTCCTCAATCGCCGGACAGGCTGAGATACGGCCGGAGCTCCCTGGGGCGGTTGCCGGGAACTACGGTGACGCCGGTGGATACAGCGAGCGTGGCAGCTGGGCGGCCGCCGCCGCGTCCAGGAGCCACAGGGTGCGTCGGCGGCCGTACGCGCCGGCGGCCGGGGCCTGGATCTCGCCCGCGCCCGACAGGGCGATCGCCACGGCGTTCGCCTTGTCCTCGCCGGCTGCCAGGAGCCACACCTCACGCGCCGACCGGATCGCCGGAAGGGTGAAGGTGACTCGGGTCGGCGGAGGCTTGGGAGCGCCGTGGACGCCGACCACCGTGCGCTCCGTCTCCCGTACCGCGGGCAGTTCCGGGAAGAGCGAGGCCACATGCGTGTCGGGGCCGACGCCGAGGAGCAGGACGTCGAAGGTCGGCACGAGCCCGTGGTTCTCCGGACCGGCCGCGCGGGCCAGCTCCTCCGCGTGACCGGCCGCGGCCGCGTCCACGTCGGCGCCGTACGGACCGTCCGACGCGGGCATGGGGTGCACGCGCTTCGGGTCCAGCGGTACGGTGTCCAGGAGCGCCTCTCGGGCCTGGGTGACGTTGCGCTCCGGATCGCCCTCCGGGAGGAAGCGCTCGTCGCCCCACCAGATGTCCAGGCGGCCCCAGTCGATGGCGTCCCGGGCGGGGGCGGCCGCCAGGGCGGCCAGCAGCCCGTTGCCGTTGCGGCCGCCGGTGAGCACCACGGACGCGGAGCCGCGCGAGGACTGCGCGTCCACGATCTTGGTGATCAGCCGGGCCGCGGCGGCCTGCGCCATCAGATCCTTGTCGTGGTGCACGACCAGCTGCGGGGTGCTCACTTCGCCGCCTTCTTCGCGGGAGCCGAAGCCTGAGCCGCCGCCGCAGCAGCAGCCGTTGCCTTCTTGGCGGCCGTCTTCTTCGCGGGCGCCGCGGCGGCCTCCTCGGCGGGAGACTCGGCGGGCGTCTGCCCGGGCACCCCGGGCACCCCGGTCAGCCGGTCCACGCCGTAGCGCAGTGCCGAGGCGTAGGTGTCGTCCGGGTCGAGCCGGCGCAACTCCTCCGCGATCAGCTCGGCCGTCTCACGCCGCTTGAGCGCCACCGCACGGTCGGGCTGGCCCTCGATGGACAGCGTGGCCAGCGAGCCGTCCGCGCGGTCCAGGGCGATCGGGCCCTGGCTGGTGTCCATACGGACCGCGGTGAGACCGGGGCCGGACGACAGCGACCGCTTGACGGGCACGTTCAGCCGGTCGGCCAGCCACATCGCGAGCAGCTCGCAGCTCGGGTTGAACTCCTCGCCCTCCACCTCGACGGCCTTCACCTCGCACAGGACCTGGTCCAGGGCCGCCGCCAGCATCGAGCGCCAGGGCGTGATGCGGGTCCAGGACAGATCCGTGTCGCCGGGCGTGTACGCGTCGGCACGGGCGGACAGCTCCCGTACCGGCTGCTCGGCCGCGTAGGTGTCGGTGACCCGGCGCTGGGCCAGGGCGCCCAGCGGGTCCTTGGCCGGGTCCAGCGGGGCGTTCACCGGCCACCAGACGACGACCGGGGCGTCCGGCAGCAGCAGCGGCAGGACGACCGAGTCGGCGTGGTCGGACACCTCGCCGTACAGCCGCAGCACCACCGTCTCGCCGGTGCCCGCGTCCGCGCCCACCCGCACCTCGGCGTCCAGCCGGGACGACGTACGGTCGCGGGGGGAGCGGGAGACGCGCCTGATGACCACCAGCGTGCGCGAGGGGTGCTCGCGCGAGGCGTCGTTGGCGGCCTTGAGGGCGTCGTAGGCGTTCTCCTCGTCGGTGACGATGACGAGGGTCAGGACCATGCCCACGGCCGGGGTGCCGATGGCGCGGCGGCCATGCACCAGCGCCTTGTTGATCTTGCTGGCCGTGGTGTCCGTGAGGTCGATCTTCATGGCCGGCGCCAGCTCCGTCCGTCTCGTGCGAGCATCTCGTCGGCCTCCGCGGGACCCCACGTGCCCGACGGGTACTGCGCGGGCCTGCCGTGCTTGTCCCAGTACTCCTCGATCGGGTCGAGGATCTTCCAGGAAAGCTCGACCTCCTCCGTGCGCGGGAAGAGGTTGGCGTCGCCGAGCAGCACGTCCAGGATGAGGCGCTCGTACGCCTCCGGGCTGGACTCCGTGAACGACTCGCCGTAGGCGAAGTCCATGGACACGTCCCGGATCTCCATGGAGGTGCCCGGCACCTTGGAGCCGAAGCGGACCGTGATGCCCTCGTCGGGCTGGACGCGGATGACGACCGCGTTCTGCCCGAGCTCCTCCGTCGCCGTGTGGTCGAAGGGGGAGTGCGGGGCCCGCTGGAAGACGACCGCGATCTCGGTGACCCGGCGGCCGAGGCGCTTGCCGGTGCGCAGATAGAAGGGGACGCCCGCCCAGCGGCGGTTGTCCACCCCCAGCTTGATCGCGGCGTAGGTGTCGGTCTTCGACTTGCCGTCGATGCCCTCTTCCTGCAGATAGCCGATGACCTTCTCGCCGCCCTGCCAGCCCGCCGCGTACTGCCCGCGGACGGTGCTGCGGCCCAGGTCCTTCGGCAGCCGTACCGCGCCGAGCACCTTGGTCTTCTCCGCGGCCAGCGCGTCGGCGTCGAAGGAGGCGGGCTCCTCCATGGCGGTCAGTGCCATCAGCTGGAGCAGATGGTTCTGGATGACGTCACGGGCGGCGCCGATGCCGTCGTAGTAGCCGGCGCGGCCGCCGATGCCGATGTCCTCGGCCATGGTGATCTGCACATGGTCCACGAAGGACCGGTTCCAGATCGGCTCGAACATGGTGTTGGCGAAGCGCAGCGCCAGGATGTTCTGGACGGTCTCCTTGCCGAGGTAGTGGTCGATCCGGAACACCTGATCCGGCTCGAACACCTCGTGCACGACCTTGTTGAGCGCCTCGGCCGACTTCAGGTCGTGGCCGAAGGGCTTCTCGATGACGGCGCGCCGCCAGGAACCGCCCTCCTGGTCGGCCAGGCCGTGCTTCTTCAGCTGCTGGATGACCACCGGGAAGGAGCGCGGCGGCACGGACAGATAGAAGGCGAAGTTGCCGCCCGTGCCCTGTGCCTTGTCCAGCTCGTCGATGGTGGCGCGCAGCCGCTCGAACGCGTCGTCGTCGTCGAAGGTGCCCTGGACGAAGCGCATCCCCTGGATGAGCTGCTGCCAGACCTCCTCGCGGAACGGCGTGCGGGCGTGCTCCTTGACGGCGTCGTGGACCTCCTGCGCGAAGTCCTCGTTCGCCCACTCGCGGCGGGCGAACCCGACCAGCGAGAAACCCGGCGGAAGCAGACCACGGTTCGCGAGGTCGTACACGGCGGGCATCAGCTTTTTACGTGACAAATCGCCGGTGACGCCGAAAATGACCAGGCCCGACGGCCCCGCGATACGCGGGAGCCGTCGGTCTGCGGGGTCACGCAGCGGGTTGCTGCTCGACAAGGTTTCAGCCCTCCGAGGGGGCGAGGCGCTCCAGTACGGCCTCGGTCGACTTCAGCAGGTCGTTCCAGGACGCCGCGAACTTCTCGACGCCCTCGTCCTCCAGGACCTGGACCACGTCGTCGTAGGAGATCCCGAGCTTCTCCAGCGCGTCGAGCTCGGCGCGGGCCTGCTCGTAGGTGCCGCTGACGGCGTCGCCGCGGATCTCGCCGTGGTCGGCGACCGCGTCCAGGGTGGCCTCCGGCATGGTGTTGACCGTGTTCGGCGCCACCAGGTCGTCGACGTACAGGGTGTCCTTGTACGCCGGGTCCTTGACACCGGTCGAGGCCCACAGCGGACGCTGCTTGTTCGCGCCCGCGTTCTCCAGCGCGTTCCAGCGGTCGGAGGAGAAGACCTCCTCGTACGCCTCGTAGGCGAGGCGCGCGTTGGCGACGGCGGCCTTGCCGCGCAGCGCCTTGGCCTCGGGGGTGCCCAGCGCGTCCAGACGCTTGTCGATCTCGGTGTCCACACGGGACACGAAGAAGGACGCCACGGAACGGATCAGCGAGAGGTCGAGACCGCGCTCCTTCGCCTTCTCCAGACCGGCGAGGTAGGCGTCCATGACCTCGCGGTAGCGCTCCAGCGAGAAGATCAGCGTCACGTTGACGCTGATGCCCAGGCCGATGACCTCGGTGATCGCCGGCAGACCCGCCTTGGTGGCCGGGATCTTGATGAGCGTGTTGGGGCGGTCGACCAGCCAGGCCAGCTGCTTGGCCTCGGCGACCGTCGCCTTCGTGTTGTGCGCCAGACGCGGGTCGACCTCGATCGACACACGGCCGTCCTGACCCTCGGTGGCGTCGAAGACGGGACGCAGGATGTCGGCGGCGTCTCGGACGTCCGCCGTGGTGATCATGCGGATGGCCTCGTCGACGGTCACCTTGCGGGCGGCGAGGTCCGCGACCTGCTGCTCGTAGCCGTCGCCCGAGGAGATCGCCTTCTGGAAGATCGTCGGGTTGGTGGTGACGCCCACGACGTGCTGCTCGTCGATCAGCTCGGCGAGGTTGCCGGACGTGATCCGCTTGCGCGACAGGTCGTCCAGCCAGATCGCGACGCCTTCGTCGGAGAGGCGCTTGAGTGCGTCTGTCATGGAATTACATCTCCTACGTGTCGTATATGAGCGTCAGCGCTGGGCGGCGGCGAGGGATTCCCGGGCCTTGGCGGCCACGTTCTCGGCAGTGAAGCCGAACTCCCGGAAGAGGACCTTGCCGTCGGCGGAAGCACCGAAGTGCTCCAGGGAAACGATGCGGCCGGCGTCCCCGACGTACTTGTGCCAGGTGAGGCCGATGCCCGCCTCGACCGAGACACGCGCCCGCACGGACGGCGGAAGCACCGAGTCCCGGTACCCCTGGTCCTGCTCCTCGAACCACTCCACCGACGGCATGGACACCACGCGCGTGGGCACCCCGTCGGCCTGAAGCTGCTCGCGCGCCTCGACGGCCACGTGCACCTCGGAACCGGTGGCGATCAGGATGACCTGCGGCTCGCCGCCCTCGGCCTCGAACAGGACATAACCACCGCGCGCGGCGTCGTCGTTGGGCTCGTACACCGGCACGCCCTGACGGGTCAGCGCGAGGCCGTGCGGGGCGCCCTTGCCGAACTCCTTGGTGTAGCGGCCGAGGATCTCGCGCCAGGCGATCGCGGTCTCGTTGGCGTCCGCCGGGCGGACGATGTTCAGACCGGGGATGGCGCGCAGCGAGGCCAGGTGCTCGACCGGCTGGTGGGTCGGGCCGTCCTCGCCGAGGCCGATGGAGTCGTGGGTCCACACGAACGTCACCGGCAGGTGCATCAGGGCCGACAGACGCACCGCGTTGCGCATGTAGTCGGAGAAGACGAGGAAGGTACCGCCGTAGATGCGGGTGTTGCCGTGCAGGGCGATGCCGTTCATCTCCGCGCCCATGGAGTGCTCGCGGATGCCGAAGTGGATCGTGCGGCCGTACGGGTTCGCCTCCGGCAGCGGGTTGTCCGCCGGCAGGAACGAGCTGTCCTTGTCGATGGTCGTGTTGTTCGACCCGGCGAGGTCGGCGGAGCCGCCCCACAGCTCGGGGATCACCGCGCCGAGCGCCTGCAGCACCTTGCCGGAGGCGGCGCGGGTCGCGATGCCCTTGCCCGGCTCGAAGACCGGGAGCTTCTCCTCCCAGCCGGTGGGCAGTTCGCCCTTGCTGATGCGGTCGAACTCGGCGGCACGCTCGGCGTTGCCGTCGCGCCAGAGCTGGAAGGACTTCTCCCACTCGGCCTTCGCCTGGGCACCCCGGTCGAGGGCCTGGCGGGTGTGGCCGATGACCTCGTCGGAGACCTCGAAGGTCTGCTCCGGGTCGAAGCCGAGGACGCGCTTGGTGGCCGCGACCTCGTCGTCGCCGAGCGCCGAGCCGTGGGCGGCCTCGGTGTTCTGCGCGTGCGGGGCGGGCCAGGCGATGATCGAGCGCATGGCGATGAAGGACGGCTTGTCCGTGACCTTCTTCGCGGCCTCGATCGCGTTGTAGATGGCGTGCGGGTCCAGGTCGCCGTCCGGCTTCGGGGCGATGCGCTGCACGTGCCAGCCGTACGCCTCGTACCGCTTGACGGTGTCCTCGGACACGGCCGTCTCGGTGTCGCCCTCGATCGAGATGTGGTTGTCGTCCCACAGCAGGATCAGATTGCCGAGCTCCTGGTGGCCGGCCAGCGAGGACGCCTCGGCGGAGATGCCCTCCTGGAGGCAGCCGTCACCCGCGATGACGTACACGAAGTGGTCGAAGGGGGACTCACCCTGCGGGGCGTCCGGGTCGAACAGACCGCGCTCGTAACGGGCGGCCATCGCCATGCCCACCGCGTTGGCGACACCCTGGCCGAGCGGGCCGGTCGTCGTCTCGACGCCCTTGGTGTGCCCGTACTCCGGGTGGCCCGGGGTCTTCGAGCCCCAGGTGCGGAAGGACTTCAGGTCGTCCAGCTCCAGGCCGAAGCCGGCCAGGTAGAGCTGCGTGTAGAGGGTCAGGGACGAGTGGCCGGCGGACAGCACGAAACGGTCGCGCCCGACCCACTCGGGATCGGCCGGGTCGTGCCGCATCACCTTCTGGAAGAGGGTGTAGGCGGCCGGAGCCAGGCTCATCGCCGTACCGGGATGGCCGTTGCCGACCTTCTGTACGGCGTCTGCGGCCAGGACGCGGGCGGTGTCCACGGCCCGCTGGTCCAGCTCGGTCCACTCGAGGTCTGTGGTGGTCGGCTTGGTGCTCACCCTGAGTCAGGGCTCCTCTCCACAAGTCGGTCGCCGGTCTTCCGGGCGCGCGCCCACCGGCTGCCGGTGCACTGGGTGCCCACCGGCCTTTGCTGAGCCTACCCCCGTGAAGACGTGCATTTTTTCGAGCCATTCCAGACTGCCGGGCCTTACGGGGATCCGCCTCCCGGCCATTCCGGATCGCATTCGGCACATGAATACGGAGCCGCTCATCTGACTGCTCAATCGAGCCTCAGTACGACCGATGAGCAGGGCCCTGAGCAGCAGGTGAACGACCCCTGCCAACACGACCCCACCCCCGCGAAGGACGAGGTATGGGCAACGTCTACAGTGGCGTGGTACGCGCGAGCCCTTTACCCGGACTTCACACGGGAGGCTCGCTGGGATGTCTCTGTCAGGGGTGTGCGTGACGGCCGTCGAATCCCGTCCAGCGGGGGTGCTCGGTGCGAGCCAGAGCCCGAGCCACCGGCCGTTCGGGGCCCGTGCGAAGGCTTTCGTGGCGCTGACCAAGCCGCGGATCATCGAACTGCTGCTGATCACCACCGTTCCGGTGATGTTCCTCGCGCAGCAGGGCGTGCCGGATCTCGGCCTGGTGCTGATCACGTGCATCGGCGGCTACCTCTCCGCGGGCGGCGCCAACGCGCTGAACATGTACATCGACCGTGACATCGACGCGGTCATGGACCGTACGTCGCAGCGTCCGCTGGTGACCGGCGTGGTGAGCCCGCGCGAGTGCCTCGCCTTCGGCATCACACTGGCCGTCGTCTCGACGCTGCTGTTCGGGTTCGCGGTCAACTGGCTGTCCGCCTGGCTGTCGCTCGGAGCGCTCCTCTTCTACGTCGTCGTCTACACGATGATCCTCAAACGGCGTACGTCGCAGAACATCGTGTGGGGCGGCATCGCCGGCTGCATGCCGGTGCTGATCGGCTGGTCGTCCGTCACCAACTCCATGTCGTGGGCGCCGGTCGTCCTCTTCCTGGTGATGTTCTTCTGGACGCCGCCGCACTACTGGCCGCTGTCGATGAAGGTGAAGGACGACTACGCGCGCGCGGGGGTGCCGATGCTGCCGGTCATCGCCTCCAACAAGGTCGTCGCCCGGCAGATCGTGATCTATAGCTGGGTGATGGTGGCCGTCTCGCTGACGCTGACCCCGCTCGGCTACACCGGCTGGTTCTACCTGCTGGTCGCGCTGGTCGCGGGCGGCTGGTGGCTCTGGGAGGCGCACGCCCTGCAGAACCGCGCGAAGGCCGAGGTGACGGGCGTGAAGCTGAAGGAGATGCGGCTGTTCCACTGGTCCATCACCTATGTGTCGCTGCTGTTCGTCGCGGTGGCGGTGGACCCCTTCCTGCGGTAACCCCTCCGAGATTTCCCTGACGGGCGATGGGGGTCCCCCCTGGTCGAGCGAAGTCGAGAGCTTGGGGGAGCGTGGTCAAGGCCACGCACCCCGCCCGTCGCCGTTTGATCTACCCGTCGGTAGCATCCTGACCATGGCAGACACGCAGCAGGTTGACTCGAAGGCCGAGCGCAAGGTGGCGCGGCTCGCGCAGCGGATCAGTGCCTTCTCCAAGGCGCACGGCGGTGCCGAGGGCCAGGTGGCCTACATCGGTGAGCGCGGCGCCCGGATCGTGCTCGTCGGCGAGGACGGCGGCTGGGGCGACCTGGTGGCGCCCTCGTACGAGATCGCCGAGAAGGCCGTGCAGAAGTCCGGGATCACCGTCCACGAGGCGTTCGACGGCGAGTTCGCCGCCAAGGTGAAGACGGGCCCCTACGAGTGGAAGCGGATGGCCGGAATCCAGCTCGGCGGTCCGAGCAACGACTGAAGCTCCGCAACACCCGGAGCTTCGAGCAACACCTGACACCCGGTTCACCCGTTAGGACCTTCGAGAGGACGAGGTCCAGTCACACGGGGAGCCCGGATGATCGCAACACCGTCCCTGGTGGACCAGTACTGCCACGGCGTACTGAGGACGGAGCTGGGACTCGGCACGTTCGAGGCCCAGCTCGCCCGCACCGAGGGGCCGCCCGCCCCCGGTACCACGCTGTTCGACACCCAGACGGGCTTCGCCGTACGCCGCTGGTGCCCCCCGCTGCTCGGCCTGGAGCCGCACTGTCCGCCCGCCCGCTATCTCGCCCGGCGCCGTGAACTGGGCGTCGCGGAGGTGGGCCGACGGCTGCTGCGCGGCAGCGGGATCACGACCTATCTGGTCGACACGGGGCTGCCCGGCGACCTCACCGGCCCCGCCGAGATGGCCTCCGCCGGTGACGCCGAGGCACGCGAGATCGTGCGCCTGGAACTCCTCGCCGAACAGGTCGCCGACACCTCCGGGACCGTCGAGTCGTTCCTCACCAACCTCGCCGAGTCGGTGCACGGGGCCGCCGCGAACGCCGTCGCCTTCACCTCCGTCGCGGGGGTACGGCACGGGCTCGCGCTGGCGCCCGAGCCGCCCGGGCCGGGGGAGGTGCGCGGAGCCGCTGGCCGCTGGCTGGCGGGGCGCCGGGTCGGCGGCGAGCTGAGCGACCCGGTCCTGCTCAGACATCTGCTGTGGATCGCGGTCGCCTCGGGGCTGCCGCTCCAGCTGCACGCCGGTCTCGCGGAGCCGGGGGCGCGCATCGACCGTACGGACCCGGTGCTGCTCACGGACTTCGTGCGGGCCACCGCGGGCCTGGGCACGGACGTGGTCCTGCTGCACGGCTACCCGTACCACCGCCACGCCGCCCACCTCGCCGGAGTCTTTCCGCATGTGTTCGCCGACTCGGGCGCCGCGCTCGTCCGTACCGGCGCCCGCGCGGCGACGATCCTCGCCGAGATCCTGGAACTGGCCCCGTTCGGCAAGATCCTCTTCTCCAGTGGAGCGCACGGCCTGCCGGAACTGCACGTGGTGGGCGCGCGGTTGTTCCGGGAGGCGCTGGGCCGGGTGCTGGGTGGCTGGGTCGCCGAGGGTGCCTGGTCGCTGACGGACGCTCAGCGCGTGGCCCACCTGGTCGCGGCCGGAAATGCCCGGCGGGTGTACGGGTTGGACTGAGCTGTACAGACTGGGCGCATGCAGACCGACGCCTTACTCGACCGGTTCCTCACGAGCCTCGCGCCGCTCGCTCCCGTCGCCGTCTGGGCACACGGTTCCCTCGCCGGGGGCGACTACCAGGAGGGCCGCAGCGACCTGGACCTCATCGCGGTGCTGGAGCGCCCCCGACCCTGAGCACCGTACGCAAGGTCGTCACCCTGCACCGCGCCCTGCGCGTCGAGCCGCTCGCGGCCAAGCTGCACTGCAGCTACGCGAGTACGGACAGGCTCGACGACACCGGCCACAAGCATCCGACCTGGGCGCACGACCATGTCCTGCGGCGCACGGTCACCCCGGTCACCCGGCGCGAGCTGTACGCCTTCGGCCGGGTGCTGCACGGACGGCCGCCGGCCGGCCTGCTGCCACCCGTGTCCGACCGGGAGCTGAGCGACTTCGTCGTGCGCGACCAGCGGGAGTACTGGCGGCCCGCCGTCGACAGGGCACGACTGTGGAAGCAGGACATCTGGGTCGACCTGGGACTGGTGACCTTCGCCCGCGCGACCGTCACCCTGCGCGAGGGCCGGCTGATCTCCAAGCGGGAGTCCCTCGATCTGCTGCCCGGCCTCGGCGCGCCGACCGAGGTGGTCGAGGACATCAGGCGCCGCAGATACGCGGACCCGCTGCCCCCGACCCCGGAGTGGACGGCCCGCCGGAGCGAGCTGACCCGGAGCTACCTGGGAGCGGCCATCGACGCACTCGTGACGGCGTACGGATGACCCATGACGGCGTACGGACGACTCACGCGCGCGTGCCGATCGGCGCCTCTGCCGTGGGGCCGGGCAGGTCCGCCGTCATGTCGGGACGCTCCCGCAGCGACAGCAGTACGCGCAGCACCCAGATCCACATCACGGACGAGCCCAGCATGTGCAGGGCGACCAGGGCCTCGGGCAGATGCATGAAGTACTGGACATAGCCGAGCGCGCCCTGGGCCAGCAGCACGACGAACAGCTCCCGGGTCCGGTCCAGCGGACCCTTGGGCGCGTCCACCGCCTTCAGGACGAACCACAGCGCGAAGGTCAGCGTCACCACGATCCACGCGAGCACCGCGTGCAGCTTGGCGACCGTCTCCCAGTCGATCGGGATCCGGTCGACCTCGCTGGAGTCACCCGCGTGCGGGCCGGCCCCGGTGACCACCGTGCCGACGGCGATGAGCAGGACGGACGCGGCGACCAGGAACCACACCAGCTGCTGGACCGCCTTGCCGACCAGCGGACGCGGCGCCCCGTCACCCTCACGGGTGCGCTGCCACATCACCGTGGCGACGGCCATGAGCGCCGACGAGAGCAGGAAGTGGGCCGCGACCGTGTACGGGTTGAGGCCGACCAGGACCACGATCCCGCCGAGCACCGCGTTGCCCATGACCACCCAGAACTGGGCCCACCCGAGCCGGGTCAGGCTGCGCCGCCACGGCTTCTGCGAGCGCGCGGCGATGATCGCCCAGCCGACGGCCGCGCACAGCACGTACGTCAGCATGCGGTTGCCGAACTCGATGGCTCCGTGGACGCCCATCGCACCGGTGGTGGTCAGCGAGTCGTCGGTGCAGGTGGGCCAGGTCGGGCAGCCCAGGCCCGAGCCGGTCAGCCGTACGGCACCGCCGGTGACCACGATGATCACCCCCATGACGAGAGCGGCGAGGGCCGCCCGCTGGACCGTACGGGGGTGCGGGGTCCAGCGTTCGGCGATGAAGGCGAGCGGGTTGCGCAGGGCCGCCTGGACGTCGGCGCGGGTCAGCTTTGGCACGGGCACCATCGTAGGCGCCCGCTTGTGCACGCTTTCACGAGGGTCACTCCCAGGGGTCACTCCGGAGGGGTTTTCCCGGAGGGTCACTCCCAGCGGAACAGCTTTCCGGCCGCCGCCAGGCCCACGACCGCCCACACGGCGAGGATTCCCAGGTCGCCCCAGGGCATCCCGGCCCCGTGCTGGAGCACGTCCCGCAGTCCGTCCGACAGTGCGGAGATGGGCAGCAGACCCAGCACGTCCTGGGCGGCCGGCGGGAACTTGTCCAGCGGGACGATCACCCCGCCGCCGATGAGCAGCAGCAGGAAGACCAGGTTGGCGGCGGCCAGCGTGGCCTCCGCCTTGAGCGTGCCGGCCATCAGCAGACCGAGCCCGGAGAACGCGGCCGTGCCCAGGACCAGCAGGAGCAGGACGGCGAGCGGGTTGCCGTGCGGCGACCAGCCCAGCGCGAGGGCGATCACCATCAGCAGGAGCACCTGGAAGACCTCCGTGACCAGCACGGACGCCGTCTTCGCCGCCATCAGGCCCCAGCGGGGCAGCGGGGACGAGGCCAGCCGCTTCAGCACGCCGTAGCGGCGCTCGAAGCCGGTCGCGATGGCCTGGCCGGTGAAGGCGGTCGACATCACGGCGAGGGCGAGGATGCCGGGGGCGAGGAAGTCGACGGCCTTGCCCGCGCCCGTGTCGACGATGTCCACGGAGCTGAAGAGCGCGAGGAGCAGCGTCGGGATCACGACCGTCAGCAGCAGCTGCTCGCCGTTGCGCAGCAGCATCCTGGTCTCCAGCGCCGACTGGGCCGCGATCATGCGGGGCAGTGGGGCCGCGCCGGGCTTGGGGGTGTAGGCACCCACGGTGGTCACGAGCGCAGCTCCTTGCCTGTGAGCTCCAGGCTGTGTCTTCCCGGGGGGCAACCCCCGGACCCCCGGCCGAGGGCCGTGTTGGCCGGAATCATGAGCGCAGCTCCTTGCCTGTGAGCTCCAGAAAGACGTCTTCGAGGGTGTGCCGCTCGACCGAGATCCGGTCCGGCATCACGCCGTGCTGGGCGCACCACGAGGTCACCGTGGCGAGCAGCTGGGGATCGATCTTGCCGACCACCCGGTAGGAGCCCGGGGTCAGCTCGGCGGCCGTGCAGTCGGCGGGCAGTGCCTTGAGCAGGGAGCTCACGTCGAGGCCCGGACGGCCGGTGAAGCGCAGGGTGTTCTCGGCGCCGCCGCGGCACAGCTCCTCGGGGGCGCCCTGGGCGATCACCCGGCCCGCGTCGATGATCGCGACGTCGTCGGCGAGCTGCTCGGCCTCGTCCATGTGGTGGGTGGTGAGGATCACGGAGACGCCGTCGGCGCGCAGGTCCCGCACCAGGTCCCAGGTGGCCCGGCGGGCCTGCGGGTCCAGGCCGGCCGTCGGCTCGTCCAGGAACACCAGCTCCGGCCGCCCCACGACGGCCATGGCGAGCGCGAGCCGTTGCTGCTGTCCGCCGGACAGGCGCCGGTAGGAGGTCCGGCCGCAGCTGCCGAGGCCCAGCCGTTCCATGAGCGCGTCCACGTCCAGCGGATGCGCGTGCAGTCTGGCCACGTGGCGCAGCATCTCGTCGGCCCGCGCGCCCGAGTAGACGCCGCCGGACTGGAGCATCACGCCGACGCGTGGCCGCAGCTCGGCGGACTGCCGGACCGGGTCGAGGCCCAGGACGCGCACCGTGCCGGCATCCGGCTTCCGGTACCCCTCGCAGGTCTCGACCGTGGTCGTCTTTCCCGCCCCGTTGGGGCCGAGTACGGCGGTCACTCCCGCCTGGGCCACCAGGTCGAGGCCGTTCACCGCGGTCTTTGTGCCGTACCGCTTCACCAGGGCCTGGACCTGGACCACGGGCTCACTTCGCATGGGTCCAGAGTCTAGGTAGGTGCCGTGTCACTCAGACGGGCGGGTGCAGAAACTCCTCCGCACGGGGTCGGTGCAGCGGCAGCCACTTCTCCGCGTACGCGACGGCGTCCACCAGCGGGAACAGCCGTACGTCGGCCGCTCCGGCCGTCCCGCGGACGACGGGCCGGTCCCGTTCGAAGTCGTGGCCGAGCTCGTCGAACCGGTCCGAGTCGATCGAGACCTCGATCACCGATTCCCAGCCGCCGCCGGGCACCGGCCGTCCGACCTCGACGTGCGGGGCCGGTATCCGGTACTCGGCGAGGTGGAAGCTGGTGCAGGTGTCGTAGCCGGTGCCGAGGAGCAGTACGCGGGCGCCCAGCCGTTCCAGCCGGGCCAGCGGGCTGCGCTCGCCGAGCCGGCAGTTTGGCGCGTGGCCGTCGAGTATCCCGGCCGCGCGCGGGCCCACGGCCGCGAAGGACGTCTGCGGGTGGGCGCTGCGCAGGGCGCCCGGCCAGGTCCGTACGGTCTCCGGGATCACGCCGACCCCGCGGGAGGGGGTGGTCAGCGGGTCGTACCCGGGCATCGAGGCCCGGATCGTGGGCCACCACTCCCGGGGCACCGGAGGGTTCCCCCACAGGGCCGGGTCGGAGAGGTCGCCGGACTGGGTGGGGACGACCAGCGTGCCGTCCGGGCCGAGGGCGTCGAGCAGTGCCTGGACGACGGCGACGGCGCCGCCGCAGACCCAGCCGAGTGCGCTCAGGGAGGAGTGGACCAGCAGGGTCTCGCCGGTCTCGACACCCAGCCCGCGCAGCTGTGCGGCGAGTGTGTCGCGAGTGACAAGAGGGCCGGTCGGAGCGGGGATGGGCATGGTTCGGCAGTGTTCCCCAAGAGCTTCGCCGGTGCCACCGATTTGATCGATCAAAGATCGTTTTCGCAGGTCGGATTAGGTATACCTAAGTGATGTAGGGCACCACCCGCCCGGACGGGCGTGGCTTGTCAGTCTCCGAGGAATTACGCAACAATGGCGTTGTGAAAAACGTCGGCGAGGCTCCGGAGACCCCCACGGGGACCCCTCATGAAGAGCTCGCGACCGGTGAGCGCTCGACGCGCAACCGCGTCGCGCGGTCCATCCTGGACCACGGCCCGTCGACCGTCGCGGAGCTCGCCGCCCGTCTGGGACTGACCCAGGCGGCCGTACGACGCCACCTGGACGCGCTGACCGCGGACGAGGTCGTGGAGGCGCGCGAACAGCGCGTGTACGGGGCGCGCACCCGTGGTCGCCCCGCCAAGGTCTTCGCGCTCACCGACTGCGGTCGCGACGCCTTCGACCAGTCGTACGACACGCTCGCCGCGGACGCGCTGCGCTGGATCGCCGACCAGGAGGGCGGTCAGGACGCGGTCGTCGCCTTCGCCCGCGCCCGGATCGCCGCACAGGCGAGCGCGTACCGCAAGGCGATCGAGGGCGCCACCCCCGACAAGCGCGCCGAAGCCCTGGCCAAGGCCTTGAGCGTCGACGGGTACGCTGCTACGGCGCGCACCGCACCGGTCGGCGAACAGCTGTGCCAGCACCACTGCCCGGTCGCCCATGTCGCGGAGCAGTTCCCCCAGCTCTGCGAGGCGGAGACGGAGATCTTCGCCGAGCTGCTCGGAACGCACGTCCAGCGACTGGCCACCATCGCGCACGGCGACGGCGTCTGCACGACGTTCATCCCCAAGATTTCCACTGACGCATCTGCAAGCACGGCCGGGAGGAACCCCGCATGACTCTCCCCACGGAGACTGCCCACCCCGAACTCGAGGGTCTGGGCACGTACGAATACGGCTGGGCCGACTCCGACGAGGCCGGTGCCGCAGCGAAGCGCGGTCTGAACGAGGACGTCGTCCGGGACATCTCGGCGAAGAAGTCCGAGCCGGAGTGGATGACGAAGCTGCGCCTCAAGGGCCTGAAGCTCTTCGAGAAGAAGCCCATGCCGAACTGGGGCTCGGACCTGTCGGGCATCGACTTCGACAACATCAAGTACTTCGTGCGCTCCACGGAGAAGCAGGCGGAGTCCTGGGAGGAACTGCCCGAGGACATCAAGAACACCTACGACCGGCTCGGCATCCCGGAGGCGGAGAAGCAGCGCCTGGTCGCCGGTGTCGCCGCGCAGTACGAGTCGGAGGTCGTCTACCACCAGATCCGCGAGGACCTGGAGCAGCAGGGCGTCATCTTCCTGGACACCGACACCGCGCTGAAGGAGCACCCGGAGCTCTTCAAGGAGTACTTCGGGACCGTCATCCCCGCCGGTGACAACAAGTTCGCGTCGCTGAACACCGCCGTGTGGTCGGGTGGCTCCTTCATCTACGTCCCGCCGGGCGTCCACGTGGAGATCCCGCTCCAGGCCTACTTCCGTATCAACACGGAGAACATGGGCCAGTTCGAGCGGACCCTGATCGTCGTCGACGAGGGTGCCTATGTGCACTACGTCGAGGGCTGCACGGCGCCGATCTACAAGTCGGACTCGCTGCACTCCGCGGTCGTCGAGATCATCGTCAAGAAGAACGCCCGCTGCCGCTACACGACCATCCAGAACTGGTCGAACAACGTCTACAACCTGGTCACCAAGCGCGCCGTGGCCTACGAGGGCGCGACCATGGAGTGGATCGACGGCAACATCGGCTCCAAGGTGACGATGAAGTACCCGGCCGTCTACCTGATGGGCGAGCACGCCAAGGGCGAGACGCTCTCCATCGCCTTCGCGGGTGAGGGCCAGCACCAGGACGCCGGTTCCAAGATGGTCCACATGGCGCCGAACACCTCGTCCAACATCGTCTCCAAGTCGGTGGCGCGCGGCGGCGGCCGTACCTCGTACCGCGGCCTGGTCGAGATCGGCGAGGGCGCCCACGGCTCGAAGTCGAACGTCCTGTGCGACGCACTGCTGGTCGACACGATCTCCCGCTCCGACACGTACCCCTACGTGGACGTCCGCGAGGACGACGTGTCCATGGGTCACGAGGCGACCGTCTCCAAGGTCTCCGAGGACCAGCTCTTCTACCTGATGAGCCGCGGTCTGTCCGAGTTCGAGGCGATGGCGATGATCGTGCGCGGCTTCGTCGAGCCGATCGCCAAGGAACTGCCCATGGAGTACGCCCTTGAGCTCAACCGGCTGATCGAGCTCCAGATGGAAGGCGCGGTCGGCTAAACGCCCACCGCCGGTCCCATCAAGCCACTCACGCAAGAAAGCGAGCAGACCGACAGCCATGGCTGAGGCTCCGAACTCCCCCAAGTCCTCGACTCCGCTCGGACAGGGGGCACCCCCACCGCTGGGCTCCACCACCGCGGGCCAGATCGCGGTGGCCGCCGAGTCGACCGTCGCCACGCGCATGAGCGCGCCCCCGTCCTTCGACGTGGCGGACTTCCCGGTCCCGCACGGCCGCGAGGAGGAGTGGCGGTTCACCCCGCTGGAGCGCCTGCGCGGGCTGCACGACGGCACCGCCGTCGCGAACGGCACGGGCGTGAAGGTCGCCGTCGAGGCCCCCGAGGGCGTCACCGTCGAGACCGTCGGCCGCGACGACGCGCGGCTCGGCCGGGCGGGCACCCCGGTGGACCGCGTCGCCGCCCAGGCGTACTCGGCGTTCGAGCAGGCCGGCGTGGTCACCGTCCCCAAGGAGACGGTGCTCACCGAGCCGATCCGTATCGCCGTGCACGGCCAGGGCGGGGTCGCCTACGGCCACCAGGTCATCGAGCTGGGCGCCTTCGCCGAGGCCGTCGTCGTCATCGACCACACCGGTGACGCGGTGCTCGCCGCCAACGTCGACTACGTCCTGGGCGACGGTGCGAAGCTCACCGTCGTCTCCGTCCAGGACTGGGACGACAAGGCCGTGCACGTGGCCCAGCACAACGCCCTCATCGGGCGGGACGCCTCCTTCAAGTCGGTCGTCGTGACCTTCGGCGGCGACCTCGTCCGGCTGCACCCGCGCGTCACCTACGCGGGCCCCGGCGCCGAGGCCGAGCTGTTCGGCCTGTACTTCACCGACTCCGGGCAGCACCAGGAGCACCGCCTGCTGGTCACCCACAACACCCCGCACTGCAAGTCGAACGTCGTCTACAAGGGCGCGCTCCAGGGCGACGACGCGCACGCGGTGTGGATCGGTGACGTGCTCATCGAGGCCAAGGCCGAGGGCACGGACACGTACGAGATGAACCGCAACCTGGTCCTCACCGACGGCGCCCGCGTCGACTCGGTGCCGAACCTGGAGATCGAGACCGGCGAGATCGTCGGCGCCGGCCACGCCTCGGCCACCGGCCGCTTCGACGACGAGCAGCTCTTCTATCTGATGGCCCGCGGCATCCCGCAGCACGAGGCCCGCCGCCTCGTCGTCCGTGGCTTCTTCGCCGAGCTGGTCCAGCAGATCGGTGTCGCGGACATCGAGGAGCGCCTGCTCGCCAAGATCGAAGAGGAGCTGGAGGCGTCGGTCGCATGAGCCCCTTCGTACGCGCCTGTGGGCTGAGCGAGCTGGAGGAGGGCACCCCGAAGCGGGTGGAACTCGACGGCACGCCGGTCTCGGTCGTGAAGACCGAGGGGGAGGTGTTCGCCATCTACGACATCTGCTCCCACGCGAACGTCTCGCTCTCCGAGGGCGAGGTGGAGGACTGCCAGATCGAGTGCTGGCTGCACGGCTCCAGCTTCGACCTGCGTTCCGGCAAGCCGTCCGGCCTTCCCGCGACGCGCCCCGTCCCCGTATACCCCGTAAAGATCGAAGGGGACGACGTGCTCGTCTCCCTCACCCAGGAGTCCTGAGGCACCCATGGCAACGCTTGAAATCCGAGACCTGCACGTCACCGTCGAGGCCGACAACGCCACGAAGGAGATCCTCAAGGGCGTCGACCTCACCGTGAAGCAGGGCGAGACGCACGCCATCATGGGCCCCAACGGCTCCGGCAAGTCGACCCTCGCTTATTCGCTCGCGGGTCACCCGAAGTACACGATCACCGAGGGCACCGTGCTGCTCGACGGCGAGGACGTCCTGGAGATGTCCGTCGACGAGCGCGCCCGCGCCGGCCTGTTCCTCGCGATGCAGTACCCGGTCGAGGTCCCCGGCGTCTCGGTCTCCAACTTCCTGCGCTCCTCCGCCACCGCCGTCCGCGGCGAGGCCCCCAAGCTGCGCACCTGGGTGAAGGAGGTCAAGGAGGCCATGCAGCGCCTCAACATGGACCCCGCCTTCGCCGAGCGCAACGTCAACGAGGGCTTCTCCGGCGGTGAGAAGAAGCGCCACGAGATCCTCCAGCTCGAACTGCTCAAGCCGAAGGTCGCGATCCTCGACGAGACGGACTCCGGTCTCGACGTGGACGCTCTGCGGATCGTCTCCGAGGGCGTCAACCGCGTCCGTGAGACCGGCGAGGTCGGCACCCTGCTGATCACGCACTACACGCGCATCCTGCGCTACATCAAGCCCGACTTCGTCCACGTCTTCTCCGGCGGGCGGATCGTCGAGTCCGGCGGTGCCGAGCTCGCCGACAAGCTGGAGGACGAGGGCTACGAGGCGTACACGAAGGGTGGCGTATCAGCGTGACACAGCTGCCGGGCCTCCTCGACACCGAGGCGATCCGTAAGGACTTCCCCGTCCTGGACCGGCTGGTCCACGACGGCAAGAAGCTCGTGTACCTGGACAACGCGGCGACCTCGCAGAAGCCGCGCCAGGTGCTCGACGCCCTGAACGAGTACTACGAGCGCTACAACGCCAACGTCCACCGCGGTGTGCATGTGCTCGCCGAGGAGGCCACGGCGCTGTACGAGGGCGCGCGCGACAAGGTCGCCGCGTTCATCAACGCGCCGAGCCGCGACGAGGTGATCTTCACCAAGAACGCCTCCGAGTCGCTCAACCTCGTGGCGAACATGCTGGGCTGGGCCGACGAGCCCTACCGGGTGGACCACGAGACCGAGATCGTCATCACGGAGATGGAGCACCACTCCAACATCGTGCCGTGGCAGCTGCTGGCGCAGCGCACGGGCGCGAAGCTGAAGTGGTTCGGGCTGACCGACGACGGCCGGCTCGACCTCTCCAACATCGACGAGATCATCACGGAGAAGACGAAGATCGTCTCCTTCGTGCTGGTGTCCAACATCCTGGGCACGGTCAACCCGGTCGAGGCGATAGTGCGCCGCGCCCAGGAGGTCGGCGCCCTGGTCTGCATCGACGCCTCCCAGGCGGCTCCCCACATGCCGCTGGACGTCCAGGCTCTCCAAGCCGACTTCGTGGCCTTCACCGGCCACAAGATGTGCGGCCCGACCGGCATCGGCGTCCTGTGGGGCCGCCAGGAGCTGCTGGAGGACCTGCCCCCGTTCCTCGGCGGCGGCGAGATGATCGAGACCGTGTCGATGCACTCGTCGACGTACGCCCCGGCGCCGCACAAGTTCGAGGCGGGCACGCCCCCGATCGCCCAGGCGGTCGGTCTCGGCGCGGCGATCGACTACCTCAACTCGATCGGCATGGACAGGATCCTCGCCCATGAGCACGCGCTCACCGAGTACGCGGTGCGGAAGCTGAGCGAGGTCCCCGACCTCAGGATCATCGGCCCGGCCACGGCCGAGGACCGGGGCGCGGCGATCTCCTTCACGCTCGGTGACATCCACCCGCACGACGTGGGCCAGGTCCTCGACGAGCAGGGCATCGCGGTCCGGGTCGGCCACCACTGCGCCCGCCCGGTCTGCCTGCGGTACGGAATTCCTGCGACCACGCGAGCGTCGTTCTATCTGTACTCCACGCCGGCCGAGATCGACGCACTGGTCGAGGGGCTGGAGCACGTCCGGAACTTCTTCGGCTGAGGGATTGGCTAGCGATCGCATGAAGCTGGATTCGATGTACCAGGAAGTCATCCTGGACCACTACAAGAACCCGCACGGGCGTGGTCTGAGGGATGGCGACGCCGAGGTGCACCATGTGAACCCGACCTGCGGCGACGAGATCACCCTGCGTGTGAAGTACGACGGCACGACGATCAGTGACGTCTCGTACGAGGGCCAGGGCTGCTCCATCAGCCAGGCGTCGGCCTCCGTGCTGAACGAGCTGCTCGTCGGCAAGGAGCTGGCCGAGGCGCAGAAGATCCAGGAGACCTTCCTGGAGCTGATGCAGTCCAAGGGCAAGATCGAGCCGGACGACGCGATGGAGGACGTTCTGGAGGACGCGGTCGCGTTCGCCGGAGTCTCCAAGTACCCGGCCCGGGTCAAGTGCGCCCTCCTCAGCTGGATGGCGTGGAAGGACGCGACGGCCCAGGCTCTGGGCGGGGCCGACGCCGAAAGGAAGACGGCATGAGCGACACCGTGGAGACGAAGCCGGCCTCGGAGGAGGAAGTCCGTGAGGCCCTGTACGACGTCGTCGACCCCGAGCTGGGCATCGACGTCGTCAACCTCGGCCTGATCTACGGCATTCACATCGACGACGCGAACATCGCGACGATCGACATGACGCTGACCTCGGCGGCCTGCCCGCTGACGGACGTCATCGAGGACCAGGCCAAGTCCGCCACCGACGGCCTCGTCAACGAGCTGCGCATCAACTGGGTCTGGATGCCGCCGTGGGGCCCCGACAAGATCACGGACGACGGTCGCGAGCAGTTGCGGGCGCTCGGCTTCAACGTCTGAGATCCACCGGCCGAACAGTAACGGCGAGGTCCACCGGACCTCGCCGTTTCTCGTTCTGGTTCGCGTTTTCGCTCTCGCGCTCAGGCCAGTCCGTCGACCAGCCGGAACGCGGAGTCGGCCCGGTACAGGTCGCCGTACTGGTACGGGTCCAGCTTGAGCCGGAAGTTCTGGTGGCGCAGGAAGCGGCCCGGGTAGTTGACCGACTCCAGCATGACCGCGCCGGAGTAGGCGGAGGCGCGGGGGCAGAAGGTCGCGTCCTGCCGGAACAGGGACGAGCCGTCGTTGCGCTCGGCGCGCAGCAGGAAGTTGCGGTGCCGCAGATAGCCGCCGTCGGCCGTGGCGAAGGAGTAACAGGAGCCGTCGGCCAGGCCGCCCACGACCTTGAACGTGGCGTCGCGGCGGGCCGAGGCGGAGCCGATCGGGTCGAGCTTCACGTAACCGCCGCTCAGGTGCCAGTAGCGGTCGGGGTAGTTCACCGAGCGGACGGACGACCAGGCGGAGGAGGAGTCCGAGCCGCCCGAATCCCCGGATCCTCCGGAGCCGTCCGAACCCCCCGAACCGCCGTGTGAGGCAGGCGACTTGGAGGGCGATGCGGAGGCCGTGGACTTCGGCTTGCCGTCGCCGTCCGTGGCAGTGGCCGAGGCGGCGGGAGGCATGACCGACGACATGCCGGTCTTGCCCTTGGGCGCGGGGGTCGTACCCGACGAGGGCGAGGCGAAGGAGAGGAGGCCGGGTCCGTCGTCCGTGGGTGCGGCGGACCGCACCGGGGCTGCCGTGTCGTCAGGAGCCTGGCGGTTCACGACGATTGCGGTCGCGCAGGCGACGATCGTGGCGATGGCCAGCCCACCGGCCAGCCAGAGTCTTCGGGTGCCGGGGGCCCGGGAGGTGTCGGGGACCCAGCCGTTCTGCCATGGCTGGTTCCCGGGAGGGTGGGGGGTGGTTTCGGGCATGCGTGTTCCTCCAGCGGCGCCCAGGGCGGCGGCCGGGGATGTGAGGGTGAGGTGATCGAGTGGTGGAACTCTAGTGGAGCCGAGGGGCTGCCGGGAGCCGTTTCAGCGAGCGGTTTCCATGAAACCTAAACCTACTCGTGTGACGCACGGGACTGAAGACTCGGTTTTCAGGGCCTTCTTGATCCAGGCTCATCCGTGATCCGGGCAACCGGGCCGCCGTAGGGCAATGGATCGCGACCTGGGAGGGAAACCCGTTTCTAAGAAGTGGGCCTACGGGACGGCCGCGACTGCGTCGCCTTGCTGCTCGGGGGTGACCTGCACGCTGTGCGTCTACTTGGGTAAGGACGGATCCGGCTGTGCGGCGCCGTGCTGGACGAGCGGCCGGTGCGGCACGGCTACGAGAAGAGCGGAGCAGTCCGGCCCGAATCGGCCGAACTGCTCCGCTGCTGCCGTGTGTTCGCGCGGCGCCGGGCGGCCCGCGTCGGGCGCGGTGGTCGCCCGGTCGGTCGCCGCCTCCCGGTTCAGGGGGTGATGCGTACGACCTGCGGGTCGTGGTCGCTGGTCTGGTCCGAGAACTCGCTGTTGATGTGCACGATGTCGTAGTCGTGCGACGTGATCGACGAGCTGACCAGGGTGTGGTCGAGGACCTGGGAGTTGCCGTCGTAGACGTACGTGTACTGCTCGGACGCCGGCAGTGTGTCCACCAGGTCGGTCAGTACGCCGCCCTCCAGGTTGGACACGGCGGTGGAGAACGGGAAGTCGTTCAGGTCGCCGAGCACGATCACATGCGCGTCCGACTGTGCCGCCAGGATGGAGTCCACGAACGAGTTCTCCACCGAACCCTGGCTGCCCCGCTGGGTCTCGGACGAGCGGGTCGGCGGCTGGTACTGGCTGTGCAGCGCGTAGTCACCGCCCTTCGAGACGAAGTGGTTGGCGATCACGAAGTACTTCTGACCGCCGAAGGTGAACTCCGCGGCCAACGGCTTGCGGCTGGCCGACCAGGCCGAGTTGGTCGGGGCGATCCGGCCCGGGTTGTACGTCAGCTGCGCCACACCGCCCACGCTGGTCACCGAGTTGGCGGTGGTGGCGGTGGCGTTGCCGCGGGCGGTGAAGCCCACCCGTGCGGGGTTGTACAGAAGCACCTGGCGGATGTTGCCGCCGGGCTCACCGCCGTCGGTGTCGTTCCGCGGGTTGATCTGGGTGTACGAGTAGGCCGGGCCGCCGGCCGTCCTGATCGCGGAGGTCAGCATGGAGAGGGTCGTGGTGGCGGAGACGACGCCGTTGTCGGCCGGGCCGTCGTTGTCCTGGACCTCCTCCAGCGCCACGATGTCGGGCGACTTGAGGTTGTTCACGATGCCCTGCGCGAGCGCGCTGAACTTCGAGGCGGGGTCGGTCGGGTCGAGGTTCTCCACGTTGTACGTGGCCACCGACAGCTGGCCCGCCGACTGGGCCGCCGTTGTCTCCTTGCCGACCCCGCCCGAGGTGAGCGTGCCGACCGAAGTGGCGTTCAGGGAGTAGCCGCCGTACGCGCTGTAGTCCAGGACGCCGGTGGCGCCGGAGATGGTGTCGCCCACGGTCGCCGTCGGGAAGGCCGAGGACAGCAGCGTGGTGATCTGCAGCCGGCCGGAGTTCTGGCTGTTGTAGGAGGAGTACAGGGAGCCGCCGCGGACCGAGTTCAGCTGCGCGGGCTTCACATTGACCCACATCTCGTTGTACGCGTTGGTCGGTCCGACCACCGGCGTGCTGCCGACGCTGACCCGCATGCCCTCCAGGGACTCGTAGTAGTCCAGGGCGTAGGCCGTTGGGTCCAGCGTGAACGAGTTGATCGAACCGCCGCTGTTGGTGCGGGTGTAGGTGGCCGGGACGGTCGCGTCGCTGATCGTGACGGCCGCGGGAAGGGCGTTCCCGGTCGAGTTGGTGCTCCAGCTCGCGCTGCCCAGCTCGGTCAGCGACTGGTTGCCGGACGAGGTGCCGCCGGGGATGTACTCGGAGACCCTGCCGGTGATCGTGATGCTGTTGCCGACCGCCGTGTTCGGCGTGCTGGACCCCGTGTAGACGAAGATCGCGTCACTGGTCGCCGCGTTGCCGTCGCCGCTCGCGCTCTGGATCCAGAAGCCGCGCGAGGAGCCGGTGGAGCGAATCGCGGTGACGATACCGGTTGTGGTGACCGTCGAGCCGTTGTACGGCGAGATCCGGGTCGTGCCCTGGATCGCGGAGATCGTGTAGGTGGCCGCGTGCGCGGCGGACGGCAGTGCCATCAGCGAGGCCGAGGCGAGCAGCCCGGCTGCCGTCGCGCGGACCGTGAGCCCGAGCTTTCTGTCCATGTGCGTCCCTTCAACGAGCGGATGGGTGGAGCTGGTTGGTGCCTGGACGTACATGAGCGACTGGTCGCGGAAGTTCTATTCGCTCAGAGTTACCGGTGGATGTACGGAGTGTGTTCCCCGCACGGCGGCTACGCGTGTCATCAAAGCCCTTGTGGATGCGGCGCTGGCCGTTCGTGGATGCACGGCGGTCATTCATGGATGTACTGCCGTCGCTTCGTTATGTACGCTTGTACACATGGGATACCTCTTGCTCGCCGGCGCCATCGCCGCCGAGGTCGCGGCCACGACCGCGATGAAGTACAGCGACGGCTTCAGCAGGCTCTGGCCCTCGCTGCTGACGGCCCTGGGCTATGTGCTTTCGTTCGCCCTGCTCGCCCAGACGCTGAAGACCGTGTCGATCGGCACGGCGTACGCGATCTGGGCCGGGGTGGGCACCGCGACCATCGCGGTCATCGGACTGATGCTGTTCGGCGAGGGGTTGAGCGTGGCGAAGGTCGCCGGGATCGTGCTGATCATCGGGGGCGTGGTGGTACTGAACCTGGGAGGCGCGCACTGATGGCCCGGCGCTACGACCCCGAGCGGCGGCAGCGGATCATCGACGCGGCGATCCGGGTCGTCGGCAAGAAGGGCATCGCCGGACTGAGCCACCGCTCCGTCGCCGCCGAGGCGGACGTCCCGCTGGGCTCCACGACGTACCACTTCACGACCCTCGACGAACTGATGGTCGCCGCACTGCGCCAGACCAACGAGGGCTTCGCCAAGGCCCTCGCGGGCAGCGGCGTCCTCGAAGACCCCGGGGGTGAACTGGCGGCGGGGCTGGCGCGGGTGCTGGGGGAGTGGCTCGGCGGAGACCGCCCGGGCGTCGAGCTGGAGTACGAGCTGTACCTCGCGGCCCTGCGCCGCCCCGCCCTGCGCCCCGTCGCCGCCGAGTGGACCGAGGAGACGGCCCGGCGACTGGCCGCACACACGGACCCGGTGACCGCGCGGGCGTTGCTCGCCCTGATGGACGGCATCTGCCTGCAGGTGCTGCTGACGGGGGCGGCCTACGACGAGGAGTACGCGCGGGAGGTACTGGCGCGGGTGATTCCCTGACGCAGAGCGCGACCGGCCCATGAGACGCCCTGCTCACTGGTTGGCCCGCACGACCCCCCTCGCGTTAGTTTTCCCTCATGACCGACACGAACGCTCCCCGTACCACCGGCGCCGTGGCCGCCGGCCTTGCCACCATCGCCGCCGACGGCACCGTCCTCGACACCTGGTTCCCCGCCCCCGAGCTCGTCGAGGAGCCCGGTCCGTCCGGCACCGAGTCGCTGTCCGCCGAGAAGGCCGTGGAGCTGCTCGGCGAGGGCGCCGCGCAGGCGATCGGCCCCGACGCCCGCCGCAACGTCGAGGTGGTCGCGGTCCGCACGGTCATCTCCTCCCTCGACGCGAAGCCGATCGACGCGCACGACGTCTACCTGCGCCTGCACCTCCTGTCCCACCGCCTGGTCAAGCCGCACGGCCAGAGCCTGGAGGGCATGTTCGGCTTCCTCGCCAACGTCGCCTGGACCTCGCTGGGCCCGGTCGCGGTGGACGACATCGAGAAGGTGCGCCTGAACGCCCGCGCCGAGGGCCTGCACCTCCAGGTGACCTCGATCGACAAGTTCCCGCGCATGACGGACTACGTCGCCCCGAAGGGCGTCCGCATCGCCGACGCCGACCGGGTCCGCCTCGGCGCCCACCTCGCCGAGGGCACCACGGTCATGCACGAGGGCTTCGTGAACTTCAACGCCGGCACGCTCGGCACCTCCATGGTCGAGGGCCGTATCTCCGCGGGCGTCGTGGTCGGCGACGGCTCGGACATCGGCGGCGGCGCCTCCACCATGGGCACGCTGTCCGGCGGCGGCAACGTGATCATCTCCATCGGCGAGCGCTGCCTGGTCGGCGCCGAGGCGGGCGTGGGCATCGCGCTCGGCGACGAGTGCGTGGTCGAGGCCGGCCTGTACGTCACCGCGGGCACCCGGATCACCATGCCCGACGGCCAGATCGTCAAGGCCCGCGACCTCAACGGCGCCTCCAACATCCTCTTCCGCCGCAACTCGGTCACCGGCGCGGTCGAGGCCCGCCCGAACAACGCGGTGTGGGGCGGCCTGAACGAGATCCTGCACAGCCACAACTGAGCGAAGCGTCCCGCTGAGCGCCCTTCCGCAGTCGGCGGGAGGGCGCTCGGTTCATGTCAGGTGGGGAAGTCCGCCGCGAACTCCGCCAGTGCCGTGAAGTCGGCCTCGCGCAGGCCGATGCGTGGGTTGACGTGGTGGAGCAGTGCGGGGCCGGGGTGGTGCGTGGTCACGTACGTGGTGTCGGCCGGGCTCTGTTCGTCGTCCACCCAGGCGAAGGGGCGGCCATGGGCGTACGCCACGATCGCCTCCGTCTTCCAGTGCACCTCGTCGGGCCGCCAGGCGAACAGCCCGCTGCCGAAGTCGACGTACGGCAGCTCGGGCAGGCCGACCACCGGGGCGATATAGCGGTTGGCGGCATCCATCCACGTGGTCGCCCAGCACAGGTCGTAGCCGAGACGCAGCAGCGCCGGTCCGTGGGCGGGGTTGAGCCACACCCGCAGCGTGCGCCCGTCCACGGCCACCCTGATCGTCGTGTAGCCCTCGGGCCGCCGCTCGGGCTGTGCCGCGTACGGGTTGAGGGGGCCGTCGACATCGAGGAAGAGCAGGGGGCGGCTCATGGGGACAACGTACGGCGCCCATGTCCAATGGACCATGGAATTTCTTCGGAGGCGGCAGGCATAGCGGCGCAATCCCGCGCGCGTCACAAGGGGTGCGGGGGCCGGGCACAGGGTCCGCCCAGGATGTGAAGGTGACGATGGATGCGCAGGCACAGGAGAGTTTCCGGGAGTTCGTGGCCGGCCGTTCGTCGGCACTGCTGAGGACGGCGGTGCTGCTGACCGGAGGAGACCGGCACGCAGCCGAGGACCTGTTGCAGAACGCGCTGGTCAAGGCGGCGGGCCGCTGGCAGCGGATCGACGAACCCGAGGCCTATGTACGGCAGATCCTGTACCGACAGCAGATCAGCCGCTGGCGGCTGAAGTGGCGGCGGCGGGAGGTCACCGTCGCCGAGCCGCCGGAGTCGGGCCACGCCCCGGACGCCTCGGGCGCCGCCGAACTGCGCCTTGTGCTGCGCGCCGCGCTGTCCCGGCTCACCGCCCGCCAGCGCACCGTGCTGGTGCTGCGCTACTTCGAGGATCTGCCGGAGGCCGACGTGGCCCGGATGCTGGGCTGCTCCGTGGGCACCGTACGCTCCACCACCCATCGCTCCCTGGCCAGGCTGCGCGCCCTCGCGCCCGAGCTGGCCGCGCTCGGCCCGGACAGCGGCAGGGAGTTTCCGTCCCGTGACCACTCACCCGTGGAGGTGCGGTCGTGAACGTCGAGGAACTGGTGCGTGACGCACTGCGGGAACAGGCGGCCGAACAGCAGCCGCTCGGGCACGGTTTCGCCGACCGGGTCCTGGCCGTACGGCGTCGCCGCCGCGCCCGCCGGTTCGTGTCCGTCGCCGTGGCCACCGCCGCGGTCGTCGCCGTGGCGGTCGGGGTGCCGCTGCTGGACTCCGGCAGGGGCGAGGCGCGGCCCGCGAGGGTGCTCGGTCAGGACGGGGTGTCCGCCGATTCGGACCAGTCGCCGCCGCGCGACATGATCGCGGCCGGGAACGCGGTGCTGGCCGCGTACTCGACGACGGAAGTCGTTTTGCAGAGCGACGGCCGTGGCATCGGCGCGCACACGTACTGGCTGCTGAACCCGAAGACGGGCCGGTACGAGAAGGACACCCGGTGGCAGTTCGTCGCCGTCGCCCCGGGCCTGCGGACCGCCGCCGTGCTGGAGCGACATCTGCCGGCCCCCCGGATCGGCCTGCTCGACCTCGCGACGGGGGAGGTCGAGCGGTGGATCCCGGTGGACCACGGTGTCGGTGGGCTGGCGTTCTCGCACGACGGCAGCAAGCTGGTCGCCACGACGTACACGGAGAACCCCGACCTGTACGAGAGGAGCGGTCCCGGCAAGACCTGGGTGCCGCGGTTCGGGGCGAAGGTCCGCACCGGCTTCTGGGTCATCGACGTGGCCTCCGGCAAGGGCTCCTGGAGCGGTGTGACGGCGGGCCGCAACGTCAACGCCCGCGAGGACTTCGCCTTCAGCCGCGACGGTGCCCTGGTGTACGCGAGGGTCGTCGGGGACCACGACGGTACGGAGCAGTTCTACGACCTCGCGGGGAAGGAGGTCCCCGCCCCCGCGAACGAGAGGTACCTGCGGTGGGACGTCGGTGCGCGGCTGTCCCCGAACGGTCGGCTCGCCGCCCTCGGTCTGACGAAGGAGGTCGCCCCCGGCAAGTCGTACTCCTCGATCCGTGATCCCCGTACGGGCAAGGAGATCACCAAGGTCCGCGGAGGTCACCTGCTCGCCTGGGCCGACGACAAGCGGCTCATCGCCTGGGAACGGGTCACGAGCCTTGACGAGCCGTACCGGCCCCGGCTCGTGCTGGTCACCATCGGCAGCGACAAGGTCGTACCGCTCAGCGGCGTCGACGAGATGAACGACCACTTGTTGCGCCCTACCTGGGAGCCGGTCTTCGCCGAGCGCTGATCACACCGCCACGAACTCCTCGTACACCGCCCGCAGCCCGTCGGCCGCCTCCCGGCCGGCGGGCCGCAGCGGTGCCCGCACCGGGCCCGCGGGCAGGCCCAGCGCGTTCAGCAGCGCCTTGGCGGTGACCGTGCCCGGCAGACCCGCGGCCATCATCGCCTCGATCAGCGCAGTGGCCCGCTGCTGGAGCCCGGCGGCGCCGGCCGTGTCGCCCGCCTCGAACGCCTCCAGGATCTTTGCGACGCGGCGCGGTACGACGTTCGCGACCGTGCTCACACAGCCCGCCGCGCCCACCGCGTACAGGGCCAGGATGTGCTCGTCGCATCCCGCGTAGTACGCCAACTCCGTGCGCGCCAGCACCTTCTGGGTGCCGAGGAAGTCGTAGGAGCAGTCCTTGACCGCCATGATCCTGGGGTGCTCCGCCAGCCGGATCATCGTCTCCGGCTCGATGCGGGTGCCGGTGCGGCCCGGGATGTCGTACAGCATCACGGGCAGACCGCTCGCGTCGGCGACCGTACGGAAGTGCGCCTCCACGGCGTCCTGCGGCGGCCTGCTGTAGTACGGCGTGACCACCAACACGCCGTCGGCGCCCGCCTTTTCGGCCGCGAGGGTCAGTTCGACGGTGTGCCGGGTGTCGAAGGTGCCGACACCCGCGACGATCGAGGCGCGCTCGCCGACGGCCGCCCGGACAGCCCGGACCAGTTCCGCCTTCTCCGCGTCCGTCGTCGTGGGTGACTCGCCCGTCGTCCCGTTGAGCACCAGCCCGTCGCAGCCCTCCGTCACCAGCCGGTCGGCAAGTCTCACGGCACCGTGGAGGTCGAGCGCGCCCGAATCGGTGAAGGGGGTGATCATCGCGCAGAGGGTGCGGCCGAAAGGAGCGTTGGTCTTGCCCGGGTTCGTCATGGGAGTAGTCTCGGCACGACAATCCTGAAGCTCTACTTAATTCTTCTAAGGTGTATTGCTAAGTGGTGCTGAAGTGATGCTCCCATGGCGGCCTCCGGCCCTATGTCCAACTCGGCCGCAAGGCACTGGCCACCGGAGTCGCGGAGGAGCGGCCGCTCGTCCACGAGGAAGACCTCGAACTTCCCGAGGAGACCGTCGAACCGGCGGCGTCCGTGCCGGAAGAGGCCCCGGTCGCCCGATGAGGCTGCGGCTTCCCACAGAACGCCCGGCGGAGCCGCCGACCGGATACAAGATCGCCCCACCAGGTGCTGTCCCAGGACGGCACCCGGGCCGGGTTCACCGGTGTGTCGCTGGGCGGCGCGCTGTCGTACGGAGTGCTGGACGACACGTCCTGCGTCTACGGCCGACGGCACCGCCCGCCAGCGCGGCTGTGCGACTGCGGCTTCCACCGCGTGCACGACCGCACGGCCGCCGAGGCGCTGCTGTGCAGCACGGAGCACCGGGCGGCCGTTCTGCTGGAGGTCTCGTCCTCGGCGCCTGCATCCGCTTCGAGCGCGGCTTCCACTACGCCCGGCAGCGGGTGCGTACGGCCACCGTCGGCCCCTGTGCGTGCGGCGCGCCCTGACCGCCGCCTGCGCGGGGTGCGTGCACGGGTGTACGTCCGTCTCGCTCACCGCCTTCGCCCGGCCGGGGATGGGCTGCGGGTGGTGGCGGACCGTGACGGTGTCCTCCCCGTCGCCGGCCTCGCCGCCTCGCCAACCTCGCCGGCATGGCCGGGCCCGAGGGCCTCGGTGTTCCGGAACTCGCCGCCGAGGCAGCTCTGTTGCAGGCCCGCCTCGACTGGTTCCAGACCCGGCCGGCCCGGCTCGGGGAGCATGGGGCCGGGGGAGAGGCCAACGGGGACAAGGGCTAACGGTCACCGCTCGGGGTACCCGGATGTTCCGGAACCGAGAGGAAACGCAAGACCGCGAAAAGAGTGCACCGATGACGGACAGGACTCCGCAGGGGGCCGGCGCGAAGGGTCCCGAGGAACTGCGGCAACAGATCGACCAGGGCAGGAGCCAACTCGGCGACACCGCCGGAGAGTTGGCGGACAAGGGGGACCTGAAGGGGCGCGCCCGGGCCCGGGCCGCCGACCTCAGGGACAAGGCGGGCGCCATGACCGTGCAGCTGCGCAGCAGCGCCGCGCAGGCGGGCCACACCGTCCAGGACAGGGCCGCCCACGCCCCGCGGTCGGTGCTGCTCGTCGGGGCGGCGGCGGGCGCGGCGGTCGTCGCGGCGGGCGCCCTGCGGCACAGGAGCCATGGCCATCACGGCCACCACGGGCACCACGGTCGTCGCGGTCGCCGCTGAGCCGAGCCGACTCGCCGCGGAGCCGCCTCGACCGTCTCACCGAAAATTCCACTCGCCTGGACAAAAAAAGTTTTCGGTGAGAGTGTGGACGCATGCTGGACGTGACCGTGATCGAGGACCCCGAGGCCGCAGCCGTCTCCCTGGACCCCATCAGGGCCAGACTGCTCGCCGAGCTGGCCGCCGAGCCCGCGTCGGCCACGATGCTGGCCGGCAAGGTCGGGCTGCCCCGGCAAAAGGTGAACTACCACCTGAAGGCACTGGAGCGGCACGGCCTGGTCGAGCTGGCCGGGGAGCGCCGCAAGGGCAATGTCACCGAGCGGCTGATGCGCGCGACCGCGGCGTCGTACGTCATCTCGCCGCTCGCGCTTGCCTCCGTGCAGCCGGACCCGGACCGCTTCCGCGACCAGCTCTCCGCGCGCTGGCTGCTCGCGCTCGGCGCCCGCCTGGTGCGGGACGTCGGCGCGCTGATCACCGGCGCGACGAAGGCGCGCAAGCCGCTGGCGACCTACGCGCTGGACGGCGAGGTCCGTTTCGCCTCGGCCGCCGACCGCGCGGCCTTCGCCCAGGAACTGACGGCGGGCGTCAGCGCCCTGATCCGCAAGTACGACGCCCCCGACACGGAGGGCGGCCGGGACCACCGGATCGTCGTCGCCATCCATCCCACGGTCAAGGACCGGCCCGCCCCCGAACTGGACCAGTAGTCCGCAGGAGCCCCACCATGCCCAAGGAATTCGAGATCGTCCGCGAGTTTGAGGTCGACGCCCCGCCCGAGAAGGTGTGGGAGGCGGTCACCACCGGAACCGGTGGTTATCTGTGGCCGATGGACCCGCCCGAGCCGCGGGTGGGCGGCAGCGGGCCCTTCGGGTCCACCGTCACCGCCTGGGACCCGCCCCACCGCTACACCAACCGCAGCGAGGACGTGGGCTTCTCGATCCAGTCCCTCAACCAGCTCGACTACACGATCGAGCCCCGCGACGAGGGCCGGCGCGCCTGGGTGCGCTATGTCCACAGCGGCATCTTCACCGACGACTGGAACAACCAGTACGACGGCGCGAGCAAGCACACCAACTTCTATCTGCACACCCTGTGCGAGTACCTCACGCACTTCGCGCCCCGCCCGGTCACCTTCGCCCAGCTGGAGGGGCCCGCGGCCTCGCAGACGCCGCGGGCGCTCGCCGCGGTCGGCCGCGCGCTCGGCCTCGCGGACGACACGGCCGCGGGCACGAAGGTCGCCGCCCAGGGGCCCGGCGGACGGACCCTGGACGCCGTACTCGACTACCGCAACCCGTACTTCATCGGGCTGCGCACCGACAGCGCCCTCATCCGCTTCTTCGGCCGCGGCCACTGGGGCGCGCCGCTCGGCATCAGCGTCCACGACTTCGCGCCGGACGCCGACGCCGAGACGAACGAGACCGCCTGGCAGGACTGGCTGAACGGCGTGTTCAGCCCGTCCTGAGGTCCCCGGACCGGGTTACGGGCGGAACCGCAGCACCTGCGGGTCGTGGTCGGAGATCTGGTCGTTGAACTCCGAGTTGACGTGCACGGAGTCGTAGTCGAGGTCGCAGCCGCGCCGGATCGAGGGGCTCACCAGGATCTGGTCCAGGACCTGCTGGTTGCCCTGGTAGTCGTAGGTGTAACGCTCGCTCCTCGGCAGCGACTTGATCGCCGACCACAGCTCGCCGTCACCTTCGAGGATCTGCGTGGTCCCGGAGAACTCGAAGTCGTTCATGTCGCCGAGCGCGATGACGTTCGCGTTCTTCTGCACGGACAGGATGTCCTTCACGAACGCGTTCACCTCGGTCGCCTGTGCGTGGCGCTGGATCTCCGAGCTGCGCACCGGCGGCTGGTACTGCGAGGTCAGACCCTGGTCGCCGCCCTTGGAGTTGAGGTGGTTGGCGATCACGAAGACGGTCTGGCCGCGGAAGACGAACTCGCCGGCCAGCGGCTTGCGGCTGCTCTTCCAGGCCGCGTTCGCCGGGTCGATCCGGCCCGGCGAGGCTGTCAGCTGGGCCTTGCCGCGCACCTTGGTGACGCCGACCGCGGTGGTGGAGTCGCCGCCCGCGCGGTCCACGAAGGACACCCGCTCCGGGTTGAACAGGAACACCTGGCGGATGTTGCCGCCGGGCTCGCCGCCGTCCTGGTCGTTGACCGGGTTGATCGAGCGCCAGTCGTACTTCGGGCCGCCCGCCGCGACGATCGCGTCGATCAGCTTGTCGACGGTCTCGTTCGCGTCGACCGTGCCGTCGTCCTTGGCGCCGTTGTTGTCCTGGATCTCCTCCAGGGACACGATGTCGGGCGACTGCAGGTTGTTCACGATCGCGGCCGCGTGCTTGTCGAAGGTGGCGTCCGACGGGTCCAGGTTCTCGACGTTGTACGTCGCCACCGCCAGCTCGCCGCGCGACTGCTTGCGGGTCGTCTCCCGCTCCAGGCCGCCGCTCTGCAGCGTGCCGAGCTTGCTCGCGACGAGGGTGTAGCCGCCGTACTGGTTGAAGTCCAGCGGGCCGGTGGTGGTGCCCTCAAGGGTGTCGCCGACGTTCGCCTTCGGGAAGTCGGCGGTCGAGCCCAGCGACTGGATCTGCAGACGGCCGGTGTTCTGGGACTCGTAGGAGCCGTAGATCGTGCCGCCCCGGTGGGTGCGGTGCTCGCGCGGCTTCACCGTGACCCACAGCTCGCTGTACGGGTCGGTCGCGGTGACCACACGGGTGTCGGCGACCTGGACGTTCATGCCCTCCAGGGACTCGTAGTAGTCCAGGGCGTACGTCGACGGGTCCAGGGTGAGGGCGTTGATCGAGCCGCTCGCCGCGGTGTCGCCCGCGGGGGCGTACTCCGCCGGGACCGACTTGGCGTCGATCACCGTGGCGGCCGGGACCGCGTTGCCGGCGGAGACGGTGGTGATCGTCGGCTTGGTGAGCTCGGTGAGCGACTGGTTGCCGGACGAGGCGCCGCCGGGGACGTACTCGGAGACCGTGCCGGTGACCGTGATCGAGTCACCGACGGCGACCTTCGGCGTGGAGCTCGTGAAGACGAACACGCCCTCGCTGGTGGCCGGGTTGTCGTCCGGGGTCGGGTCCTGGAGCCAGAAGCCCTTGGAGGAGCCGTAGGTGCGCGTGGCCGTGACGATGCCCGGCACATCGGTCACCTTCTGGCCGGCGTACGGCGATATGCGGGTGCTGCCCTGGATGTCATGGATGCGCACCGCGTCCGCGTGCGCGGGCGACGTGAGGACGACGGTGGACGCCGCGGAACAGACCGCGGCTACGGTGAGCGCGGCGAGACGCGCGGAAGACCTGCTCGGCAAGGGGATCCCTCCGGGGATGAACGTGAGCGCCGGGACAAGGCTGGACATTTGGAGTGCGCATGACACGCGGCGGCAGTGTGACACGCGTAGAAAGACAGTGAACAGTTGTCCCCCGACTTCTACGCGCGTCAATCTCCTGCCTGATCAAGGCAGTTGTCAAGGTTTCGGCCATGCACGGAGGCCGAAGGAGAGATGAACCGGGCGGCATGGGTGGAAATCCGTCTAGGCTGAGCGGCTGAGTCCTTTCATGGCCCGAGGAGAACCAGCCGATGTCAGACAGCTCCCCCCTGCCGCCGGTGCGGCTGCACCCCGAAGCGGAGCTGGCGCGCGCCGCGCTGTCCACGCCGCTGCTCTCCCGGGCGGCCCGGCTCGCCCGCTGGGCGGGGCCTGAGACCCGGGTGGACGCCGGAGGCGGCCTGGTCGACGAACAGCTGCCGGCCGCGGCCGAGACGCTGGGGCTGACCGGGGACGACGCCGCGGCCTACGCCAGTGAGGCCTGGCGGGCCGCCGTGGACACCGGGCTGGTCGAGGTGGTCGACGAGGAGGCCGGCACGGTGGCGGCGGGGGAGGAGCTGACGCTGCTCACCGGCGGCTCGCCGCACGACGTGCTCGCGGTGTGGCTCACGGCCCTGGAGGCCGTCGTCGCCGATGCGACCGTGCCCGATCTGGACGGTGTTGTCGACGCGCTGGACGACGGCGGCGAGGTCGATTTCGCGTCACTCGGCTGGGACCCGGAGGCCGAGGCGGACTTCCTCGACGGTGTCCTCGCGAACCTCTATCTGCTGACCGTCCGGGAGGACGGCCCCGGCGAGGCCCCGGTGCCGCTGCCCGCCCTCGCCGCCTCCATGATCGTGCCCAGCGACATGGGCGAGCCCACCAACGACGTCCTGGAGCAGGTCTCCGACGCGATGATGCGTCTCGACGACCAGTTCCGGATGCTGGAGCCGGCCGGGCTCGTGGAGTACCAGCCGGTCGACGAGGCGCTGATGGCCGACGCGGACGAGGAGCCGGCGGCGGCACCCGTCGACGAGACCGACGTCGCCCGCTACGGCATGGTCCGGCTCACCCCGCTCGGCGTGTACGGACTGCGGGCGCGGCTGCTGGAGGCCGGCTTCGAGGCGCCCGCGGTCGGTGAACTCGTCGACAAGGGCGCCGACGTCCTGCTCGACGGCACCTCCCTGTTCCCGCCGGGTGCGGCCCTGGCCGAGACCGAGCAGTGGCTGTCCCGCCGCGAACCCCTCGCCGCGGCACGCGAGTTGCTCGCCGCCGCCCGGGGCGGTGACGCCGGCGCTCCACTGCGCAGGCTGCGCTGCCAGCAGGCGCTGTCACTGGTGGGCGCGGAGGCCGAACCCGCGCTGCGGGAGGTGCTCGACGACGCCGAGCTCGGCGGCCTGGCCCGGGTCTGGCTGAGCGAGCGGGGCGCCCCCGACGTGCCCGCGCCGTCCCAGGACTTGGTGTTCTGGCTGACCATCGACACCGTGGCCGCCCAGCTCCAGGCCGAGGGCAACTCCGAGGAGCTGCGGGCCCTGGTGGCGGGCCTGGCCCAGCAGCACAGCGGCTTCTTCGCGACCGCCTGGCGCGTGGAGCACCCGGCGACGGCGGACGTGCTGGAGGCCATGGGGCGTCTGCACCCGGACAAGAAGGTCGCGAAGGAAGCGCGCAAGGCCGCGTTCAAGGCCCGCTCCCAGCAGGGGTACTGAGCACGAGCGCGACCCACGCCCGCCGAGCACGAGCGCGACCCACGCCCGCCGGACGTGGGTCGCGCCGTTGAAGCCGCCTGTGCGGACAGGGCCTTTGCCGACACCTCCCCGGGCCGGTGTGACTTTTGAGTCCCGTGGGAAGGCGCATACGGATTCATGGAAGCGGGCCCGTTGCGGTCGCCCGATGTTCAACTCCCGTTCAGAGACGGGCGGGAGCGTTTCGCGGACCGAGGCCCGCCACCCTCCACGGCATCCCACCGTCACAGGAGACACCATGTCGCTCACTCGCAGGGACTTCGCCAGAAAATCCGCGATCACCGGAGCCGGGGTCGCGCTGGCGGGCAGCGTCGGCGCCCTCGCCACCGCGCCGAACGCCCTCGCGTCGACGGACACCGAGAGCGTCGGCGAGGACTCGGCCACCGCGCACGGCGGAGTCGGATACGGGCCGCTGCTCCCCGACCCGGACGGCATCCTCGCGCTCCCCGCCGGCTTCAAGTACAAGATCATCACCTATAGCGGCAGGACCAAGCTGGAATCGGGTGAGTTCACCCCGTCCAACCACGACGGCACCGCCACCTTCGACGGCCCGCGCGGCGCGACCCTCCTCGTCAACAACCACGAGCTCAAGGGCCCGCGCGCCGGCTGGAAGTACCCGGTGCCGCTGACCGAGGGCCTCGTCTACGACCCGGCCGCCTCCGGTGGCTGCACGGTCGTCGAGGTGCGGCACGACAAGGTCGCCGAGTGGGTCGGCGTCGCCGGCACCTCCACCAACTGCGCGGGCGGCAGCACTCCTTGGGGCACCTGGCTCACCTGCGAGGAGACCGAGGACAAGGCCGGCCAGAACGGCATGACCAAGGACCACGGCTATGTCTTCGAGGTCGACCCCGAGGACCGCCGGGCCAACCGCGACCCCAAGCCCGTCAAGGCGCTGGGCCGTTACGCCCACGAGGCGGTCGTGGTCGACCCCAAGCGCGGCCACCTGCTCCTGACCGAGGACGCCGCGAGCCCGAACGGCCTCCTGTACCGCTGGACCCCGCCGGAGGGCTACTGCCACGGCCGCGGCAAGCTGCGCACCCTCGCCGACAACGCCGGCGTCCTCCAGGCGTTCAAGTGCTTCGACTCCGGCGGCCAGTTCGTCGACGACCTCTCCCGCGCCACGAAGATCGGCACCGTGTACGGCGTCGACTGGGTCGACGTCCCCGACCGCGACGCGAAGACGACCTCCGTGCGCAAGCAGTTCACCGCCGGCCAGGTCACCCGCGCCCGCAAGCTGGAGGGCATGTGGTGGGGCGACGGCGGCGCCTACATCGTCTCCTCGTACGCCCGCGCGGAGAGCCCCGTCCAGCACGACGGCCAGGTCTGGTTCTATGACCCCAAGCGCCGCACCCTGACCCTGAAGGTGCTCCTCGGCGTCAACCCCGACCCGGCCGAGGACGGCGCCTTCGACGGCCCCGACAACATCACCGTCTCCCCGTACGGCGGCCTCGTCATCGCCGAGGACGGCGAGGGCGTCCAGCACCTGTTCGGCGCCACGGACAGCGGCCGCACCTACCCGATCGCCCGCAACGACCTGGCGATTGCATCAGCCGCTACCGCGGCGGGCGGCACCCCGGAGAAGCCCGAGTACAGCGAGTTCACCGGCGTCACCTTCTCACCCGACGGAAAGACCCTGTTCGCCAACATCCAGGACCCGGGCATCATGCTGGCCATCACGGGGCCCTGGAAGCGTCAGAAGCGCGGCTGAACTTCTGACGGGAATTAATTCGCTGGCTCGTCCCGCGGCCCCCCTCCTAGAGTGATGAACGTCCAGGTGCGAAGGCAGGACCTACTTCCACTCATAATGGGGCGGCCGCGGGTTCGAGTCCCGCCACCGGTACAACGAGCCGGTGTAGCTCAGGGGTTAGAGCACCTTTGTCGGTTCCGCCGACCTCGATCTCTGGACACCACAACTTCATGCACCTCCCGGTGCGCAGGCAGCGGCTACTTCTTTTGCAAAGAGAATCCAGTGCCGCAGCCGACTTGATCTCGGGAGGCGCAGCTCAAGGTGGGTGCCCGGTGCGCAGGCAGCGGTTACTTCATTGGATCGGGCGGTTGCGGGTTCGAGTCCCGTCATCGACTTCGGGTCGGTGTAGCTCAATTGGGTAGAGCACCTGGCTAAGTCCGTCGCCGACCCCTGATCTCGGGCACCCTCCTTTTGCCGCGCCTCCCTCCGAAATGGAAACGAATTCGGGGGAATTCAGCATGGCGCGATTCAACACCAAGGCCGCCAAGGCGCAGCCGACCTCGCGGGTGACGTCCACGGGGCGAGTGCTCCGTACATATGAGGGCGGCCGCGGTCACGAGCGGGATGCGCGCTCGGAGCTCTTCCTGCTGGCGGTATCCCACTTCCTCGCGGACACCTTCTACGAGAACGCCAAGGACCGCGAGGACCGGTTCGCCCGGCTTGTGCGCGACCTCGCCGTCACCGACCCGTCGTGGACGGTCGGACTGCTCGGCTGGCTGCGCGGCGAGGGAAACATCCGTACCGCCGCGATCGTGGGCGCCGCCGAGTACGTGAAGGCGCGTCTGGACACGGGCGCGACTGAGGGCCCGTCGAACCGGCAGGTCATCGCCTCCGTGCTGCGGCGTCCGGACGAGCCCGGCGAGCTGCTCGCCTACTGGACCGCGACCTACGGCCGCACCGTCCCCAAGCCGGTCAAGCGCGGTATCGCCGACGCCGTACGACGGCTCTACCACGGCAAGTCCCTGCTGAAGTACGACACCGCGTCCAAGGGCTACCGCTTCGGCGACGTCCTCAACCTGGTGCACGCGGCGCCGGACCCGGACAAGCCGTGGCAGGGCGAGCTGTTCCAGTACGCGCTGGACCGCCGGCACAACCCGGACACCGCCGTGCCGCCCGCCTCGAACCGCGTCCTCACCGCGCACCGCGAGCTGATGGCGGTACCGGTGGGGGAGCGCCGGGCGGTCGTCACGGCGCCCGACGGTGCCGAGCGGCTCGCGGCTGCCGGGATCACCTGGGAGGCGCTGGCCGGCTGGCTGCAGGGCCCGATGGACAAGGCGGCCTGGGAGGCCGTGATCCCGTCCATGGGCGCGATGGCGCTGGTCCGCAATCTGCGGAACTTCGACGAGGCGGGAGTCTCGGACGAGGTGGCCGCCCGGGTCGCGGCGAAGATCAGCGATCCGGCGGAGGTGGCGCGCTCGCGCCAGTACCCCTTCCGGTACCTGGCCGCGTACCAGCACGCCCCGTCGCTGCGCTGGGCGTACCCGCTGGAGCAGGCGCTCGGTCACTCGCTGGCCAATGTGCCCGCGCTGCCCGGGCGGACGCTGGTGCTCGTCGACCGCTCGGGCTCGATGTGGGCGCGGCTGTCGGACCGCTCGGAGCTCAACCGGGCCGACGCGGCGGCGATCTTCGGTACGGCGCTCGCGGTGCGGGCGGTGGACGCGGACCTCGTCGAGTTCGGCACCACGAGCCGTCGCCTGACGTTCGACAAGGGCGAGTCGGTGCTCAAGATCCTGGGCCGCTTCGGTGACCTGGGCGGTACCGACACCACCTCGGCGATCCGCGCGCACTACCGGGGGCAGGACCGGGTACTGATCGTCACCGACGAGCAGTACGCGTACAACGTGTACGGCGACCCGACCGAGCAGGTCCCGGCCGGCGTCCCCGTCTACACCTGGAACCTGGCCGGCTACCGGGCGGGCCACGGCCCGTCGGGCAAGGGGAACCGGCACACCTTCGGAGGCCTGTCGGACGCGGCTTTCCGCATGGTGCCGCTGCTCGAGTCCGCCCGGGACGCCGACTGGCCCTGGACCGCCTGAGTTGCGCCGTGGCTCCATGCCGTGGCTCCACAGTCGTGGCCCGCACTTCTACGGGGGGTGCGGGCCACACCCTTGTCCGCACAGCGTCTGACATCTAACATTTCAGTTTATGGAGGCCCTACGACCGCTGCACCGCACCCTGCTGAGGGACCGCGCCTACGAGTCCATCAGGGACGCCATCGTGGCGGGGGAGATCGAACCCGGCGCGGTGGTCCGCGACGCCGACCTCGCCGAGCGGCTCGGGCTGTCGCGGGCGCCGGTGCGGGAGGCGTTCGCGCGGCTCGTCGACGAAGGGCTGCTGGAGAGCAAGCCGCAGAGCTACACCCGGGTGACCCCGGTCGTGGCCGCCGACGTACGGGACGCGGCGGCGGTGGTCGGCGCCATGCACGAACTGGTCACCCGGGTCGCCGTACCCCGGCTGCGCCCGGCGGATCTGAACGCCATGCGCACGGCCAACGAGCGCTTCGACACCGCCGTACGGGCCGGTGACGTGGACGGGGCCCTGCGTGCCGACGACGAACTGCACGACGTCCTGGTCCGGGTGAGCGGCAACCGTGCGGCCGCCGCCACCGTCGCCCGCTACACCCCGCTCATCCGCCGGCTGGAGCGGCGGCGCTTCGGCGAGGGCGGCTCGTGCCGTTCGGCCGGGCTGCACGAGCGGCTCATCGAGACCTGCGCGGACGGTGACGCGGACGCGGCGGTCCGCGTCACGGCGGACATCTGGCGCACCCTCGCCGACCTGGCCGACCCCGACTGATCCAAGGAGGCCCCGTGTCCCTGTCTTCCTTCGCGCGCTACCCGCTCCTGTTCGGCCCCTCCCCGGTGCACCCCATGGAACGGCTCACCGCCCATCTCGGCGGCGCCCGTCTGTGGGCCAAGCGGGAGGACTGCAACTCCGGGATCGCGTACGGCGGGAACAAGACACGCAAGCTGGAGTACCTGGTCGCGGACGCCCTCGCGCAGGGCTGCGACACGCTCGTGTCGATCGGCGGGGTGCAGTCCAACCACACCCGGCAGGTCGCCGCCGTCGCCGCCCGCGCGGGGCTGAAGTGCGTGCTGCTGCAGGAGAGTTGGGTGGAGTGGCCCGACTCCGTGTACGACAAGGTCGGCAACATCCTGATCAGCCGGCTCGCCGGGGCCGACGTACGGCTGGTGCGGGCCGGGTTCGGGATCGGGTTCAAGGAGAGCTGGGAGCAGGCGCTGCGGGAGGTCGAGGAGGCGGGCGGGAAGCCGTACGCCATTCCCGCCGGCGCCTCCGACCATCCGCTCGGCGGGCTGGGGTTCGCCGGGTGGGCCCATGAAGTCGCCGAGCAGGAGCGGGAGCTGGGCGTCTTCTTCGACACCGTGATCGTGTGCTCGGTGACCGGCTCGACCCAGGCCGGCATGGTCGCGGGGTTCCGGGCGCTGCAGGAGGCGGGCGGGCGGCCGCGGCGCGTGATCGGCATCGACGCGTCGGCCAAGCCCGCCGCCACCCGGGAACAGATCGCGCGCATCGCGCACAACACCGGCCAACTCATCGGTGTCAAGCAGGAGTTGACCGAGTCGGACATCGAACTGGACGAGCGCTTTCACGCGGGGATCTACGGCATCCCCGACGACTCCACACTGGAGGCGATGAAGCTCGCCGCCCGCACCGAGGGCATGGTCACCGATCCCGTCTACGAGGGGAAGTCGATGGCCGGGCTCATCGATCTGGTCGCGCGCGGGGAGATCGCCCGGGACTCCACCGTGCTCTACGCCCACCTCGGCGGCCAGCCCGCGCTCAATGCCTACAGCGCCCTGTTCCAGTCGGCCTCCGGCCGCCGCATCAGCACATGCCCCCGGAACAGCGTCACCGGGCCGGGATCGGCTGAGTGAGGTTCACCGGGTTGCCGTCGGGATCCTGGATGTGGGCGACGCGCTGTCCCCACGGCATGTCGTTGGGGCCGCTGCGGACCGAGCCGCCCAGCGCCGCCACCCGGCCGAGTGTCTCGTCGACGTCGTCGACACCGATGCTGAGCAGGATCCGCGGTGCCGCCCCGGTCCCCGGGTCCGCCTTGGCCACCAGCCCGAGGTCGGTGTCGCCGATGCGCAAGCCGAGGTAGAAGGCCGGGCCTTCCGCCGGTACCCGGAAGATCTCCTCGGCGCCGAACAATTTCGTATAGAAGCCGAGCAGAACGTCCTGGTCGGCAGTCACGATCACTGGCTGGATGGTGGACATGGCACTCCTGTCGAGAACGGTCGTGTCGCCGGGTAGACCGTTCGAAGCCGGTGAACTCATCGGCCGCCCCGCTGACCAGCCACTTCAACAGTGCACTACCCCATGACCGCGCGGGCCGCGTCCAAGAACGCCAGCCGGTTGTCCTCCAGGTAGTCCCGCACGCTCTCGTCCTCGGGCAAGCCTTCCCACACCGTCCGGTTGAGGTCGAGGAAGTATGCGCGTGCCGCACCGTGCACGGGCAGGGGGAACTGGATGCGAATGAGCCGCTCCGCGACCCACAGCCTGTTCATGACGTCCTGGGTTGCGAGGAACCAGGCGTCGGTGTCCTCCCATGCGGAAGGCCGACTGAAGGCGGAGCGTTCGGCCTCGGCCCCCACCTCGATGAACCGCTCCAGCAGCGCCGGCCGTTCCGCCCGCCGGGTCTCCGACAGGGCGGTCTGCTGCCGTTGCTGAGGTGATCTCGGTGTCGGATCCGGTCCGCTGACGCGGGGCGCCCCCTGGAGTCGGGGGCGCCCGTAGGCGTCGTGCGGTCGGTTACAACGCCTGTGCCGCCGGCTTCACCATGTTTCGGACCGTGCGGGCCTTGACGAAGTCGCCCATCGCGGTCATGTCCCACTCGCCGGAGAACTGCCGGATCAGCTTGGCCATCATCACGCCGGTCTGCGGCTCGGCGTTGGTGAGGTCGAAGCGGACCAGTTCCTCGTCGGTCGTGGCGTCCAGGAGACGGCAGTAGGCCTTGGCGACCTCCGTGAACTTCTGGCCGGAGAAGGAGTTGACCGTGAAGACCAGGCCGGTGACCTCCTGCGGGAGCCTGCCGAGGTCGACCACGATCACCTCGTCGTCGCCCCCGCCCTCGCCCGTGAGGTTGTCGCCGGAGTGCTTGACCGCGCCGTTCAGGATCGTCAGCTTGCCGAAGTAGCAGCTGTCGATGTGGTTGCGCTGCGGGCCGTACGCGATGACCGAGGCGTCCAGGTCGATGTCCTTGCCGCGGAACGCAGGCTCCCAGCCGAGGCCCATCTTCACCCGGGAGAGCAGCGGGCTGCCGCCCTTGACCAGGGACACGGTCTGGTTCTTCTGCAGGCTGACCCGGCCCTTGTCGAGGTTGATCTTCCCGGTGCCGGGCGCCGGGGGCGCGGCGGGCGGCGGGGGTGCCATCGACGGCTGTGCCGCGGGCGGCGGCGGGGCCATCGGCTGCGGCGGCGCGACCTGGGCCGGTGCCGGTTCCTCCACGGTCACACCGAAGTCGGTCGCGATGCCCGCGAGCCCGTTGGCATAGCCCTGGCCGACCGCGCGGGCCTTCCAGGCGCCGTTGCGGAGGTAGACCTCCACGATCACCAGCGCCGTCTCGGTGCCGAGCTGCGGGGGCGTGAACGTGGCCAGGACGCTGTTGTCGTCGGCGTTGCGGATCGTGGCCGTCGGTTCGATGCCCTGGAAGGTCTGGCCCGCGGCGTCCGGGCTCGCGGTGACCACGATCTTCTCGATGCCCGGGGGCACGGCGGTGGTGTCGACCGTGATCGCGTCGGGGGCCGTGCCGCCGCCCGAGCGGTACGTCACGCCCGGGCCGCTCGGCTGGTTGTAGAAGATGAAGTCGTCGTCGGAGCGCACCTTGCCGTCGGCGGTGAGCAGCAGGCCCGATACGTCGAGCCGCACCGGTGCGGCGACGTCCACCGTCACGCGGGCGGCGGACAGGGGGATGTTCGAGCCGGGGGTCATAGCTGTCATGCCGGGTGAACGAGCGGGACCGCTTTACCGTTCCCTTACCCGGCGACCATTCGGACGATCCGGTTCAGCGGGTGTTGCGGGGGTGGTTGCGGGCGGTGCGTTCGTTGCCTCGGCGGTAGTTTCCGGTCCAGCGGGCCATGACGAGCTGCGGGTCTCCGGCGTCCACCTCGGCGAGGAACTGCGCTGCTCGTGCGCCGTTCAGGGTGGCCGCGGGGCGGTTGTGGTGGGTGATGCGGACGGTGCCGCTTGCGTGTGCTTCGTAGTTGAATCCCTGGGGGCGTGGCATGTCGGGGATGGTAGGGGGCCGGTGGGGGCGGGCCCAGTTGTTTTCGCCCCCGCCGCTCCTACCCGTCCCATCCCAGGGGCTCCGCCCCTTTGACCCCGCCAGGGGACTCCGCCCCCTGGACCCCCGCTCCTCAAACGCCGGAGGGGCTGGGGTGAGGCCAATCGCCGGAGGGGCCAGGGTGAGGCCAATCGCCGGAGGGCTGGTTTCAATGGCAACCGCCGACGTCACCTCTCACGGCACTACCACGATCTTGCGGCCCACCCCCGCCGCGAACTGGTCCAGGGCCTGCGGGTAGCGGTCCAGGGGGATGCGGTCGCTGATGAAGACCTCCGGGTCCAGGACGCCGTTCGCGAACAGTTCCGCTGCCCGCTCGAAACTGTGCAGGACCGCCATGGAACCGGTGATGGTGATCTCCTGGTTGTAGATGCGGTACGGGTCGATGGCGACCCGCGTTGCGTGGTCGGCCACGCCGAACTGCAGGAACGTGCCCGCCTTGGCCACCCGGTCCAGGCCGTCCTGGATCGCCGCCGCGTTCCCTGTCGCGTCGACCACGACGTCCCAGCCCCGCGGCCGCTCCAGTTCGTCCGCGTTCGCGGCGGACGCCGACGCGCCGAGCAGGCGGGCCGTCTCCAGCCGGGCCGGGTTGACGTCCACCATGTCCACGCTGGCCGCGCCGGTGCGCTTGGCGAGCTCCAGCATCATCAGGCCCATGGTCCCGGAGCCGTAGATCAGGACGTGTGCGCCCAGCCGCGAGCGCAGCACGTCGTAGCCGCGTACCGCGCACGACAGCGGCTCCACCAGGGCCGCGTCCTGTGTGCGGACGTGTTCGGGGAGCTTCACGCAGTTGGCCACCGGCGCCACCGCGAACTGCGCGGCTCCGCCGGCCGTCGTCACGCCGATCGCCGCCCAGCGCTCGCAGAGGTTGTTGTGGCCGGTACGGCAGTAACGGCACTCGTGGCAGTACAGCGACGGGTCCACCGCCACCCGGTCGCCGACCGCGAGCTCGGTGACCTGGGTGCCGACCCCGACCACCTCGCCCGCGAACTCGTGCCCGGGGACGATCGGCAGCTTCGGCGCGAACTCGCCCTGGAGGATGTGCAGGTCCGTGCCGCACAGGCCGCAGGCGGCCACCTCCACCACGACCTCGCGCGGGCCCGGCGTCGGGTCGGGGACCTCGGCGACGACGGCACGGCCCACGGACTCGATGACGGCGACCTTCATTTCACGGCTCCCAGCGACAGGCCCTGGACCAGTTTGTCCTGGGCGGCGAACCCCGCGGCGAGCACCGGCAGGGAGATGACGAGCGACGCGGCGCACACCTTGGCCAGGAACAGGCCCTGGCTGGTGATGAAGCCGGTGAGGAAGACGGGGGCGGTCTCGGCGACGACGCTGGTGAGCACGCGGGCGAAGAGCAGCTCGTTCCAGCTGAAGATGAAGCAGATCAGGGCCGTGGCGGCGATCCCGGGCAGGGCGATGGGGGCCACCACCCGGGCCAGGACCGTCGGCAGCCGCGCCCCGTCCACCCTCGCCGCCTCGATCACGGCGACCGGCACCTCGGCGAGGAACGACTGCATCATCCACACCGCGATCGGCAGGTTCATGGCGGAGTAGAGGACGACCAGCAGCCAGATGTTGTCCAGCATCCCGGCGTTCTTCGCGAACAGATAGATCGGCAGCAGGCCGGCCACCGCGGGCAGCATCTTCGTCGACAGGAAGAAGAACAGGACGTCCGTCCACTTCTTCACCGGGCGGATCGACAGGGCGTACGCGGCCGGGAGCGCCAGCAGCAGCACGCACACCGTCGAGACCACCGACGCCACGGTGGAGTTGATCAGCGCGGGCCAGGGGCTCGCCCCGCCGCCCGTGCCGAAGAACTCGCGGTAGCCGTCGAGGGTGAGGGCGGCGGTGAAGGACGGCGGGTTCGTCGCCGCGTCCTGCTCGGAGTGGAAGGACGTGAGGGCCATCCAGGCGATCGGCAGGAAGAACACGATCCCCGCCAGCCAGGCCATCAGACCCAGGCCGAGGCCCTTGCGCCGCACGGCGGTTGTGGTCATGCGCGGGACACCCCCTCGCGGAACAGCGACGACACCACCCGCAGGGCGAAGGTCGCGATGACGATCGAGCCGATGACCACCAGGACGCCCGCGGCCGAGGCGAGGCCGTTCTCATGGGCCTGGTAGAAGCTCTGGTAGACGGTGTAGGGCAGGTTGGCGGTGCCGAGACCGCCGGAGGTGAGCGTGAAGACCGCGTCGAAGTTCTGGACGATGTGGATCGACCCCAGCAGGGCGCCGAGTTCGAGGTAGCGGCGCAGGTGCGGGAGCGTGAGGTGGCGGAAGATCTGCCAGTCGCTCGCGCCGTCCACCCGGGCGGCCTCGATCTGCTGCTGGTCCCGGCTCTGCAGACCGGCCAGCAGGATCAGCATCATGAAGGGCGTCCACTGCCACACCAGGGAGGCCTCGACCGCGAGCAGCGGGGTGTTCGAGATCCAGTCCGGCTGGGGGCCGCCGACATAGTGCAGCAGGCCGTTGAACAGTCCGTACTCGGGGTTGTAGAGGACGTGCTTCCAGAGCAGGGCCGCGGCGACCGGGACCACCAGGAACGGGGCGATCAGCAGGGTGCGGACGACGCCCCGGCCGCGGAACCTGCGGTCAAGGAGCAGGGCCAGCGCGAGGCCGAGCACCAGGGCGGCCAGCACCACCGCCGCGGTGAGCAGCACCGTCGTCCACACCGAGTGACGCAGGTCGGCGTCGGTCAGGACCTCGCGGTAGTTGTCGAGGCCGGTGAAGTGGCGGGCCTTGGGATAGAGGGCGTTCCAGTCGAAGAAGGAGATCACCAGCGTGGCCACGAACGGGAGCTGGGTCACGACGATCATGAAGACGAGGGCGGGCAGGAACGGGGCCCGGGTGGCCCAGGCGCGCAGGCGGGCGGAGGGCTGCCGCGTGGCGCGTACCGGTGTGGTCGCCAGGGGTGCTGTCGTGGTCGCGGTCATCGTCCCTCGTACTCCTTGGAGATCTTCTCGGCGAGCTGCTGGGACTTCTTCAGGGCCGAGTCGACGGACTGGCGTCCGGCGATGGCGGCGCTGATCTCCTGGGAGACCCTGGTGCCGAGGTCGGTGAACTCGGGGATGCCGACGAACTGGATGCCGGGCGCGGGGCGGGGCTGCACGCCGGGGTCGTCGGGGCGGGCGTTCTCGATGGCGTCCTTCGTCATGTCCTGGAACGCGGCGGCCTCCTTGCGGTAGGCGGCGTTCGTGTAGGTCGACGCGCGTTTGCCCGCCGGGACGTTCGACCAGCCGCTGGTGTCGCCGACCAGTTGCTCGTACCGCTTGCTCGACGCCCAGGAGACGAACTTCCAGGCCTTGTCGGGATTGCGGGAGGCCTTCTGGATGCCCCAGGCCCAGGTGTAGAGCCAGCCGGAGGAGTCCGTCTTCTCCACGGGGGCCGGGGCGTAGCCGAGCCTGCCCTTGACCGGGGACTCGGCCGCCTCCAGCAGGCCCGCCGCGGACGTGGCGTCGTACCACATGGCGACCTTGCCCTGGGTCATGTTGTTGAGGCACTCGGCGAAACCGGACTGGGCGGCGCCCGACTCGCCGTGCTCGCGTACGAGGTCTACATAGAACTTCGTCGCCTTTTCGAACTCGGGCGAGTCCAGGTGGGCCTTCCACCGCTGGTCGAACCAGGTGCCGCCGAAGGTGTTCACGACGGTGGTGAGCGGTGCCATCAGCTCGCCCCAGCCGGGCAGTCCGCGCAGGCAGATGCCCTTCATGCCGGGCTCGGCGCCGTCGGCCTTCGCGGCCAGGTCGGCCACCTGGGTCCAGGTCGGGTGCGCGGGCATGGCCAGGCCCTTCTTCGCGAAGACGTCCTTGCGGTACATCAGGAAGGACGACTCGCCGTAGAAGGGCTGGCCGTAGAGCCTGCCGTCGGCGCCGGTCAGGGACTGGCGCATCGGCTTGAGGACGTCCTGTTCGTCGTAGGAGGGGTCCTTGGTGACGTACGGGTCCATCTCGTGCAGCCAGCCGTTGCGGGCGTAGATCGGTATCTCGTAGTTGGAGAGGGTGGCCACGTCGTACTGGCCGGCCTGGTTGGCGAAGTCCTGGCTGATCTTGTCGCGGACGTCGTTCTCGGGCAGGACGGTGAAGTTGACCTTGATGCCGGTCTCCGCGGTGAAGTGGGCGGCGGTGAGCTTCTGCAACTCGGTCATCTGCGGGTTGTTGACCATCAGGACGTCGATGGAGTCGCCGCCGGAACCGGACCCGCCCGCCCCGGACCAGCAGCCGGAGAGCAACGGGGCGAGCATCGTCCCTGCGGCGGCCATGGCGAGCGCGGCTCGCGGCCTCCGTCGGCTCTGGGTGCGCATGGACCGCTCCTGGACGTATGTGGGGGGATGACGTATGGGGGGATAAGGGATTTCGACGGGCATGCGAATGCCCCGTGCGGTGGCGGCGGCTGCTCAGACCCGGATGACCTGTGGTCCCAGCAACGAGTAGCGATGGGCCTCGGACACCGGCAGCAGCGTGCTCGTCACGATCGCCTCCAGCGCGCCGACCTCGGCGAACCGGCAGAAGCTGACCGCCCCGAACTTGGTGTGCACCCCCGCGAAGACCGTGCGTCGCGCGGCCCGGATGGCCTGCGCCTTGACCTCGCTGACCGCGGGGTCGGGGGTGGTCATGCCGTGCTCGCGGGAGATGCCGTTGGCGCCGATGAAGGCGAGGTCGAGGACGAAGCCGGCCAGCATCTTCGTCGTCCAGTGGTCGACGGTCGCCAGCGTGCCGGGCCGGACCCGGCCGCCGAGCAGCAGTACCGAGATGTGCTCGGCCCCGGCGAGGGCGCCCGCGACCGGGAGGGAGGCGGTGACCACGGTCAGCGGCCTGTCCCTCGGCATGGCCTCGGCGATGAGCTGCGGGGTGAAGCCCTCGTCGACGAAGACCGTCTCCGCGTCCCCGAGCAGTTCCGCCGCCGCGGCCGCGATCCGGCGCTTCTCGGGCACATGGCTGGTGGCGCGATAGGCGAGCGTCGTCTCGAAGCCGGCGCTCTCCACGGGATAGGCGCCCCCGTGCGTGCGGCGCACCAGGCCGTGGTCCTCCAGGGCGCGCAGATCACGCCGGACGGTCTCCTTGGCCACGCCCAGCCGGACGGCGAGCGCGGTGACGTCGACCGAGCCCGTGGCTCGCGCGGCACGCAGAATCTCGCGCTGTCGTTCCTCCGCCGTACTGGTGCTCATGTCGTCACCCGCTTCCCTGTGGAATCGCCCGTTCGGGCCATGGGGGCAGTTCTACAGCGGGTGCGCGGCTCTGACCAGGCCTGTTGCCAGTTCGATGCTGCCCGTATCGGCCCGTTCACGGATCGGTGTGCCCGCCTCGGACCTGCGTGGCTGCGGGAGGGGACGTGAGAGCGGGCAGCACCCGTGCCCGAATGCGGGGGCGGACGGGTCCGATCGGTGTCCGAATGCGTGGGCGGGCGGGCCCGTTCGGATCACGCCCGCCTGTCCGTGAGAGCGATCGTTTCGCGTCCCTCGGAGCGATCCTTGCGCGTCCCTCAGTACGGCCAGATCGGCGGGTCGTTCACGAAGTGGCCGCCCAGATGGCTGTGGGCGGGGTTCTTCGGGTCCAGCTCGCCGTGCTCGGCGATCAGCTTCTCGGCGTACGGCTCCGAGTCGTCCCGCGGTTCATAACCGAGCGCCCGCGCGCTCGTCAGGTCCCACCACAGGCGCGTGTTGGCGGAGGAGCCGTAGACGACGGTGTGGCCGACGTTCTCGGCGGTGAGGGCGGCGTGGAAGAGGCGGGCGCCGTCGGCGGGGCTCATCCAGACCGAGAGCATGCGCACACCGGTCGGCTCCGGGAAGCAGGAGCCGATGCGCACGGAGACGGTCTCCAGGCCGTGCTTGTCCCAGTAGAACTGGGCGAGGTCCTCGCCGAAGGCCTTGGACAGGCCGTAGAAGGTGTCCGGGCGGCGCGGGGTGTCCACCGGGATCAGCGGGTCCGTGCCCCGGGGGGCCGGGGTGAAGCCGACGGCGTGGTTGGAGGAGGCGAAGACGATGCGCGGCACACCCCCCTGGCGGGCCGCCTCGTACAGGTTGTAGGTGCCCTCGATGTTCGACTTGAGGATCTTCTCGAAGGGCGCTTCCAGCGAGATGCCCGCGAGGTGCAGGACCGCGTCGACGCCCCGGACCGCCTCGCGCAGTGCCGCGGTGTCGGAGAGGTCCGCGGTGATCGCGTCCGGCTCGCCGTCGATGGGGCGCACGTCGAACAGGCGCAGCTCGTAGCCGTACTCCGGCAGGAGGGTCCGCATCAGGGTGCCGAGGCCGCCGGCGGCGCCGGTGAGCAGGACGGTGCGGGGAGCGGGCATCCACGGTCTCCTTGGCTCAACGATCGCATTCATGCCTGGCATTCACATTCGTGGACACGCTAGGGAGGGCTGACCTGGCTCGTCAAGTGAGGCGTGGCGTGCGGAAATCTGCTGCCCTGTTGCTCGTTTGTCCGCTTGACCGGTCCCGAGAAGGGCCCGTAGCGTGGACGCGTTCAGAAATATAGACGCCGATCAGAGACATGCACCGACAGGGAGCGCCCGTGACGCCAGCCCCTCTCGCCGCCCGACTCCGTGTCCCGAGCGGACCGCTGTTCTTCCCCGTCACGGCCTACGGCCCCGACGGCTCGGTCGACCTCGACGTCTACCGCACGCATGTGCGCCGGGGCGTCGAGGCAGGCGCCGCCGCCGTGTTCGCCTGCTGTGGCACCGGGGAGTTCCATGCGCTGTTGCCCGAGGAGTTCGAGGCCTGCGTACGGGCAGCCGTCGAGGCGGCCGGGGGGCGGGTACCGGTGGTCGCGGGCGCCGGGTACGGCACCGCCCTCGCCGTCCGCTACGCGCGGCTCGCCGAGGGCGCCGGTGCCGACGGGCTGCTGGCCATGCCGCCGTACCTCGTCGTCGCCGGCCAGGAGGGCCTGGTGCGGCACTACGGCGAGGTGGCCGCGGCGACCGGCCTGCCCGTGATCGTCTACCAGCGGGACAACGCCGTGTTCACCCCGCCGGCCGTCGTCGAGCTGGCGCGCACCGAGGGGATCATCGGCTTCAAGGACGGCCTCGGCGACCTCGACCTGATGCAGCGGATCATCAGCACCGTACGCGCCGAGGTCCCCGGTGACTTCCTGTACTTCAACGGGCTCCCGACCGCCGAGCAGACCCAGCTCGCCTACCGCGCCCTCGGCATCACCCTCTACTCCTCCGCCGTGTTCTGCTTCGCGCCGGAGATCGCCCTCGCCTTCCACCGCGCGCTGGAGTCGGGCGACGAGACCACCGCGCAGCGCCTCCTGGACGGCTTCTACCGGCCGTTCGTCGAACTGCGCGCCCAGGGCCGCGGTTACGCCGTCGCCCTCGTCAAGGCGGGCGTACGGCTGCGCGGCCTGGACGTGGGGGAGGTACGGCCCCCGCTGCAGGAGCCGACCGAGGACCATGTCAAGCAGCTCGCCCGGATCATCGAGCGTGGCTACGCGCTGCTGGAGGAGGACGCGTGAAGGCGTCGGCGTTCGTCTACCCCTGGGACGTCGTCGGGGACCCGGAGGCAGCCGCCCGCATCGCCGCGCTCGGGGTGGCCCAGGCGACCCTCGCGGCCGCCTACCACTCCACGCGCGCGCTGACCCCCCGCCACCCCCGCCACCGCGTCGTCACCGCCGAGCACGCGGCCGTGCTGTATCCGCCCGGCGACCGCTGGACGGGCCGCGCGATACGCCCGTACCCGGCCGGGGACTGGGCGCCCGGGGACGCCTACGGCGCGGCGGCCGCGGCGCTGGCGGCGGCCGGCCTGGAGGTGCACACCTGGGTCGTCCTCGCGCACAACTCCCGCCTGGGCGCCGAGCACCCGGACACCTCCGTCGTCAACGCCTACGGCGACCGCTACCCCTGGGCGCCGTGCATCGCACAGCCCGCCACACGCGCGTACCTCGTCGACCTGGCCGCGGAGGCCGCCGTACGGCCCGGAGCCCGGGGCACCGAGCTGGAGTCCCTCGGCTGGTACGGCCTCGCGCATCTGCACGCCCACGACAAGACCGGCGGAGTCGGCCTGGGCAAGGCCGGCCAGTACCTGATGTCGCTCTGCTTCTGTCCTGCCTGCCAGGACGGGTACGGCGGACAGGGCCTGGACCCCGACGAGCTGGCCACCGCCGTACGGGCCGCCCTGGAGCCGCTGTGGCAGGGGGCGCCCGACGACGGAGGCTGGGCGGGCGTGGAGAAACTCCTCGGCGTACAGCGGGCCGCCGCCACGCGCGCGTGGCGCGAGGAAACCGCCCGCACCCTCCAGGAGCAGGCCGTCACCGCGGTCCGCGCGGCCGCGCCCGACGGGTTCCAGGTGCTGCTCCACGCGGACCCGGTGACGTACCACTGCGGTGCCAACGCGGGCGTGGACCCGGCGCACATCCTGTCCGTCGCGGACGGTGTGGTCGTGCCCTGCACGGGCGGACCCGGTCCGCTGACGCCGTTCGCGGAGCAGGGGCGCGCGGACGCCGTTCTCGCCGCCAACTTCACCGTGGTCTCCGGGATGGGCGGCACCCCCGGCACACTCGCGGCGGACGCGGCCCGGGCGCGGGACCTGGGGGCGACGGAACTACGGCTGTATCACGCCGGGTTGGCGTCGGACGGGGACCTTGCGGCGGTGCGGGACGCGCTGCTCGACCGGCGCTGAGCGAGTACCCCGGCCGGAGCCGGACAGCGCGACGTCGGCCGGGCAGAGCGCCGTGTCGCGGTTGCGCAGGATGCGGGTCACGCTCCAGGAGGGCGCCCACCGATGAGTTCCGGGAACCCGGACAGTCCACCTTCCGTACGGAGATGTCCAGCGCAATACCCAAGGAGCAACCGGATGACCGACACGATCCTCGACCTCGGCCCGCAGACGCGCGAGCTGCTGCGGCTCGCCGAGGGTGTCACCGACGAGCAGCTCTCGGCCGCGACACCGTGTCCGGACTACGCGGTGCGCCACATGCTGGGGCACCTGATGGGGCTGTCCGTCGCCTTCCGCGACGCCGCCCGCAAGGATCTGGGTGCCACCACCGACACCAGCCCGAACACCGCCGAGCCGGACGTCGGCCCCGGTTGGCGCGAGGAGCTGCCCAAGGTCCTGGACGAGCTCGCCGAGGCCTGGCGCGAGCCCGCCGCGTGGACCGGTATGACCCGCGCGGGCGGCGTGGACCTGCCCGGCGCGGTCGCGGGTGCGGTCGTCGCCGACGAGCTGGTGATCCACGGCTGGGACCTGGCCCGCGCGACCGGCCAGCAGTACACCCCCGACCCCGCAGCCCTCCAGGCGTCGCACGGCTTCCTGCACGCCGCGGCAGACAACCCCGACCGCGGCAACGGCGCCTTCGGCCCCGTGGTCCCCGTCCCGGCCGACGCCCCTCTGCTGGACCGCGCAGTGGGACTGAGCGGGCGGGATCCGGGGTGGCGGCCGTAGGGCGGCACGAAAGAGAAACGGTTACGGAGCCGGGGCGAGGCGGACCGGGAGGTGGTGGCCGGTCTGCTTCCGTGGCCGGAGAGCTTCTGCGCACCGGTGCCGGTCCGGGACGACGGTGAGGTCGACTTCCGGGTCGAGGATCCGTCGGCGCTCGGACCGGGCGCCGATGCCGAGGGGACCGGTGCCTTCTTCTTGGCGGTGGACGAGCACGTCCCCGCGGCGGACGAGGACTATTCGGCCTCCCCGAGCCCGCCCGTCCAGGGGCTGGTCCTGGCCGCCGGCTCCCTCGGTCCGGCGGACCACCGGATGCTGGGCCACCTGGCGCTCGCGCTCGCCCGACGCCTCGACGCCCTGATCGACTTCGACGGGATGCTGGACGCGCCCGCGCTGCCCGGGCTGCTCGTCCAGGTGGCGTACGGTGCCGGTGCCGGCGGACGCGGGCTGCGTCATGTCGGGGACGCCGTATTCCTCGACGCGTGGCTGCGGCAGCCCGGATTTCGTCTGATCAAGTAGGCGGCGACATTACGCTCCGGGCATGCCCCTCACGCTCACCGTCCTCGGCACCGCCTCCCCGTACCCGCAGCCGGGGCGCCCGTGTTCCGGGTACCTGCTGCGGGGCGGTGGCGCCGAGGTGTGGGTGGCCGCCGGGCCCGGCACCTTCGCCGAGTTGCAGCGGCACACGGATCCCGCGCGGCTCACGGCGATCTGGATCTCGCATCTGCACGCGGACCACAGTGCGGATCTGCTCGCCGCCGATGGGGGTACCTCCCTGCTCGAACGAAGTTGAGGGCTTGGGGGAGCCTTCGCGTTCGGCGGCATGGCCCCGCCCGCGCCGGTTCCGGTGTACGCGCCGGGGGATTGTGCCCGGCGGCCGGCGGGCTTCTTCGGCAAGCCGGATGTGGACTTCCTGAGCGGTGTCTTCGACTTCCGGCCCCTGTGCGACGGCCATGTCGCCCAGCACTGGAATCTGCGCCTCACCGCCCGCTCCGTCGCCCACGACACCGAGGCCTACGGACGGCCCCTGTGCCGCGCTCGTCGAACTCGCCACCCGCGCCGACCTGTTCCTCTGCGAGGCGGACATCGACGGGCATCGCGAAGGCGAACGGATTCATCTGACACCGGAGGACGCGGGCCGTATCGCCCGCGAGGCCCATGTGCGCGAGCTGCTCATCACCCATGTCGGGCCCACCCTCAACCGCGAGTCGGCGACCGCCCGCGCCGCGGTGGCCTTCGGCCGGCCCACGGACACCGCCCGCGAGGGCGACAGCAGGATCGTCTGAGGCTCCCCGACGGCACGTCAACTTCCTTTGTCAGAAGCATTGACGAAACACAGAGGCGCTCCTACCTTCAACGCGTCGTACTTCGTACGTCATATATGAGACGCGATACGTGAGATCACATACGCGAGATCACATACGCGAGACCCGAGAGGCGCGCATGACCTCTGTGCCCATGCCGATCCCGTCCCGCACGCAGTTCGTGCTGAACGCGATCAAACACCGCATCCTCACCGGGCAGTTGACGCCAGGTCAGGCCCTGGTCGAGACCGAGCTCGCCGCACAGTTCGGGGTGTCCAAGACCCCGGTGCGCGAGGCGCTCAAGACCTTGGCCGGGACCGGACTGGTCGTGATGAGCCAGTACAAGGGCGTCACGGTGCGCATGGTGGACGCGGACATGGCACGCGAGGTCTACGACGTGCGGCTGCTGCTCGAACCGGAGGCGCTGAAGCGGGCCGTGCGGCTCGGCGCCTCCCTCGACGCCGCCCGTGACGCGCTGACCCGCGCCGACGAGGCGACGGACACCGCCGAACGCTCCCTCGCCAACCGGGAGTTCCACCGAGCCCTCTATCTGCCGTGCGGCAACCCGCTGCTCGGCCGGATGCTCGACGAGGTCCGCGACCAGGCCGCCCTCGTCTCCGCCGTCGCCTGGGCCGCCGACCCCTCCTGGGAACGGGAGGCCGGCGAGCACCGCGAGATCCTGCGGCTCGCCCTGGAGGGCGACGCGGACGGCGCGGCCGGCGCCCTGCACGCCCACATCGCGTCGTTCGTCCGGCGGGCGTTCCCGCAGGCCGCAGACGAGTCCCCGGCACAGGAAGGTCAGGAATGAGCGGCGTGACGTTCGAGACCCAGCGGGCGGCCCTGGCCGATGTGGTGGCGATCCCGGTGACCCCGTTCGCCGAGGACGGCACCGTCGACCGGGACGCCCACCGGGCCCTGCTGCGCAGGCTGCTCGACGGCGGTGTCACCACCCTCACGCCCAACGGCAACACCGGCGAGTTCTACGCCCTCACCCCAAAGGAGCGCCGGCTCGTCACCGAGCTGACCCTCGACGAGGTCGGCGAACGTGCCGCCGTCCTCGTCGGCGTCGGCCACGACGTGCCCACCGCCGTCGCGACCGCCCGGCACGCCCGTGAGCGGGGCGCCGGGATGGTGATGGTCCACCAGCCAGTCCACCCGTACGTCGCGCAGAGCGGCTGGGTCGACTACCACCGCGCGATCGCCGAGGCCGTCCCCGAACTGGGCGTCGTCCCCTACATCCGCAACGCCCAGCTGCCCGGCGCCCGCCTCGCCGAACTCGCGGACGCCTGCCCCAACGTCATCGGCGTCAAGTACGCGGTCCCCGACGCCGCCCGCTTCGCCGCCTTCTCCCGGGACGCGGGTCTCGACCGCTTCGTCTGGGTGGCCGGTCTCGCCGAGCCGTACGCCCCCTCGTACTTCTCCGCGGGGGCCACCGGCTTCACCTCCGGGCTCGTGAACGTCGCCCCGGCCGTTTCGCTGAACATGATCGAAGCGCTTCGATCCGGCGACTACCCCGCCGCCATGAAGGTCTGGGAGCAGATCCGTCGCTTCGAGGAACTGCGCGCCGCGAACGGCTCCGCCGACAACGTCACCGTCGTCAAGGAGGCCCTCGCCTCCCTCGGTCTGTGCCGCCCCGAGGTCCGCCCGCCCAGCAGGCAGCTGCCCGAGGACGAGTGCGCGGAGGTCGCCGCCATCGTCGCCGGATGGTCGATATGAACAACCGCATCAAGAAAGCGGAAGAGCTCAGAAGCCACCAGTGGTACGGCACCGACGGGCTGCGCTCCTTCAGCCACCGCGCCCGCACCCGCCAGCTCGGCTATCTGCCCGAGGAGCACCTGGGCAAGCCGGTCATCGCGATCCTCAACACCTGGTCGGACATCAACCCCTGTCATGTGCACCTGAGGGACCGGGCACAGGCCGTCAAGCGCGGGGTGTGGCAGGCCGGCGGCTTCCCGCTCGAATTCCCGGTCTCCACCCTCAGCGAGACCTTCCAGAAGCCGACCCCGATGCTCTACCGCAACCTGCTCTCGATGGAGACCGAGGAACTGCTGCGGTCCTACCCGGTCGACGGCGCCGTCCTGATGGGCGGCTGCGACAAGTCCACGCCCGCCCTGCTCATGGGCGCCGCGAGCGTCGACCTGCCCACGGTCTTCGTGCCCGCCGGGCCGATGCTGCCGGGCCACTGGCGGGGCGAGGTCCTCGGCTCCGGCACCGACATGTGGAAGTACTGGGACGACAAGCGCGCCGGCCTCATCGGCGACTGCGAGATGGCCGAGCTGGAGAGCGGCCTGGCCCGCTCGCCCGGCCACTGCATGACCATGGGTACGGCCTCCACGCTCACCGCCGCCGCCGAGGCGCTCGGTGTGACCGTCCCGGGCGCGTCCAGCATCCCGGCCGTGGACTCCGGGCACGACCGGATGGCCGCCGCCTCGGGCCTGCGCATCGTCGAACTGGTCCACCGGGACCGGACGTTGTCCCACATCCTCACCCGCGAGGCGTTCGAGGACGCGGTCACCACCGTCCTCGGGCTCGGCGGCTCGACCAACGCCGTGATCCATCTGATCGCCATGGCGGGCCGGGCGGGAGTGCGGCTCACCCTCGACGACTTCGACCGCATCGCCCGCACGGTCCCGGTCCTCGCCAACGTCCGCCCCGGTGGGCAGCGGTATCTGATGGAGGACTTCCACTTCGCGGGCGGCCTCGCCGGGTTCCTCTCCCGCATCCCGGACCTGCTCCATCTCGACCGGCCGACGGTCTCGTACGACACCCTGCGCGAGCAGCTCGCGGGCGCCCGGGTGCACGACGACGACGTCATCCGGACCCGCGACAACCCGGTCGCGAGCGAGGGCGGGGTCGCCGTGCTGCGCGGCAACCTCTGCCCGGACGGCGCGGTCATCAAGCACATCGCCGCCGAGCCGCACCTGCTCAAGCACACCGGTCCGGCCGTCGTCTTCGACGACTACCGGACGATGCAGCGCACCATCAACGACCCCTCGCTCGGCATCACCGCCGACAGCGTCCTCGTCCTGCGCAACGCCGGACCCAAGGGCGGGCCCGGCATGCCCGAGTACGGCATGCTGCCCCTCCCCGACCACCTGCTCAGACAGGGCGTGCGGGACATGGTACGGATCTCCGACGCCCGTATGAGCGGCACGAGTTACGGCGCGTGCGTGCTGCACGTGGCGCCCGAGTCGTATCTCGGGGGACCGCTGGCGCTGGTGCGCACCGGGGACTCCATCACCCTGGACGTCGAGGCGCGCACGCTTCAACTCCACGTGGACGACGAGGAGCTGGAGCGCAGGCGGGCCGACTGGACGCCGCCGCCCGTCCGTCACGAGCGCGGCTACGGCGCGCTCTACAACGAGCAGATCACCCAGGCCGACACCGGCTGCGACTTCGAGTTCCTGTCCCGGCCGGGCAAGGTGCCGGACCCGTACGCCGGCTGACCGGACCACCGCACACCGATCGTTGAAGCGCTTCACTCATGTGTATGAAGCAAGCGCTTCCTGTATCTGCTGCACCTGCTGTACCCGCCCCACTGCGAACGGAGAACAGTCATGGCCCAAGCCGCAGCCGTGGCGAAACCGCCCGCGCCACCCCGGCGGCGCCGTGCCTCCGCGACCCCGCGCAGGCTGCCGTACCTGCTGATCGCCCCGGCGGGCCTGCTGATGCTCGGCTTCATCGCCTATCCGGTCATCAGCGTCTTCTACTACAGCCTGCAGAACTACAACCCCACCAAGCCGTGGCGGAACGGCTACGCGGGCTTCGACAACTTCGTCCACGCCTTCACCGACGACCCCCAGTTCTGGGACACGCTGACCTTCAGCGCCAAGTGGGTGGTCGTGGAGGTGGGCCTCCAGCTGCTCTTCGGGCTCGCCCTCGCGCTGATCGTCAATCAGACCTTCGCGGGCCGGGCGCTGGGCCGCGCCCTGGTGTTCTCGCCGTGGGCCGTCTCCGGTGTGCTGACCTCCGCGATCTGGGTGCTGCTCTACAACTCCCAGACAGGCATCACGCGTTATCTCGCCGATGTGGGCATCGGCTCGTACGGCACGAGTTGGCTGTCGGACACCTCGACCGTCTTCCCGGCGGCGGTGGTCGCCGATCTGTGGCGGGGCGTCCCCTTCTTCGCGATCCTCCTCCTCGCCGACCTGCAGTCCGTCTCGAAGGACCTGTACGAGGCCGCCGAGGTCGACGGCGCGAGCCGGCTCAAGCAGTTCTGGCACATCACGCTCCCGCACCTGAAGGACGCGATCGTCCTGTCCACGCTGCTGCGCGCGGTGTGGGAGTTCAACAACGTCGACCTGCTCTACACCCTCACCGGCGGCGGCCCGGCGGGCGAGACCACCACCCTCCCGCTCTACATCGCCAACACCAGCGTCGACGCCCACAACTTCGGCTACGCGTCCGCCCTGACCACGGTCGCGTTCGTGATCCTGCTCTTCTGCTCGATCGTCCATCTGCGGCTGAGCAAGTTCGGAGGCGAGACCAAGTGATCACCGAGATCGCTCCCGCACCCGAGCGCGCGGTGTCCGAGCCCGCACGGCCGCGCCGCAGCCGCCGCTCCTGGGACGAGGTCCCACGCCGGCAGATATACCTTCCCCTGTCGGTCTACCTCCTCTTCACCCTGGTCCCCTTCTACTGGATCCTGCTCTTCGCCCTGCGCCCGGCCGGCTCCACCTCGCTCGTGCCCTGGCCGGTCACCCTCGACCACTTCCAGAAGGTGTGGACCGAGCGCAGCTTCGGCACCTACTTCGCCAACAGCGTGTACGTCGGCATCGCCACCCTGTTCCTGACCACGGTCGTCGCACTCGCCGGCGGCTACGCGCTGGCCCGCTTCGACTTCCGGATCAAGCGCGCGTTCCTGCTGGTCCTGCTGTGCTCCCAGTTCGTGCCGGGCGCGCTGCTGCTGGTCCCGCTCTTCCAGATCTTCGCCAGGCTCCAGATGATCAACTCACTGGGCAGTGTCATCGTGGCCGAGACCGTCTTCCAACTGCCGCTGTCGATGATCCTGATCAGCGGCTTCATCAGGAACGTCCCGTACTCCCTGGAAGAGGCCGCCTGGGTCGACGGCTGCAACCGTCTCACCGCCTTCCGGATCGTGGTACTCCCGCTGCTGCGGCCCGGGTTGATCGCCGTCGGCTCCTTCGCCTTCGTGCACGCCTGGAACCACTTCCTGTTCGCTCTGATGTTCCTCTCCGACCAGAGCAAGCAGACGATTCCGGTCGGCCTCAACACCCTGATGAGCTCGGACAGCGTCGATCTGGGCGCGCTGGCCGCGGGCGGCATCATCGCCGCCGTACCCGTGGTGATCGTGTTCGCGTTCATCCAGAAGTGGCTGATCACGGGCTTCAGCGCCGGGGCGGTGAAGGGATGAGACGCCATCGGGCCGCCCGCGTCCGGCCGCTTACCCTGCGGGGAAAGATCGACAACGCAGGGAGGATCCCGTGAGCACACCCGTCCCGATCGTCCTGGCGGGCGCACGCGGCCACGGCCGCTGGCACCTCGACAACATCCGCCGGCTCCAGGACAAGGGCGTCGTCCGGCTCGCCGGGATCTGCGAACTCACCCCGCTGACCGGGGACGAGGTCCCCGAGGGCCTGGGCGCCCCCCTCCAGTCGGCCGACTTCGGCGCACTCCTCGACCGCACGGACGCGCGGATCGCCGTGATCTGCACACCCATCCCCACCCACACCGACCTGGCCCTCACCGCGGCCGACCGGGGCGTCCACATCCTGCTGGAGAAGCCGCCCGCGCCCTCCTACGACGAGTTCCGCCGTATGGCCGACGGGGTCGCCAAGGCCGCAGTGGTCTGCCAGATCGGCTTCCAGTCGCTGGGCTCGCACGCCGTGCCCGCGATCAGGGAACTGATCGAGGAGGGCGCGATCGGGCAGATCACGGGCGTCGGCGGCGGCGGGGCCTGGGCGCGCGACGAGGCGTACTACCGACGGGCGCCCTGGGCGGGCAGGCGGCGGCTGAACGGCGTCGACGTGGTCGACGGCGTGCTCACCAACCCCCTCGCCCATGCGGTCGCCACCGGTCTCGCCCTTCTCGGCACCACCCGCGCCGAGGACGTCACCGGCATCGAGACCGAGCTGCTGCGCGCCAATGACATCGAGTCCGACGACACCTCCTGCGTCCGCGTGAGCACCGCGAAGGGCCCGGTCACCGTCGCCGCGACCCTGTGCGCCGAGGACCCCGGGGAGCCGTACGTCCTGGTGCACGGCGACCGGGGCCGGATCACCTTCTGGTACAAGCAGGACCGCATCCTGCTCCAACGCGCGGGCCACGGCCCGCAGGAGATCGAGTACGACCGCACGGATCTGCTGGGGAACCTCGTCGACCACCTCACCATCGGCGCCCCGCTGCTGGTCGAACCCGACGCGACGGGCGCCTTCATGAAGGTCGTTGAAGCGATTCGGCTGGCCGACGACCCGGTCGCGCTGCCCGCCGGCGCCTGGCAGCTCCTGCCCGGTGAGAACCGCCGGGTGGTGCCCGGCATCGACGGACTCGTCGATGCCGCCGCCGACACCCTCGCCCTCTACTCAGAGCTGGGCGCCCCCTGGGCGCCACCGAAACAGGGGAGCACCTGATGACGACCGACGACACCCTCGTCCTGCGCGCCGCGGGCCGCCCGGTCGGCCGCTACCTCACCCGTCCCGAACTCCCGGCCCGCCTCTCCCCGCGCCCCCATCTGCACCCCGTCACCACCCTGTCCGGCACCACGGTCACCGAGGTGGGCCCGGCCGACCACACCCACCACCTCGGCGTCGGTGTCGCCGTTCCCGACGTCGAGGGGCACAACTTCTGGGGCGGGCGGTCCCCCAAGCTCTCAACTTCGTTCGAGCAGGGAGGTGCCCCCATCGTCCGCGACCAGGGCCCCACCGAGCTCGACAACCACGGCGCCCAGCGTCACACCTCCTGAGTCCACCCGTACGCCTGTTGGGAGCCGCAATGACGCACCCCCTTGGCAAGCGCTTGCCGTCCATGTCTCCGCTGGATCCGGAAGAAGAGAGCCGACCGATGAAGAGCAGCATCCGCAGAAGCAGGCGCGCCGCCACGGCCGTCGCCCTGGGCTCCGTGCTCGCGCTGACCGCCACCGCCTGCGGCGACGACGGCAGCGGCGGCGCGGGCGACAAGGGGAACGAGGGCTCCGGCAAGGGCACGATCACCTTCTGGGACAACAACGGCGGTGTCAGGACCGACGTCTGGAAGCAGATCATCGCCGACTTCGAGAAGAAGTACCCGGACATCAAGGTCAAGTACGTGGGCGTGCCCGCCGCGAGCGTCCAGTCCAAGTACGACACCGCCATCCAGGGCGGCGGCCTGCCGGACGTCGGCGGCGTCGGCACCGCGATGCTCGCCGAGATCGCCGCGCAGGGCGCGCTGGAGCCGCTGGACAGCCGGATCTCGTCCAGTCCGCTGAACGGCAAGCTCAACGCGAAGTTCCTGGAGAGCGTGAAGGCGGCCGGCGGCGACGAGAAGACGTACACCGTGCCGACCTCGGCCAACAACGGCACGCTGTGGTACCGGACCGACCTGTTCACGGCCGCCGGGCTGGAGGCGCCGACCACCTGGACGAAGTTCTACACCGCCGCCGGCAAGCTCACCGACAAGGGCAAGAACAAGTTCGGCTACACCATCCGGGGCGGTGAGGGCTCGATCGCCCAGGCCCTGGACGCCACCTACGGGCAGAGCGGGATCACGTCCTTCTGGAACGGCGACAGGACCACGGTCAACGACGCGAAGAACGTGGCCGCGCTGGAGAAGTACGTCGGCCTGTACAAGAAGGACACCCCGTCCGCCGACGTCAACAACGACTTCACCAAGATGGTCGCCCAGTGGGACTCGGGCACGATCGGGATGCTGAGCCACAACCTCGGTTCCCATGCGGACCACGAGAAGGCGCTGAGCGGCAAGTTCAAGGGCCTTCCGAACCCGACGCTGGACGACGGGACCCGGGTGCAGGTGTCCAATCCCGTGGACGGGCTGGGGCTGTTCAAGTCGAGCGAGAACAAGTCGGCCGCCTGGAAGTTCATCGAGTTCGCGGCCTCTCATGAGTCCAACAGCAAGTGGAACGAGACGGCGGGGCAGGTGCCGGCCAACACGGAGGCGGCGCAGGACGCGTGGGTTCAGCAATCGGAGCCGACGCGACTTGCCGCCGAGGCGCTGAACGGGGCCGGCACGAAGATCGTGCAGCTGCCTTACTACCTGCCCGACTGGAACACCGTTTCCAAGGCGGACAACGAGCCGAACTTCCAGAAGGTGCTGCTCGGGAAGATGAGCGCGAAGGAATTCCTGGACACGCTTGCCGATCAGCTCAATGCGGCGCAGGTCGACTGGAAGAAGAACCACTGAGAGCTCGGGTGGTTTCGGTTGTGGGGTGACTGCGGGCCGGTTTGTGGCCGGTCGCGCCCACGCGGCGGAGCCGCAAGAAGATACAGCCTCGCGCCCCCGAGTATCCCAACCCCTGTTTGAAAGGCACCCGTTGTGTCCCTTACGCGCAGACAGGTGACTTCCGCGGCTCTGGCCGCGATTCCCCTTGCCGGTCGTTCTCCCGAGCGGCATCGCACCGTCCATCTCGCGGGTGATTCCACCGCCGCCCAGAAATACGCCGATGCCGCTCCCGAGACCGGGTGGGGAATGGCGTTTCCGTTCTTTCTCCGGAACGGATGGGTGGTCGCCAACCGCGCTGTGAACGGGCGGAGTTCGAAGAGCTTCGTCGACGAGGGCCGGCTCGACGCGATCCTCGCCGAGATCCGGGCCGGTGATCTTCTTCTGGTCCAGTTCGCGCACAACGACGAGAAGTCCGCCGACCCCACCCGCTACACCGAGCCCTGGACCACGTACCAGGACTACCTGCGGATCTACATCGACGGCGCCCGTGCGCACGGCGCCCGGCCCGTTCTCGTCACCCCGGTCGAGCGCCGCAAGTTCGACGCCGACGGCAACGCCGTGCCGACCCATGGCGACTATCCGGCGGCGATGCGCGCGCTCGCGCGGGAGGAGCGCGTGCCGCTGCTCGACATCGAGGCGTTGTCGCTCGCGCTCTGGCAGCGGCTCGGGGTCGAGGCGACGAAGACCTACTTCAACTGGACCGACACCGAGCAGGACAACACGCACTTCAATCCGCCGGGAGCCATCGCCGTGGCGCGGCTCGTCGCGCGGGAGTCGCTGCGGACGCGGGTGCTCGCGCCCCGCGACGTCGTTCGGCGGCACGACGAGATTCCCGTCTCTTGGATCAACTGGCCACCCGCATCGGATTCGTAACCGAGGAGACCGCACAGTGCGCACACGGATATGTCATGGACGTGTCATAACAGCTCTTGCCGGCTGCACGACCCTCGTGCTCGCCGTCACGGGCACCGCCTCCGCGCAGTCCCGGCATCCGGACCTCGCTCATCAGGTACTGGCCGCGAACGACGGATGGGGCGCGTACGGCACCGGCACCACGGGAGGCGCCGCCGCCGACTCCGCCCATGTCCACACCGTCACCACCTGGGAAGAGTTCAAGGCCGCCCTGGCCGACGGCGGCAGCGCGCCCAGGATCATCAAGGTGAAGGGGACGATCGACGCCGACGGGCCCAGCTGTCCCTCGTTCGAGGCGCCGGGCTACGACTTCGATACCTACCTCGCCAAGTACTCCCCGGAGAACTGGGGCCGCTCCACCAACCTGGACGCCGAACCCGACGACAGCCCCGAGGGCCTGCGCCGCGCCTCCGCCGCCAAGCAGGACGCCTACATCAAGGCGAACGTCCCGGCCGACACCACCATCGTGGGCATCGGCAGCAACGCCGGGTTCAAGGGCGCGAGCCTCCAGATCAAGGGCGTCGACAACGTCATCGTCCGCAACCTGGGCTTCGAGAGCCCGCTCGACTGCTTCCCCCAGTGGGACCCGACCGACACCACCGACGGCAACTGGAACTCCGAGTACGACAGCGCGGTGATCTACGGCTCCACGCATGTGTGGATGGACCACGACACCTTCACCGACGGGGACCACCCGGACAGCACGCTGCCGTCCTACTTCGGCCGCATCTACGAGCAGCACGACGGCGAACTGGACATCGTCAAGGGCGCCGACTACGTGACCGCCTCCTGGAACGTCTTCGAGGACCACGACAAGACGATCCTGATCGGCAACAGCGACAGCGCCGCCACGGCCGCCGTCGACCGGGGGCACCTCAACGTCACCTTCCACCACAACCTGTTCTCGAACCTGGTCGAGCGCGCCCCGCGCGTCCGCTTCGGGCAGGTCGACTCGTACAACAACCACTTCGTGGCCGAGGACGGCTTCTCCTACAGCTACGGCATCGGGATGGAGTCACAGCTCGTCGCCGAGCACAACGCGTTCACGCTGGCCGCCGGGGTCAAGGCCGGTTCGATCCTGAAGAAGTGGAAGGAGGCGCCGCTGACCGCCGACGACAACTACGTCAACGGCACCCCGACCGATCTCATCGCCGTCCACAACGCCGAAGTGCCGGGCGAGATCCTCCAGTCGGGCGCGGGCTGGACGCCGACCCTGCGGACCAAGGTCGATCCGGCGAAGGCCCTGCCCGGCATCGTCGACCACTGCGCCGGCGCCGGTCACCTGCGCTGATCCGCCGCCCTGCACCGCGAAGGAGCACGCTCATGCCCTCGCACCATCCTCGAACCTCCCTGTCCAGACGCGGTTTCCTCGTGGCGGGCGCCGCGCTGGGCCTGCTGCCGGCGGCTCCCGCGCGGGCCGACGGCGGGCCGCGCCCGTTCGGGCGGTACGGCTCACCGGCCCGCCGTCTCACCCCCGCCACCTTGTACGTCGACCCGCACGGCCGGGGCGACCACACCTCCGTCCAGGCCGCGGTGACCGCCGCTGGGGGCACCTCCCAGGCGTTGAGCACCGGGGGAGGGAGCGGCCGGACGCTGGTCATCGCACCGGGCACCTACCGGGAGACGGTCGTCGTCGACGCCGGCCGCACGGAGACGACCTGGATCGGCGCCTCGGAGGACCCCCGGGACGTCGTGATCGTGTACGACAACGCGGCCGGCACCCCCAAGCCCGGCGGCGGCACCTACGGCACCACCGGATCGGCCACCACCACTGTGCAGGCGGACGGCTTCACCGCCCGCTGGATCACCTTCGCCAACGACTGGCTGCGCGCCGACCACCCGGAGATCACGGGCACCCAGGCCGTGGCCGTCAAGGTGCAGGGCGACCGGAGCGCGTTCACGCACTGCCGGTTCCTCGGCCACCAGGACACCCTCTACGCCGACTCGATCGCGCTCGGCGTCTTCGCCCGCCAGTACTACCGCGACTGTTACGTCGAGGGCGATGTCGACTTCGTCTTCGGCCGGGCCACGGCGGTCTACGAGCGGTGCCACTTCCGCACCCTGAACCGCACCGACCTGACCGCCGCGCCGTACGGCTTCGTCTTCGCGCCCTCCACGGCGGTCGCCAACCCGCGCGGCTACCTGGTCACCCGCAGCCGTGTCAGCAGCGAGGCCCCGGACGCCTTCTACAAGCTGGCCCGCCCCTGGGTCCCCGGCTCCGACCCCACCGCCCGTCCGATGCTCACCGTCCGGGACACCCGGCTCGGCCCCGGCATCGACGCGGTCGCGCCCTACACCGACATGTCGGCCGCCTATCCGTGGCAGAGCCAGCAGTTCGCCGAGTACCGCAACACGGGCCCGGGTGCCGGGATCACCGTCCCGGAGAACCGGCCCCAGCTCACCGACGAACAGGCCGGCTCGGCGACCCGCGAGAGGTATCTCGGCGACTGGACCCCGTGGAAGGAGTGCTGACGACGATGCGCAGACGCACCCTCCTCGCCGCCGGCGCCGCCCGTCTCGGCAAGAACCTCGCGGTGAGCAACGGCAGCGGCCGGGCCAGCAAGGGCTCCTCGGTGGCCTCCGTCGGCAACAACTGGGACTCCGGCATCTCCATTCCGTCCTTCGTCTCCACGGACGCGTCCACGACGTACAACTCCCTTGACGTGCTCCTTGGCCTATAGTCCAGGGATTCCGGCCTGGGTCGTCCGACCCTTCCGGGGGCTTCCTGCTTCTACGCGCTGTGCAAAGGCTTGGGTCCGTCCCGGAATCCGCAGGCCGAGCAGACCTGCGAGGACGGGAAGGCCCGGTCCACCCTGGCGAAGGTGCGGCCGTGCTTGACCGCCTTGTACTCCAGTATGCCGACGAACGCGGACCATCCCGCGTCGTGCACGGACTTGGCGAGCCGGGTGCGCCCGAGGCCATCATGCGCAAGGTCTGCAAGGACTTCGAAGCGAAGTGAAGGAGTTCAACGGCGAACGCGATCACGTCCGCCTTCTGGTGCACTACCCGCCCAAGGTCGCCGTCTCGAAGCCGGTCAACAGCCTCAAGGGCGTCTCCGCCCGCCGGATACGGCAGGAGTTCACCGGCCGGATCAACCACGCCATCATGCACGGGCACTTGTGGTCACCGTCGTATTCTCCGCATCGTGCGGCGGAGCACCGTTGGCGACCGTCCGCCGGTACATCGAGCAGCAAGAACATCCGCTCCAAGGCGCATGTCAGAGCAGCCTTGAGATGTTTCGTCCCCGGCGTGAACGCCGGGGCTTTCACGCAAGATCACCGCTAAGCCGGACGGCTCACTGCCCTCGACGACGTTCCTGACGACGGGCAGTACGACCATCGGGGCGACCATGAACTGAGCCGGAAGGGTGATGTGAGGCCGGTGTCACCTGTGGGATAGATATCGATCAGGCAACGGGCCTCGCGCTCACCCTGGTGACGCGCGTAGAACTCTTGTCATGCATAAATCACTGCGTCTCGCGGCCGTCGCCGCCGCCTGTGCCGTCGCCGGTGGCGCCCTCTACGGGGCCGGCGCGGCCACCGCACACCAGTCGACGGCCAACTCCACCCACGAGCCCTACAACATCGGGCTCCTGGTGAAGGACATCGACACGTACTACGGCACCACCGCCGACAGCAACGGCGTGTACCAGGCGTCCCCGGACAGCCCGTACGCCAAGGACCTGGCGCGCATCGACGCCGCCGCCGAGCGCTACATCGACCGGGCCGCGCACAAGGCCCACCACCGGGGCGAGAAGCCCGCGGTCGTCTTCGACATCGACGACACGCTGCTGCTCAGCCTCGACTACGAGAAGCGCTACAACTACACCTACAACGGCACCACTTGGGCGGACTATGTGAACAAGGCCGACCGCCCGGCCGTCTTCGGCAGCCCCGAGCTGGTCCAGTACGCCGAGTCCAAGGGCGTCGAGGTCTTCTACAACTCGGGCCTGAGCGAGGCGCAGCGCACCGCCGCGGTCGAGAACCTGAAGAAGATCGGCGCCGATGTGAACCTCGACGCCGACCACATGTTCCTCAAGGACAAGGCCAACCCCCCGGCCTACCTGAAGGACTGCGCCACCCCGGGCGCCTGGAACTGCACGACCGTGCAGTACAAGGGCGGCACCCGCGAGCACATCGAGGACGACCTCGGGTACGACATCATCGCCAACTTCGGCGACCAGTACTCGGACCTCGACGGCGGCTACGCCGACCGGACGTACAAGCTCCCGAACCCGACGTACTTCGTGAGCTAGTCCGGTACGGGCCCAACGCTTGGACGGGATCGTCCCCTGCCCGGTCCATCGACCGGGCAGGGGACGATCCCGTTGCGTTTCCTTTCCTGCGGGCGCGGCAACCTCTTTTGGCCACGGCGGCGACTCGACTGCGTCCCATCCCCCTGGGAAAGGAGCGGTCAGTGCGTCAGAGCAGCGGACGCCACCGCAGGACGCGCACCCTCTCGATCGCCGCCGCGGTGGCCGCCTGCGCCGGGGCCGGCGGCGTCTGGCTCGGGCTGTCCAACAGCGGGGCCCAGGCCGCCACGACGACGGTCACCGTGTCGAGCACGGCCCAGCTGGAGTCGGCCGTGAAGAACGCCGCCGCGGGCAGCGTCATCCAGGTGCGCGGCGGCACGTACTATCCGATGGCCACCCTCAAGTCCACGGCCGACGGGACGAGTTCCAACCGGATCACGCTCCAGTCCTACGGCGCGGAGAAGGTGAAGATCGACGGGTCCAAGCTGCCCGCCGGCTCCTGGCTCGCCGGGATCCACGGCAGCTACTGGACCGTGCAGAACCTCACCTTCCAGAACTCCCCGGCCCAGGGCTTCGTCGTCACCTCCTCCACCGGCGGTGTCTTCAAGAACCTGGTCACGGCGGACAACGGCGACTCCGGCTTCACCCTGCGCGGAGACGACACGGTCGGCAACCTCGTCCAGGACCTGGACAGTTACGGCAACTACGACGCGTCCGGCCACGGCCGGAACGCGGACGGCATCGCCATCAAGTTCGGCTCCGGCAGCGGCAACAAGGTCACCGGCGCCCGCCTCTACAACAATTCGGACGACGGACTCGACCTCTGGCAGTTCTCCTCGCCGGTCACCATCGAGCACTCCTGGGCCTTCGGCAACGGCAAGAACCGCTGGCACGACTCGGCTTTCGAGGGCAACGGCAACGGCTTCAAGCTGGGCGGCGGGGGAGTCGCGGTCGCGCATGTCGTCAACGACAACGCGGCCTGGGACAACACCCTCAACGGCTTCACCGAGAACTCCAACACCGGTGCGATCGTGCTGAACCGCAACACCGCGTACGCCAACACCGAGGCGGGCTTCTACTTCGCCACCGGCAAGGCACGCCTCGCCCGCAATCTGGCGGTCGGCAACAAGGGGGGCCTGGCCAAACTGGGCTCCCGCACCGTGTCCGCCGCCAACAACTGGGACAGCGGCGTTGCCACCCCGCCCTTCAAGTCGACGGACGCGACGACGGCGTACGGATCCCGCGCGTCGAACGGCTCACTGCCCACGACCACGTTCCTGACCACGGGCGGCACGGCCATCGGCGCCACGATGAACCAGGAGCTGAGCCAGGCACAGGCGAACGCCCCCGCCGGTCGTCACCGGCGGGGGCGTTCTCATGCCGGCCGAGGGGGGCCAGGCCGGCGGATCGAGGTGGGTCGCTCACCCGTACGTGATGTCAGATGAGGAGAAGAGGCAGGAGGTTCCGTCGGGGCCGGTGCCCAGTTCCGTCGGTTCCTTGCCGGTGTTGTTGCCCTTGAAGCGGACACAGGTCTTGATCTTCTTCTTGGTGTCGCCGTGGATGCGGATCTTGCGCAGCGCCGCGGTGTCCCCGAAGTTGGAGTTGACACCGACGACGGCCTTGAGCGGCGCGGTGACATCCACGTCATTGATGATGATCGTCCGCTTGAACTGCTTCTTGCAGTTGCCGCAGGAGCGCACCAGCTTGCCGGAGTTCTCCACCTGGAACTTGCTGACCACCAGCTTGCCCGCGCCGTTGAACTGCAGCACCTTGTCGTCGGCGTTCTTCGCGCCACCCCCGTAGACCGTGTACACGGCCGAGGCGGACGTGCCCTTGAAGGTCGCGGCGTCCTCGCCGACGTCCAGCCACCACACGTTCCGCAGTGTGCAACTGCCCAGGCAGTGCACGCCGTCCGCGGCCGGGGTGCCGATGATGACGTTCTTCAGGGTCGCGCCGTCGGCGAGCTCGAAGATCGGGCCCTGGTTCTCGTCCTGGCTGTCGGTGCCCAGGGCGCCGGACCCGAAGAACTTGGTGAGCTTGCCGTCGTAGGTGCCCGACACCTCGATCGTCTTCGACACGGCCTTGCTGCCCTTGGCGGTCGGCCAGGAGGTCGCGGCGCCCGCGGAGGTCAGCATCGTCGTGGTGACGATCGCGGCGCCGGTGATGCCGAGGGCGGCGGAGCCGGCGATCAGCGCCCGCCGCTTCGTGACCCGGCGGCGGTGGCGGACGCGCTGTTCAGCTCGTGCAGTCATGCCCATTCCTTGCGTGGGGAGAGGAACCTTGCGCTTCCCGGTCGCCGCCGGTGGGGAATGGGTTGCCGCGTCCGCGGAATCTTTTTTACGAGTCGCCCGCGCCGGTGTCGTGCGCCGCGAAGTCCCCGGTCACCGCGTACTGCTTGCCGCCCGCGCCGCCCGTGATGGTGTAGCGGTCGTCCTTGGCGTCCCGGCCGCCGCGCTCATGGTTGTACTGCCCGGCGAACACCCACTGACCCGCCGCGACCTTGCGGTCCTCCTTCAGCGTCCACGTGTAGACCAGGAAGCCGTCCTCCTCGGTCACCGTCTGCGTGAAGTCGGTCTCCGGCAGCGAACGCCAGGCACCGGCCGAGGACACCCCGCCGGTCTGGGCGACCTTCAGCCGCACGGTGAGCGAGGTCAGTTGCTCCGAGGCCTTCAGGGTCACATTGCTCTGCGCCCAGAAGTCGTTGCTGTGCGGGTCCACCGAGCCGTCCGACCACAGCGGACCGTCCTGCTCGCCCCGCGCGGTGGGCGCCTGCGCGGAGCCGGAGGCCGTCGGGGCCGGCGAGGGGGAGGAACTCGGCCTGCGGGAATCGTGGGTGGCGCCGGAGCTGGGGGCCGGGTCCGCCGGTTGGACCGGCGGCCGCATCGTCGCGTCCGGCGACGGCGTGGGCGTCGGCGACACCGCGACCGTCTGCTGCGGCGGAGCCTTCTCCTTCACCGCGGACGCCACCGCGTACCCGCCGATCGCGAGGACACCGGCGACCGCGGCGGTGGCACTCACCACCCGCACCCAGCCGAACACGGGCGGGCGCGTGGCGCGGTGGTCGGGGCGGGCCTCGGCGGCCATGCCCCGCTCGACGCGGGCGAGGATGCGCGCGCGGTCGGGTTCGTGCGCCTCGGCCGCCTCGTACAGCCGGGCGCGCAGCTCGTCGTGCACGTCCTGCTGCCTCATCGGTTCCTTCCTCCGCTCTCGCCGCCACGCGCCGCCACCGCCGCGTGCACCTTCTGCGGAACACCCTGGGCGCCGAGCAGCTCCTGCAGTTCGGCCATGCCCTTGGACGTCTGGCTCTTAACCGTACCCACCGAGATCCCCAGGGCGAGGGCGGTGTCCCTTTCCGACAGGTCGAACGCATGTCGAAGCACCACACATGCGCGTTTGCGGAAGGGCAGCCGGCGCAGCGCCGACTGCACATCCACCACGCCCGCCACATCGGGGTTCTCGGTCTTCTCCTCGCGGTGCGACCAGAACAGGGCGATCCGGCGGCGCTCGCGGACCGCGCTGCGGATGCGGGTGCGGGCCAGATTGGCGACGACGCCGCGCGCGTACGCCACCGGGTGGTCGGCCGCGCGCACCCGGTCCCAGCGGTGCCACAGCGCGAGCAGCGCGTCCGCCGCGAGGTCGTCCGCGGCGTCCGCCTCGCCGGTCAGGAGGTGGGCGAGGCGGGACAGTTCGGCGTAGTGGCGTTCGAAGAAGGCGTGGAACTCCACCGAGGCGGCGTCGTCGACGACTGTGCCCACGGGTGACCTCTTCTGTCTGTGGGTGTCATGCGAATGACATGCGAGCATCCGGAGAAGTGCCGGACAGGATTCGGAGCGTAGCAGTGATCTTTTTGCCTGCTTCGTACGGGGGTTCGGACACGGTATGGCAGGCCGAACCCGATTCCGTAACACGGAGAAAACCTGAAACCGGTTCAACGTGGGAACAATCCAGCCAGCATCCACGCACGATCACTCAGACAACGAGGAGGACGACCATGTCCGAGATCCAGAAGGCAGCCGACCGGCCAAGTGCCGCGCCGCCCGCGGTGAACAGCGTCGACCGGTACTTCAAGATCTCCGAGCGGGGGTCCGGCCTCGGCCGGGAGATACGCGGCGGCTTCGCCACGTTCTTCACGATGGCCTACATCCTTGTCCTGAACCCGATCATCCTGGGCAGTGCCAAGGACAAGTTCGGCCACCAGCTCGACACCGGCCAACTGGTCACCGCCACCGCGCTGGTGGCCTGTGTGATGACGATCATCATGGGCGTCGGCGGCAACCTCCCGCTCGCCATCGCCGCCGGCCTCGGTCTCAACGCCGTCGTGGCCTTCCAGTTGGCCCCGCTGATGAGCTGGGCCGACGCCATGGGCCTGGTCGTCCTGGAGGGCATCCTGATCTGCGTCCTGGTCCTCACCGGACTCCGGGAAGCGATCATGAACGCCATCCCGCACCAGCTCAAGCAGGCCATCGGCGTCGGCATCGGCCTGTTCATCGCGTTCATCGGCTTCGTCGACGCCGGGTTCGTCAGCCGCATCCCGGACGCCGCGCACACCACTGTGCCGGTACAGCTGGGCGCCGTCGGCCGGCTCACCGGCTGGCCCGTACTGGTCTTCTGTCTCGGTGTGCTGCTGACCATCGCGCTGGTCGCGCGGAAGGTGAAGGGCGCGATCCTCATCAGCATCGTGACCATGACCGTCGTCGCGATCGTCATCAACGCCGTCGCCGACGTCAAGAGCTGGGGTCTGACCACCCCGAAGGTGCCCGACAAGATCGTCGCGACCCCGGACTTCGGACTTGTCGGTCACTTCAGCCTGTTCGGCGGCTTCGCCGAGGCCGGGGTGCTCACCGCGGTCCTGCTGGTCTTCACCCTGGTCCTGTCGGACTTCTTCGACGCCATGGGCACCATCGTCGGCATCAGCGCCGAGGCCGGGCTGCTCGACGAGAAGGGGCAGGTGCCGGGCATCGGCCGGGTCCTGTTCATCGACGGCGCCGCAGCCGTCGCGGGCGGTGTCGGCTCGGCCTCCTCCAACACCGCCTACATCGAGTCCGCGGCCGGTGTCGGCGAGGGTGCCCGAACCGGTCTCGCCAACCTGGTCACCGGCGGGCTCTTCGGTCTCGCGCTGTTCCTCACCCCGCTGCTGACCATCGTCCCGCTGCAGGCGGCGGCGCCCGCGCTGATCGCGGTGGGCTTCCTGATGATGACCCACGTCAAGCACATCGACTGGGACCGGTACGAGATCGCCATCCCGGCGTTTCTGACGATCGCCGCGATGCCGTTCACCTACTCGATCACCGATGGCATCGGGGCGGGGTTCTTGTCGTACGTCGTCATCAAGACGGTGCTGGGGAAGGCCAGGGAGGTCAACTGGCTGCTGTGGGGGGTTTCGGTGCTGTTCCTTGTCTACTTCGCGATTGATCCGGTGGAGCAGGTTCTGGGTGTGAAGTGACGGTCGCTGCGCGATCGGCTGCGGATCGGTTGTGGCTGGTCGCGCCCACGCGGCGGAGCCGCATATGGATACAGCCCCGCGCCCCTTCGGGCGCTTAGCTCAACGCCGCTTGCATCATCGCCTTGGCCACCGGGGCCGCCAAGCCGTTGCCGCTCACTTCCGACCTTGCCGCGTCCGACTGCTCCACCATCACCGCGACCGCGACCTCCTTGCCGCTGCTGTCGGACTTGCCGTACGAGGTGAACCAGGCATACGGCGTCTTGCTGTTGTTCTCGCCGTGCTGGGCCGTACCCGTCTTGCCGCCCACGGTCACGCCGTCGATCAGCGCGTTCGTACCCGTGCCGTCCTTGACGACCGTCTCCATCGCCGACTGCAACTGCTCGGCGGTGGAGGAGCTCACGATCTCCTTGGTGTCCGTGTTGTCGTCGTAGTTCTGCAGCACATCGCCACCGCTGTCCGTGATCTGCGAAACCATGTGCGGCGAGACCAGCTTGCCGTCGTTGGCTATGGCCGCCGACACCATGGCCATCTGGAGCGGGGTCGCCGTCACGTCGAACTGGCCGATGCCCGACAGGGCCGTCTGCGCCTTGTCCATCTTCGACGGGTACACGCTCGCGTAGGCGCGCACCGGCACATCCTGCTTGTCGTCGTTGAAGCCGAACTTCTCGGCCATCGCCCTCACCTTGTCCTGGCCGAGGTCGACGGCCAGCTTGCCGAAGACGTTGTTGCAGGAGTAGCGCAGGGCGACCCGGATCGAGGCGTTCTCACAGGGCGCCGACTTGTTCTCGTTGGCGAGGACCCTGGTGGTGCCGGGCAGCGTGTACGGGTCGGGGCTGTCCGTGTGTTCGTCCACGTTCTTGTACAGCCCGTCCTCCAGCGCGGCCGCCGCGACGACCAGCTTGAACGTCGAGCCAGGCGGCAGCGGCTGGCGCAGCGCGCGGTTGGTCAGCGGCTTGTCCGAGTCGGCGCCCAGCCGCTTCCAGGCGGTCCCCGCGGTGTTGGCGTCGGTGAGCGTCGTGGGGTCGTACGACGGGGTCGACACCACCGCGAGGATCTTCCCGGTCTTCGGGTCCATCGCGAGGGCCGCGCCCTTGTTGCCGCCCAGGGCGCGGTAGGCCGCCTTCTGCACATCGGGATCGATCGTCGTGACCACGTTGCCCGGATCGGCGCGCTTGCCGGTGACCGTGTCCATGATGTTCTTCAGCCGGTTGTCCGTGCCGTTGAGCAGGTCCTGGTAGATGCCCTCCAGCTGGGTCGGCGCATAGGCCTGGGACGCGTAGCCCGTGACCGCCGCGTACAACGCGCCGTTCTTGTACGTCCGCTTGTACGCGAGGTCGCCCCCCTTCGTCCGCGTCGAGCCTGTGATGGAATCGCCGGCCACGATGATGTTCCCGAGCGGCTCCGCGTACGTCTCGATCGCGTTGCGCCGGTTGTCCTTGTCGTCCGCGAGGGCCTGGCCGTCGTAGTACTGCACCCAGGTCGCCCTGATCAGCAGAGCGAGCACGAGCAGCAGAGCGAAGACGGACGCCCGCCTGATCGTCTTGTTCATCCCGGAAGAAGACGACCGACAGGGCCGCAATCGTTCCCGTACGCCCGTTTTTCTCATCGGGGTTTCAGAAAGCCCGCCTCGTACGCGGCGATCACCGCCTGTGTCCGGTCCCGTGTACCGGTCTTCGCCAGCACCGCCGCGACGTGTGTCTTCACGGTGGCGGGGCCGACCTCCATGCGCCGGGCGATCTCGGCGTTGGTGAGCCCGGCGGCCAGCTGCCGCAGCACCTCCTTCTCCCGGCCCGTGAGCCTGGCCACCCAGGCCGGAGGCGTCGGGACGGCGCGCGCGTACTCGGCGGCCAGCGTCCTCACGGCCGACGGGAACAGCAGGCTGTCGGTGCGCGCGACCAGTCGCACCGCCTGCACCAGCGCGTCGGCCTCGGCCCGCTTCAGCAGGAACCCGGCGGCCCCGGCGCGCAGCGCGTCGTACACATAGGAGTCGTTCTCGAAGGTGGTCACGACGACGATGCGGGGCGGCTCGTCGAGCGTGGCCAGGATCTGCTCGGTGGCCCGGATCCCGTCGGTCTCCGGCATGCGTACGTCCATCAGGACCACGTCGGGCCTCAGCTCCCGTACGACCGACACGGCCTCGGCGCCGGTCGCCGCCTCGCCGACGACCTCCAGGTCCGGCTCGGCGGAGAGAATGGCGCGCAGGGCCGTGCGCACCATGCGCTCGTCGTCGGCGAGGACGATCCGGACGGTCGGGGCCTGGGTCATACGGGTCCTTTCATCGGCAGTCGTACGTGCAGCCGCCACATCCCCTCGGCCGGGCCGGCCGTCACCGTGCCGCCCAGGAGGCGGACGCGGTCGGCGATGCCGCGCAGCCCGTGGCCGCCGCCGGGCCGGGAGGGGCAGGGGCCGTTCAGCGGGTTCTCCACGGTGATCTCCAGGTGCCCGTCGGCGTCCGCTATCCGCAGGGCGGCGGCGACCTCGGCGCCCGCGTGCTTGAGGACGTTGCTCAGGCCTTCCTGCACGATGCGGTAGGCCTCGCGGGAGAGCGGCGGCGGCAGCGTCGCCGGGTCGGCCGTGACGGCGGCCTCGACCCTCTGCCCGCCCGCCCGGGTGCGCCGCAGCAGCCCGTCCAGGTCGGCCGCGAGGGTCGGCGCGGGTGCCGTGCCGGGCGCGTCGCCGTCCCGCAGCACGCCGAGCACCGCGTCGAGTTCGCCCACCGTGCGCCGGGTGGTGTCCTCGATGGCGGCGAGGGCCTCGCGGACGAACTCCGGGTCGGTGTCCAGGACACGGCGGGCCGCGCTCGCCTGCAGGGTGACGGCGCTCAGGGCGTGGCCGACGGAGTCGTGCAGCTCGCGGGCGAGCCGGTTGCGCACGGCGAGGTCGGCGGCGCGCGCCTCGGCCGCCGCGAGCCGGTCCTCGGGGGTGGGCCCGAGCAGCGCGGGTGCCCAGCGGGCGAGGAGCGCCCCGGACCCGGCCGCGCAGCCGGCGAGCGCGAGCAGCATGGCGACACCGGCGACCGGCGCGAGGGCCGGCGCCCAGGTGTGGTCGAGGACTTCGGGCAGGCCGAGCCGGGTGTCGCGCAGCCACGAGAAGAGCGGCAGCGCGATCAGCACCGTCGCGAACGGCGGCACGGCGAGGGACATCCCCGAGATGATCCCGCCGAACCCCAGGTGCAGCGTGAACCAGGCCGCCGTCCGGCCCCTCGCGGCCCGGGTCCGGGCGGGACCGTGGGCCAGCGCGTCCGGGGCCACACCGCACAGGGCGCGGGCGGCACCCGCCTCCAGCGGGCGGGTCAGCGGGAACAGGGAGGTGACCGCGGCGATCGGCAACCCCACGGCGAAGGAGCCCAGTTGGACCGGCAGGTCGCCCCAGAAGCGGTTCGAGCCGAGGACAGGCCCCACGATCACCTCGCCGACGAAGACGTACGGCATGGCGAGCGCGCCGCCCAGGATCAGATGGATCCAGCGGCGACGCGCCCTACGGCCGAACAGCGGCCGGGCGAACCTCCTCACCACGCGGGCCGCTTCGGGGCCCGCGCGGACCGCTCGGCCAAGAACCGGGCGCCGAGGACCGCGACGAGGACGCCGGTCGCCACCTGGCCGGCGTAGGCGAGGTTCAGCAGTGCTGTCGGGCCGTCGGTGCTGTCGTTCACCCCGGCGAGCGGGGCCAGTGCCTGCCACGCGCCCCAGCAGGCCACCGCCCCGGAGCCGACCCAGCCCAGGGCGAGCGGCACGCCGACCGGCAGCGGGCGGCCGCGCCGGAAGGCGAGCTGCCAGGCGCCGATGACGGCGGCGGCCAGGAAGCCGACGTACACCACCTCCATCGCCCGGCTGCCGCTCGTGTCCCGCCCGGTCGTGACCCCACAGGCCCACAGCAGCCGGAGCGTGCCCGGAACCAGCGCGAGCACGGCCGCCGTCACGGCGATCGTCCGCTGCGCGGCCGACGCGCTCTGCGCGGGCAGGTCCCACACCCGCCCCTGCCACAGGTGTCCCCACCGCTCGCGGGCGTACCCGACGAAGAGCGCCCCCAGCGCGATCCCCTGCACGATGAACCCCCCATACACGACCCCGAACACCCACCCGTCGAGGAACGGCCGGTCGTCACCGGTGTCCGTACCCCCGTGGACGACCAGTTGCAGCGGAAATCCCACCATGATCGGCGCGAGAAGTCCCGTGGCGACCCACATCGGCACCGCGAGCAGCCAGGAGGGCACCCGCCGTCCCCACGGCCGGGTCAGCAACAGCGCCAGCACGATGACCGCCGCGTCCATCAGCACGGTGAGCCCGTTGGCGACCACCATGGTCACCCGGTGCTTCAGCAGCGGACTCCCGTCCGGGATGCCGAGGTGACTCCCGGCGATCCAGGCGAGCTTGAGGCAGAGATACGGCAGACAGGCGACGACGGCCACGAGCCGCAGCGCGCTGCGCCGGGAGCCGGTGGCAACGCGGGCCACGGCGGGCGCGGTTGAGAGGTTCATGCCTCAACGCTCCCGCGCCGACGGGCGGGTCCACCTCCTGCACGACGATGATCCACCTCCGCCGCACGGGGGAGACGCCGTCCCGCTCACAGCCTCCGCGTGGCCAGCGTCAGCCGGTCCCGGGCGTCGAACAGGGCGTCCTTGATCATCTGCTCATGGGCGGGGGTCAGCCGGGCCACCGGCACCGAGCAGCTGATGGCGTCGCGCGCGGGGGTGCGGTACGGGATCGCGACGCCGAAGCAGCGCAGCCCCAGCGTGTTCTCCTCGCGGTCCACGGCGAAGCCCTGCTCCCGGACCTGGTGCAGCTCCTCGATGAGCTGCTCCCGGTCGGTGATGGTGTGCTCTGTCAGCGCGGGCAGGGTCTCCGGGAGCAGCTTGCGGACCTGTTCGTCGGTGTGGGTCGCCAGCAGCGCCTTGCCGAGGGACGTGGAGTGGGCGGGCAGCCGGCGGCCGACGCGGGTGAACGGGCGCAGATAGTGCTGGGACTGCCGGGTGGCCAGGTACACCACGTTGGTGCCGTCCAGGCGGGCCAGGTGGATGGTCTCCGTGGTGTCGTCGGAGAGCCGGTCCAGGGTGGGCCGGGCCGCCGCGACCACCTCGTCGCCGTCGATGTAGGAGGTGCCGACGAGCAGCGCCCGCACCCCGATGCCGTACCGGGTGCCGGTCGCGTCCGTCTCCACCCAGCCCAGCTCCACCAGCGTGCGCAGCAGCATGTACAGGCTGGACTTGGGATAGCCGACAGCCTCCTGGACCGCCGCGAGGGAGTGCATACCGGGCCGGCCGGCGAAGTACTCGAGCAATTCAACGGTCCGCACCGCGGACTTGACCTGCGCCCCGCCGCCTGTCTCGCCTGCCGACATCGCCCTTGACCCCTTCGTTCGACGGGAAATAGTCTCCAACAGCATATTCATCATCAGAGACGGTGTTCAGTATATCGAACGCCCTGGTGAATGACCCAGATACTGCGGTAATTGCAGCGGCAATGCATCCGCAATGAACGTGGAGGGATCCGCGGTGGCAGCAGCACCAGTCTGGAGTGTCGACCCGCGTACCGGGAAGCAGCGTGAACAGGTTGCGGTGGAGGCCACGGCCCAGGAGGTGGACACCGCCGTCCGGGCCGCCCACGCCGCGCGGGGCTTTCTCGCCGACCGCGCGGTGCGCTCGGCCTTCCTGCGCTCCGCCGCCGCGGGCCTCGACGCGGCCAGGGACCAGCTGGTCGAGGCCGCCGACGCCGAGACCGCGCTGGGCCCGGTCCGGCTGACCGGCGAACTCGCGCGCACCACCTACCAGTTGCGGGCCTTCGCGGACATCGTCGACGAGGGCGCGTTCCTCGACGTCATCGTCAACCACCCCGACGACACCGCGACCCCGCCGATCCCGGACCTGCGCCGCTACAAGGTCCCGCTGGGCGTCGTCGCCGTCTACTCGGCATCCAACTTCCCCTTCGCCTTCTCGGTCGCCGGCGGTGACACCGCGAGTGCCCTGGCCGCGGGCAACCCGGTCGTCGTCAAGGCCCACCCCGACCACCCCGCGCTGTCCGAGCTGGTCGCCAAGGTGCTGCGCCGGACCGCCGCCGAGCACGGCATCCCCGACGGTGTCCTCGGCCTGGTCCACGGCTTCGAGGCGGGCGTCGAGCTCATCAGGCACCCGCTGGTCGCGGCGGCCGGCTTCACCGGCTCCGTACGGGGCGGGCGTGCCCTCTTCGACGCGGCCGCCGCCCGGCCGGTCCCGATCCCCTTCCACGGCGAGCTGGGCTCCCTCAACCCCGTCGTCGTCACCGAGGCCGCGGCCGCCGAGCGCGCCGAGGCGATCGGCACCGGTCTCGCCGGGTCGATGACGCTGGGCGTGGGGCAGTTCTGTGTGAAGCCGGGCCTGGTGCTGGTGCCGTCCGGCGCGGCGGGCGACGGTCTGGTCAAGTCGCTCACGGACGCGGTCAGCGACACCGAGGCGGGGGTCCTGCTCGACCACCGCATGCGGGACAACTTCGTCGCCGGTGTCGCCGAGCGGGCCGCGCTGTCCGGCGTGGAGTCCCCGGTGACCCCCGGCGCGGGCAGCGAGCACACGGTCAGCCCGGGCTTCCTGACGGTTCCGGCGGGCCGGCTGGCCGAGGAGGGGGCGTACGACCTGCTCCTGGAGGAGTGCTTCGGACCGGTGACCGTGGTGGTCCGCTACGAGGACCAGGACGAGGCGACCGCCGTACTGTCCCGGCTGCCCGGCAACCTCACCGCGACGGTGCACCTCTCGACGGAGGAGGCGGCGGGCGAGGGCCGCGGCGCGGAAATCCTGGCGGAGCTGACCCCGCTGGCCGGCCGGGTACTGGTGAACGGCTGGCCGACGGGTGTCGCGGTGGCACCGGCCCAGCACCACGGCGGCCCGTACCCGGCGACGACGTCCACCTCGACGTCCGTCGGCGGCACGGCCATCGAGCGCTGGCTGCGCCCGGTCGCCTACCAGAACGCCCCCGAGGCCCTGCTCCCGAAGGAGCTCCGCGACGACAACCCCCTGGGTCTGCCGCGCCGCTTCAACGGTCATCTGGAACGCTGACCTGCGCCTCGCGGCGGAAGGCCGACGGGCGAGGGCGCGGCGCGGAGATCCTGGCGGTGTTGGCGCCGCCGCCGGCGGGGGCGGGTTCTGGTGAAGGGCTGGCCGATGGGGGTGGCGGTGGCGTCGGCCCGGTAGCACGGCGGCCTGTGCCGGGCGACGACATCGACATCGGCCTCGAAGTCCGTCGGCCCCGCCGCTTCAACGGCCATCTGGAACGCTGAACCCGTACAGGGGCCGGTGACGGAGATCGGAAGCTGAGAGACTCTGGGCATGGACCTGGAACTTCCCGAACTTCCCTTTCTTCTCCGTACTTACGGTCCCGACGGTCACTGGTCCTATGAGGACGGCATCCTCAGCGGCTGGGCAGGGCCCCGGCAGGACCGGTTCGTGCCGCCCACCGACGAGGGGCTGGACCCCGCCTCCGACGCGCCCCGGCTGCTCGGGGCGCCGGAGGGGGAGTTCCAGCTGATCGCGCGGGTCACCGTCGGGTTCAGCGCCGCGTTCGACGCGGGTGTGCTCTACGTCCACGTGGGCGACCGGGCCTGGGCCAAACTCTGCCTGGAGTACTCCCCGGACGTGCCGACCGTGTGCACGGTGGTCACCCGGGGGCACTCCGACGACGCCAACGCCTTCTCCGTGGAGGGCAGTTCGGTCTGGCTGCGGATCAGCCGCACGGGCCGTGCCTTCGCCTTCCACGCCTCCCGCGACGGCGTGCGCTGGACCTTCGTCCGGCTCTTCACGCTGGGCGGGGAGAAGGAGACGGACGCGGCGCTGGTCGGCTTCATGACCCAGTCGCCGCTGGGGGAGGGCTGCGTGGTGACGTACGACCACATCGAGTTCAGGCCCGGCTGGCCGGACGACCTGCGCGACGGAAGCTGAGCCCCGGCGGAACCGGACCGCCTCCCGACTCGTCTTCCGCTGCATGATCAGAGAGCATCGGACCGTCGAATCCCTGGTGATCAGGACAGCCGTGCGCGCCGAGGCCCAGGTCATCGCCGACCTGCACTTCCGGGCCCGCTCCACCTACTACCCGGACGGCGTCCCGCAGTCCGACACGGACTGGAGTACCGCCTGGCAGAGCTCCATCGAGCGCCCGGACGGCCATGTGCTGTGTGCCGTCGCGCACGGCGCCATCGTCGGTATCGCCTCCTTCCGCACCCCGGAGGGCGCCCCCGCGGAGACGGTCAAGCTGTTCCAGTTCCACATCGACCCCGACCACTGGCGCTCCGGCCTCGGCACGGCCCTGCACCGGGCGTGCGTGGAGGAGTGGCGCGCCGACGGCAAGCGGACCGCCGTGCTCGACGTGCACGTGGACAACGCCCGTGCCCAGGCCTTCTACGCCCGCCAGGGCTGGGTCCCGGACCCGGACAACCCGCCCGCCGAGGGGGATCACCACCTCTTCCTGCGGTTCTCCGTGCCCGGGGAATTGAACCTCTCTGCTTGAACGTTCATGTACTGGGCGGAGAGAGCCTCCGCGCCCGTACGACCTGGAGAGAGCCGAAGACATGCGCGTCGAGATCTGGAGCGACATCGCCTGCCCCTGGTGCTACGTGGGCAAGGCCCGCTTCGAGAAGGCGCTGGCGGCCTTCCCGCACCGCGACGAGGTCGAGGTGGTGCACCGGTCCTTCGAGCTGGACCCGGGCCGCGCCAAGGGTGACGTCCAGCCGGTGCTGAGGATGCTCGCCAAGAAGTACGGCATGAGCGAGGCGCAGGCCCAGGCCGGCGAGGACAACCTGGGCGCGCAGGCCGCCGCCGAGGGCCTGGACTACCGCACCCGGGACCGCGACCACGGCAACACCTTCGACATGCATCGCCTGCTGCACTTCGCCAAGGAGCAGGGAAAGCAGGACGAGCTGATCCAGATCCTCTACCGGGCGAACTTCGCCGAGGAGCGCTCCGTCTTCAGCGAGGGCGACGAGCGGCTCGTGGCGCTCGCCGTCGAGGCGGGCCTGGACGCCGACGCCGCCCGCACGGTGCTCGCCGACCCGGCCGCGTACGCCGACGAGGTCCGCGCCGACGAGCGCGAGGCCGCCCAGCTCGGTGCGAACGGAGTGCCGTTCTTCGTCCTCGACCGGAAGTACGGGGTCTCGGGGGCTCAGCCCGCCGAGGTGTTCACGCAGGCGCTCAGCCAGGCGTGGGGTGCGCGTTCTGCGCTGAAGCTCATCGACGAGGGCGGCGCCGAGGCCTGCGGGCCGGACGGGTGCGCGGTGCCGCAGCACTGAAAACCGCAGGTCGGCGCGGACGTATAAGTGTTCCTAAGTGGATCCACGTATAGATTCGCAATGGACTTATGAATTCAGCGGCCGCAGAGTGGATCCATGGAGACCACGGAGACGTTCGAGAGCCTCGTCCGCGCCGAGTTCGCCCCGAAGAACACCTACCTCAACACCGCGAGCAACAGCCTGCTGCCGGCCCGCACCGTCGCCGCCCTGCACGAGGCGGCGCTGCTGCGGGCCGAGGGCCGTCCGCTGACCCCGCTGTTCGAGGACGTGGAGGCCTGCCGGGCCGCCTACGCCCGGCTCGCCGGAGTCCCGATGACCCGGGTCGCGGTGGGCGCCTCGGTCGCCGCGCACAGCGGGGTGATCGCCGCCTCGCTGCCCGCCGGCGCCGAAGTCCTCACCGCCGAGGACGACTTCACCTCCGTCCTGAACCCGTTCCACGTCCGCGGCGACCTCAAGGTCCGCACGGTGCCGCTGGAGCGCGTCGCAGAGTCCGTCCGCCCGGGCACCGCGCTGGTCGCGGTCAGCGCAGCCCAGTCGGCCGACGGACGCATCGCCGACCTGCCCGCCCTGCGCGAGGCCGCCCGCGAGCACGGGGCGCGCACCTACGTCGACCACTCCCAGGCCGCCGGCTGGCTCCCGATGGACGCGGACGCCTACGACTTCACCGCCGCCGTCTCCTTCAAGTGGCTGCTCGGCCCGCACGGCACGGCCTTCCTCGTGGTCCCCGAGGACTTCGGCGGGCTGAGCCCGGTGCTCGCGGGCTGGGTCGCGGGCGAGAACCCGTGGGACAGCTGCTACGGCCCGGTCGCCGAACTCGCCCACTCCGCCCGGCGCTTCGACCTCAGCCACGCCCTGTTCACCTTCGCGGGTCTGCGTCGCTCGCTCGACCTGATCGAAGAACTCGGCGTGGCCGCCGTCCACGCGCACGACGTGGCCCTCGCCGACCGGTTCCGGGCCGGACTCGCGACCCTCGGCCACGCGCCCGTGCCCGCCCCCGGCTCGGCCATCGTCTCGGTCCCCGCGCTCGGGGAGCGCCAGCCGGAGCTGAGCCGCGCCGGCATCGAGCTCTCCAACCGCGCGGGCAACCTGCGCGCCTCCTTCCACCTGTACAACACGCCCGCCGACGTCGACCGCCTGCTGGACGTCCTGTCGGGCTGACCCTCGCCGGCCCGGCTGTAGCCGGGTGCGGCAGCTCAGCGCACCGGGCTGAAGTCCCGTGCCCCGATGAACTCCGGCCGCCGTACCGGGGCCGCGAACGGCTCGACCGCCGCGTTCTCCACGCTGTTGAACACGATGAAGACGTTGCTGCGCGGGAACGGCGTGATGTTGTCGCCGGACCCGTGCATGCAGTTGCAGTCGAACCAGGTCGCGGAGCCGGCCCGGCCGGTGAAGAGCCGGATGCCGTACTCGCCCGCCATGGCGGTCAGCGCCTCGTCGGACGGCGTCCCCGCGTCCTGCATCTGCAGCGACATCTTGTAGTTGTCCTCGGGCGTGGCTCCCGCGCACCCGAGGAACGTCCGGTGCGAGCCCGGCATGATCATGAGCCCGCCGTTGGTGTCGAGGTTCTCGGTCAGCGCGATCGACACGGACACCGTCCGCATGTTCGGCAGCCCGTCCTCGGCGTGCCAGGTCTCGAAGTCGGAGTGCCAGTAGAACCCGCTGGCCCCGAACCCGGGCTTGACGTTGATCCGGGACTGATGGACGTACACGTCCGAGCCCAGGATCTGCCGGGCCCGCCCGACGACCCGCTCGTCCCGGACGAGCGAGGCGAACACCTCACTGATCCGGTGCACCTCGAAGACGGAACGGATCTCCTTCGACTTCGGTTCGACGACGGAGCGTTCGTCCGCGCGGATCGCCGGGTCGTCGACGAGCCGCTCCAGCTCCCGCCGGTAGACGGCGACCTCGTCGTCGGTGATCAGCTGGTCGATCGGAAGGAAGCCGTCGCGCTCGTACGCCTGCAGGTCGGCGCTCGCGATCGGGCCGGGGGTGTCGGGGGCGCCCCAGACGACCGGGTCCTGGCGCGGAACGGACACCTCGGTGGCGCCGCGGCTGGGATAGAGATCGGTGACGGTCATGGTCCTCACACCTCCTCGGGTTCGGTGAGCAGGGGGTAGACGCCGTTCTCGTCGTGGTCCTCCCGTCCCGTCACGGGCGGGTTGAACACGCAGATGCAGCGGAAGTCCTCCTGGACGCGGAGCGTGTGCCGCTCGTGCCCGTCGAGGAGGTACATGGTCCCGGGAGTGATGGAGTACGTCCTCCCGGTCTCGTGGTCGGTGAGCTCGGCCGCGCCCTCGACACACACGACGGCCTCGATGTGGTTCGCGTACCACATCGACGTCTCCGTCCCGGCGTACAGAACGGTCTCGTGGAGGGAGAAGCCGACCCGCTCCTTGGCGAGGACGATGCGCTTGCTCTCCCAGGTGCCGGACGCCGACCTCACATGCCGGTCGGTGCCTTCGATGTCCTTGAACGAACGGACGATCACGGTGGTGCACAGCCTCCTTGCTAGATGGTTTCGCGAACGGCCCGGGCGAGGACGCTCAGTCCCTCGTCCAGCTCCTCGGGGGTGACGGTGAGGGCGGGCAGCAGCTTGACGACCTCGCCCTCCGGGCCGGACGTCTCGATGAGCAGCCCGAGTTCGAAGGCGCGCCGCGCGACCCGGTCGGCGCGCGCCTTGTCGTGGAACTCCATGCCCCACACGAGCCCCCGGCCCCGGTACTCCTTCACGTCGGCGAGGTTCTCCTCGGTGATGGAGACGAGCGCCTGCTCGATCTGCTCGCCGCGGGCCCGGGTCTGCTTCTCCATGGCGGACCCGTCGGTCCAGTACGTCTCCAGGGCCGCGGTGGCGGTGACGAACGCGGGGTTGTTGCCGCGGAAGGTGCCGTTGTGCTCGCCCGGCTCCCAGATGTCCAGCTCGGGCCTGAACAGGCAGAGCGACATGGGCAGTCCGTAGCCGCTGATGGACTTCGACACGGTGACGATGTCGGGCACGATCCCGGCCTCCTCGAAGGAGAAGAAGGCACCGGTGCGGCCGCATCCCATCTGGATGTCGTCGACGATCAGCAGCATGTCCTGGCGCTCGCACAGCTCGGCCAGGGCGCGCAGCCACTCCGGACGCGCGACGTTGATGCCGCCCTCGCCCTGCACGGTCTCCACGATCACGGCGGCCGGCTTGTTGAGCCCGGACCCCTGGTCCTCCAGCAGCCGCTCGAACCAGAGGAAGTCGGGGACCTTGCCGTCGAAGTAGTTGTCGAACGGCATGGGCGTCCCGTGCACCAGCGGTATGCCGGCGCCGGCCCGCTTGAAGGCGTTGCCGGTCACGGCGAGCGAGCCGAGGGACATGCCGTGGAAGGCGTTGGTGAACGACACGATCGCCTCGCGGCCCTTCACCTTCCGGGCCAGCTTCAGCGCGGACTCCACGGCGTTGGTGCCGGTCGGCCCCGGGAACATGACCTTGTACGGCAGGTCGCGTGGCCGCAGCACCAGGTCCTGGAAGGTCTGCAGGAAGGACCGCTTGGCCGTGGTGGACATGTCGAGCCCGTGGGTGACCCCGTCGCGCATCAGGTAGTCGATCAATGCCCGTTTCAGTACGGGGTTGTTGTGGCCGTAGTTGAGCGAGCCCGCTCCGGCGAAGAAGTCGAGGTACCGGTGTCCGTCCTCGTCGTACATCAGGCTGCCCTGCGCACGGTCGAAGACGGTGGGCCAGCCGCGGCAGTAGCTGCGTACCTCGGACTCGAGGGTCTCGAAGACGCTGAGGTCGGGCTGGGTGATGGTCACGGTTGATCGCTCCTCAGTGCGATGTGTGGGGGGTCAACGGCCCGATGCGATACAGGATTTCGGGCTCGTGGGCGCCGTCGGGGAACAGGCCCGCGTCGAACAGCACCTCGCGGGTGACACCGGCGCCGTGCCGGTCGGCGTACGAGGTGAACAGGCGCTCGGAGGCGGTGTTGCCGGGGGTGATGGTCGTCTCGACGGAGGTGATCGGGCGCTCGGCGCCGATCCGCGCGGTCAGTCCGTCGAGCAGCGCGGCGGCGATGCCGCGCCCCCGGTGGGCCGCGTCGACCGCCACCTGCCAGACGAGCAGGGTGTGGGGGCGCTCCGGCCGTACATAGCCGGTGACGAATCCGACGGGCTTCCCGTCCGCCCCGCGCGCGACCGCCGATGTGCCGGCGAAGTCGCGGCACCACAGCAGATAGCTGTACGAGGAGTTCAGGTCGAGGTTCCCGGAGTCCTTGGCGATACGCCAGAGGGAACCCCCGTCCGTCACCTCCGGTCGGTCGATGAGCAGGTCTGCTTGTGCGGCAGTCATGCGGCTTGAATTTAGCGAGGCAAATTCAAAAATGCACGGAGTGGGGGTGTGGCCGTGATGGCATCGACTGGCTGAATATAGCGATTTGTACCGCGCAAAACGGGACAAATGCACTGCTTATGTGGAGTGTGTCACAGGGTTGAAACCAGGATGAAATTCCCCCTGTTTAGCTCCGCAAAAAGCGGGCAGAAGAACTCGGGAAAGCTATCGATGGAAAAGGATTCAGAAATTGCCCTGAATTCAGACCCCGGCAACTCCGTCGAGGTTTACGTTCAGGCCCTTCTCGGCGAGCGCCTTGCCCAGTGCCGTCAGGGAGTTCCGTACCGCCTCCGGGGTCGCGTCCGCTCCGTAGTGGTTGACCCTGATCATCTCCTTGGCCAGGACTCCGCTGCCCGCGGCCAGCGGGAGCGTGGGGTCGGACTCCAGGCCTCCGCCCAGGGCCACCGCGCCCGCTCGTGTCGCCGCCGCGGCGGACGCGTGGCGGGCCATGACCGCGTCCAGCCCCTCCGTCTCGATCCGCTCGACGCACGCCTCCAGTGCCGGCATCTCCAGCTGGGCGGGGGCGTGCAGCAGTGCCTTGCGGCCGCCGTCGATCCAGCGCTCCTTCCAGTCGAGGAGGGAGAGGTAGGAGCGGCGGGGCGCGTGCGGGTTCGCCGCCATCCGCGTCCACGCGCGCTCGCTCACCGACACCGCCGACACACCCGCCGGTCCGCCCATCGCCTTCTGCGCCCCGATCGCGCACAGGTCCACCCCCCCACGCGTCCGGCAGCACCGGCTCCGCGCCGACCGAGGCGACCGCGTCCAGGTGGAACAGCGCGCCGTGCGCCCGCACCACCGCGCCGATCTCCGCGACCGGGTTGGTGTTGCCGGTCGCCGCCTCCGCGTGCACCAGGGACACGAAGTCGATCTCCGGGTGCTCGGCGAGGGCCTCGTGGATCTGTGCGGCGTTGACCGCCGTGTGGAAGGGCACGGCCAGATCGATCACCGTGGCACCGCAGCCCCGCAGTCAGTTCCCGAAGGTCTGGCCGTACGGCCCGGTGATCACGTTCAGTGCCGTCGTGCCCGGTCCCGCAGCCGCACGGATCGCGCCCTCCAGGGGCAGCAGCGCCTCGCCCTGCATGATCACCACGTCCTGCCGGGTGTCCAGCAGCCGGGCCGAGCGTCACCGGCCGGGCCCGGCCCCCTTCGACCGTGGACTTCGCAGGCCGCGCAGCCCCGCTGCCATGGGTTTGGTTTGAGTGACCCAAACATCTCCTTATAATCGGAACTCCCGAAACCGGAATCCAAAGCTCCCCACAGGAGGTCCCCCCTCGTGAACACGCTCCTCGGGCGCCGGGCCCGCGTCCTGGCCGCAACCACCGCGACGGTCGGGCTCGTGCTCGTGGCCGGCTGCTCGTCGAGCGACAACGGCGGCGGTGCCAAGAAGACGGCCGCCGGCGGGGTCGAGCTCGCCAAGGCCGGTCAGCTCACCACCTGCACCCACCTGCCCTACCCGCCCTTCCAGTCGGAGATCGACGGCAAGGTGCAGGGCTTCGACGTGTCACTGATCGACCTCGTCGCCAAGAACCTCGGGGTGAAGCAGACGATCCTCGACACGCCGTTCGAGAACTTCAAGACCGGTGCGTTCCTGAACTCCGGCCAGTGCGACGTGGCCGCCGCGGGCATGACCATCACGGCCGAGCGCAAGAAGAACGTCGACTTCTCCGACCCGTACTTCGACGCCACCCAGGCCGTCCTCGTCGACAAGAAGAGCGGCGTCACCTCGCTCGCCGACGTCAAGGCCAAGGGCAAGAAGCTCGGCGCCCAGGCGCAGACCACCGGCGAGGACTACGCGAAGAGCAAGGGCTACGACCCGATCTCCTTCGAGTCCTCCGACGCGGTCCTCAACGGCCTGCGCACCGGCCAGGTCCAGGCGGTCGTCATCGACTACCCGGTCGTCCAGGGCTGGCTGAAGGACAAGGCCAACGCGGACGCCTTCAAGGTGGTCGACAACCTCAACACCGGTGAGCAGTACGGCTTCACGGTGAAGAAGGGCAACACCAAGCTCCTCGCCGCCATCAACAAGGCGCTCGCGGACGCCAAGTCCGACGGCACCTACCAGAAGCTGTACGAGAAGTGGATCGGCCCGTACCCCGCGTCCGCCTCCGCCTCGCCCTCCGCGTCCTGACCCCATGACCTTCACAGACGCACCACTCCAGCCGAAGAAAAAGGGTCTGACCCGGCGCCAGAAGCGCAGCCTGTCGCGTGGCGTCCAGTACACCGTCTTCGTCGCCGCCGTGATCGCCCTCGCGGTCACGGCGGACTGGGGGCGGCTGCAGAACCAGTTCGCCCAGCCGGACATCGCCCAGCAGATGTTCCCCGACGTCATCACGCTGGCGCTGAAGAACACCGTGCTCTACACGGTGTCCGGCTTCGTGCTCGCGATGGCCCTCGGGCTGGTCGTCGCGCTGATGCGGCTGTCGTCCGTGGGCCCGTACCGCTGGGTCGCGAGCGTCTTCATCGAGGTCTTCCGGGGCCTGCCCGCGCTGCTGATCTTCGTCTTCATCGGTGTGGCCGTGCCGCTGGCCTTCCCCGGCACGGAGATCCCGGGCGGCACCTACGGCAAGGCCGCCCTCGGACTGGGCCTGATCGGAGCCGCCTACATGGCGGAGACGTTCCGTGCCGGCATCCAGGCGGTCCCCAAGGGGCAGATGGAGGCGGCCCGCTCGCTGGGCTTCTCGCCCGCCCGCGCGATGGTCTCGATCATCATCCCGCAGGCGTTCCGGATCATCCTCCCGCCGCTCACCAACGAGTTCATCATGCTCTTCAAGGACTCCTCCCTGGTCCTGCTGCTCGGTGTGACCCTGGAGGAGCGCGAACTGTCGAAGTTCGGCCGTGACCTGGCCAGCACGACCGCCAACTCCACGCCGATCCTGGTCGCCGGCCTGTGCTATCTGCTCGTCACGATCCCGCTCGGCTTCGTCGCGCGCCGCTTGGAGGCCAATGCCCAGGAGGCGGTCAAGTGAGTAGTCCCGGCACCGCTGAGATCCAGGTCCGCGACCTGCACAAGTCCTTCGGCGACAACCAGGTGCTCAAGGGCATCGACCTGGAGATCGCCCAGGGCGAGGTCGTCTGCGTCATCGGCCCGTCCGGCTCCGGCAAGTCGACGCTCCTGCGGTGCGTCAACCTGCTGGAGGAACCCACCAAGGGCCAGGTCTTCGTCGGCGGCACCGAGGTCACCGACCCGGACGTCGACATCGACGCCGTACGCCGCCGTATCGGCATGGTGTTCCAGCAGTTCAACCTGTTCCCGCATCTGTCGGTGACCGAGAACCTCACCCTGCCGCAGCGCCGGGTGCTCCGGCGGGACAGGGCGACGGCCGCGCGCATCGCTGCCGAGAACCTGGCGCGGGTCGGTCTGTCCGAGAAGGCGGAGGCCTACCCGTCCTCCCTCTCCGGCGGCCAGCAGCAGCGCGTCGCCATCGCCCGCTCGCTGGCGATGGGACCCGAGGTCATGCTGTTCGACGAGCCGACCTCGGCGCTCGACCCCGAGCTGGTGGGCGACGTCCTCGCCGTCATGCGCATGCTCGCCGACGAAGGCATGACGATGATGGTCGTCACCCATGAGATGACCTTCGCCCGTGAGGTCGCCGACCGGGTCGTCTTCATGGACGGCGGCGTGATCGTCGAGGACGGCACCCCCGCCCAGGTCATCGGCAACCCGCAGCACGAGCGCACCCGCCACTTCCTCTCCCGCCTCCTCGACCCCGCGATGGCCGAGGTGGAGGAGGAGACCCCGGACCAGGTGGGGAAGTCCGAGGGGTAGCTGTCCTAAGGTGCGGTCCATGAGCGATCACGCGGTGCTGCACGTGAAGGGGCGGATCCTCGTCGGCCCCGACGAGGTCCGTGACGAGCTGTGGGTCGTCGGAGGGCGGATCTCCTACGACCGTCCGGCCGGCGCCCAGGACATCCGGACCGTCGAGGGCTGGGCGCTGCCCGGCCTCGTCGACGCGCACTGCCACGTGGGCCTGGGCGCACACGGTCCGGTCGACGCGGACGTCGCGGAGAAGCAGGCGCTGACCGACCGGGAGGCGGGCACCCTGCTGATCCGCGACGCGGGCTCGCCCTCCGACACCCGCTGGGTCGACGACCGCGAGGACCTCCCGAAGATCATCCGGGCCGGCCGGCACATCGCCCGTACCCGCCGCTACATAAGGAACTTCGCGCACGAGATCGAGCCGGACGAGCTGGTCGCGTACGTCGCGCAGGAGGCCCGGCGCGGCGACGGCTGGGTGAAGCTGGTCGGCGACTGGATCGACCGCGACCTCGGCGATCTGTCCGCCTGCTGGCCCCGCGAGGCGGTGGAGGCGGCCATCGCCGAGGCCCACCGGCTCGGCGCCCGGGTCACCGCGCACTGCTTCGCCGAGAGTTCCCTGCGGGACCTGGTCGAGGCGGGCATCGACTGCGTCGAGCACGCCACGGGCCTGACGGAGGACCTGATCCCGCTGTTCGCCGAGCGCGGTGTCGCGATCGTCCCGACCCTCGTCAACATCGCCACCTTCCCCCAGCTCGCCGCCGGTGGCGAGTCCCGGTACCCGAGCTGGTCGGCCCATATGCGACGGCTGCACGAGCGGCGCTACGACACGGTGCGCGGTGCGTACGACGCCGGGATCCCGGTGTACGTCGGCACGGACGCCGGCGGCTCACTGGCGCACGGTCTGGTCGCGGGCGAGGTGGCGGAACTGGTCACCGCGGGAATCCCGCCGGTCGAGGCCCTGTCGGCCACGGCCTGGGGCGCCCGGAAGTGGCTCGGGCGGCCCGGTCTCCAGGAGGCGGCTCCGGCGGACCTGGTGGTGTACGAGGCGGATCCGCGCGCGGACGTACGGGTGCTGGCGGCGCCGCGACGTGTGGTGCTCAACGGGAGGGTCGTCGAGTAGAGGCGAGCAGGGGAACGCCTGTGCCGTGAGATTCGAATGGGTTCGCGGAAAGTCCACGATGGAGTGAAGTAACGCAGGATTGCTGACCGTTCACCCACAGTGCGTAATTCTGACCGGGTCCCAAGCATGTCTCGTCTGGGGGTCCCACACCTTGAACGGCAACCACTTCCGCATGCCCGCACGCCGACTCGCGACCGTCGCGACGGCCTCGGCCCTCGCCGCCGGTCCCGCGGCGCTGGCCGGCGCGGGCGCCGCGCACGCGACCACCGACCACGGTCGTGCGAGCGCCGTCGTCCTGCGCACCGGGCTCGATGTGTCCCTGCTCAACAAGTCCGTGAACGTCCCGCTCGCGGTCTCGCTCAACGAGGTCCAAGCGCCGCAAAGCGCGTCGAAGACCGCGCTCACCGCCGAGCTCGACGGTGTGGCCGGCGGCAAGCCGTTCGCCGTGCTGGGCGCGGACGTCGCCGCGGCCAGGGCCACGGTCTCGGCGAGCCGCGCCGAGGGCTCCGTCCGCCTCGCCCACGCCAAGCTCCATGTCCCCGGCCTGCCCCTGCTGTCCCTCGTCGAGGTCGAGACGGTCACCGCGCAGGCGACCTGCGAGGCCGGCAAACAGCCCGTCGCGTCGTCGAACGTGCTGGGCGCGGTCACGGTGCTCGGCAAGCGCGTGACGCTCACCGCCGGCGGCCCGACGGAGGTGAAGGTGCCCGGGGCCGGCGAGGTGCGTCTGGATCTCTCCCAGCGGCAGACCACCTCCCGCACGGCCGCCGCCACCGCCCTCGAACTGAAGGTCTCCGTCAACCCTCCCCCAAGCTCTACGAGCAGGGGGGACCCCCAACTCAACGTGGCCGAGGTGGAAGGAACGTTGACCCTCGCCAGGGCGACCTGCGAGAGCCCCGCCGACCCGGCGAAGTCCGCCCCGCCGAGCACCGATCCGGCGCCCGACGTCAGACCGCAGGGAGCCCCGGGCGTGGCGGGCCTCGCGGAGACCGGCGGCAGCTCGACCACGCCCTACATCGCCGGCGGGGCGCTCGCACTGGTCGTGGCGGGCGGGGGAGCGCTGGTGCTGGCCCGGCGGCGCCGGGGCTGAGCGCCGCAGCCCGCTCGGCCTGGTCATCGGAGGCCGGACGGGCCGGTCATCGGAAGCCGGACGGCCGGTCATCGGAGGCCGGACGGGCCGAGCCGCCCGTCCGGCGGCCTCACCGTCCGGCCAGTGTCACGGCCTTGTCCAGGGCCTGCAGGAAGCCGTTCACCGTCCCCCGGTCCCGCACCGCGAGCCGCAGCCACTCCTCGTCCAGCCCCGGGAAGGTGTCCCCGCGCCGTACCGCATAGCCGAGGTGGCGCAGATGCCGGCGCACGGCGGCCGCCCGTGGCAGCCGTACGAGGACGAAGGGGCCCTCCGCGGGAGTCACCACCCGCAGCCCTTCCGGGGCGAACTCCTCCAGGCCCGCGACGAGATGGGCCCGGTCCGCAGCGATGCGATGGGCCGCGTGGGCCGCCTCCGCCAGGGCCCGGGGCGCCACACACGCCCGGGCCGCCGCCAGCGCGGGGGTGGACACCGGCCACAGCGGCTGGGCCCGCTCCAGTTCCGCGATCGTCTCCGGCGCGGCCAGCACGTAGCCGATCCGCAGCCCGGCCAGACCCCAGGTCTTCGTCAGACTGCGCAGCACCACCAGGCCGGGCACGTCGGTCCGCCCGGCCAGCGCCTCGCGCTCACCCGGCACCGCGTCCATGAACGCCTCGTCGACCACCAGGGTCCGCCCGGGACGGGCCAGTTCCGCGACGGCCGCCGCCGGGTGCAGCACCGACGTGGGATTCGTCGGATTGCCGATCACCACCAGGTCGGCGTCCTCGGGCACGGCCGCCGGATCCAGCCGGAAGCCGTCCTCCGCCCGCAGCAGCAGCCGCTCCACGGTGTGGCCCGCGTCCCGCAGCGCCGCCTCCGGCTCCGTGAACTGCGGGTGCACGACGACCGGCAGACGCACCTTCAGAGCGCGCGCCAGCAGCACGAACGCCTCGGCCGCGCCCGCCGTCAGCAGCACCCGCTCCACCGGAACCCCGTGCCGCGCCGCCACCGCCGCCCGTGCGGCCCGCCCGTCCGGGTAGGCCGCGAGACCGGTCAGCGAATCGGCGATCCGCTCCCGCAGCCACTTCGGGGGCGTGTCGGCGCGGACGTTGACGGCGAGGTCGACCAGTGCCGATCCGTCGTCCCGGACCTCGGCGTCACCGTGGTGGCGCAGATCGTGCCCGGGGGTGTCCTCAGTGCGCATGGGCATGTCCGCCGTGGTGATGATGCCCGTGCCCGTGGTGATGGTGTCCGTCGTCGTCCGGGTGGAAGTGCGGCTGCTGCGGGAGCCCCACCTTGTCCTCGAACCCGGGCAGCGCGATGCGGTACACGCACGAGTCGCAGTTCATCCGCAGCTCGCCCTTGACGGCCTCCTCGTACCGCTCCATCACCAGGTCGAGCAGTTCAGGCTCGGGCCCGATGACATCGGCCGCCCGCACGTCGAGTTCCGGATGCGCGGCCGCCCAGTCCTCGGTCTGCTGCCGCACCCGGTCCGGGAGGATGCCGGTGAACAGGAAGTACGGCAGCACGACGATCCGCTGCGCGCCCAGCTTCGCACACCGGTCGAGGCCGCTCGGCACGTCCGGCGCCGCCAGCGACACGAACGCCGTCTCCACGCCCGCGTATCCGCGTCCCTCCCACAGCAGCCGGGCCGCCTTGTGCACCTCGGCGTTGGCGTCCGGGTCCGTCGAACCGCGCCCGACCAGCAGCACGGTCACCTCGGCCCGGTCCAGCGGAGTGCGCCCACCGGCGTCGGTGCCCAGCGCCTCGTCCAGGCGCCGCTCCAGCACGCTCAGCAGCGCCGGATGCGGGCCCAGCGGACGGCCGTAGGTGTACGAGATCCCGGGGTGGCGTTCCTTCTCGCGGGCCAGCGCGGCCGGGATGTCGCCCTTGGCGTGCCCGGCGGACACCAGCATCAGCGGAACGGCGGCGAACCGGCGTACGCCCCGCTCCACCAGCTCGGTCACGGCCTCGCCCAGCGGCGGCGGGGACAGCTCGATGAAGCCTCCCGCGACGGGCAGTTCGGGGTGGCGGCGCCCCAGCTCGCGCACGAAGTCGCGGAACGCCTCGGCCCCGGCGTCGTCCCGGGTGCCATGGCCGGCGATGAGCAGGGCGGGCGGTGGGGTGGTCACGCGTTCTCCTTCGAAGTCGGGTGGTACAGAAGGGCGTTGAGCGCGGCCGCGGCGACCGCCGAACCGCCCTTCTCGGACACGTTGCTGACAGCGGGCAGCCCGCTCTCGCGCAACGCGGCCTTGGACTCGGCGGCGCCGACGAAGCCGACGGGCAGGCCGATGACGAGCGCGGGGGAGGCGTCCAGGGTGAGCAGCTCCTCCAGGGCGGTCGGCGCACAGCCGATCACCCAGAGGGCGCCGGGCCCGACCTGCTCGTACGCCAGCCGGATCGCGTGTGCCGAACGGGTGAGCCCCGGCCCGGCCTCGGCGTCCTTGAGTCGGCAGACGGTCTCCCGCCGGGTGATCCCGGCCGCGACCATCTCCACGTCCACGACCACGGGGGCCCCGGCGTGCAGCGCGGTGTGCGCCTTCTCCAGGTCGCCCTCGTCCATGACGAGGTCGGACGCGTACTCCAGGTCGGCGGCGGAGTGGATGACCCGCTCCACCACCGCCCGGGTCAGCGGCGCGAAGTGCGAGGTGTCCAGGCGGGCGCGCAGCCGCCGGAACGACTCCTGCTCGATCGGATGAACGACACGGTTCACTTGGCCTCCTCCGGGGAGCCTTCCTGCCAGCGGTAGCCGCGCGGGGTGACCATGCGCCCCGCGATGTCCCTGGTCGCGGTGTTGCCCACGGTCACGACCGTCATCATGTCGACCGTCGCCGGGTCCAGGGCGGCCAGCGTCGTCAGCCGGCTGGACTCGTCCGGCCGCGAGGCGTTGCGCACGACACCGACCGGCGTCGTCGGCTCCCGGTGCTCCGCGAGGATCGCGAGGGCCTTCGGCAACTGCCAGTCCCGGCCCCGGGAACGCGGGTTGTAGAACGTCACGACGATGTCCGCCGCCGCCGCGGCCCGCACCCGCCGCTCGATGACCTCCCACGGCGTGTGCAGATCGGAGAGGCTGATCGACACATGGTCGTGGCCCAGCGGCGCGCCCAGGATCGCCCCGGCCGCGAGCGCCGCGGTCACGCCCGGCACCCCGACCACGTCGATGTCGTCGGACGCCTCGGCGAGCGCCGGGGAGGCCATGGCGTACACGCCCGCGTCCCCGCTGCCGATCAGCGCGACCGCATGGCCCCGGCGGGCCTCGGCGACCGCCGTGCGCGCCCGCTCCTCCTCGGCCCCGAGGCCCGACTCCAGGATCCGGGTGCCGGGCCGCAGCAGATCGCGGATCTGGTCGACGTACTGGTCGAGGCCCACGAGCACGGAGGCGCGCCGTAGTTCCGCCTGCGCACGCGGGGTGAGCAGATCGCGGGCGCCGGGACCGAGCCCGACCACCGCGAGCCGTCCGCGCCCCGGCCGCCGTACAACGGCACACGTCGCCATCGCGGGCTGCCCGTCCGCCCGTACCGACTTCCGCTTGGGGACGAGGAGTTCACCCCCGCGCACCAGGGCGGCCGCCTCCGCCACGGAGGGCGTGCCGACCGCGGAGAGCGGCGCGTCGGAGGGGTTGGGCACCTCGACCGCCGCCAGCTCTTCGGCGGAGTACGTCACCAGGGGCACACCGAGGCGCTCGGCGGCGACGACGATCCCGGGTTCGTCCGACTTGGCGTCGACGGTGGCGAGTTCGGCGACAGACCCGGCAACGAGCCCGGCGTCCCGCAACGATGTCTCGATCAGCCCGAGCACCTCCTCGACGGAAGCGCCCCTGGACGCGCCGACGCCGACCACCAGGGACGGCGGGCGCAGCAGCACCTCGCGCTCGCCGGGTTCGACGGCACGGTCGGTCAGCCGGATCGTGTACGCGCCCCGCGCCGCCGTCGGCAGCGGAGGCAACGGCCACCGCACCTCGGCCTCCAGGGCGACGGGCTCGCCGTCCAGCAGGGCCCGCGAGACGGTCGCGACCGCCCCCTCGAACGGAAACCCCAGGGTGTCGAGGCCCGGCAGCCCGGCGGAGTCGGTCGCGGTCGTCACCACGGGCTCGGCACCGAGCAACCCGCCCACCTCACGGGCGAGTTCATTGGCCCCGCCGCCGTGCCCGCCGACCAGCGACACGGCGAACCGCCCGCCCTCGTCGACGCACACCACACCCGGGTCGGACGCCTTGTCACCCAGCAGCGGCGCGACGAGCCGGACCACCGCACCGGTCGCCAGGAAGCACACCAACTGCTCGCACTGAGCGAACGCGGCCCGCACGGCGTCCCCGACGGGACCCTCGTACACCCGCGTCCGGTCCGGCCACGCGGCCGCCAGCCGGTCCCGCGCCGCCGCGCCCGCCGCGGTGGCGGAAATGAGGCCGATCACCGAGCAACTCCCTCGATAGGTGCTGGAAGCCGGACGCCCCACAGCAGGAACACTGGATTGGTGGCCGCGAGCCGGGTCACGTCCCCCGGCAGCGGCGCGAGCCGCGACGACTGCAGCAGCACGCCGTCGCAGGAGAACCCGGCGCCGGTGAGCGCCTCGCGCGCGGCCGGCACCCGGTCGAGCGCGGCCATCGCGATCACCACCGTGCGCCGGGCCCGCCGCGCGCACGCGGTGACGATGGCGGGCAGTTCGCGGCCCCCGCCGCCGATGAAGACGGCGTCGGGATCGTCGAGTCCGGACAGCGCGGCCGGCGCTTCCCCGTGCACCACCCGCACGTCCACACCGTGCGCCGCGGCATTCGCCCGGATGCGCCCGGCCCCGTCCACGGTCTTCTCGACGGCGACGGCGGCGGCACCGAGCCGCGCGCACTCGACGGCCACGGACCCGGAGCCCGCTCCGACGTCCCAGACCAGGTCGCCGAGGCGCGGCCCCAGCCTGGCCAGTGCCAGGGCCCGCACCTCGAACTTGGTGATCATCGAGTCGCGGTGCGCGAACTCGGCCTCGTCCAGCGCCCATCCGGCGGGCCCGTCGAGCCCGCCCGCGACGGTCCGCACGGCGCCCAGCGCCCGCGACTCGTCCAGACACAGCACCACGCTGACCGCCGTACCCCAGTCCCGGGCCGCCGCCTCGGCGGGCGTCACCCGCTCCACGCGCTCGCGCCGCGGATCGCCGAGCGCACCGGCCACGACCAGGACGCGGTCGCCGGACACGGCGGCGCCCAGTTCGGCCGGACCGGCACCCGGCCCGGTCAGCACGGCGACCTTGGGATGCGCCCGGCACGCGTTGACGGCCGTACGCAGGTCACGCCCGTGCGCGCTGACCACGACCGCGTCGTCCCAGGGCAGCCCCAGCCGCGCGAAGGCCGTCGCCACGGAGGACACACCGGGCCGCACATCGAGCCGCCCGGCCCCGAACCGCTCCGCCAGCGCCCGCACGATCCCGAAGAACCCGGGATCCCCGGAGGCCAGCACGACAACCCGGGCGCCCTTGTCGAGATGCCGCTCGACGGCCTCCAGCGCGGGCGCCAGCGGCCCGAGGACGATCCGCTCCGCCGCCTCGGGCAGCCGTACGGCGTCCAGATGCCGCCGCCCGCCGACGACCAGAGCGGCCCCGGCGAGGACGTCCTCGGGAACCGGCGCCCCGGTCCCCGTACCGACGACGGTGATCGGCCAGGTCATGTGCTCGCACCCCGCTCGCGCAGCTCCTTGCGGGCCTGCGGGTCGGCCTTGCGGTGGCCGTGGAAGTGACCGGGGTGGTAGAGGTGCGAGCGGGTGCCGTGCGCGTCCAGGGCCGGGCCGACCAGGAACAGGGTGTGCTTCCAGAGCTTGTGCTCCTTGACCGTCTCCTCCAGCGTGCCGACCGTGCACCGCACGACCAGCTCCTCCGGCCAGGTCACCTGGTGGGCGACGATCACCGGCGTACTGGTCGGGTAGCCGCCCTCCAGCAGCTCCCGGACCAGCTGGCCGCTGCGGGCCGCCGACAGGAAGATCGCCATGGTGGTGCCGTGGCGCGCGAACTCACGGACCTCCTCGCCGGGCGGCATCGGCGTCTTGCCGCCGCCCAGCCGGGTCAGGACGACGGACTGCGCGACCTCGGGGATGGTCAGCTCGCGCCGCGCGAGGGCGGCCACGGCGGAGAAGGAGGACACGCCGGGCACGATCTCCGTGGCGATGCCGATCTCCGCGCACCGGTCGAGCTGTTCCTGCGTACCGCCCCACAGCGCCGGGTCGCCGGAGTGGATCCGGGCGACGCGCAGCCCCTCCTCCCGGGCACGCCGGTAGACGGCGACGACGTCCTCCAGGGACATGGTCGCCGAGTCGAGGATCTGTGCGTCCTCGCGCGCGTGCTGGAGGACCTCCGCCTGGACCAGGCTGGCCGCCCAGATCACGACGTCGGCCTCGGCGATGGCGTGCGCGGCACGGAACGTCAGCAGGTCGGCGGCGCCGGGGCCGGCACCGACGAAGGTCACCTTGCCGGTGGGGGCATCGGCCATGGGAAGGGGTCCTCTCGTACGAAATATCATGGTGTGGGCGGGTGGCAGTGTGGCCGGATGTGCGCGATCGGGGTGCGATCGGATAGCAAAGGCCTATGGCGGTCCTTGTCGCGCTCGGCGCGTTCCTGATGACGCTGGCCGGCGGCTGGACGGCACAGCGCGTGACCGACCGTCGCCACCTGGTTCTGGGCCTGGCCGGCGGTCTGATGCTGGGGGTGGTCGGCCTCGACCTGCTGCCCGAGGCACTGCGTGCGGCGGGCCGGGAGGTCTTCGGCGTACCGGCGGCCCTGCTGCTGTTCGTGGCCGGATTCCTGCTCGCCCATCTGGTGGAACGGCTGCTGGCCGCCCGGCAGGCCGCACACGGCGCCGAGGAGCACGGTCACCGCGCGCCCGAGGTGGGCCTCACGGCGGCCGCCGCGATGGTCGGCCACAGCGCCATGGACGGCGTGGCCATCGGCGCGGCCTTCCAGGTGGGCGGCGGCATGGGCGCGGCGGTCGCCCTCGCCGTGATCGCCCACGACTTCGCGGACGGCTTCAACACGTTCACCATCACCAGCCTGTACGGCAACGCCCGCCGCAAGGCGGTCGCCATGCTGGTCGCGGACGCGTGCGCGCCGGTCCTCGGCGCCCTGTCCACGGCGTTCCTCACCATCCCGGCGCCGCTGCTCGGCGGCTATCTCGCCCTGTTCGGCGGCGCGCTCCTCTATCTCGCCGCGGCCGAGATCCTCCCCGAGGCGCACCATGAGCACCCCGCCCGCTCCACCCTGCTGTGCACGGTGGCGGGCGCGGCCTTCATCTGGCTGGTGGTGGGCATCTCCGCCTGAGCCGGGCGGGGTTGCGTCCGAGTCGATCACAGCTTGCCGCCCCGGCCGCCGTCGCGCCGCGCGGGCGCGATCAGCGTGGAGAGGTACGGCAGCGGGGCCCCGTCGAGATCGCCCGCGGGCCGGATGGACTCCTCCGGCAGCCCGAGCGCCGACCCCCACACCGCGTCGTCGATCCGCCCGGTCTCCCGCAGCGCCTCGGCGACCTCCCCGGCCTGCCGTCCGAACTTGTACGCCACGACCGTCCCCGGACCGTTCAGCGCCTCCTTGAGCACGGCCGCCCCGGCGGTGACCGGAACGAGCGTCAACGGCTCGGTACCCTCGGTCAGCACGGCCCCCGAGCGCGCCGCGAGATCCTGCATCGCGGTGATCCCCGGCACGGTCTCGACGACCGTGCCCGGCACCAGCTCCGCGATCGTCTGCGCGAGATAGGTGAAGGTCGAGTACACGTTGGGATCGCCGATGGTCGCGAAGGCGACCGCGCCCCGCTCCCGGAGCAGCCCGGCGACCCGCTCACCGGCCGCGTCCCAGGCGGCCTCGCGGCGCCCCCGGTCGGTCCGCTCGTTGAGCGCGAACACGACCCGGACGACCTTCTCCCCGGGGACGTAGTGCAGCACGGTCGCCTCGGCCCGCCCGCGTTCTCCGGAGTCCATGACCGGTACGACGACGACATCGGCCGCGCGCAGGGCGTTGACGCCCTTGACGGTCACCAGCTCCGGGTCGCCCGGCCCCACCCCGACACCGATCAGCCTGCTGCTCATGACGTCCTGCACCTCTCCACGAACCGACGGGCCGCACCGGGCACGGACGCCCAGTGCGTGTGCAGATAACTCGCGTGCACACCCTGCTGTACGAAACCTTCGACCCGCCGTCGAGGGGCGCGCACACCCCAGGCGGGAGCCGCCCCCGAGCCGGGCTCGACGACGGTCCGGTGGAACTCGTGCCCCCGCATCCGCGTCCCCGCCACGGCGAGCACGCTGTCGCTCACGGCCACGGCGTCCCGGTACCCGAGTGTGAGCCGCTCGCTCATCCGGGCGGTGGCGTCGAGCACCCCGCACATGGGCCGTCCGTCCAGCTCCCGGCACAGATAGAGCAGCCCGGCGCACTCGGCGGCCACGGGAGCGCCAAATTCCGCGAGCGCCGCGACGGCCTTCCTGAGCGGCTCGTTGGCGGACAGCTCGGCCGCGTACACCTCGGGGAACCCGCCGCCGATGACCAACCCGCGTGTTCCGTCGGGCAGTTGCTCGTCGCGGAGGGGGTCGAAGGGGACGACGTCGGCGCCGGCAGCGGTGAGGAGTTCGGTGTGCTCGGCGTAGGAGAAGGTGAACGCTTCTCCACCGGCGACAGCCACTACGGGCGTCGGCTTCTCGGCCGACCGAGTCGGGTGCTCGTGGGTGGGCGGGGCGACGGCCTCGGCCGGGTCCCAGGCCGCACCCGACAACGCACCGGCACCACGCGCCAGCGCCATCAGCGCATCCAGATCACAGCCGTCGGAGACCTGTGCGCCCATCGCCGCGACGGCCGCTACCGCCTCCGCCCGCCGCTCGGCGACCGGCACCAGGCCCAGGTGCCGGGACGGCGTGTCCACCTGCGGCGCCCGCCGCAACACCCCCAGCACCGGCACCCCGACGGAGTCCAACGCGTCCCGCAGCAGCTCCTCGTGCCGGTCCGACGCGACCTTGTTCAGGATCACGCCCCCGACCCGCACCTCCGGATCCCAGGAGGCGAACCCGTGCACCAGCGCGGCCACCGACCGCGACTGCGACGAGGCGTCGACGACCAGTACCACCGGCGCCCGCAGCAGCTTCGCCACATGTGCGGTGGAGGCCAGTTCGCCCTCCCCGGCGGCCCCGTCGTACAGCCCCATCACCCCCTCGACGACCGCGATGTCGCAGCCGCGCGCACCGTGCACGAACAGCGGACCGACCAGCTCCGGCCCGCACAGGTACGCGTCGAGGTTCCGCCCCACGCGCCCGGTGGCGAGCGCGTGATATCCGGGGTCGATGTAGTCGGGGCCGACCTTGTGCGGGGACACGGCGAGCCCCCGCGCGGTCAGCGCGGCCATCAACCCCGTGGCGACGGTGGTCTTGCCGCTGCCCGATGAGGGCGCGGCGATGACCAGCCGGGGCACGGACGGGGACATCACCACTCGATGCCTCTCTGCCCCTTCTGACCCGCGTCCATGGGGTGCTTGACCTTGGACATGTCGGTCACGAGGTCCGCGAGGTCGAGAAGCTTCTCCGGAGCGTTCCGCCCGGTGATCACCACGTGCTGGGTCCCCGGCCGGTCGCGCAGCACCTGCACCACCTCGTCGGTGTCGACCCAGCCCCAGTGCATCGGGTACGCGAACTCGTCGAGCACGTACAGCTTGTACGTCTCGGCGGCCAGGTCCCGCTTGACCTGCTCCCAGCCCTCGCGGGCCTTCTCCTCGTTGGTCGAGTTGTCACCCTGAAGGTCCCGCTGGACCCACGACCAGCCCTCGCCCATCTTGTGCCAGTCGACGGTCCCGCCCTCGCCGGAGGCGCCCAGCACCTTGAGCGCGTTCTCCTCGCCGACCTTCCACTTCGCCGACTTGACGAACTGGAACACTCCGATGGGCCACCCCTGGTTCCAGGCGCGCAGCGCGAGCCCGAACGCGGCGGTGGACTTCCCCTTGCCGATGCCCGTGTGGACGACGACGAGCGGCCGGTTGCGCCGCTGCCGCGTCGTCAGCCCGTCGTCCGGGATCACACTCGGCTGCCCCTGAGGCATTACGCGGCCCTCCTCGATGTCCCCTGCACATTCCTGACCAACCCGGCGATGCTGTCGGCCCGCAGCTCGTCCAGCGTCACCGCCGTACCGCCCAGCTCACCCGCGAGCTGTCCGGCCAGCCCCAGCCGCACCGGCCCCGACTCGCAGTCCACGACCACGGAGGCGACCTGCTCGGCCGCGAACAGCCGCGCCGCACGCCCCGCCAGGGCGACCGGCTCCGGACCACCCGTGGCCCGCCCGTCGGTCACCACCACGACGAGCGCCCGGCGCGCCGGATCCCGCAGCCGCTCGACCCGCAGCACCTCGTGCGCCTTCAGCAGCCCGGCCGCGAGCGGGGTCCGCCCGCCCGTCGGCAGCGATTCCAGCCGGGCCGCCGCCGCGTCCACGGACGAGGTCGGCGGCAGCGCGACCTGCGCGTCCTTGCCGCGGAAGGTCACCAGTCCCACCTTGTCCCGGCGCTGGTAGGCGTCGAGCAGCAGCGACAGCACGGCACCCTTCACGGCGCCCATCCGCTGCCGCGCCGCCATCGATCCGGAGGCGTCGACCACGAAGAGCACGAGGTTCCCCTCACGCCCCTCGCGGGTGGCCTGCCGCAGATCGTCCCGGCGTACGACAAGTCCCGGCCCGGAGCGGCCGCGCGCCCGCTGATGCGGTGCCGCCGCCTGGACGGTGGCCGCCAGGTGCAGCTTGGACAGCTTGCCCTGCGGCCGCCGCGCCCCGGTCGTGCGCCCGTGCTCGGTCCGCGCCCGCGAACGCCGCCCGGCGGCGCCCTCGCCGATCCCGGGCACGCTCAGCACCTTCGTGCGGAAGGGCTCGGCGGCGCGGACGGGGGACCGCTCCGCGGAGCCGGACGCCTGCGGCTCGCCGCCCTCCCCGGTCTCGGGCCGGGCAGCCGTGTCACCGCCCTGCGGACCGGCGTCCGGCGCGGGCTGCCCGCCGCCCCCGCCCGGTCCGCCACCGTCGGGATCGGGATCGGGTTCGGAATCGTCGTCGCCGTCGCCGGAGAACTCCTCCAGCGTCTCGTCGAGCTTGTGCTCGTCGAGTCCCGGGGCGTCGAAGGGGTTCCGCCTGCGGCGGTGCGGCAGCGCCAGCAGGGCCGCCTGCCGTACGTCCTCGGCGAGCACATCGGTCCGCCCCGCCCAGGCCGCCAGCGCGGTCGCCGTACGCGCCATCACGATGTCGGCCCGCATACCGTCGACCTCGAAGGCGGCACAGGTGGCCGCGATCTGCCGCAGCGCCCCGTCGCCCAGCCGCACCTGCGGCAGCAACTCCCGTGCCGCCACGATCCGTTGCCGTACGGCGGCCTCCTCGCCGGCCCACCGCGTGGCGAAACCGTCGGGGTCGTCGTCGTACGCCAGCCGCCGCCGTACGACCTCCACCCGCTGGTCCGGCTCCCGCGAGGCCGCGACCTCGACGGTCAGCCCGAACCGGTCGAGCAACTGCGGGCGCAGTTCCCCCTCTTCGGGGTTCATGGTGCCGACGAGCAGGAAGCGGGCCGCATGCCGCACGGAGACACCCTCGCGCTCGACGTAGGAGGCGCCCATCGCGGCGGCGTCAAGGAGCAGGTCGACGAGGTGGTCGTGGAGCAGGTTGACCTCGTCGACGTACAGGATCCCGCGGTGCGCGTCGGCGAGCAGGCCGGGCTCGAAGGCCTTCACGCCCTCGGCGAGCGCCCGCTCGATGTCCAGGGCGCCCACCAGCCGGTCCTCGGAGGCGCCGACGGGCAGCTCCACCATGCGTGCCGGACGGGACTCGAACGCCCCCGGTTCGTGCGGCCCGTCCGGGCAGGCGGGGTCGGGGGAGCCGGGGGCACAGGAGAAGCGGCAGCCGGAGACGACGTCGACCTCGGGCAGCAGCGCCGAAAGGGCCCGTACGGCCGTCGACTTGGCGGTGCCCTTCTCGCCGCGCACCAGCACACCGCCGACCGCCGGCGACACGGCGTTCAGCAGCAGCGCGAGCCGCAGGTCGTCCTGACCGACGACGGCCGTGAACGGAAAGGGGGTACTCACTTCTCGTCGCCCTCCAAGTCGCCTTCCAGCTCCAGGTAGGTGGCCCGCAGCCGCTCCAGGGTGTCCGCGTCCGGCTCGGCCCACAGCCCGCGGTCGGCCGCCTCCAGCAGCCGCTCCGTGATCCCGCGCAGCGCCCAGGGGTTGGACTTCTTCATGAAGTCCCGGTTCTCCGCGTCGAAGACGTACTCGGCGCTGAGCTTCTCGTACATCCAGTCGTCCACGACGCCGGCCGTGGCGTCGTACCCGAAGAGGTAGTCGACCGTCGCCGCCATCTCGAAGGCGCCCTTGTAGCCGTGCCGCCGCATGGCCGCCATCCAGCGCGGGTTGACCACGCGGGCGCGGAAGACGCGATGAGTCTCCTCGCCCAGCGTCCGGGTCTTCACCTGGTCGGGCACGGCCGAGTCGCCGACGTACGCCTCGGGGGAGGCCCCGGTCAGATGGCGGACCATGGCCACCATGCCGCCGTGGTACTGGAAGTAGTCGTCGGCGTCGACGAGGTCGTGCTCGCGGGTGTCGACGTTCTTCGCCGCCACCGCGATCCGCCGGAACGCCGTCTCCATGTCCCCGCGCGCCGCCCGCCCGTCGAGCCCCCGCCCGTATGCGTAGCCGCCCCAGACGGCGTACACCTCGGCCAGGTCCGCGTCCGAGCGCCAGTTGCGGGCGTCGATCAGCGGCAGCAGCCCGGCGCCGTACGCCCCCGGCTTCGAGCCGAAGACCCGGGCCGTCGCGCGCCGCCGGTCGCCGTGCTCGGCGGTGTCCTCGTCGGCGTGGGCGCGCACGAAGTTCCGCTCGGCGGGCTCGGCCAGCTCGGCCACCGCCCGCACCGCGTCGTCGATCAGCCCGACCACGTGCGGGAACGCGTCCCGGAAGAAGCCCGAGATACGGACCGTGACGTCAATGCGCGGCCGGCCGAGCTCCTCCAGGGACACGATCTCGAAGCCGGTGACCCGGCGCGAGGCGTCGTCCCACACCGGGCGGCAGCCCAGCAGTGCCAGGATCTCGGCGATGTCGTCGCCCTGGGTGCGCATCGCGGACGTGCCCCAGACCGTCAGACCGACGGACTTCGGGTACTCGCCCGTGTCCTGCAGATACCGCTGCACCAGCGAGTCGGCGAGCGACTGGCCGACCTCCCAGCTCAGCCGGGACGGAATGGCCTTGGGGTCGACCGAGTAGAAGTTCCGGCCGGTCGGCAGGACGTTGACCAGGCCGCGGGTGGGGGAGCCCGAGGGACCGGCGGGGACGTAACCGCCGTTCAGCGCCCGGAGGATGTGGCCGATCTCGTCGGTGGTCCGCGCCAGGCGCGGCACGACCTCGGCGCAGGCGAACTCCAGCACGGCGACGGCGTCGGGGAGTTCGGTGCCGAGGGCGTCACGGACGAGGCCCGGGACCGCCGCCCCGTCCCAGCCGCGCTCCTCCATCCCCTCCGCGAACCGCCGGCACAGCTGCTCCAGCAGGTCGATGGCGTCGGCGGCCGTGCGCGAAGGAACAAAAGGGCGCGGAGCGCCTTCCTTGGAAGGGTGGTGGTGGGAGACGGGCGGGACCTCGACCAGGTCCGTCAGCTCCACCGGCACCTTCACCGGCGCGCCCGGCTCGGCGAGCAGCTCCTTCTCGACCAGCCCGAAGTGCTCGGCGAGCGAGGCCCGCAGCCCCGGCAGGGCGTTCGCCTGCCCGCCCCACACCTGCGAGGCGCGCAGCACGGCGAGGACCAGGTTGACGCGCGGCTCCGCGACCGGTCCGCCACCGAGAATGTGCAGGCCGTCCCGGATCTGCACGTCCTTGATCTCGCACAGATAGCCGTCGATGTGCATGACGAACGAGTCGAAGTCGTCGTCCTCGGGCTGCTCGTCCACGTGCAGGTCGTGGTGCAGCTCGGCCGCCTTGACCAGCGTCCAGATCTGCGCCCGTACGGCAGGCGCCTTGGTCGGGTCCAGGTCGGAGACCAGCGCGTACTCGTCGAGCAGCTGCTCCAGCTTGGCGAGGTCGCCGTAGGTGTCGGCGCGGGCCATCGGCGGGACCAGATGGTCGACGACCGTGGCGTGCCCGCGCCGCTTGGCCTGGGTGCCCTCGCCGGGGTCGTTGACGATGAACGGGTAGATCAGCGGCAGATCGCCGAGGACCGCGTCCGGCGCACAACCGGCGCTCAGACCAAGGCCCTTGCCCGGCAGCCACTCCATCGTGCCGTGCTTGCCCATGTGCACGATCGCGTCCGCTCCGAAGCTGTTCTCCAGCCAGCGGTAGGCGGCCATGTAGTGGTGCGACGGCGGCATGTCCGGGTCGTGGTAGATCGCGATCGGGTTCTCGCCGAAGCCGCGCGGCGGCTGGATCATCACGACGACGTTCCCGAACCGGAGGGAGGCGAGGACGATGTCGTCGCCGTCGACGTACAGCGAGCCCGGCGGCTCGCCCCACGCCTCCAGCATGCCGTCCCGCAGCTCGGGGTCGAGCTTGTCGAACCACGCCCGGTAGTCGGCGAGCGGCACGCGCGCGGGCGCCGCGGCCAGCTGCTCCTCGGTGAGCCATTCGACGTCATGGCCGCCGGCCTCGATGAGCCGGTGGATCAACTCGTCGCCGTTGTCGGGGTATTCGGTGAGGGAATAGCCGGCGTCCCGCAGCGCGTCGAGGACCCGGACCGCGGAGGCCGGGGTGTCGAGGCCCACCGCGTTGCCGACGCGCGAGTGCTTGGTCGGGTAGGCGGTGAAGACCAGCGCCACCTTCTTGTCCGCGTTCGCCTTGTGCTTCAACTGCGCGTGCCGTACGGCGATTCCGGCGACGCGTCCGGCCCGCTCGGGGTCGGCGATGTACACCGGGACGTCGTCCGGACCCTGCTCCTTGAAGGAGAACGGCACGGTGATCAGGCGGCCGTCGAACTCCGGGATCGCGACCTGCATCGCCGCGTCCATGGGGGAGAGGGCGGCGTCGGACGCGTCCCACGTGGCACGGGAGGAGGTCAGGCAGAGCCCTTGCAGCACCGGGATGTCGAGGTCGGCGAGCGCCCCGATGTCCCAGGCCTCCTCGTCGCCGCCCGCCGAGGCCTGTGAGGCGTGGGTGCCGCCGGCGGCGAGGACCGTGGCGACCAGGGCGTCGGCCCGGCCGAGGATCTCGTACAGCCCGGCGTCGGCACCGCGCAGCGAACCGCAGTACACGGGAAGCGCGTTGGCGCCCCGCGCCTCGATCGCGTCGCACAGCGTGTCGACGAAGGCGGTGTTGCCGCTCAGCTCATGGGCCCGGTAGAAGAGCACCCCGACGGTGGGCCGGCCCTCGACGAGGGCACGTTCGCCGTGGACGCCGTACTCGGGCATCTTCCGCGGCTCGTCGAAGCCCTCGCCCGTCAGCAGCACGGTGTCGGACAGGAAGCGCGCCAGTTCGGTGAGGTTGGCGGGTCCGCCCTCGACGAGGTAGCGCAGCGCCTCGGCCACGACACCGGCCGGCACGGACGACTCGGCCATCAACTCGGCGTCGGGTACCGTCTCCCCGCCCAGCAGCACGGTCGGGATCCCCGCGGCCTTCAGCGCGGCGAGCCCTTCCTCCCAGGCCCGCTTGCCGCCGAGCAGCCGTACGACGGCGAGGTCGGCCTGCCGGAGGAGTTCCGGAAGCTCCTCGGTGACGTCGACCCGGGTCGGGTTGCCGATCAGGTAGGACGCACTGGAGGCCCGGGCCGCCAGCAGATCGGTGTCGGCGGTCGACAACAACAACACTGTGCTCATGCGGGCGCTCCCGGTGGAATGAAGGGCAGTCCTTGCGGCGCGCCCGACTCGATGAGCCGCCAGAGCGCGTCCGTGTCCGCGTGCTGTTCGATCAGGTCGCCGAGCCGGTCGAGCTGCTCCTCGCGCAGCGCGGCGAACGAGGTGTCGGGCGCCGGTACGAAGCGGCGGCCCGCGGCGGCCGCCACCTCGCGCAGGAAGGCCCGCCGGAAAGCGTCCGACTCCAGGGAGCCGTGCCAGTGCGTGCCCCAGGTCTGACCGACCCGACAGCCGTCCAGGCTGCGTCCACTGCCGTCGGAGAAGAACGTCTCCCCGCCGTGGACGTCGGCGACCCCGTGGTGGATCTCGTACCCCTCGACGTGCTCGCCGAGGGCTTCGCCGACGGGCCGGGTGAGGGTCTTCTCCTTGGCGAACCGCACCCGCACGGGCAGGATCCCGAGCCCGTCCACGTGTCCCTCGCGGCTCTCGACGTCGTCCTCGATGTGCTCGCCGAGCACCTGGAAGCCGCCGCAGATGCCGAGAACGGGCCCGCCCTCGCGGGCCCTTGTGACGATGGCGTCCGCCAGTCCCCGCTTCCGCAGCCACTCCAGTGCCCGGACCGTGCCCCGGGTGCCCGGGATCACGACGAGGTCGGCGTCGGCGAGTTCCTCCGGCCGGTCCACGAACCGCACGACGACACCGGGCTCGGCGGCCAGGGCGTCCACGTCGGTGAAGTTGGACATGAGCGGGATCGCGCAGACGGCGACCCGCAGCACGTCCTCCCCGACGGGCGGGGCGACGGACGACTCGCGCACGGTGCCGCGCAGCGAGACGCGCAGCCCGTCCTCCTCGTCTATGCCGAGCCCGTGCCGGAACGGCAGCACTCCGTAGGTGCGCCGCCCGGTGAGCCCGTTCAGCATGTCGAGCCCCGGCTCCAGCAGGGACACGTCCCCACGGAACTTGTTCACCAGGAACCCGGCGACCAGTTCCTGGTCCTCGGGCGAGAGCAGGGCCACGGTCCCGAAGAAGGAGGCGAATACGCCCCCGCGGTCGATGTCGCCGACGACGAGCACAGGGAGCCGGGCGTTGCGCGCGATCCCCATGTTCACGATGTCGGTCCGCCGCAGATTGATCTCGGCGGGAGAGCCCGCCCCCTCACAGATCACCGCGTCATACGTGCCCCGCAGCTCGGCGAGACAGTCGAGAACGGTTCCGAGAAGTCTCTGCTGCCGGCCCCCGTGATAGCCGCGGGCGCTCAACTCGCCCACCGGCTTCCCCAGCAGCACGACTTGGCTGCTCTGCTCACCACCGGGCTTGAGCAGCACGGGATTCATCAGCGCGCTGGGCTCCACCCGGCACGCCTGGGCCTGCATGGCCTGTGCCCGTCCGATCTCGGCGCCCTCGCGCGTCACGAACGAGTTGAGGGACATGTTCTGCGCCTTGAAGGGCGCGACCTTGACGCCCTGTCGCACCAGCCACCGGCAGATCCCCGCCGTCACGACGCTCTTGCCCGCGTCGGAGGTGGTGCCGGCGACGAGCAGACCACCGTTCATGACGTGCCCCCCTTTGCCTTGCTTACGACGCCGCGCACGGCGACTCCGACGCCGAGCGCGAGCAGACCGACCCGACGGGAGAGCCGTACGGCCCGGTCGATGTCCTCGGTGGCCACGGCGCGGCCGGCACCGTTGAGCACGGGCCGGAGCTCGACCCGCCCTCCGTAGGAGAGGGTTCCGCCGAGCCGCACGCCCAGGGCCCCCGCGAAGGAGGCCTCGACGGGACCGGCGTTGGGACTGGGATGCCGGCGTGCGTCGGCCCGCCAGGCACGCAGGGCGCCGCGCGGATCCGGGCCCGCGACGGCGGCCAGTACGGCGGTGAGGCGGGCCCCCGGCCATCCGGCGACGTCGTCGAGCCGGGCGGAGGCCCACCCGTAGCGCCGGTACCGGGGGGACTTGTGCCCGACCATGGCGTCAAGGGTGTTGACCGCGCGGAACCCGAGCAGTCCGGGCACGCCGCCCACGGCGCCCCACACCAGCGCCCCTACGACGGCGTCGGACGTGTTCTCCGCGACGGACTCGACCACGGCCCGGGCGATCCCGTCGGCGTCGAGCGCCTGCGGATCGCGTCCGCAGAGGTGAGGCAGCCGGGCACGGGCCCCTGCCACGTCGCCCGCCTCCAGGGCACGCCCGACGGCCTGGGCCTCCCGGGCGAGCGAAGTCCCCCCGACCACGGCCCAGGTGGCGGCAGCGGTGAGCGCGACGGAGGCGGCGGGGGAGGGACGTACGGCTCGGCGGGCGAGGGCGCCGAGGGCCACGGCCCCACCGACGCACGCGGCGGTGTGCAGGGCGCCCCGGCCGCGGTGGTCCCGCCACAGCACCCGCTCCACGGCGCTTGCCGCACGCCCGAACGCGGCGACCGGATGCCCACGGCGTGGATCGCCCAGGAGAAGGTCACCGAGGAGGCCGGCGGAGGCGCCGTACGCGAAGACGCGATCGGCACGCATCGGCTCAGCCGGCCGTGGGGTCGAGCAGCGACCTGGTGCTGTACCTCAATCGGCAGCCGAGCATGGCGATATGTCCTCACTCAGGGTGTCCGCGCCCTGGTTCGACGAGACCGGCGGTGGGAGTTCCTGGCTTCCGGAGAGTTCTTCCCCGGTGACAGTGGCGGGACCGCGCCGGATTCACACCGGCTTCCTCCCTTGCCGCCGTACATGGCTCCGGCAGTCCACCACGCCCCCGGAAGGGCCGTCAACTTGCCGTTGACCTGCAAGGGGAGAGTGTGCTGAGGCCCACACCGGCGCTGCGCGGGCGGGTGTGGGGGCACGCGAAAAGGCTCCTCCCCGAAGCATCGGGGAGGAGCCCGGTGAAGCTCGCTCAGGCCTTGGCCGTGAGCTGGGCCGGGGTCAGGCCTTGGCCATGATCAGGTAGATGCCGTACGCCACCGCCGCCGCGCAGGCCGCGAAGCAGACGTACGCTCCGGTGACCGCGAGGGGGGCGGAGCCGCCCTGGGCCGTGGCGCGCTCGCGGTGCGCGAGGCCCTTGACGCCCAGGGTGAACAGGGCCACGAGGCCCACGGTGACCACGAGGCTGACGCCGAAGACGGAGCCGAGGGCTGCCCAGTCGATCTTCATGGTGATGCTTCCTTAGTAACCGGGTCTCGGGGTCAGACGGTGGCGGCCGGAGGGGCGGCCGGGTCGGTGGCGGGGGCAGTCGCGGGGGACGGGATGGTGGCCGTCAGGTCCTCGGTCACGGTGCCCGCCGGGGGCGGCGTCACGGCGGCCATCGCGGTGGTCACCACACCGGCCGGTTCCTCGGTGTCGTTGACGTTGCTGTGGTCGACCACCTGGCGGCGGGAGAGCTTCCAGATCGCGGCGCTGGAGGCGATCAGGAAGACGGCGACGACCGCGGTGCCCCAATTGCCCAGGTCGGTCACGGACTCCGCGAGCGCAGCGACCAGAGCGGCCGCCGGCAGGGTCAGCGCCCAGGCCACGACCATGCGGGTCGCGGTGGACCAGCGGACCACGCCGCCCTTGCGGCCCATGCCCGCGCCCATCACGGAGCCGGAGACGGCGTGCGTGGTGGAGAGGGAGAAGCCCAGGTGGGAGGAGGCCAGGATGACCGTCGCGGCGCTGGTCTGGGCGGAGAAGCCCTGCTGCGGCTGAAGGTCGGTCAGGCCCTTGCCCATGGTGCGGATGATGCGCCAGCCGCCGATGTAGGTGCCGAGCGCGATGGCGAGGCCGGCGGAGAGGATCACCCAGACGGGAGGGTTGGAGTCGGGGGCGATGGCGCCGCCGGCGATCAGCGCGAGGGTGATGATGCCCATCGTCTTCTGCGCGTCGTTGGTGCCGTGGGCGAGGGAGACGAGACCGGCGGAGGCGATCTGGCCGGCGCGGTAGCCCTTGCGGGTGGCCGCGCTGTCGGCGTCCTTGCCCAGCCCGTAGGAGAACCTCGTGGCGAGCATGGCGGCCACGCCGGCGACGATCGGGGCCGCGACGGCCGGGATCAGGACCTTGGTGACGAGCACGCCGCCGTGGACGGCGCCGGTGCCGGCCGACGCGATCGTCGCGCCGATCAGACCGCCCATCAGGGCGTGCGAGGAGCTGGACGGGAGCCCGACCAGCCAGGTCAGCAGGTTCCAGAGGATCGCGCCGACCAGGGCGGCGAAGATGACCTCGGGACGGATGCCGGTCTCGTCGACGAGACCCTTGGAGATCGTGTTGGCGACCTCCACGGAGAGGAAGGCGCCTACAAGGTTGAGCGCGGCGGACATGGCCACCGCGACCTTGGGCTTGAGCGCACCGGTCGAGATGGTCGTGGCCATCGCGTTGGCGGTGTCGTGGAAACCGTTCGTGAAATCAAACGCGAGTGCGGTTATCACCACAATCGCGAGGATCAGCGAGAAGTTTTCCATTTACCCAGGCAATCGTTCAGAGGACGTCATTGGCTGGTTGACCGTAGGCAACCTGGGTGAACGGAAGGTGAACTGGGGCAGGACTCAGGGTGTCGCAAACGAGGGGCCGCCGCTCCACTCCGGCCCGGCGGCCCAGACGCCCCTTGACCGGTTGCCCCGGGCGAACGACCTCAGCCGGTTCCACGGCCCGTCGAAGAGACTTTGGTCACCCCGCAGACGACCTGGTGGGACGGGACGCCGTGTCCCTTCGGCAGGCCCGCCGCGGACGCCGGGGCGCCGGCTGGCAGGATCGCCGCATGGCTGAGCAGCGGCGGGACCAGCGGGACGGACGCGATGACCGGGAGGGCGCACCGCCTGTGCCGGAGGTACGGAGGAGGTCTGCGTCCGACGGGGAGGCGCACGCCTGGGAGTCGCTCGTCGCGACGGCCCGCCGGACCGTGTCCGACGGACTGGTCGTCGGCACCTCCGGCAATGTGTCCGTGCGCGTCGGAGACACCGTGCTGGTCACGCCGTCGGGCGTGCCCTACGACCGGCTGACGCCGGACGACGTCACCGGGGTGGACCTCGCCGGGCGGCAGGTGCTCGGCACCCTCGTCCCGACCAGCGAGCTGCCCATGCACCTCGCCGTCTACCGCACCACCGACGCCCGCGCCGTCGTGCACACCCACGCCGTCCACGCGACCGCCGTCTCGACGCTCGTCACCGAACTCCCGTCGATCCACTACATGACCGGTGCCCTCGGCGGCCCCGTCCGGGTCGCCCCCTATGCGACGTACGGCACCGACGAGTTGGCCGAGAACATGCTCCAGGCCCTCACCGACCGCTCGGGCTGCCTCCTCCAGAACCACGGCACCCTCACCTACGGCACTTCCCTCGACCAGGCCTACGACCGCACCGCCCAGCTGGAGTGGATGTGCCGGCTGTGGCTGACGGCGTCATCGGTACCCGGCCTGACACCGTCGCTGCTGTCGGAGCGGCAGCTGGACGAGGCCGGGGAGCGACTGCGGGGATACGGCCAGCGCCGCTGACGGCCGTCGGGGAGGTCCGGCGCCCTCCGGGAACACCCGGTGCCACCGGCCGAAAACCGCAGGTGTCACCGGACGGGCCTGCGCCCACTGGCCGGTGACCGGGTCCGCCGGGACACTGGAGGCGTGCGCACTGTCACAGCGACGGCCGCAGCCGTCACCGCGGTCCTGGCGGCCGGCGCGGCCGGCGTCGCCGCCGGACGGATAGCCAGCGACGCCGCACTCAAGGCGCCGCCCGGCCGGCCACTGCCCACCGAGCCCCGGCTCACCGTGCACGGCACCGCCGCGGGCCGGATCACGCTCACCCGCGACCTGGCCTCCCTGCGCCCCGGCCTCTACGGCCTCTCCGGCGACGGCTCGCACGCCGTCGTCGGACCCGTCCTGGAGTCCGCCGAGCACAAGGCCGACACCGTCGTACGCCGCCTGGAACGGGTCACGCACGGCACCCTCGACTCCGGCGACAGGGTCTGGCTCACCCCGAACGTGCACGTCGGCAACCCGAGCACCGCCCTCGGCCTCGACCACGCCGACATCGACGTGCCCGGCGAACTCGGCGCCCTGCCCGCCTGGTTCGTGCCCGGATACCGGGACACCTGGGTGATCACCGTGCACGGCCTGGGCACCACCCGCGAGCACCCCATGAACGTCATGGGGTTCCTGCACCACCGGCGCCTCCCGGTGCTCGACCTCGCCTACCGCGGCGACCTCGGCGCACCCCGCCCGCCGGACGGACTCAACCACCTCGGCGAGACCGAATGGCGCGACCTGGACGCGGCGATCCGCTACGCCGTCCGGTACGGCGCGCGCCGCGTCGTCCTGTACGGCTGGTCCACCGGCGCCACCATGGCGCTGCGCGCCGCCCTGCACTCCCCGGTGCGCGACCACGTCGCCGGTCTGGTCCTCGACTCGCCGGTCCTCAGCTGGGAGGCCACGCTGCGCGCCCTGGCCACGGCCCGGCGCACCCCGGAGGCCCTGTTGCCGCTCGCGGTGCGCGCCGCCCAGGGCCGGGCCGGCCTGCACGCCGACCATGTCGCCGAGACCGCGGACCCCGACCAGCTCAGGGTGCCCACCCTGATCATCCACGGCCCGGACGACGAGGTGGCCCCCTGGGCCCACTCCCGTCGGCTCGCCGCCCGCCGCCCCGACCGCGTCGCCCTCCACACGGTGCCGCACGCCCCGCACGCGGCGATGTGGAACGCCGACCCGAAGGAGTACGAGGAGCGGCTGCGCCGGTTCCTGACCCCGCTGATGTGAGGTTTCCCGCACTCTCCCGCCTGCCGGGCGCCCGGGCCGCAAGCCCGGTCCCGGCCGTTCCGTTTAAGGCCGTACCACTGGCCTGAACCCGCCTCCCCGGCCCCCGCCGGAGCGCGTGCGTTGGCCAGCCCCGTCGCCCGCCGTGACATTCCGTTTGGGTTTTCGGACCGTCAACCGGAAGACTGCACCCGTGACGTCCCGTATCCCGCGCGACTCCAGGCTTCGACTTGTCCGACCGCGACCCCTGGCCGCCGCCCCCAGAGCGATGAACCAGCGGCCCTCGCGCCGCCCCGCACCGCGCCCTCCGGAGGGCACACCGGCCCCCGTGGAACTGGCCAGAATGGCGCGCTCCGGTCTGGCCGACGCGGCCCGCGTCGCCCACTGGGCCGACGCCGCCCTCGGCCCCGGCCGCGCCGGTGGGACCGACGACGGCAAGGCCACCCTCTCCGACGCGACCGCCGAACGGGCGGCCGCCGACCTGGGCCTGACCTCGGCTCAGGTCCGGGCCGACTGGGACATCGCCCGCCTCGCCGGCCTCGTCGAGGTGCACGGCGACAGCGCGCGCCCCGGCTGGCGGCTGCGCGCCTGGGACCGGGACGACAGTGCCGTACTGCGCGGCTGGGTCGCCCTCTTCGACGCCTGGTCGCTCGCCCACCCGGAACCCCCGGACCACGAGCCCGCCGCGGTCGCCGAGGTCGTCTCGGCCATGCCCCAGGTGCTCTCCTTCCTCCAGCTGTCCGCCGGTCCCGTCCCGGTCGAGCAGCTTCTCGACCTGCTCCAGCAGCGGGTCACCGAACTGCGCACCGAGCGCTGCGAAGTCCCCTACGAGCCAGGGCCCGCGAGCCTCACCACCGTCGTGCCCCCCGTCGGCGCCGACGCGGCGGAACCCGCACCCGTCGGGGACACCCCGCTCGCCCCCCTGCTCGACTGGTCCCTGCACGCCCTCGCCTCCGTCGGCGCCCTCACCTGCGGCGACGGCCAGGCCACGCTCACCCCGCTGGGCAGCTGGGCGGTCTGGGTCAAGCTGGAGCAGATCTGCGTGGCCGCGCAGAGCCCCGCCGGGAACATCGAGCAGGCCGCCGAGGCCATGCTGCGCGGCTGCGCCCAGCTCCGCCCCAACGCGGCCCGCGCCGAGTACCGCGCCTGGCTCGCCGCGCGCACCGTCGGCAGCGCCGTCACCGAACTCATCGGCGCCGCCCGTGGCGAGGACGCCCTGCTGCGCGGCCTCGCCTTCGAGGCGCTGCGTGTCGTAGGCGCCCCCGCCGAACCCGACGTCCGCGCGGTGGTCGACGATCCGACCCTGCGGCCGTACGCCCTGCTGTGGCTCGCCGAGCACGACGGTGCCGACCCGGAGGACGCCCACGAGGTCCTCACCCGGGAAGAGGCCACCTGGCTGTGGGTGGACACCGCCGCCGCGGTCGCCGACCACGGCGAGGCGCCGCTGCTCGTCCGCCACCTGGAGTCCGCGGTGCAGCCCACCGTCCCGCAACTGCTGGACGAGGTGCGCGCCGTCGGTCATCCCCGCACCGTGCAGGTCCTGGTCGCGCTCGCCGCGGCCCACCCCGACCCCGCCCTGGCCAAGGCCGTCCGCCGGGCGGCCTTCCAGGTGCATACCGGGGGATAGCCGGGCGGGCGAGAGGGGCCGCTCAGGCCGCTATCTCGGGGGCGTACGTGCCGAAGCTCCAGATGTTGCCCTCGGCGTCCCGGGCCATGTAGTCCCGCGAGCCGTAGTCCTGGTCCGTCGGGGGCATCAGGATGTCCGCGCCGTGGTCCACGGCGCGCTGGTGGTGTGTGTCCACGTCGTCCACGACGACGTACACACCCGCGGGGCCCGCGTCCTTCATCGCCGCGTCGAAGACGCCGCCGCGGCCCTTGGAGCCGATCATCACGGCCCCGTTGCCCTGCACCAGCTCGGCGTGCAGCACCGAGCCGTCCTCGCCCTCGTACACCGAGAGTTCGGTGAACCCGAAGGCCTCCGTGAGCTGTTTGATCGCGGCTTTCGCGTCCACGTAGAGCAACGTCGGAAAAATACTCGGCCGCCCACCGCCCGTACCTGCCATGCCGATCACTCCTCGTGCGTCGGTCCTGCACCGGTGTCGTGAGCCTGCTGCCCAGTCTGGCACCCCCCACTGACAACGCCCCGGTCCCGGAAACCAGGCCTCGGCGGAAGGTGTCGCACGGCGCGATGTCCACGGGGGCCGGGCGTACATGGCTGCGGCACGTCATATCCGCCGTCGGCGTCCCGCGCCGCCTGCCTCCGCTCCGAGCGGTGTCCGTGTCCCGGCGCCTGCCTACGGTTCGTCACGCCGGGGCCGCACCCGCACGCGGTCGCCCGGCTCGGTGCCCAGGGGCCCGGGAGCGTGCGCGGTGTCGCTGTCCGCGACCTGGGCTGGTTCGCCCCCGGTGCTCGCCGCACCTCTGTTCGCGGGTGCGGGTGCCCAGGTGCGCACGGCTGCGGCACGGCGTATCCGCAGTCCGTACCCGGCACCGCCTGCCCTCCGCTCCGAGCGGTGTCCGTGTCCCGGAGCGCGGGCGGTCGCACTGTCTGCGAGTCGGGCTCGTTCGCCGCGCGGTGTTTGCCGTCGGCGTGCGGTTCGTCACGGTCGGGGTGTTGTCCGGGCGGCCGCTCCATGTGTGCGGGCGGCCGGACCGTCCGCGGTGGTGCCGTTCGCGAGCTGGGGTGGAGTGGTCGGTGTGCGCCTGGCGCGGGAGCTCGGGCAGCCGCATCCGTGCGTCTGCGCGCAGAAAAAGCGCTTGCATCGCCCCGTTAGACTTGGCCCATGGCCATTCTCCTCGCGCATTAGACGGCGGGAACGTCCTCAGCCGCCCACCCGCCAACCCCCTCCGCCCTGGAGTCTGTCCGTGATCTCCGCCTCCGGTATCGAGCTGCGCGCCGGTGCCCGCATCCTCATCGAGAACGCCTCCTTCCGTGTCGCCAAGGGCGACCGCATCGGTCTCGTCGGCCGCAACGGCGCAGGCAAGACGACCCTGACCAAGGTCCTGGCCGGCGACGGCATCCCCGCCGGGGGCACCGTCACCCGCTCCGGCGAGGTCGGCTACCTCCCCCAGGACCCCCGCACCGGCGACCTCGACGTGCTCGCCCGTGACCGCATCCTCTCCGCGCGCGGCCTCGACGTACTGATCCGCAAGATGCGCGAGAACGAGGAGCGCATCGCCACCGGCAAGGGCACCACCCGCGAGAAGGCCCTCAAGCAGTACGAGCGCCAGGAGACCGAGTTCCTCACCAAGGGCGGGTACTCCGCCGAGGCCGAGGCCGCCACCATCGCCGCAGCGCTCAACCTGCCCGACCGTGTGCTCGGCCAGCCCCTGCACACGCTCTCCGGTGGTCAGCGCCGCCGTATCGAGCTGGCCCGGATCCTGTTCTCCGACGCGGACACGCTGCTGCTCGACGAGCCGACGAACCACCTCGACGCGGACTCGATCATCTGGCTGCGCGACTACCTGAAGACCTACCGCGGCGGCTTCATCGTGATCTCCCACGACGTCGACCTGGTCGAGACGGTCGTCAACAAGGTGTTCTACCTGGACGCCAACCGCTCCCAGATCGACATCTACAACATGGGCTGGAAGCTCTACCAGCAGCAGCGCGAGGCCGACGAGAAGCGCCGCAAGCGGGAGCGGCAGAACGCCGAGAAGAAGGCCGCCGCGCTCAACGCCCAGGCGGACAAGATGCGCGCCAAGGCCACCAAGACGGTCGCCGCGCAGAACATGGCCCGCCGCGCCGAGAAGCTGCTGTCCGGCCTCGAAGCGGCCCGCCAGTCCGACAAGGTCGCCAAGCTCCGCTTCCCCGAGCCCTCGCCCTGCGGCAAGACCCCGCTGATGGCCGAGGGGCTGTCCAAGTCGTACGGCTCGCTGGAGATCTTCACCGACGTCGACCTGGCCATCGACAAGGGGTCGAGGGTCGTCATCCTCGGTCTCAACGGTGCCGGAAAGACCACCCTGCTGCGGCTGCTCGGCGGGGTGGAGCAGCCCGACACCGGCGAGGTCGTCCCCGGCCACGGCCTCAAGCTCGGCTACTACGCCCAGGAGCACGAGACCCTGGACCCCGAGCGCACGGTCCTGGAGAACATGCGCTCGGCCGCCCCCGACCTGGACCTCGTGGAGGTCCGCAAGGTGCTGGGCTCGTTCCTGTTCTCCGGCGACGACGTGGACAAGCCGGCCGGTGTCCTCTCCGGCGGCGAGAAGACCCGGCTCGCCCTGGCCACGCTCGTGGTCTCGTCGGCGAACGTCCTGCTGCTCGACGAGCCGACCAACAACCTCGACCCGGCCAGCCGCGAGGAGATCCTCGGCGCGCTGCGCACCTACAAGGGCGCGGTCGTCCTCGTCACCCACGACGAGGGCGCCGTCGAGGCGCTCCAGCCGGAGCGCATCATCCTGCTGCCGGACGGCGTCGAGGACCTGTGGGGCGCGGACTACGCGGATCTCGTCGCGCTCGCTTGATCGAATCGGTGATCCACGGGTTATGGATCATTCGGCTTAGCCGTGATCCATCATCTGTGTGAGATCTCCTCGTATCGAGGTGTGTCCTACATCGATTTCGCGGCCGATCCCTTTGTCGACAAGAGGTCGGCCGTGCCGCGTCTCTGACCTGGCACTTCGCGAAAGAACCCGTTCGGCCGTATGGGTACACGTGTTCGGAATCGCAGATTCCGCTTGTGGGGATGTGCTCCTGTCGTCACAACCATGTCTCACGGACCTTGCCGAATGGGTGGCCATCACGCCCCGGAGGGGTGATCATGAGGGGACCAGAGCGCACTTCCCATGAGGAGGCACGGGTGGCCGAGACTCTGAAGAAGGGCAGCCGGGTGACCGGCGCCGCGCGCGACAAGCTCGCGGCAGACCTGAAGAAGAAGTACGACTCCGGTGCGAGCATCCGGGCGCTGGCCGAGGAGACCGGCCGCTCGTATGGCTTCGTACACCGGATGCTCAGCGAGTCGGGCGTCACGCTGCGTGGGCGTGGCGGAGCGACCCGGGGCAAGAAGGCCGCAACGTCCTGACCTCGGGCGGCCATCGGCTTCGATGGTGGCCACCCGGTCGGTCGGGTGATCGGCCGGGTGGTTACTGTGCAGTCACTTAGCTGTGCCGTCGTACGACCCGATGTCGTACGGTGCGCAGGAAGACCGCACCCATCGGAGGCGCCCCATGGCTTCGCCCGACCAGGACCTCGCTCCTGTACTCGACAAGGACGGCGTACGGCTCACCGTCGACGACGCGCTCGCCACGGTGACGCTGACCAACCCGGCCAAGCGCAACGCCCAAAGCCCCGCACTGTGGCGGGCGTTGGCCGAGGCCGGGCGGTTGCTGCCGGGCTCCGTCCGGGTCGTCGTGCTGCGCGGCGAGGGCAAGTCCTTCTCCGCCGGCCTGGACCGTCAGATGTTCACGCCGGAGGGGATCCCGGGCGAGCCGACGTTCACCGACATCGCGCGCCGCGACGACGCCGCGCTGGACGCGACCATCGCCGAGTACCAGGAGGGTTTCACCTGGTGGCGGCGCAACGACATCGTGTCCATCGCCGCCGTGCAGGGGCACGCCATCGGTGCCGGCTTCCAGCTCGCCCTCGCCTGTGACCTGCGCGTTGTCGCCGACGACGTGCAGTTCGCCATGCGCGAGACGAGCCTCGGGATCGTGCCCGACCTGACGGGCACGCACCCGCTGGTCGAGCTGGTCGGATACGCCCGCGCGCTGGAGATCTGCGCGACCGGGCGGTTCGTCCATGCCGAGGAGGCCGTCGGTTCGGGGCTGGCGAACCTCGCCGTGCCCGCCGGTGAACTCGACGGTGCGGTGCGGGACTTGGCGTCCGCGCTGCTCGCCGCGCCCCGGGACGCGGTCGTGGAGACCAAGGCCCTGCTGCGCGCCGCGAGCGGCCGTACGTACGAGGACCAGCGTGCCGCCGAGCGGCAGGCCCAGGCCCGCCGACTGCGGGACCTGGCCGGCGTGGGCGAATGAGCCGACGCGCACTCAGCTCACCGTGGTGACCAGCACCGCCACCGTCGGGTGATCGTCCAGCGACTCCCGCACCGCCGCGCGCACCTGCCGGGCCACGTCCAGGGCCCGGTGCTGTCCGTCCACCGCCACCTCCACCCGGACGTGGCGGTGTGGCAGCGTGGCGTCCTCGTGTCGTTCCTCGATGTGCACCGCCCGGCCAAGGCCGCCCAGGGAGCCGGTTAGATGGGTCACGCCCGGGACGCAGAGCGCTGCCTCCGCCGCGCGGATCTCGTCCGGATCCGTCGCCTCGCGAGCCCGCGCCGGCTGCGGCGGGCTCACCGCAGCGGGCTCCGTCTGCTCCTCCAGCAGGTCCGTCACCCGTAGGTCCACCTCCGCGACCGTGAGGCCGAGACCGTCCGCCGCCGTGCTCGCCAGCGCCAGACGCAGCCGGGACGCCGTCGACGGCAGGGGTTCGGCCGCCGTCGCCGCGAAGTCCGCCGTCACCCGGAGCGGTCCCGGGGGAAACCCCGCCGGCGGCGCCGGTACGGCGGCCTCGGGCGCCTCCTCCGGATCGGCGAGCGTGATCCGCAGCGGGCCCGGCACGACGCCCGGCACGTTTGCCGCCGCGCGCAGCAGCACCGCGCGGGCCGCCGCCTCCGCGATCCACACGCCGTCGCGCGGGCCGCCGAGCGGAAGCAGCCTGCCGAGACCGAGTTGATGCCGTACGGCCCGTGTCCATCCATCCGCCGTCATTGCTCCAGCCTGCCGCATCCCCGGCGCGCGACCGAGCAACCGCGCTTACGGTGGTCGGAGGGGACGACGACCGAAAGGGACGTACGGCCATGACCGACATGACGGAGCAGAACCGGACGACGACCCCCGAGGGCGATCAGCCGGTGTCCACGCGCAAGCCCACCCGACGCGGTGGCGGCGATCCGGCCGGCCGGGGGCGCACGACCATCGCCGACGGTGTCGTGGAGAAGATCGCCGGGATGGCCGCGCGGGACGTGCTCGGCGTACATGCCATGGGCAGCGGGCTGTCGCGGACCTTCGGGGCCGTACGGGACCGGGTGCCGGGCGGCTCGAAGTCGGTGGCCCGCGGGGTGAAGGCCGAGGTCGGCGAGGTGCAGACCGCCCTCGACCTGGAGATCGTCGTGGACTACGGCGTGTCGATCGGCGATGTCGCCCGGGCCGTACGCGAGAACGTGGTCGCCGCGGTGGAACGGATGACCGGACTCGAAGTCGTCGAGGTCAACATCGCGGTGAGTGATGTCAAGCTGCCCGAGGAAGAAGAAGAGGAGCCGGAGCCCCGGATCCAGTGACGCCCGGCGACCTGACAACGCACGGCTGAGGAGCTAGAGGAGCGCAGCATGAGCATGGCCGTGGTCGGCATGATCGCCGGGATGGCGCTCGGCTTCGCCGGATATTTCGGCGGGTTCGGTGCCTTCCTGCTGGTGGCGGCGCTGGGCGCCGTCGGGTTCGTCGCCGGCCGGTTCCTGGAGGGGGACCTGGAACTGGGCGACTTCTTCCGCACCCGTGACGACCGGCGCGACCGGCGGCGGTGACTTCCGTGCGCGAGGGAGCCGGTGACCTGCGCAGACTTCCGGCCGTGGTGGCACCGGGGGAGCGCGGTGCGCTGCGGATCGCCGACCGGGTCGTCGCCAAGATCGCGGCCCAGGCGGCACGCGAGGCGGCCGCACCGCTGGCGAAGGAAGCCGCTGCCCCGCAGGCCACGGTCGTCGTCCACCACGACGCGGTCCGGGTCCGCGTCCACCTCGAACTCGACTACCCGAGCGACATCGGCGCCCGGTGCGCGGCCGTGCGTCGCCATGTCGTCGAGCGGGTAGGCGCGTTGGTGGGAATGGAGGTGCCGGAGGTCGCCGTCCAGGTGGAGCGGCTGCACCCGGCGCACCCACAGGGCACGGCACAGGGGAGGACGCGATGAGCGAACCCCGGGGATCCGAGACGACGCCGCTGACCGTCATCGAGAAGGCGCCCGAGCCGCCCCCGCCGGCGGCGGAGGAAGGAACCGACGGCCGCAGCGACCGCTTCTGGTCGGTGCGCCGCGTTCCCGCGGGCTTCGTCGCGCTGCTGCTCCTGGTCGTCGCGGCCGCCTTGCTGTACGACATCGCCGCCGTACGAGCCCACCGGCCCGCGATGCGCTGGCGCCGCGAACTGGCCACCCAGCTCTCCACGCGGCCCCTGGACGACACCTGGGTGCTGGTCGGCGCCGGAGTCGCCGTAGCCCTCGGCCTGTGGCTGATCGTGCTCGCCGTCACGCCCGGTCTGCGCGCCCTGCTGCCGATGCGGCGCCCGCACACCGACGTCCGGGCCGGACTGCGGCGCGACGCCGCGGCCATGGTGCTGCGCGACCGGGCCATGGAGATCGCGGGCGTCCGGGCGGTGCGGGTGCGGCTGCGGCGGCGCAAGGCCGACGTCCGCGCGGTCTCGCACTTCCGCGACCTCGACGACGTACGCGCCGACCTGGACGGCACCCTCAAGGACGCGATCAGGGGGCTCGGCCTGACCCGGCCGCCCGCGCTGACCCTGCATGTCGCGCGGCCCGGACGGAAGGGGTGAGGGCGGTGCTCAGGGCGGTCAACCGCGTGCTGATCGGAGTCGTCGGGCTGCTGCTGGCCGTCCTCGGCGGCTCGGTGCTCGCCGTGGGCCTGGGCGTGCGGCCCCCGTCGTGGTGGATCCACGACGGGCGGCACGACGTCCTGCTCGGCGCGGCCCGGCGGACGCGCTGGCGGGACGCCGACTGGTGGTGGCCGACGGTGTTCGCCGTGCTCGCCGTCCTCGTCCTGCTCGCCCTGTGGTGGCTCGCCGCGGTGCTGCGCAGGCGCCGGCTCGCCGAACTGCTCGTCGACACCGGCGACGGCGAGGGCGCGCTGCTGCGCGGGCGGGCCCTGGAGGGCGTACTCGCCGCCGACGCGGCACGCCTGGACGGGGTGGCACACGCACACGCCACGCTGGCGGGCAGGCGCACGGCCCCCGAGGCCCACGTCTGGCTCCAACTGGAACCGGACGTCGACCCCGGAACGGCCCTGCACGACCTCACCACCGAATCCCTGACCCACGCCCGCGAATCGGCGGGCCTGGCGAAGCTACCGGCGGAGGTACGCCTGCGGGCGGTCAAGCACCGTGCAGAAAGGGTCAGTTGACAGCGACGGCCATCAGAACCCGTGCCGCATCCCCCCGTCGATGGGCACCATGATCCCGGTCAGATAGGAGGCGGCCGGAGACATCAGGAACGCGGCCACCCGCCCGAACTCCTCAGGCGTCCCGTACCGACGCAACGGAATGCGGGACTCGTTGGCAGCCCGAGTGGCCTCGGGATCCGCCGACAACCCGTCCAGCTCGCGCACGCGATCCGTGTCGATACGAGAGGGCAGCAGCCCCACGACACGGATCCCCCGCGGCCCGAGCTCGTCCGCGATCGACTTGGCGAACCCGGCAAGGCCGGGCCGCAGCCCGTTGGAGATCGTCAGCGCCGGAATCGGCTCGTGCACGGAAGCCGACAGCACGAAGCCGATGACACCGCCCGCCTCCAACTCGGCCGACGCGGCGCGAGCCAACCGCACCGCGCCGAGGAACACGGAGTCGAACGCCGTACGCCACTGCTCGTCCGTGTTGTCGGCGACGAAGCCGGGCGGCGGGCCGCCGACGCTGACGAGGATGCCGTCGAAGCCGCCGAAGTGCTCACGGGCGGCCGCGATCAGCCGCGCCGGAGCCTGCGGGTCGGCGTTGTCGACGGCCACCCCGGCCGCGTTCGGGCCCAGTTCGGCCGCCGTGTCCGCGACGCGCTTCTCGTCCCGCCCCGTGACGACCACCTTCGCCCCGTCGGCGACGAGCTCGCGCGCGGCGGCGTTGCCCAGTCCGCGCGTGGCCCCGGTGACGACGTACACCCGGTCCTTCAGTCCAAGATCCATGGCCCCTATCCTGCCCCGTCGCCCCCGAACAGGGCGAGAGCGGTGTTCACCAGGCCGATGTGGCTGAACGCCTGCGGGAAGTTGCCGAGCAGGCGGCCGGCCACCGGGTCGTACTCCTCGGCCAGCAGCCCCACGTCGTTGGCGAGGCCGACCAGCCCCTCGAACAACTCCCGTGCCTCGTGCGTACGGCCCGTCGTGTGCAGGGCGTCCGCGAGCCAGAACGAGCACGCCAGGAACACGCCCTCCTCGCCGGGAAGTCCGTCGACCGCTGCGCCCGAGCTGTCGTAACGGCGTACGAAGCCGCCGTGCCCGAGCGTCTCGCGGACCGCGTCCACCGTGCCGACGACGCGCGGATCGTCGGACGGCAGGAAGCCGACGCGCGGGATGAGCAGCAGGGCGGCGTCCAGTTCGCGCGAGCCGTAGTACTGCGTGAAGGTGTTCCGTTTTGGGTCGTAGCCCTTCTCGCACACCTCGCGGTGCACCTCGTCCCGCAGCGCGCGCCAGCCCGCCATGTCCCCGGGCAGCTGCGGATGCTCCTCCAGCGTGCGCACGGCCCGGTCGGCGGCCACCCACACCATGACCTTCGAGTGCACGAAGTGACGGCGGCCGCCGCGCATTTCCCACAGGCCCTCGTCCGGCTGCCGCCAGTGCGCGCGCAGCCACTCCAGCAGGACGCCCTGGAGCGACCACATGTGCGGCTTGGGCGACAGGCCCGCGCGCCGGGTCAGCCACAGCGAGTCCAGGACCTCGCCGTACACGTCCAGCTGGAGCTGGCTCACGGCGCCGTTGCCGATCCGCACCGGTGCCGAGTCGGCGAAGCCGGGCAGCCAGGGCACCTCGAACTCGGGCAGCCTGCGTTCGCCCGCCACGCCGTACATGATCTGCAGATGCCCCGGGTCGCCCGCCACCGCCCGCAGCAGCCAGTCGCGCCAGGCCTCGGCCTCCTTGTGGTAGCCCGCGGACAGCAGGGCGCCGAGGGTGAGGGTGGAGTCGCGCAGCCAGCAGTACCGGTAGTCCCAGTTGCGGATGCCGCCCAGCTCCTCGGGCAGCGAGGTGGTGGCCGCGGCGACGATGCCGCCGGTCGGGGCGTAGGTGAGGGCCTTGAGGGTGATCAGGGACCGCACGACCGCGTCCCGGTACGGGCCGTCGTACGCGCAGCGGACCGTCCAGCGCCGCCAGTCCGTGACGCTGGAGCGCAGCGCTTCGTACGGGTCGACGAGCCGGGGACGGGGCTCATGGGAGGGGTGCCAGGTGAGGACGAACGCGACCCGCTCGCCCTCCGCGACGGTGAACTCCGCGTACGTGCCGAAGTCCTTGCCCCACGTCCGCACGGCGGGCTCGCTGCGCAGCCACACCGAGTCCGGCCCGGCGACGGCGACCCGGTGGCCGCCGGATCTGCGCATCCAGGGGATGATCGCGCCGTAGTCGAAGCGCAGGCGGAGCACGCTGCGCACGGTGACGCGGCCGCTGACGCCCTCCACGATGCGTACGACGTCGGGGGCGCGTTCGCGCTGCGGCATCAGGTCGGTGACCCGGACCGTGCCCTCGGCGGTCTCCCATTCGGTGTCCAGCACCAGCGTGTCGGGGCGGTAGGCGCGGCGCGTGCAGGTGCCCGCGTTCTTGGGGGCGATCCTCCAGTGGCCGTTCTCCTCGTCCCCGAGGAGCCTGGCGAAGCACGCCGCGGAGTCGAAGCGCGGCAGACACAGCCAGTCGATGGAGCCGTCCCTGCCGACCAGGGCCGCCGTCTGTTCGTCGCCGATGAGTGCGTAGTCCTCGATGCGCGGGTGCACGCAGTTGCGGGTTCCCGGCGGGCCGAGGGGGCAATCAGGGCATCGGCCGGGGGAGTGACGCACCGGCGACGGCGGTGCCCGGTCCCGAGAAGATCACCCCCGGATCCGCCGGGGCCTGGTTGAGGACCCACAGGCCGATCAGCGTGGCCAGGGCGAAGACGACCGCGATCAGCACGGCGAGCACGAGCCGTCGCCGGCGTTCCCGGCGCAGCCACTCGCCGCGTGCCGTGCGATAGGCGTCGGGGGCGGCCCGCACCCCGCCCGCCAGCGCGGCCAGGGCCTCCTGCAGTTCCTGCTCCGTGCGGTCCGGACTGGTGCCACGCGACGGAGTCGCATCTCGATGCGTCATCGCCGGGCCTCCATCGCCTGGGTCAGTGCGGCGATGCCGCGCGCCGTGTGGGTCTTGACGGATCCGCAGGAGATCCCCATCGCCGCGGCGATCTCACTCTCCTTCAGTCCGAGCCAGTGCCGCAGCACCAGCGCCTCGCGCTGCCGGGCCGGCAGCTGCTGGAGGGCGTCGATCAGCACGCGCTGGTCGTCGTGCAGCAGCGCGGTGCTCTCGGCGGAGGCGACGAGTTCGTCCCTCGGCTTCTCCTCGTGCTTGCGGGCCACTTGGAGGTGACGTATGCGCATCCGCGTCAGATTGCAGACGGTGGACCGCAGATACGCCTCCGCCGCCTGGGTGTCCCTCAGCCGCCGCCACTTCCGGTAGATCTGGTAGAAGGCCTCGGCGACCACGTTCTCCGGGTCGTCGGCGCCGAGCAGCACGGCCAGGCGCAGCATCGAGGCGTACTGCAGCTCGAACAGGCGGGCAAGAGCCGCCTCCCGCTCCAGGTCGGCCGGGTCGCTCACCGCGGGGGTGAGGGCGGCGGGCCGGGGCAGCGGTACAGGTGCGCTGGATGTGCGTCTCACGGGTTGTTCGCTCCCGTCTCCGGGCGCCGCCTCACGGTCAGGCGCGGCGGCAGGTCGGTCAGATCGATGCCGCGCGGGACACCGAGGCGTTCGAGGACCGCGGTCGCGGCCACGGCGACGATCAGGTTGAGCACGAGGGCGGCGAGCCCGGCGTAGATCTCCAGCGGTCCGAAGCCCAGCGCCACGATGGACGAGAACCCCTCGCGCACGACCATGAAGGTCCCGGCCGTCATGCCCACGCCCCACCCGGCGAGCAGGGCCCGTGGATGCAGCCGCCCGGTGAACAGCCCCACGGCCACCGCCGGGAAGATCTGCAGGATCCAGACCCCGCCGAGGAGCTGGAGATTGACGGCGTCCTGGTCGCGCAGCCCGAACACGAACGCCACCGCGCCCACCTTCGCGGTCAGCGACACCGCCTTGGCGATGCGCACCTGCCGCTTGGGCGTGGCGGTCGGATGGACGTATTCGACGTACACATTGCGTACGAAGCTGGTGGCGGCCGCTATGGACATCACGGCGGCGGGGACCAGCGCACCCACGGTGATCGCGCCGAAGACCAGCCCGGCCAGCGGTGCCGGCATCAGCCGGTCCACCAGCATCGGTACGGCCGCCTCCGCGCCGCCGTTCGGCGCCCGTACACCCGTCGCCAGCGCCGCGATGCCGAGGAACCCGAACAGGGCGAGCAGCCCGGTCCAGGCGGGCAGCGCCACGGCGGTCTTGCGCAGGGTGTGCGGGCCGTCGGCGGCGAAACCCGCGGTGAGCACGTGCGGGTACATCAGCAGGGCCAGCGCGGAGCCGAGGGCGAGGGTGGCGTAGGCCGGCTGCTGCTCGGGGGAGAGGAGCAGCGCCGGGCCGCCCAGCCGCTGCGCCGCGCCGTCGAAGACCGCACCCGGCCCGCCGAGCCGCTCCAGGACCAGCCAGCACACGGCGGTGAGCGAGACGAAGACGGCGACCGCCTTGAGCGCCGAGATCACGGTGGGTGCGCGCAGCCCGTGTCGATAGGTCGCCACCGCGAGCCCGGCGAACAGCGCCACCATCACCAGATCGCCCATCGCGCCCCGCGGATACACACCGCCGGCCGTGAGCACCGCCCGTATGCCGAGCAGTTGCAGCGCCAGATACGGCATGGTCGCGAGGATCCCGGTCAGCGCGACCACCAGGGCCAGCGGCGGCGAGCCGTACCGGCCGCGCACGAAGTCGGCGGCGGTGACATAGCCGTGCCGGTGGGCGACGGTCCACAGCCGGCTCAGCAGGACGAAGGCGATCGGGCAGACGATCACGGTGTACGGCACCGCGAAGAAGGCGGGCGCGCCGTTGCCGTACGCCAGTCCAGGCACGGCGGTGAAGGTGTACGCGGTGAAGATCGTGCCGCCCAGCAGCAGCCAGGTCCACACGGGGCCGAGGCTGCGGTCGGCCAGTGCCCAGCCCTCCAGGGACGGCAGCCGGTCGCTGGGGCGCAGCCGCCGCGCGGTCACGGCGAGCAGCGACGCTCCGCCGATCACGGCGAGGAACGTCGCGGTCATGGCGCCGTCGGCCATGGGTCACCGTCCTTGGTGTGCCTGTGCCCTCGGGCGAGAGTTGCGCGAGAGGCCGGTTCGGATGACACACGACCGGCGTGAAATCTTCTGGAAATTCGCTGTCAACCGGTTCCGGTGGGTGGGCAACTCTTGCACAGACCGACAGCGAGCGGGAGAGGAGCGCAGGTCATGGCACGGACCGGTCGTCACCGGCTACGGCGCGTCGCGATCGCCGTACTGCTCCTCGCGCCCGCCGCAGGCCTGCTGTGGGTCCCCTGGTACGCCGGCGCGGAGCCGCGGCTGGCGGGGACGCCGTTCTTCTACTGGTACCAGCTCGCCTGGGTGCCGGGGTGCGGCCTCTGCCTGCTTGCCGCGTATGCGCTGACGGACCGACATCGCCGCTGACCCGCGCTGATCCGCGCTGGTCGGCGGGCACTTCTTGTCACACCTCGTCACACCGTTCCCGGTGAGGAGCCGCCATGCCCCCGTCCGCCCTGCCCGAATCCGGCCGCGAAGTGCCGGAAAAGTCACGAATGCGGTCCTTCGTGTTGTGGACTGCCGTCTCCCTGATCGGCGCGGTCGCGTGGGGAGTCATCGCGCTGGCCCGCGGGGAGAGGATCTCCGCCGTCTGGCTGGTCGTCGCCGCGCTCGGCTCGTACGCCATCGCCTACCGCTTCTATTCACGGTTCATCGCCCGCCGGGTCCTCCAGCTCGACGACACCCGCGCCACTCCGGCCGAGCGGCTGGAGGACGGGATCGACTACCACCCCACCGACCGGCGGGTGCTGTTCGGCCATCACTTCGCGGCCATCGCCGGCGCCGGGCCGCTGGTGGGCCCGGTGCTGGCCGCGCAGATGGGCTATCTGCCGGGCACCGTCTGGATCATCGCGGGCGTGATCTTCGGCGGCGCGGTCCAGGACATGATCGTCCTGTTCCTCTCCATGCGCCGGGACGGCAAGAGCCTCGGCCAGATGGCCCGGGACGAGATCGGCAGGGTGGGCGGTGTCGCCGCGCTGATCGGCGTCTTCGCCATCATGATCATCCTGCTTGCGGTGCTGGCGATGGTCGTCGTCAACGCGCTGGCCGAGTCCGCCTGGGGCACCTTCTCGGTCGCCATGACCATCCCCATCGCCCTCTTCATGGGCTTCTACCTGCGCTACCTGAGGCCGGGCAGGGTCGTGGAGACCAGCGTCATCGGTGTCGGGCTGCTGCTGCTCGCGATCCTCGGCGGCGGCTGGATCCAGAACTCCTCGCTCGCCGACCACTTCGTCTGGAGCCCCACCACCCTGGTCTTCTGCCTGGTCGGCTACGGCTTCGTCGCCTCCGTGCTCCCCGTGTGGATGCTCCTGGCCCCGCGCGACTATCTGTCGACCTTCATGAAGGTCGGCACGATCGCCCTGATGGCCGTCGGCGTCGTCATCGCCGCGCCCACCCTCAAGGCCGCCGACGTGACGAAGTTCGCGCACACCGGAGCCGGGCCGGTGTTCGCCGGGGCGCTGTTCCCCTTCCTGTTCATCACCATCGCCTGCGGCGCCCTGTCGGGCTTCCACGCGCTGGTCTCCTCCGGCACCACGCCCAAGCTGATCCAGAAGGAGTCCCAGGTCCGGCTGATCGGCTACGGCTCCATGCTCACGGAGTCCTTCGTCGCCGTCATGGCCCTGATCGCCGCCTGTGTGCTCGAACCGGGCCTGTACTACGCGATGAACTCCCCGGCCGCGCTGCTCGGCCCGACCGTGGAGAGCGCGTCGCAGGCGGTGAAGGGCCTCGGATTCACCATCACCCCGGACCAGTTGACGGCCGCGGCCAAGGCGGTCGAGGAGCAGACGCTGGTCGGGCGCTCCGGCGGCGCCCCCACCCTCGCCGTGGGCATGTCCGAGATCTTCTCCGGGGTGTTCGGCGGCGGGATGAAGGCCTTCTGGTACCACTTCGCCATCATGTTCGAGGCGTTGTTCATCCTCACCACGGTGGACGCGGGCACCCGGGTGGGCCGCTTCATGCTGCAGGACATGCTGGGCAACGTCTGGAAGCCGATCGGCCGGGTCACCTGGAAGCCGGGCATCTGGATCACCAGCGCCCTGGTCGTGGGCGCCTGGGGCTACTTCCTCTACGCCGGTGTCACCGACCCGCTCGGCGGCATCAAGCAGCTCTTCCCGCTGTTCGGCATCGCCAACCAGTTGCTGGCCGCGGTCGCGCTGGCCGTCACCACGACCATGCTGATCAAGTCCGGCAAGTCGCGCTGGGCCTGGGTGACCGGCATCCCGCTGGTCTGGGACGTGGCCGTCACCTTCACCGCCGGCTGGCAGAAGATCTTCTCCGCCGACCCGAAGATCGGCTTCTTCGCCCAGCGCGACCTCTACGCGGCCGCCATCGACGCCGGCAAACTGCTGCCGGGCGCAACGGACGTGGACGACATGCACACCATCGTCCTCAACAACACGGTCGACGGCGTACTCATGGCGATCTTCCTGCTGCTGGTCCTGATCGTCCTCGCCAACTGCGCGGTGGTGTGCGCCCGCGCCCTGCGGGCCGGCGAGCCACTGCCGACGACGGAGGCACCGTACGTGGAGTCGCGCATCGACGTGCCGGAACAGCGCAGCGACGACGCGCTGGTGGGGGCGGGCTCATGAGGACCGTGCGCAAGGCACTGGACACCGCGCTCCGGTACGCACGGGAACTGACCGGCGAGGCGGAGTACGACCGCTACTGCGAGCGGCACCGCCGCCACCACCCGCACGCACCGGTGCCGACCCGCCGGGAGTACGAGCGGATACGCACCATGCGGCGCGAGTACGAGTCACCCGGCCGCTGCTGCTGAGCCCCGCACACCTCACCGACGGCGGGCGTGCCCTCTCGGTCCTGTCGTCACATTCCCGTCGTCGCCCGCAGGGCAGGCGAGAATGTGACGACAGGGCCTGGGCCGGCCTGGGCCCCGACGGCACGCCCGCCCCGTAGGAAGGCGTCATGCGGGACGGCTCACACCGCGGCCGGCTCCGGGTCCTCGCTCGGCCGCTGCGCCGCCTCGATCCGGTCGCGCAGCTCACGTCGTACCAGGACCCACCAGCCCACCGGGACGCCCGCGGCGAACAGCCACCACTGGATCATGTACGCGTAGTTCAGCGGGGCGTCCTCCTTGCCGGGCCGGCCGATCAGCTCCGGGGTGTCGCCCTTCGGCTCGGGGGCCGTCTGTGCGATGTAGCCGCCGAGCACCTGGGCGTCGAGGCGCCGGGCCTCCTGCGCGCTGCTGATCAGCATGATCTGCCGGTCCGGCAGCCCCTTGAGGTCCTTGATGCCGCTCGCCGCGGTCGTCTCGTCGGGCATCAGCCGGCCGGTGACGGTGAGCTCGCCGCGGGGCGGGGCGGGGATCTCGGGGAACGCGGTCTGGCTCGTGCCGTTCGCGGGGATCCACCCCCGGTTGACCAGCAGCACCTTGCCGTCCGTCAGGACGAACGGGGTCAGGACGTGGTAGCCGATCGCGTCGTCGGAGTTGGTGCGCCGACGCACGACGACCTCGTGGCCGGTGTCGAAGCGGCCCTTGGCAGTCACGGTGTGGTACCGCTCGCCGCTGGTCACGGTGTGCCCGGGCGAGGTCAGCTGCTCCACGGGTACCGGATCGGCGTTCAGCGCGTCGGAGACCAGCTGGTTGCGCGCGCTGCGCTCCTGGTACCGGTGCTCCTGCCAGAAGCCGAGCTTGATCATCGCCGGGATCAGTGCGATCGCGACGAGGGTGAGGACCACCCACTGGCGGGTGAGCAGGAAGCGGTAGCGGTGCACCCCACGACGGTACAACTCGGTCGTGGGGTGCAATCGGGCGGGTACCGGCTCACACGCGGTCGACGATCCCCACCTTCCCCGCCTCGCGGGCGCAGTGGGCGCCGCAGTAGAAGTTGCCGTCGGCCTCGGCGCCCTGGCCGATGATCGAGACCTTGCAGTGCTCGCAGACCGGGGCCATGCGGTGGATCGCGCAGGAGAAGCAGTCGAAGACGTGCACCGCGCCCTGGGCATGGACCTCGAAGGTCATTCCGTAGTCATTGCCGCAAACTTCGCATTTCGCCATGAGTCACAGGGTGAGCCGTCGCCGTCGCCCGGGCGAGCGGGCTCCGGGTGAGTCGCACGGCAATCACCCATCCGTACGGTCACTTCACGGTCACTTCTCCGACGCGGGCTCGACGTCCCCGAGGAGCTGCCCGAACGCCGCCTCGTCCACCACCGGTGTCCCGAACTGGCGCGCCTTGACCACCTTCGACGTGCCCGAGTCGGGGTCGTTGGTGACGAGCAGGCTGGTCAGCCGGGAGATGCTCGTCGCAACATGCAGCCCGGCCTCGACCGCCCGGTCCTCCAGCAGTTCGCGGTCGACGGAGGTGTCGCCGGAGAACGCGACCCGCATGCCCTGCTTGAGGCGTTTGCCGTCCTCGTACCGCCCGGGGTTGGGGTGGGGGCACGCGGGCCGCTTGCGGGACGGACGCCAACTCGTCGGCCGGTAGCCGCCGTAGCCCCCGCCCACCTGACGGCCGATCAGGGCCGTAGGCCGGTCGTTCCACTCGGTCAGCGGCCGGCACTCCAGCAGCGGCAGCCGCACACCGCCCTGCGCCGCGGCCCGCAGACTGGGCCGGAACGCCTCCGCGAGCACGCGCGCGTCGTCCAGCGCGTGGTGCGCCCGCTGCTGCACGACACCGAAGTGCGCGGCGAGGGACTCCAGCTTGTGGTTGGGCAGCGGCAGTCCCAGTTCCTTGGAGAGCGCGATGGTGCACAGCCGCTGCCGCACCGGCGCCTCACGCTTCGCGCGCGCGTACTCGCGCGCGATCATCTGCCAGTCGAAGACCGCGTTGTGCGCGACGAGCACCCGGCCGTCGAGACGGGCGCCGAACTCCTCGGCGATGTCGTCGAAGAGCGGCGCCCCCTCCAGCACATCACTCGTCAGACCGTGGATCCACACCGGGCCCGGATCGCGCTCCGGATTGACCAGCGTGTACCAGTGGTCCTCGACCTCGCCGCGCGCGTCCAGCCGGTAGACGGCCGCGGAGATTATCCGGTCGTCCCGGGCCAGGCCGGTGGTCTCCACGTCAACGACCGCGTATCCCTTCGGATACGCGGCCGGCCACCGGGTGGGGGAGGACGCTGCGGTCGTACGGTCATCGAGCATGGTCACTGAGGATACGGGCCGCGACTGACAGTCCCGTCCCCCGGCCGCTCTCCTGACGCCCCGCCATGGCAGCCCGCTCGCACACCGCGCGCGTGCCGTGAATGGCGCGAATGTCTGGGCCCGCCGCTATGGACCTTTTCACCGCCCGGTGCAAGCGTGCTGGCGCCCGGGCGGATGACGGTCGACGGAAGGGCGGTACGGCGTATGGCACGCGTACGGTACGGCGCACGGACCGAGGCGGAGATCACCGCCGCGCGCACCGCGAGCGCGAAGCTCCCCGACATCTGGTCCACCGGTGTGGTGGCCGTCTGGGAGACCGACCCGGACGCGGTCGCCGCGGTCCTGCCGCCCCCGCTCAAACCGACGGCACGGCCACTCGTCCGGGTGAACATCAGCAAGGTCGATCTGCCCGGATACCCGCTGGGCGCCGGTTCGTTCGCGGTCGCCGCCGCCCATGACTCGGTCGAGGGCTGGTACCCGCTCGTCATGCCGATGACCCATGAACGCGCCCTCACCGGCGGCCGCGAGGTCTTCGGGGAGCCCAAGAAACTCGGCGAGGTGACCGTGGAACGCGACGGCCTCGTCGTCCGCGCCGCGCTCGCCCGGCACGGCATCGCCTTCGTGGAGGTGCGCGGGGCGGTGACCGGCCCCCTGCCCCTGCCGGAGCCCTCCCGCAAGACCGACTTCTACTTCAAGTTCCTTCCCGCCGTGGACGGTTCGGGCTTCGACGCCGACCCGGTGCTCGTGCACTGCGTGCGCCACGAGAAGGTCCGCAGGCTGGAGGGGATCACCGGGGACGTCGTCCTGCGGGAGTCCATGTACGACCCGGTCGCGGACCTGCCCGTCCGACGCCTGATGGAGATCACCCTCGGTGAGAAGACCAGCGACCAGAGCGGCCGGGTCGCCGAACGGGTCGACGCGCAGGCCCTGTTGCCGTACATCCACCAGCGCTACGACGACCCGCGGCAGGTACTCGACGCGCCTCCCGAGGGGAGCGCCTGATGGAACTGAGGGCGGGACAGGTCGCCGTCGTCACCGGAGCGGCGAGCGGGATCGGCCTTGCGATGGCCCGACGGTTCGCCGCCGAGGGTCTCAAGGTGGTCCTCGCCGACGTCGAGGAGAGCGCACTGGACAAGGCCGCGGCGGACCTGCGCGCCGACGGCGCCGACGTGCACGCGCGCGTGGTCGACGTCGGCGAGCGCGAACAGGTCCTGGGCCTCGCGGAGTCGGCGTACGACGCCTACGGAGCCGTCCACGTCCTGTGCAACAACGCCGGGGTCGGCTCGGGCGCCGAGGGACGCATGTGGGAGCACGAACCGAACGACTGGCAGTGGGCGTTCGCGGTCAACGTGTGGGGCGTCTTCCACGGCATCCAGGCCTTCCTGCCGCGGATGCTCGCCTCGGGCGAGCCCGGTCACGTCGTCAACACGTCCTCCGGCGACGGCGGCATCGCCCCGCTGCCCACCGCCTCCGTGTACGCCGTCACCAAGGCGGCCGTCGTCACCATGACCGAGTCCCTGTACGCCCAACTCAGGACCGAGCACGCGCGCGTGGGCGTCTCGGTGCTCTTCCCCGGGCCGCACATGCTGCGCACCGGCCTGTGGGAGTCGCACCGCAACCGGCCCGCCCGGTACGCCAAGCAGCGGCCCCGCAGGACCCCGTACCGCAGCCTCGGCCAGTGGGAGGCCGCGATGCGCGAGGCGGGCCGGGAGGTGCGCTTCACGCCGGTCGAGGAGGTCGCGGACCTCGTCGTGGACGGCATCCGCGCGGACCGCTTCTGGCTGCTGCCCGCGAGCGAACACAGCGACGCGCAGATCCGGGCCCGGGCGCGGTCGATGCTCGACCGCGCGAACCCGTCGTACCTGGAGAGCTTCATCCTGGACCGAGACTGAGGAGGCCGACGTGACCGGCCAGGACCCGTACCTGATCATCTCCTCCGACTGCCACGCCGGGCTGCCCACCGAGGAGTACCGGCCCTATCTGGACTCCCGCTTCCACCGGGACTTCGACGAGTTCCTCGCGGGCCGCGCGCGGCGCCGCGAGGAGATGACCCGGCTCGGCATCCGCAACGAGGCGTTCGCGAGCAAGTGGTTCCAGGACAACGAGGAGGGGCTGCGCGGCGGTTGGGACACCGCGCAGCGCCTGAAGGAGCTCGACGGGGACGGGGTGGCCGCCGAGGTGGTCTTCCCGGACGCCGACGCCGTGGACAGCGGCACGGCCGCGCCCTTCGGGGTCGGCCTCGGGCTGTCCGGCGACCAGGACCCGGAGCTGGGCATGGCGGGCGCGCGGGCGCACAACCGCTGGCTGGCGGACTTCGTGTCGCAGCACCCCGAACGGCACTGCGGGGTCGCCCTGTTGCCGATCACCGGCGAGGTCCACGACGTCGTCGCCGAGGTCCACCGGGCCAGGGAGTCAGGCCTCGGCGCCCTGATGATCCCCTCCATGTGGGTCGACAAGAAGCCCTACCACGACCGCCGTTACGACCCCGTGTGGGCGGCGGCCGCCGAGTGCGGGATGCCCGTGGTCACCCACTCCGGCGCGGCCCCGCGCCACGAGTACGGCGACCACCTGGGCATCTATGTCGCCGAGGTCACCTGGTGGCCCGCGCGGCCGCTCTGGTTCCTGCTGTGGTCGGGCGTGTTCGAGCGGCACCCCGGCCTGCGGTTCGGGGTCGCCGAGTCGGGCTGCTGGTGGCTGCCCAACCTGCTGTGGTTCATGGACCGGCTCTACCTCGGCGCGCACGGCGGCAAGAAGCTCTCCCCCTTCGAGGAGCTGAAACGCCCGCCGCACGAGTACCTCGACCGCCAGGTCTTCATCTGCGCGACCAACACCAAGCGCCGTGAACTCGCCCAGCGCTACGAGATCGGCGTCGACAACATCCTGTGGGGCAGCGACTTCCCGCACCCCGAGGGCACCTGGCCCGACACGCGCGCGTGGCTGCGGCGCACCTTCCACGACATCCCGGTCACCGAGACGCGCCGCATGCTGGGCCTGGCGGCGGCCGACGTCTTCGGCTTCGACGTCGAGCGGCTCACCCCGCTGGCCCGCCGCATCGGCCCCACGCCCGCCGACCTCGGCCAGCCGGACGACCAGGCGGCCGTCGAGGCGTCCTGGGCACGCTCGCGCGAGGCGGGCCGCCACTGGCTGACCGACAACGACTTCCCGGTCCTGGGGGTGACGCCATGAGCGACGACCGCTACACGGTGATCTCGGCCGACTGCCACGCGGGCGCCGATCTGCTCGACTACCGGCCCTACTTGGACAAGCGCCACCACGACGCGTTCGACGCCTGGGCGGCCACCTACGTCAACCCCTACGAGGACCTGCTCGCCGACACGGCCGACAGGAACTGGAACTCCGAGCGCCGCCTCGCGGAGCTGGAGCGGGACGGCATCGTCGCCGAGGTCGTCTTCCCGAACACCATCCCGCCGTTCTTCCCCTCCGGCTCGCTGATGGCCCCGGCACCGACCGCGGCGGAGTTCGAGATGCGCTGGGCGGGGCTGCGCGCCCACAACCGCTGGCTGGCGGACTTCTGCGCGGCCGCGCCGGGCCGCCGGGCGGGTGTCTTCCAGATCCTCCTGGGCGATGTCGAGGAGGCCGTGAAGGAGATCCGGTGGGCGGTGGCGGCGGGCCTCAGGGGCGGCCCGATGCTGCCCGGCACACCGCCCGGCTCCGGCCTGCCCGAGCTGTACTCGAAGGCGTACGACCCGATCTGGGCCGTCTGCGCGGAACTCGGCGTCCCCGTCAACCACCACGCGGGCTCGGCCTCTCCGCCGCTCGGCGACGAACCGGCCGCCCGCGCGGTCTTCATGGTCGAGACGACCTGGTTCTCCCACCGGGCGCTGTGGCACCTCGTCTTCGGCGGCGCCTTCCGCCGCCACCCGGGGCTGAAGCTGGTCCTGACCGAGCAGGGTTCGGGCTGGATCCCCGGTGTGCTCGACATGCTGGACTACTACCACGGCCGCATGGTCGCGGCGGCGGCGCGGGCGTCCACGGCGGAAGCCAAGTTCGGTGCGGGCCTCGCGGCCGGCATGGGCGCGGCGCCGTCCCGGGTGTGGCGCGACAACTGCTTCGTCGGCGCGAGCTTCATGCGCCCGCACGAGGTGCCGCTGCGCGACCGCATCGGCCTCGACAAGATCATGTGGGGCAGCGACTACCCGCACGACGAGGGCACCTACCCCTACTCCCGGGAAGGACTGCGCTTCGCGTTCGCGGGCGTGCCACGGGACGAGGTCGCCGCGATGCTCGGCGGCAACGCGGCCCGGGTGTACGGCTTCGACCTGGACTTCCTCGACCCGATCGCGGCGAAGGCGGGCCCCACGGTCGAGGAGCTGGCCAAGCCCCTGGCAGAGCCGCCGGCGGACGCGACGAGCCCGGTGTTCGCGCGGGGAGCGTCGGTCCGGGTCTGGTGACACCGAAGGTGCGATCCTCGGTCATATGACCGAACCAACCCATGACGAGGCGCACAGCGGGGCGCTCGGCTCCCGGCTGAACTGGCTGCGGGCCGGGGTACTGGGCGCGAACGACGGCATCGTGTCCACCGCGGGGCTCGTCGTCGGTGTGGCCGGGGCGACGGACGACCGGGCCGCCCTGCTCACGGCAGGCCTGGCCGGGCTGCTCGCCGGGTCGATGTCGATGGCGGCGGGCGAGTATGTGTCCGTGTCCACCCAGCGCGACTCGGAACTGGCCGCGCTGGCCATGGAGAAGCGGGAGCTGAGGGAGCAGCCGGACGCCGAACTGGAGGAGCTGACCGGGCTGCTGGAGGAGCGCGGGCTCACCCGGGACGTGGCGCGGGAGGCGGCGGTCCAGCTGACGGAACGGGACGCGCTGAGGGCCCACGCGCGCGTGGAGCTCGGTATCGACCCGGACGAGCTGACCAATCCCTGGCACGCGGCCTGGGCGAGCTTTCTGGCCTTCACCGTCGGCGCCCTGCTGCCGCTGCTCGCGATCGTCCTGCCGCCGGCCCAGGTACGGCTCGCGGTCACCGTGGTGTCCGTGCTGGCCGCGCTCGTCATCACGGGGTGGAGCAGCGCCCGCCTCGGCGCGGCCGACCCGAGGCGTGCGGTGCTGCGGAACGTGGCGGGCGGGGCGCTGGCCATGGGGGTCACCTACGCCGCCGGAAGCCTGCTGGGGGCGGCGGGCGTCTAGACCGCCCCGCGGATGGACTGCCGCGGATGGACCGTCCCGCGGATCCCTTTGGCGGAGATCGATAACAAGCAAGCGCGTACCCCCGGTAATACTTGTGGGTAGCAACCTCTAGGCGCGGCCCACGGGCGGCCCTACGGTGCACGCATGCCGAACCTCCCCGATGTAGTGCTGTGGTCCATACCGGCCTTCGTGCTGCTCACCGTCGTCGAGATGATCAGCCTCCGCCTCCATCCCGACGAGGAGACGGCCGGATACGCGCCGAAGGACACCGCGGCCAGCCTCTCCATGGGACTCGGCAGCCTGTTCTTCGACGCCATGTGGAAGATCCCCATCGTCGCGATCTACTCGGCCGTCTACGCGCTCACCCCGCTGCGCGTGCCCGTCCTGTGGTGGACGGTGCCGCTGATGCTGCTCGCGCAGGACTTCTTCTACTACTGGTCCCACCGCGGCCACCACGTCATCCGCATCCTGTGGGCCTGTCACGTCGTGCACCACTCCAGCAGGAAGTTCAACCTCAGCACCGCGCTGCGCCAGCCCTGGACGAGCCTCACCTCCTGGCCGTTCTACGTCCCGCTGGTCGCCGCCGGCGTGCACCCGGCCGCCGTCGCCTTCTGCTCCTCGGTGAGCCTCGTCTACCAGTTCTGGATCCACACGGAGCGGATCGACAAGCTGCCCCGCAGCTACGAATTCGTGTTCAACACGCCCTCGCACCACCGGGTCCACCACGCCTCCCAGGGCGGCTATCTGGACCGCAACTTCGGCGGGATCCTGATCGTCTGGGACCGGCTCTTCGGGTCGTTCGTGCCCGAGGTCGAGCGCCCCGTGTACGGGTTGACCAAGAACATCAACACGTTCAACCCGATCAAGGTCGCCACGCACGAGTACGTCTCCATCGCCAAGGACCTCAAGGCCGCGGGCAGTTGGCGGGAGCGCGCGGGACGGGTGTTCGGCGGGCCGGGCTGGCAGCCGGCGCCGGTGGCGGACGCGGCCGAGGAGACCGTGACCGCGTGAGACAGTCCCGTGCCCTGCTCGCCGCCTTCGCCCTCGCCACAGTCGTCGACCTCGTGTCCCTCGCCGTGGGGTCCGACATCGGGCACACGGTGGCCAAGCCTCTCCTGATGCTCCTGCTCGCCGCCCACGCGGCCCGCTGCGGCGCCCCTCGCCTCCTGGTCGCCGCCCTGCTGTGCGGCTGGGGCGGAGACGTCCTGCTCCTGTCGGACGCGCAGCCCGCTTTCATGGCCGGCATGGCCTGCTTCGCGGCGGGACACGTCTGCTACCTGGCCCTCTTCCGCGGTTACGGCCCCTCACGCGCGCGTGGCGGACTTCTGGCCCCCGCCTACGCCGTCGTCCTCGTCGTCACGGCCGCCCTCCTGTGGCCGGACCTGCCCGCCGGCCTCCGTGTCCCCGTCGTCTGCTACAGCGCCCTGCTGACCGCCATGGCGTACGGCGCGGCCGCCCGGCTCGGCCTCGTCGCCGGCCTCGGCGGTGCGCTCTTCATGCTCTCCGACACGCTCATCGCGACGGGCATCGCCGACTGGCCGCAGCCGCCCCGGCCCGACCTCTGGATCATGCTCACCTATGCCCTGGCACAGTTCCTGCTGGTCCGGGGCACCCTCGGCGAGCGGCGCGCACCGGCGGCGGCGTACCGTGAAGTGCGCTCGACCACCCCCTGAGCGCACCCGGAACCGCGGATCAGAGAAGGACCCTCGCCATGCGCGCCACCACCATCCACGCCCCGTACGACATGCGCGTGGAGGACGTTCCCGAGCCCGTGGTGCAGCTGCCCACCGACGCCGTGGTGCGCGTGCTCCGTGCCTGCATCTGCGGCAGCGACCTGTGGGCGTACCGCGGCGAGGCGGCCCGGCAGCCGGGCCAGCGGATCGGCCACGAGTTCCTCGGCGTCGTCGAGGAGACCGGCTCCGAGGTGAGCACGGTGCGGCGCGGTGACCTCGTGGTCGCCCCGTTCATGTGGTCCGACGGCGTCTGCGACTACTGCCGCGAGGGCCTGACGACGTCCTGCGAGCACGGCGGCTTCTGGGGCTCCGTCGGCTACGACGGCGGCCAGGGCGAGGCCGTGCGCGTCCCGTTCGCCGACGGCACCCTCGTCCAGCTGCCCAAGGACGCGGCCTCCGACGACCACCTGCTGTCCGCCCTGCTGACCCTGTCCGACGTGCTCGGCACCGGCCACCACGCCGCCGTCGGCGCGGGCGCCCGGCCCGGCGCCACCGTCGCCGTCGTCGGGGACGGCGCCGTCGGCCTGTGCGCCGTGCTGGCCGCCAAGCGCCTCGGCGCCGAGCGGATCATCGCGCTCGGCCGCCACCAGGTCCGTACCGACATCGCCCGCCGCTTCGGCGCCACGGACGTCGTCGCCGAGCGCGGTGACGCGGCCGTCGAGGCGGTCCGTGAACTCACCCGCGGCCAGGGCGCGCACGCCGTCGTCGAGGCCGTCGGCACCGAGCAGTCGATGCGCACGGCGGTCAACATCACCCGTGACGGGGGTGCGATCGGCTTCGTCGGCGTGCCGCACGGCAGTGGCACCGGCCTCGACCTGGGCGTCATGTTCGACCGCAACATCGCCCTGCGCGGCGGTGTCGCGCCGGTCCGCGCGTACATCCCCGAGCTGCTGCCCGACGTCCTGGACGGCACCGTCGACCCGTCGCCGGTCTTCGACCTGACGGTCGGCCTGGAGGGCGTACCGGACGGCTACAAGGCGATGGACGAGCGCACCGCGCTCAAGGTCCTCGTCACCAACTGAGCCGGCGGCCGGTCACCAGCGGATCGGCAGCGGCAGCGCCGTCAGCAGCCCCGACACCGTGACGACCACGCCGAGCGCGACGACCTCGGCCCGTGCGGGCACGCACGCGGTCAGCGGGTCGGGCGCCCGGCGCAGCCGGATCCGCGCCCACAGGGCGAGCAGGGCGACCACGGCCACGAGGATCACCTTGGCGAGCAGGGCGCGACCGTAGGCGGTCGCCGTCAGCTGGTGCAGCACCGTGTCCGCCGGCATCCGGCGCAGGGTGCTCCACAGGCCGGTGGCGGTGATCGCCGCGAGCAGTACGGCGGCCACGCGCGCGTAGAGCCCCAGCAGCGCGGCGCCCGCCTCGCCACCGCGACCGGGCCAGAGCCGCAGCGTCCGCAGCACGTGCAGCAGGGCGCCCGCCCACAGGGCCGCACACGTCAGGTGTACGAGCGTCAGGCCCGAGCCGACCAGCGGGCCGTGCTCCGTCGTGGGGTGTGCGCGCAGGGCCTCCGCGAGGACGACCGCGGCCAGGGGCCAGACCTGGGTGCCCGGCCGGCGCGAGAGGGCGCACAGACCGGCGACGAAGAACGCGTTGACCTCGATCAGCGCGAGCGCGCCGTCGCGCGTGGAGTACAGCCCCCCGATGTCGATCTGGGAGAGGCTGTGCGGCACCAGGTTTCCGGTCGCCACGACCGAGGCGAGGCCGAGCGCTGTGACGAAACCCGTCGCGGCCGCGTACGGGGACCAGCTGCGCGGTGTGTCCGGGGGAGCGCCGGGCAGCCGCTGGGCCAGCCGGTTCACGAACAGCTCGCCCACCGGTATGCACAGCGCGGTGAACAGCGCCGTGCGCAGCAGGGCTATGCCGCCCACGCCGGGCGCGGACGCCTCACCGGTGCCGTGCAGCGCGGCGGACGGCCCCAGCAGGGTTATCAGCGCGGCGAGCGTCACGAGGGCCAGGACGGCGGCGGCCCGGAGCACTCCGGTCCGGCGGCCGGCCGGGCTCTCGCCGTCCGCCTTCGCGGTCGGTCGTATCAACGTCACCCCTGGATCCTCGCCAGTGGTCACAAAACGGGGCAAGCAAAGGAAAGCAACCGGGGGATGGGCGTTCCGCCCACTGATACGTTTCCGGCCACCCCTGCGCTCAGGACCACCCCTGCGCTCGGGACCACCGGGGCGCGTCCGACCCCCAGGCTCCCGGCGGCTGCGCCCAGTCGGCCGGTCCGCCGGCGAAGGACACCGGTGGCGGGGCGTACCGCAGGCGCCCCAGCGCGCTGTCCCGTTCGGCGAGGCGGGGGTGTGCCGCGTCGTGGGCGGTGTCGCCCGCCGGGCCGTGCTCGATCCCGTGCGTCAGCCAGGCCCCGGTCCGGGCCAGGGCCAGCCGCACGAACCGGCTGCCGCCGTCGTACGACTGCTCCGTCAGCGCTCGCAGCACCGCGGCCGCCAGCAGATAGCCCGTGCCGTGGTCCAGGGCCTGCGCGGGCAGGGCGCCGGGCTCTGCGGCCGCCCCCTCGATCGCGGCGATGCCGGTCGCGACCTGCACCAGGCTGTCGAAGCCCCGCCGGCCGCCCCACGGCCCGTAGGCGCCCCATGCCGACACCTGCGCCACGACCAGCCCGGGCCGCCGCTCGGCGAGCGCCTCCGGGGACAGCCCGAAGCGGTCCAGGGAGCCCGGCCGGTAACCGGTGACCACGACGTCCGCCTCGGCCAGCAGATCCTCGAAGACCGTGCGCTGGGTGGCGAGGTCCAGCGTCGCCGAACGCTTTCCGATGTCCGTGTCCGCGTGCAGGTCGGGGAGTTCGGGCAGCCGTGGGGCGTCCACGCGCAGCACGTCCGCGCCGAGCAGGGCGAGTGTGCGGGTGGCGACCGGGCCCGCGAGGACCCGGGTCAGGTCCAGCACCCGCAGTCCGGCGGCCGGCAGCAGGGGAGTGCCCTCGACCGGCGCGAGCACGCGCGCGGGTGCCGGGTCCAGCCGCTCGCGCTCCACCAGTGGCCGCCCCACGAGCGCGGCGGACTGCTCGTGCGCGGCCCACTCCTCGGGCGTGCGCAGGGCGACGGCGAGGCCGCCCGCGCGGTACACCGTCTCCTCCACCTCCAGGGCGGACCGCCCGGCGAGCCGGGCGGCGACGTCCTCCACCGGGGCCGGGGCGTCCCGCGGCAGCCCCAGCGCGCCCAGCAGCCGTGCCCGATGGTGCGGATAGTTGGCGTGGGTGCGCACCCAGCCGTCCGCGGTCCGCCAGAACCGCGACAGCGGCGCGAAGACGACCGGCGCCCGCCCGTCCACCCGCACCAGCCGCTCACTGTGGAAGGCGGCCGCGACCGCCGCGTCGTCGACCCGGACCTCCGGCACCTCGGCGAGACCGGCCCGCCGCGCGCCCAGCTCGGCGGCGGCCAGCGCACAGGCGCCCACACAGGAACGCGCCAACTCCCTGACGGGCAGCCTCGCTTCGAGCGCTCCCCGGCGTACGACGGTCGACACACGCGAGAGCAGAGCGGGATCGCCGCCCACCGCGTCCCAAGCGAACTTGATTTCTGTCATGACTGCACTATGCAGTATTGATTTAATCAACCTTGGTGGCGGCGGTCCACCACAGGCGCACCTCCCTGCCGACATCGGTGGGGCGCAGTTCCCAGCCCTGGGCGAGGGCGACTTCGGCGACGTAGCCCCCGCCCGCACCGCGGTAGTCGCGCAGCGGTATCGCACACGCGACCGGCGGTCGCGGCTTCTTCGGCACGACCGGCCTCGACGCCCGCCGGGTCCAGTCGGCGACCCTCTTGTCGACCCGCGCCCGGTAGTAGCCGGTGTCGCCCTCATGCCGCAGCTCCGGCCAGGTCACGCACCAGGAGGGCAGCCTCGTCGTCCGGTCCAGCACCCGGTCCGTGAACCTGTCGAACCACCGCTCGGAGTCGCTGAACGCGGCGATCACCTCGGCCACCAGCCCCACGGCGAAGAGGAACGCCCACGACGCGGGGGCAAGCAGACACAGCACGGGCAGGTACGCGACCGTCGCCAGGAAGCGGAGCGCCAACTGTCCCCGGGGCCGGACCGGTTCGGGTCTCCAGGTCGCGGGATCTTCATACTCGAGCATGACGGAGATCCTGCCGCACAAGACGCCCGGGCCGGGCGGTCGTGCCGCCCGGCCCGGGTCATCTGCACACAGGCTCTACCTGGTCACCCGCACAGGCTCTACTTGGTCACCGCGGCGAGCGCGTCCGCCGTGCCCCAGCCGTAGAAGCCGTTGTAGTTCTTCACGCCCTCGCACACCGCGTCGACCTTGCCGTCGCCGTTGATGTCGTACGGGTCCGTGCACGGCGTGGCGTCCGCCTGGGCGTACAGCAGCGCCTTCACCAGTGCCGCCGGGGCATGCGGATGGGTTGACTTGATCAATGCGGCCACACCCACGACATGCGGGGTCGCCATCGACGTACCCGCCATGTAGCCCCACCTGCCGCCCGGCAGCGGGCCCAGGATCAGACCGCTGGTCGCCGGGGGCTCCGGCTTCTGGTAGGCCGTCGAGTCACCGCCGGGCGCGGCGATGTCGATGACCCCGAGGCCGTAGTTGGAGAACGACGACTTGATGCCCTTGGCGCCGGTCGCCGCGACCGTGACGACACCCGGCAGCTGGGTCGGTATGTCGTAGCACTTGTGCGGGTCGATCACCCGGTCCGACGGGGTGCCGTCGTTCGGCGAGACCGGGTCGGTGATCGAGTCGGACGCGAGGTCGTAGCTCTCGTTGCCCGCCGCCGCGACATTGACCGTGCCCTTCTTCTCCGCATAGCGGGAGGCCCGGGTGATGGCGTCGACGAGCGCCTTCTGGTCCGGGTCGTCCTTGCAGTTGAAGTACCACGGGTCGGTGTAATAGCTGTTGTTGGTCACGTCCACGCCGTGGTCGGCCGCCCACATGAAGCCGCAGACCACGGCCTCCGTGTAGAAGTAGCCGGCGGTCGTGGACACCTTGATGCCGGCGACCTTGACGCCGGGCGCGACACCGGTGATGCCGACGCCGTTCTTGGCGCCCGCGATCTCGCCCGCCACATGCGTGCCGTGCGGGCTCTCCGCCGCGCTCGGCCGCCAGGAGCCGTCGGTCGTGTCCGGCTTGCCCGACACGCAGTTGGCGGAGGCGTCCCGGTCGAAGTTGGGCGCGATGTCGGGGTGCGTGTCGTCGACGCCGGTGTCGATGACGGCGACGGTGACGTCCCGGCTGCCGAGGGTCTTCTCGTGCGCCTTGTCCGCCTTGATGGCGGGCAGGTCCCACTGCAGCGGCTCCAACGGGTCCTGCCCGTCGGCCGCCTGCGCGTGCGCGACCTCCTCGGCGCTCAGCACCTTCGGGGTGCCGACGTCGGCGGTCGACTGCGCGGGCAGCGGCGCGTTGCGCGTGGCACCGGCCGAGTCGACCCCGCGCACCGTGCGGACGGTCTTGGCGAAGTCCGGGTTCGCCGAGTGGACGACGATCACGCCGATCCGGTCGTACGAGATCACGACCGTGCCGCCGGCCTCGGCGATGGCCTTCTTCACATGCGCGGAAGTGCCGTGCCCGGGACCGACGTTGACGACATAGCTGAGCGAGGGCGCGTCATCGGCCACCGCCGTCGTGGCGTCGGCCGCTGAGGCCGTGACGTTCGGCAGGAACGCGAGGGCCGTCGCCATGGCCATCCCGACCGGGATCGCCATGGCACGGCGGTAGCGCGACTGGGGCGCTGTCATGGTGTCTGTGTCTCCAGTTCGTTCGCGGTACGAGTGGTGCCGTGCGGGAAGTCCTGCGCGCCGGGCCCTACTTGACCGCGCGCAGCGCGTTGACCACGCCGAACCCGTAGAAACCGTTGACCCGCTTGCCGCCGACGCAGGTGGCGTCCACGACCCCGTCGCCGTTACCGTCGTACGGGTCGGTCGGGCAGCCCGGGTTGTCCGCCTCCGCCTTGAGAAGGGCCTGCAACTGGGCCGGGGAGGCGTACGGGTGGGTGGACTTCAGCAGCGCGGCCACGGCGGCCACGTGCGGGGAGGCCATCGAGGTGCCCTGGAGGAAGCCGTACTGGTTGTTGGGCAGCGTGGACAGGATTCGGCCGTTCTTCGACGGCGTGTCCGGGATCTGGTACTTGTCGCCGCCCGGTCCCGCGACGTCGACGACGCCCTTGCCGTAGCTGGAGTAGTACGACTTGGTGCCCTTGACGCCCACCGCGCTCACGGTGACCACACCGGGCAGCTGGGTCGGCACGTCGAAGCACTCGTGCGGGTCGACCGTCCGGGTCGTGGCGGTCGAGTCGTCGGGGCTGGAGTCGTCGACGAGGGCGTCCGAGTCGAGGTCGTCGTTGGAGTTGCCCGCCGAGGCGACATTGAGCGTGCCCTTGTGCTGGGCGTACATCTGGGCCCTGTTGACCGCGTCGACGATGGCACGTTGATCGGGGTCGTCCATGCAGTTGTACAGCCACGGGTCAACGTAGTAGCTGTTGTTGGTGATCTCCACGCCGTGGTCGGCGGCGAACACGAAGGCACAGACGACGCTCTCCGGGTAGAACAGCTGCGTCGAGTCGGGCTGGGCGACGGTGATGCTCGCGACCTTCACCCCGGGGGCGACACCCGCGACGCCGATGCCGTTGCGGGCCGCGGCTATCTCGCCCGCCACATGCGTGCCGTGGTAGTGGTCGGCGTCCACCGGCCGCCAGGCGCCGTACGTCGTGTCGGCCTTGCCGCTCACACAGTTCGCCGACTGGGACGGCGAGAAGTTCGGGGCGATGTCCGGGTGGGTGTCGTCGACACCGGTGTCGATGATGCCGACAGTGACGTTCCTGCTGCCGGGGTTGATCGTGGCCGCCTTGTCGGCGCCTATCGCCCGCAGGTCCCACTGGTCGGCCTCAAGGGGCTCCTCGCCGGCCGTCGAGGTCTGCGCGACCTTCGCGGCCTCCGCCTTCGACAGGACCTGCACCGCGCCCTCGTCGGTCGTCCCCGCCGCGCTCAGCGGCGCGGTACGGGTGGCACCGGCCGACTGCACCCCGCGCACGGCGCGCATCTGCTTGCCGAAGTCCGGGTTCGCGGAGTGGACGACGATCACGCCGATCCTGTCGTACGTCGCGACGACGGTGCCGCCGTTCGCGGCTATCGCCTTCTGCACCGCCCCGATCGTCCCGTGGTCCGTCCGGGTGTTGACCACGTACGCGAGACGGGAGCCGTCCGCCGCCTGGGACGCCCCGGCCGTCGACGGGGCCGCCGAGGCCGCCGACGGCAGAAAGCCCAGCGAGGCGGTCAGCGACAGCACGACCGGCACGGCGAGAGCGAGCCGGCGTCTGGAGCGCAGATGAGCCATGGGATCTCCACATCATCCTGAAACGAAAACCGCCCGGGCACAGGTGGTGCTCGGGCGGGTACATGACGGGTGGTGCAGGGTGAAGCTATCTCCCTGTCTCATCGGCCAGCAATGACTTGGTCAAGATGAGTTCTGAAAGAACTCATAGGACTTGAACCGGTCCTCGCGTGGCGCCGTGGACCTTCGACAGGGAGCACGAGCACGATCGGACTCCCCCCGTCGCACCCACCCGCAGCACGAGGAGAATCCGTGGCCACCGAGACACCGCCCCCCTCGAAAGCGCAAGCCCAACTCCCCTCCAGCGAGGAGTTCGCCGACGTGCAGCAGAGCGCGGAGTTCGGTGATCTGCGCCGCTCCTACCGCTCCTTCGCCTTCCCGCTGACCGTCGCCTTCATTGCCTGGTACCTGCTCTACGTCCTGCTCTCCAACTACGCGGACGGCTTCATGGGCACCAAGGTGGCCGGCAACATCAACGTGGCCCTGGTCCTGGGCCTCGCCCAGTTCCTCACCACGTTCCTCATCGCCTGGTGGTACGCGCGCCACGCCGCCGCGAAGCTCGACCCCAAGGCAGCGGCCATCAAGTCCCGGATGGAGGGCGGCGCATGAGCATCGCGCAGCAGAGCGTGCTGGCGGCCGGCGAGGCCAGTGAGCACCGGCCGCTGATCATCACCCTGTTCGCGGTGTTCGTCGCCGCGACCCTGGTCATCACCGTCTGGGCGGGCCGGCAGACCAAGGACGCCGCCGACTTCTACGCGGGCGGACGGCAGTTCACCGGCTTCCAGAACGGCCTCGCCGTCTCCGGCGACTACATGTCCGCCGCGTCCTTCCTCGGCATCGCGGGCGCCATCGCCCTCTTCGGCTACGACGGCTTCCTGTACTCCATCGGCTTCCTCGTCGCCTGGCTCGTCGCCCTGCTCCTGGTCGCCGAGCCGCTGCGGAACTCGGGCCGCTACACGATGGGCGACGTCCTCGCCTACCGGATGCGCCAGCGCCCGGTCCGTACGGCGGCCGGCACGTCCACCATCGTCGTGTCCATCTTCTATCTGCTGGCCCAGATGGCGGGCGCGGGTGTCCTGGTCTCCCTGCTGCTGGGCATCACCAGCGACGGCGGCAAGATCGGCATCGTCGCCCTGGTCGGCGTGCTGATGATCGTGTACGTGACCATCGGCGGCATGAAGGGCACCACCTGGGTCCAGATGGTCAAGGCCGTGCTGCTGATCGTCGGCGCCATCCTGCTGACCTTCCTGGTCCTGCTGAAGTTTCACTTCAACGTCTCCGATCTGCTCGGCAAGGCGGCCGACAACAGCGGCAAGAGCGCCGCGTTCCTGGAGCCCGGCCTGAAGTACGGCGCGACCGGCACCACCAAGCTGGACTTCCTCTCGCTCGGCATCGCCCTGGTCCTGGGCACCGCGGGCCTGCCGCACATCCTGATTCGCTTCTACACCGTGCCCACCGCCAAGGCCGCCCGTAAGTCGGTCATCTGGGCGATCGGCCTCATCGGCGCCTTCTATCTGATGACCCTCGCCCTCGGCTTCGGCGCGGCCGCGCTGATCAAACCGGACGAGATCATCGCCTCCAACAAGGCGGGCAACACGGCGGCCCCGCTGCTGGCCCTGCACCTGGGCGGGGTGGACTCCAGCTGGGGCGCCATCCTGCTCGCCACCATCTCGGCGGTCGCCTTCGCCACGATCCTCGCGGTCGTCGCGGGCCTGACCCTGGCCTCGTCCTCCTCGTTCGCCCACGACATCTACGCCAATGTCATCAAGAAGGGGCAGGCCAGCGAGAAGCAGGAGGTCAACGCGGCCCGGTACGCCACCGTCGGCATCGGCGCCGTCTCGATCCTGCTCGGCGCCCTGGCCCGCGACCTGAACGTGGCCGGCCTGGTCGCCCTCGCCTTCGCGGTCGCCGCCTCCGCCAACCTGCCGACGATCCTCTACAGCCTCTTCTGGAAGAGGTTCACCACGTCAGGCGCCCTGTGGTCGATCTACGGCGGCCTGGTCACCGCCGTCGGACTCGTCCTGTTCTCGCCGGTCGTCTCCGGCAAGCCCACGTCGATGTTCCCGGACGTGGACTTCCACTGGTTCCCGCTGGAGAACCCGGGCATCATCTCGATCCCGGTCGGTTTCCTGCTCGGCGTCGTCGGCACCCTCCTGTCGAAGGAGGCGCCGGACCCCGAGAAGTACGCGGAGTTGGAGGTGCGGTCCCTGACGGGCACCGGGGCACACTGAGCGCACCGCACGCACGGCCGCGTCGAGGGCATCGTAGGGTCCTACGACGCGGCCGTGTCGCGCCTGGGGGTATCGCGCCTCGGCCTGTGTCAGTGGTGTCACGTAGGCTCGCAGGTGACGGAAGACGACTGATGCGGATCCGGGAGGGGGCCCACGTGCTCATCGACACCTACGGCCGAGTGGCCACCGACCTGAGGGTCTCGCTGACCGACCGGTGCAATCTGCGCTGCACCTACTGCATGCCCGAGGAGGGCCTGCAGTGGCTGGCCAAGCCCGACCTGCTCACGGACGACGAGATCGTCCGCCTGATCGACATCGCGGTCCGCGCGCTGGGTATCAAGGAGGTCCGCTTCACCGGCGGCGAACCCCTGCTGCGCCCCGGACTGGTCGGCATCGTCGAGCGCGTCGCCGCGCTGGAACCGCGCCCCAAGACGTCCCTCACCACCAACGGCATCGGCCTGAAGCGCACCGCCGGCGCCCTGAAAGCGGCGGGCCTGGACCGGGTCAACGTCTCTCTCGACACCCTCCGCCCGGACGTCTTCAAGGCGCTCTCCCGCCGCGACCGCCACCAGGACGTCATCGAGGGCCTGGAGGCCGCCCGCGAGGCGGACCTCACCCCGGTGAAGATCAACACGGTCCTGATGCCGGGCCTGAACGACGACGAGGCCCCGGACCTCCTGGCCTGGGCGATGGAGCACGCCTACGAGCTGCGCTTCATCGAGCAGATGCCCCTGGACGCCCAGCACGGCTGGAAGCGCGAGGGCATGGTGACGGCCTCGGACATCCTGGCCTCCCTGCGCACCCGCTTCGAGCTGACGCCCGAAGGCCAGGGGGAGCGGGGCTCGGCCCCGGCCGAACGCTGGCTGGTCGACGGCGGCCCGTACCGCGTCGGCGTCATCGCCTCCGTCACCCGCCCGTTCTGCGCCGCGTGCGACCGCACCCGGCTGACGGCCGACGGCCAGATACGGACGTGCCTGTTCGCCACGGAGGAGACGGACCTGCGCGCGGCCCTGCGCTCCGACGCCCCCGACGAGGAGATCGCCCGCATCTGGCGCCTGGCGATGTGGGGCAAGAAGGCCGGATCCGGCCTGGACGACCCGACGTTCCTCCAGCCGGACCGCCCGATGTCGGCGATCGGGGGCTAGACCGGGCTAGACCGGGCTAGACCGACGATTCCCACTCGGTCAGCAGGACGACGTCCTTCAGGAACCCCCGCATCCCGAGGAACTGCGACAGATGCTCCCGGTGCTCCTCGCAAGCCAGCCATGTCTTGCGGCGGTCCGGGGTGTGGATCTTCGGGTTGTTCCACGCCAGCACCCACACGGCGTCGGTGCGGCAGCCCTTGGCGGAGCAGATCGGGGTCTCGTCACTCACGGCGTCGTCTCACAGGGAATGGCGGAAAAGCGCTGTAGGAAAAGCGCTGTGGAAAAGGCGACGCCGAGCAGCCACGGGGGGAGCTGCCCGGCGTCGGTCCGTCGCTCCGACGGGGGATGCGGAGCGCGTACGCAGTATGTCATGGGTCACCCGTCGCCCGGCACTGGAACTGCATGATTGATCTGAGCTTTTCTTGAGCTTGGTGCGGGGTCGCATTCCGTTTACCCCGCGCCGAGCAGCCGTCACGCCGGATCGGCCCGCTGCTCGTGGACCCCCGGTGCCGGATCGGTCAGCACATCCTCCGGGACGGGTTCCGCCTGTGTGTCCTCGGCCCGGGTAGGGGCGATCATCGGCCGCGTCGGTCCGGCCACAAACGTCGAAGGGAGGGACTGCGGCCGTTCCCGGCCCGCGTTGGCGATCACCACGGCGACATAGGGGAGGAGCGCCCCCAGAACCAACGCCACGATCGCGACGTGCCGTTCGACGTTCCAGAGCGTCGCCGCGAGGATCACCGAGATGGTGCGGACCGTCATCGAGATGATGTACCGACGCTGTCGGCCGCGCACGTCCTCGGCCAGGCCCGTCCGGGCTCCGGTGATCCGGAACACCTGGGCGTTGCCTCCGCCGTGCTGCTTCCGCATCACATTCCACCATCCGCCCGCATCGGACCCTCCCCGGCCCACAGCCATTCCCCGCACGGTCGGGAAACCGGGCCGGGCCGTCATCAACGTTACGCCGCGCCTGCGCAGCCTTCGAGACCGGGTCGCCTCCTGCCTGGGCGAACGTCCTGCGCAGTGCGGCGTACGGCCGTAATCCGTCCGGCCGTACCCGACATGCGCCGTACGGCCGACGGGCCGAGACTGACCGTAGTGCTCACGTCGATCCGTACGAGGAGGCAGCCATGGGCTGGTTGTGGGCGATCATCGTCGGATTCGTGCTGGGTCTGATTGCCAAGGCGATCATCCCCGGAAAGCAGCACAGCCCCCTCTGGCTGGTCACGATCTTCGGCATCCTGGGCGCCGTCGCCGGCAACGCGATCGCCGCGGCGTTCGGCGTCGCGCAGACCCCGGGCATCGACTGGACCCGGCACCTCTTCCAGCTCGTCGCCGCGATCATCATCGTCGCCCTCGGCGACATGGCGTACATGGCGCTGTGGGGCAACAAGAAACAGCAGCGGGTCTGACGGCGGACCCGGCACCGGCACCGGCACACGAAAGGGCGGCTCCCCATTCGGGAAGCCGCCCTTCTCCGTGTCTCAGGCGCCCGTGACCTCGACCGCGGCCAGGTTCTTCTTGCCGCGGCGCAGCACCAGCCAGCGGCCGTGCAGCAGATCCTTCTTGGCGGGGACCGCGTCCTCGGCGGTGACCTTGGCGTTGTTCACGTAGGCACCGCCCTCCTTGACCGTGCGGCGCGCGGCCGACTTGCTGGCCACCAGGCCGACCTCGGCGAACAGGTCCACGACCGGGCCCAGCTCGGTGACCTGGATGTTCGGCAGCTCGGACAGGGCCGCGGCCAGCGTCTTGGCGTCGAGGTCCGCCAGCTCGCCCTGACCGAACAGGGCCTTGGACGCGGCGACCACGGCGGCCGTCTGGTCGGCACCGTGCACCAGCGTCGTCAGCTCCTCGGCCAGCGCACGCTGCGCGGCCCGCGCCTGCGGACGCTCCTCGGTCAGCTGCTCCAGCTCCTCGATCTCCGTACGGGACTTGAAGCTGAAGATGCGCAGGAACTTCGACACGTCCCGGTCGTCCGCGTTCAGCCAGAACTGGTAGAAGGCGTACGGCGTGGTGAGCTCCGGGTCGAGCCAGACCGTGCCGGACTCCGTCTTGCCGAACTTGGTGCCGTCCGCCTTGGTGATCAGCGGCGTGGCCAGCGCGTGCACCGGGACGTGCGGCTCGACCTTGTGGATCAGGTCGGCGCCCGCCGTGAGGTTGCCCCACTGGTCGCTGCCACCGGTCTGCAGCGTGCAGCCGTACCTCCGGTACAGCTCCAGGAAGTCCATGCCCTGCAGGATCTGGTAGCTGAACTCGGTGTAGCTGATGCCCGCGTCGGAGTGCAGCCGCCGGGAGACGGCCTCCTTCGAGATCATCTTGTTGACCCGGAAGTGCTTGCCGATGTCGCGCAGGAAGTCGATGGCCGACAGCCCCTGGGTCCAGTCCAGGTTGTTGACCATCGTCGCGGCGCTGGGTCCGTCGAAGTCCAGGAACTTCTCGATCTGGCCGCGCAGCCGCGCCACCCAGCCCGCCACCACCTCGGGGTCGTTCAGCGTCCGCTCCGCCGTCGGCTTCGGGTCGCCGATCAGCCCCGTGGCACCGCCGACCAGGCCCAGCGGGCGGTTGCCCGCCCGCTGGATCCGGCGCATCGTCAGGATCTGCACGAGGTTGCCGAGGTGCAGGCTGGGCGCGGTCGGGTCGAAGCCGCAATAGAACGTGACGGGACCGTCCGCGAACGCCTTGCGCAATGCGTCCTCGTCCGTGGAGAGGGCGATCAGCCCCCGCCACTTCAGCTCGTCGACGATGTCCGTCACGGTTCTCGTGTCTCCTTGGTGGTCCTCGGGCAGCCGGGTGACAGCCGACTGCGAATGCCTACGAGGTTATACGCCCTGACTGACAGAGCTCATATTGAAGTCCGGCACCCGCAGCGCGGGCATCGCGGCCCTGGTGAACCAGTCGCTCCACTCCCGGGGCAGCGTCTTTTCCGTGCGCCCGGCCTCGGTCGCCCGCCCCAGCAGGTCCACCGGGGACTCGTTGAACCGGAAGTTGTTCGCCGCGCCGGTCACCTCGCCGTTCTCGACGAGATAGACGCCGTCCCGGGTCAGGCCCGTCAGCAGCAGCGTCGCCGGATCGACCTCGCGGATGTACCACAGGCAGGTCAGCAGCAGCCCGCGCTCGGTCGCCGCGACCATCTCCTCCAGGGAGCGGTCCTCGCCCCCGTCCAGGATCAGGTTGCCGCCCGCCGGGGCCACCGGCAGCCCGGTCAGACCCGCGCTGTGCCGGGTGGTCGTCAGATGCTTCAGCTCCCCGTTCCCCACCCAGTCGATGCCGCCCGTCGGCAGCCCGTTGTCGAACACCGACTGATCGCCACCGGAGGAGTGCGCGACGACGAACGGCGCGGACTCCAGACCCGGCTCGTTCGGGTCGCTGCGCAGGGTCAGCGGCAGGTCGGTCAGCTTCTCGCCCAGGCGGGTGCCACCGCCCGGCTTGGAGAACACCGTGCGCCCCTCGGCCGCGTCCCGGCCCGACGCCGACCACAGCTGGTAGATCAGCAGGTCGGCCACGGCGGTCGGCGGGAGCAGCGTCTCGTAGCGGCCCGCGGGCAGTTCCACGCGCCGCTCGGCCCAGCCGAGGCGTACGGCCAGCTCGGCGTCGAGTGCGCCCGGGTCGACGTCCTTGAAGTCCCGCGTGGAGCGCCCCGCCCACGCCGAGCGCGTACGGTCCGGGGACTTGGCGTTGAGCTCCAGCGTGCCGTTGGGCTGGTCGTGCCGCAGCCGCAGGCCCGTGGACGTGCCGAGGTAGGTCGACACGAGCTCGTGGTTGGCGAAGCCGTACAGCTCACGGTCGCCCGCACGCGCGCGTGCGAAGGCCTCGCCGAGCGCGGGGGCGAAGTCCGCGAACACGCCCGAGGAGGTCTCGGCCGGCCCGTCCGTGAAGTCCGGCGACTCGGGTACGTCCGTGACCAGCGGCTGCGCGTCCTCGGCGGGCCCGGCGCCACGCGCGGCGGCCTCGGCGGCCCGGACCAGCGGCTCCAGGTCCTCCGCGGTCACGGCCGAGCGGGAGACGACACCGGAGGCCGTGCCCTCCTTGCCGTCCACGGTCGCCACGATGGTGAGGGTGCGCCCGCGCGTGACGCCGTTGGTGGTCAGCGCGTTGCCGGCCCAGCGCAGATTCGCGGTCGAGTGCTCGTCGGCGATGACGACGCAGCCGTCCGCCCGGGACAGCTCCAGAGCGCGCTCGACGATCTCGTGCGGCTTGTACGCCTTGCTGCTGCCCGCGCTCATCGACCGGCCTCCTGGGTGGTGTTGAGGATGTTGACGCCCTTGAAGAGGGCGGAGGGGCACCCGTGCGACACGGCGGCCACCTGGCCCGGCTGTGCCTTGCCGCAGTTGAAGGCACCGCCCAGGACATAGGTCTGCGGGCCGCCGACGGCCGCCATGGAGCCCCAGAAGTCGGTGGTCGTCGCCTGGTAGGCGACGTCCCGCAGCTGACCGGTGATCCGCCCGTTCTCGATCCTGAAGAAGCGCTGCCCGGTGAACTGGAAGTTGTAGCGCTGCATGTCGATGGACCAGGACCGGTCCCCGACGACATAGATGCCCCGGTCGACACCCCCGATGAGGTCCTCCGTGGACATCCCCGCCGGATCCGGCTGGAGCGACACATTGGCCATGCGCTGCACGGGCACATGCCCGGGGGAGTCGGCGAACGCGCACCCGTTGGACCGGTCGAACCCGGTCAGCTTCGCGATCCTGCGGTCCAGCTGGTAGCCGACGAGCGTGCCGTCCTTCACCAGGTCCCAGGACTGTGCCTCGACGCCCTCGTCGTCGTACCCGACCGTCGCGAGGCCGTGTTCGGCGGTGCGGTCACCGGTGACGTTCATCAGGTCGGAGCCGTACCGGAGCTTGCCGAGCTGGTCGAAGGTGGCGAAGGAGGTGCCGGCGTACGCGGCCTCGTAGCCGAGCGCCCGGTCCAGCTCGGTCGCGTGGCCGATGGACTCGTGGATGGTCAGCCACAGATTGGACGGGTCGACGACCAGGTCGTACAGGCCCGCCTGCACGCTCGGCGCGCGCATCTTCTCCGCGAGCAGCTCCGGGATCTGCTCCAGTTCGCTCTCCCAGTCCCAGCCGGTCCCGGTGAGGTACTCCCAGCCGCGTCCGACCGGCGGCGCGATGGTCCGCATCGAGTCGAACTCGCCGCTCGACTCGTCGACCGAGACCGCCGTCAGCTGCGGATGCAGCCGCACCCGCTGCTGCGTGGTGACGGTCCCCGCGGTGTCGGCGTAGAACTTGTTCTCGTGCACGGTGAGCAGCGACGCGTCGACGTGATCGACGCCGTTCGCCGCGAGCAGACGCGAGCTCCAGTCCGTCAGCAGCGCCGACTTCTCCTCGTCGGGCACCGAGAACGGGTCGATCTCGTACGAGGAGACCCACGTCCTGTCGGCGTGCACCGGCTCGTCGGCGAGCTCGACCTGCTCGTCGGAGCCGGCCGCCCGGATCACCTGGGCGGAGAGCTTCGCCATCGCGACGGCCTGCGAGGCGACCTTGGCGGCGGCGTCGAGGGTCAGATCCACGCCCGACGCGAAGCCCCAGGTGCCGCCGTGCACGACCCGCACGGCGTACCCGAGGTCGGTGGTGTCCGACGAGCCGGCGGGCTTTGCGTCCCTGAACCGCCAGGACGCGCTGCGTACCCGCTCGAACCGGAAGTCCGCGTGCTCGGCCCCGAGCGCACGCGCGCGTGCGAGCGCGGCGTCGGCCAGGGCGCGTAGGGGTAGCGCCAGAAATGTCGGATCGATTCCGTGGGCCACAGGAGGCTCCCCCAAGTCGATGAGTTCTCTTCTGTTCAAGCGGATGTCTTACGAGGTGGACGCGCCGCAGTGAAGTATGTCGCGCGGCCGTGACGGGGCCGTAGTGGATATCCGCGCGGCGCTGCGCCGAGCCGCCCCGCAACTCCCGCGCGCTCCTACCTCAGAGTGATCACGAGGTGGCATTATGACGCCCGCGCGCGGGCGGGGGAGTGACATTCGCGCCTGACTGCGGACGCCCGGCGGGCCGGGCATGCGCGATGCGCCCCCTTCATCGATCCATCGGCCTCGCCCAGGCGCGCCGCCGCCCGGTCGAAACTGTAGGGATCCGACAGCGACGCCCCCACGCCACTGTCGGTGCCCGCTTCACCACCGGAGGCCCCGTACCGATAGGTTTTCGATGAAGCCGCCTGTCATCAAGCTGTTCGGGCGGTGTGCCAGACCGCTATCGAAAGGGTGATCCGTTGAGCCGCTCGGTTCTCGTCACCGGAGGCAACCGGGGCATCGGCCTCGCCATCGCCCGCGCATTCGCCGACGCCGGCGACAAGGTCGCGATCACGTACCGCTCGGGTGAGCCGCCGGCCGCCCTGACGGACCTGGGCTGCCTCGCCGTCAGGTGCGACATCACCGACGCCGAGCAGGTGGAGCAGGCCTACAAGGAGATCGAGGCCCAGCACGGCCCCGTCGAGGTCCTCATCGCCAACGCCGGCATCACCAAGGACCAGCTCCTGATGCGTATGACCGAGGAGGACTTCACCTCGGTCATAGACACCAACCTCACCGGCACCTTCCGCGTGGTGAAGCGCGCCAACCGCGGCATGCTGCGCGCCAAGAAGGGCCGTGTCGTCCTCATCTCGTCGGTCGTTGCGCTCTTGGGCGGCCCCGGCCAGGCGAACTACGCCGCGTCCAAGGCAGGACTCGTCGGCTTCGCGCGCTCCCTCGCCCGCGAGCTGGGCTCGCGCAACATCACGTTCAACGTCGTCACGCCCGGCTTCGTCGACACCGACATGACCAAGGCGCTCACCGACGAGCAGCGCGCCACGATCATGGGGCAGGTGCCGCTCGGCCGGTACGCCCAGCCGGAGGAGATCGCCGCAACGGTGCGGTTCCTCGCCTCGGACGACGCCTCGTACATCACTGGAGCCGTCATCCCTGTTGACGGCGGACTGGGAATGGGTCACTGATCACCATGAGCGGAATTCTCGAGGGCAAGCGCGTCCTGATCACCGGTGTGCTGATGGAGTCCTCCATCGCCTTCCACACCGCCAAGCTGGCCCAGGAGCAGGGTGCCGAGATCATCCTGACCGCGTTCCCGCGGCCCACGCTCACCGAGCGCATCGCCAAGAAGCTCCCCAAGCCCACCAAGGTCATCGAGCTCGACGTCACCAACGACGAGCACCTCGCGCGCCTGGCCGACGTGGTCGGCGAGGAGCTCGGCGGCCTCGACGGCGTCGTGCACTCCATCGGCTTCGCCCCGCAGGACGCGCTCGGCGGCAACTTCCTCAACACGCCGTTCGAGTCGGTCGCCACGGCCATGCACGTCTCGGCGTTCTCCCTGAAGTCGCTGACCATGGCCTGCCTGCCGCTGATGCAGAACGGCGGCTCGGTCGTCGGCCTCACCTTCGACGCCCAGTACGCCTGGCCGCAGTACGACTGGATGGGCCCGGCCAAGGCCGCCCTGGAGGCCACCAGCCGCTACATGGCGCGCGACCTGGGCAAGCAGAACATCCGCTGCAACCTCATCTCCGCGGGCCCGATCGGCTCCATGGCCGCCAAGTCCATCCCCGGCTTCGCGGAGCTCGCGGCCGTGTGGGACAACCGCGCGCCCCTGGAGTGGGACCTCAAGGACCCGGAGCCGGCCGGCCGCGGTGTCGTCGCCCTGCTGAGCGACTGGTTCCCGAAGACCACCGGCGAGATCATCCACGTGGACGGCGGTCTGCACGCCGTCGGCGCCTGACCGGCACCGCCGAGGCCCGAGCCGGGACCGGGGCCCGCACCCTTCGGGGGTGCGGGCCCCGGTCCGTGCGCGCGTCACCCGTTCGGCTCACCGGCCGGGCGCGGACGTGCGGCAACTGCGCACTCTGGAGTGCGAGTCCACCTCGCTGAGTCCCTCCCCAGCACGGCCGAGGAGGTCCCCTTGTGCGCCTGTCCCACAGCCTGGCCTCACTGACCGTCGCCGTCGCTCTCGTGCTGTCCCTGCCGTACGAGGCGATGCCGCACGCACGCGTGAAGGACAAGAGACCCCCGGCCCCGTCGCTGTTCGGGTCGGAGTGCCGTACGACCGTCCGCGGCTCCCATGTCGTGGCCTACTGCCACAACCCCTATGTCGACACCGATCGCGTGAGCCTGCACATAGAGTGCGCCCGCTGGTGGGACCTCGACACCGACGGCGACCCGGTCGACACCGGGCCCGCGCTGACCGTACGGCTCTCCGGCCGGTGCTGGAAGGAAGTCGGCTCGGTGTGGATCAGTCACCAGAAGGCGGGCTGAACCGCCCCGGACGGCACAGGAACGGGTAGCTCGCGGCCTCCTCCGCGGCCTCCTCCGCGTCGCCCGTCCGGATCGCGTCGACGAGCCGGGCGTGGTCCATGTGCGTCTCGGGCGTCAGCACCTCGCCGACGTCCGCGCGCAGCCAGTCCCGCAGCACCTCGCCCAGGTCGGCGTACATCGCGGTCATGACCTCGTTGTGGGAGGCGGCCACCACCGCCAGATGGAACGTCGCGTCCGCCGCCACGAAGGCCTCCGCGTCACCCGACGCCCAGACCTCCTCGCGCCGCACGAGGAGCGCGTCGAGCTGCTTGAGGTCCTTCTCGGTGCGCCGCTCGGCGGCCAGCTTCGCCGCCGCCGACTCCAGCGTGGAGCGCAGCTCGGCGATGTGCCGCGGGTCGGCGCCGGAGAAGCGGCGCTGCATGACGCCCGCCAGCTCGCTGGTGGCGACCACATAGGTGCCGGAGCCCTGGCGGATGTCCAGGAGGCCGTTGTGCGCCAGCGCCCGGACGGCCTCGCGGACCGTGTTGCGGGCGACACCGAGCTGCTCGACCAGCTCCGGCTCGGTCGGGATGCGCGAGCCGACCGGCCATTCGCCCGAGGTGATCTGGTTCCGCAGTTCGGCGATGACCTGCTCGGAGAGCGCCGAGCGGCGGGGGTGGCTCAGGGGCATGGCACACCTTCGCACGAGAGGGCCGGGAGGAGACGGCCCGGGGATGGACAACCAATCATCCCATGATTCTATGATGGACCTCATGGTGAGCGAGGAAACCCGGACGAGGACGTCGACAACCGAATGCACCACCGCCCCGGGCGCCGAACGCGCCGCGGCCCCGGACGCCGACGGCACCCCGGCCCCCGCCACGCGCGCGTGGGCGACACGGCTGCTCGTCGTCGGCATCGTGCTCGCGGCGCTCAACCTCCGCCCCGCCATCACCAGCCTCGGCGCGCTCCTCGAAGAGGTCCGCGACGGGCTGGGCATGAGCGGCAGCGTGGCCGGGCTCCTCACCTCGGTGCCCCCGCTCTGCTTCGCCGTCTTCGGCGTCATGGCACCCCGTCTCGCGCGCCGCTTCGGACCGGCCGCCGTGGTGTGCGCCGGCATGGTCGCCATCACGACGGGCCTGCTCATACGGCCCTACGCCGGGTCGACGGCCGGATTCCTGGCCGCCAGCGCGCTCACCCTCATGGGCATCGCGGTCAGCAACGTCCTGATGCCGGTCATCGTCAAGCGCTGGTTCCCGGACCGGGTGGGCTCCATGACGGGCCTGTACTCGATGGCCCTCGCCCTCGGCACCTCGGCCGCCGCCGCGGTGACCGTGCCGATGACCGACGCGCTCGGCGGCTGGCAACCGGGGCTCGCCGTGTGGGCGGTGCTCGCCGCGGCGGCGGCCCTGCCCTGGGTCGCGCTGGTACGGCACCGGGAGGCGGCGCCCGTACCCGAGGAGCCGGTACGGGAGGCACGCGCGCGTGCGGAGCAGCCGCCCGCGCTGCGGATCACCCGGAGCCGTACGGCCCGGGCGCTCGCCGTCTTCTTCGGGCTCCAGGCCACCGCCGCCTACATCACGATGGGCTGGATGCCGCAGATCTTCCGTGACGCGGGCGTCTCGTCGAGCACGGCGGGGGTGCTCCTCGCCGTCACGATGGTGATGGGCGTACCGCTGGCCTTCGTCATCCCCCGGCTCGCCACCCGGCTGCCCCACCAGGGGCCGATCGTGCTGGCCCTCGGCGGGTGCGGTCTGGCCGGCTACGCGGGCCTGTACTTCGCCCCGGCCGCCGGTGCCTGGGCCTGGGCCCTGCTGCTCGGCGTGTCCAACTGCGCCTTCCCGCTGGCCCTCACGATGGTCGGCATGCGGGCCAGGACCGGCGCGGGCGTCGCCCAGCTCTCCGCCTTCGCGCAGAGCACCGGCTATCTGATCTCCATCCCCGGGCCGCTGCTGGTCGGCGTGCTCTACGAGCACAGCGGCGGCTGGGGCCTGCCGATCGCCCTCATGGCCGGTCTGATGCTCCCGCAGATGGTGGTGGGCGTCCTGGCGGGCCGCGACCGGACCGTGGAGCAGGAAGCGGGGCGCTGAGTTCACCCGCTTGACTTCACCCGCCGAGCTCACCCCGGCAGTCCCGGAGGGGGAGGAGGGTGCGAGACTGGCCGCATGCCTGTGCTCGACCCGAACCCCCCGAACGGCCAGAAGAAGATGCTGATCATCTTCGGCTCGTTCCTCGTCATCTTCGTGCTCATCGCCATCGTCGCGACCATCGCGTCCCCCTGACCACAGCCTCCGTGCCCGATGGTGGTGCCAGCACCACCATCCCCTAGGGGGTGAGTGTCAGGGTCAAGTGGGTGGATCACCGGATGGGTTGGCGGCGGCGGATTCCGTAGTTTCGAGTTGTGCCCGCGGGACGCGGTCACGGACCACTCGCAGACCAGCGGAGGCGATCATGTCGGCCTGTACGCAGACCCGGCCCCACCCGGCGACCACGGGCGGCGTCGACATCCGGCTGCCCTGGTGGGCCCTCGCCCTGCCCGCGCTCGCCTTCGTCTCCCTGCTCCTGCTGATACTGAACCCGTCGGACGCCCACGCGGCCACCGGCGACCCCGCGGTCACCCACCTCGTCGAGCGTGTGCAGCAACTGATCGCGCGCTAGTTCCAGGCCGTCCCGCACTGCAAATCCGCATGTCAACTCCCTGCGCCGCATGGCCTGTTTCATGCGAAGCTGGGCCCATGAGCGTCGCAGAACCCCGCAGGATTGTCCTCTTCCGGCATGCGAAAGCCGACTGGCCACAGGTGACCGACCATGAGCGGCCCCTCGCTGAGCGGGGCCGCACGGACGCCGCAGTCGCCGGACGCAAGCTGACCGACACCGGAATCCCGTTCGATCTGGCCCTGTGCTCCACCGCGGTCCGTACCCGCGAAACCTGGAAGCTCGCCGTCCACGAGTTCCCGCACCGGCCGAAAACCGTCTACGAGGAGCGGCTCTACGAGGCCTCGCCCGGCGAGCTGATCGCCGTGCTCAACGAGGTCCCGGACGACGCCCAGAACGTGATCCTGATCGGTCACAACCCAGGGGTGCACGGCCTGGCCGAGATCCTGTCCGGCTCGTCCGACGACAGCGCCCGCGAACGGATGAACCGCCGCGGCTTCCCCGCCGCCGCCTTCGCCGTCGTGTCCTACAGCGGCTCCTGGAAGAGCCTGGAGCCGGGCGCCGGCGAGCTGACCGACTACTGGGCGCCGTCCGAGTGACCCCGCCGGTGTGACGGTACGCGTCGAGGGGCCCCGCACCGTGCTGGTGCGGGGCCCCTCGTCCGCGTCCGGTCCGGTGGCTCAGGCCTCGTCGTGCGTGTCCGCCGCCTCGACCTCTTCCCGGGTGACGCCCAGCAGATAGAGCACCGTGTCCAGGAAGGGGAAGTTCACCGCGGTGTGCGCGGCCTCGCGGACGACGGGCTTGGCGTTGAAGGCCACGCCCAGTCCGGCCGCGTTCAGCATGTCCAGGTCGTTGGCGCCGTCGCCGATCGCCACGGTCTGGGACAGCGGTACGCCCGCCTCGGCGGCGAACCGGCGCAGCAGCCGCGCCTTGCCCGCCCGGTCCACGATCTCGCCGGTGACCCTGCCGGTCAGCTTCCCGTCGACGATCTCCAGGGTGTTGGCCTGGGCGAAGTCCAGCCCGAGGCGCTCCTTCAGATCGTCCGTCACCTGGGTGAATCCGCCGGACACCACGCCCACTTGGTAGCCGAGCCGCTTGAGCGTACGGATCAGGGTGCGCGCACCCGGCGTCAGCCGCACCTCGCCGCGCACCTTCTGCACCACGGAGGCGTCCAGCCCCTCCAGCAGGGCCACGCGCGCGTGCAGCGACTGCTCGAAGTCCAGCTCTCCGCGCATCGCGGCCGCCGTGACCTCGGCGACCTTGTCCTCGCAGCCCGCGTGCGCGGCGAAGAGCTCGATCACCTCGTCCTGGATGAGGGTGGAGTCCACGTCCATGACCACCAGGCGCTGGGCCCGCCGGTGCAGCCCCGCCGACACGACCGCGATGTCGACGCCGAGCGCGCTCGCGTCGGACACCAGGGTGGTGCGCAGCGGCTCGGTCTCCACGCCGGACACCGCGAACTCGACCGCGGTCACCGGGTACTTGGCGAGCCGGAAGATACGGTCGATGTTGCCGCCGGCCTTGGCGATCCTGGCGGCGATGGCGGCGGTCGACTCGGCGGTGAGGGGGTGGCCGAGGACGGTCACCAGGGAGCGGCCGTGGCCGCGCGGGCGGTTGTCGCCGTGACCGGAGATGATCTCCGCCTGCATCTTCACCGACTCGGCCCAGCTGTGCACGGTGGCCCGGAGGTCGCCCTCCAGCCCGGCCGGCGGCTGGGTCACGAGCGCGCAGAGCACCAGCCGGCCGCGCGTGACGACCTGCTCGATGTCGACCACGTCGACCGAGTAGGCGGCAAGTGTGTCGAAGAGGCCGGCCGTGATGCCCGGCCTGTCCTTGCCGAAAATCTTGACGAGGAGGGTGGGGACCTCGGAGGTCTGCGAAGCGCTCATGGTGTATCCACCGTATCCGGCACCCAGTGCCTTCTGCCCATGTGGTCCGCCTAGCGGACAGGGAACAGTGGGTGACGGAGCAGTGTCGAGCGCCTTACTTCACGGGCACGAGCAGATCACCCGCCGCTCGTCGGCCCGGCCCCGCACATCAGCCATGCCCCTTCGGCCTCCTCGGCGAAGGCGGAGGTGGGGGCGGAGGCGGAGGTGGGGGCGGTGGACCGTCGTCGGAGGCGGACCCATTCGGGGGCCGATCGCCGGGGCGAGGCCCGGGGCGGTGCCGTGGTGGGCGCGGCGGCGGGTCGAACGGCCGCGCCATGGTGGGCGCGCCGTACACGTCGGCGGACGGCGGCGGAGCACCGTCGGGGAACCGGCCGCCGCCAGGAGCGGGTGGGGTGCGCGGACGGTTCCGCCCGGGTTCCCGCAGCTCGTCCGGCACCTGGAGATACGGGTTCGTGTCGGGGTTGGGCGGGCGGTACGGCGTACCGGGCACGTACGGGCCGGACTGTCCGGCGCCCACCGCATCGCCGCCCCCGGCGTGCTTCGGATACCCGGTGCCGTCCCCCGCGTCACCCAGTGCCAGTGGCGCCGCCCGTCGTCCCGCGGCGCCGGTGGCCCGGGCCAGCAGCGCTCCGGCCGCTCCGGCGCCCGCGCCCCAGAGGGCCCCGAGGAGCAGTGCCATGCCGAGTTGGCCGTGGAGTTCGATGCCGGCGCCGAACGCGTCGAAGCCGAGCACGGACAGCGAGGCGTCCACGGACGCCTCCGTCAGCCAGGCGAGCAGGGGCAGCGCCAGCGCGGTCGCGATCCCCAGCCGCAGCGCGCACCGCCCCGCGAGACCGAGGGCACCGGAACCGCGTACACCCGATCCCGCAGTCGCCGCGGCAGTACCGGCCCCCGCCTCCACCGGCGTGCGAACCGCCGTCAGCACGCCCGCGAGCAGCATCATCAGGGCCGCCGCCACCCCCAGCAGCCACACCCGCCCGTCCAGGTCCGCCAGCCGGCCCAGCGTCACCGGCCGGTCGGACTTCCCGCCCAGCAACTCGTCGAGGGGGTGGGGCAGCACCGTGACCAGTGCGCCGGTCGCCTTGCCGTCCCACGGCACGAACAGGCCGATGGGGATCCCGAGCCACACCCCGTTGGGCGCGCCCAGGAGTGCCGCGCCCGCGATGCGCCCCGGGTGGTCGTCGCCGATCGCCGCGTACGCCGCCGCCGCGAGCCCGGCGGCCACGGCCACGACCAGCACGGTGACCAGCGCCGAGACCGCGGGCCGTACGACCCGGTGCACGGCCTCCCAGCCGCGTGGCAGGGGAGTACGGCGCGAAGCCAGCAGGGCGATCAGGAGGATGCCGGCGGACCAGCCGAGTCCGCCCAGGAGGGTGGGCGCGGTGTCCACCGTGAAGCCCACCGCCGCCTTCGCGTCGACGAGGTCGCCGATGCGGTCGGGCAGCAGTCCGCCGATGTCCCCGAGCCCGGGGATGCTCAGCCCGCCGCCCTTGCCCCCACCGCCGCCCAGCCCGGGCAGCTTGTCGAGGCCGAGTGAACCACCGTCGATCGTGATGACGTCGTGCCCCGCCCAGGCCAGCCCGCCCAGCGTCGCCACGAACAGCGCGACCACCGCGCCCGCGCGCGCGAGGAGTTCGGCCGGTGCGATCACAACTCCGGCCGTGCGCAAGGACCGTAGGAACACCCACGACAGCAGCAGGGCGCCCACCAGGCTCACCCCGAGTGGCGTGATCTCGATGGCCGTGTGCGCCTCCGCGCCTTTCAGGCCGAAGGCGGACACATCGCCGGACGGCGTGACCGAACCACCCGCCCCGAGCGCCACAACAGCCGCCGTCATCGGGCCCAGTGAGCCCGCCGCGTCCGCCTGCAGAAGATGCAGGCCGAGCGCGGCCGTGCCCGCCATTCCCAGCAACGCCCAGCTCACCGTGGCGATCGCGGACAGCAGGACGTCTGCCCACGGCAGCCTCGCGCCGTGCCCAGCGGTCTCGACTTCCGTGGCAGAGCTCATGGCAGACCCCCCGATCCGCGGCGCGGCCGGCGGCCGCACGTGTCCCCCTCGCGTGGGATTACCACTCTCCGGGTCGGTTTCAACCCCGTCAACGGGAGTAGTTGAAGCGCTCGGCGCCGTTCATCACAAGGCCCGACTTTCGGTCAGAGGGCCGAGCCTGAAATAGTTCCCCACGATGTTCGACATCCCTAGACTCCCTGTGATGGGGGTAACTCGGGGGACAACTCAGTGGGGCATGGAGTGCCGGAACTCGTACTGGAATCAAACGGACGGACCTGGACGCTCGATTCGTCCAGGTCCTACACACTCGGACGCGATCCGCAGGGAGACATCGTGTTCGACGACGCCAGGGTCTCCTGGCGTCACGCCACGGTCAGCTTCAACGGACGCAGTTGGGTCATCGAGGACCACGGCAGCACCAACGGCACGTTCGTGCAGGGGCAGCGGATCGGTCAGCTGGAGATCGGCCCAGGAACCGCCGTGCACCTCGGCAACGCGACCGACGGACCGCGACTGAACCTGTCCGGTGCCGCTGCCGCCCAGCAGCCGCAGCAGGCCGCGCCGTACGCCGCGCAGGGCGCGAGCGCCGGCTGGGCCCAGCAGGCCCCGCCGCCGCAGCAGGCCCCGCAGGCCGGTTGGCAGCAGCCGCCGCAGGCCGCGCCGATCCCGCAGCAGCAGGGCGCGCAGCAGGTGCCCGGTGGTGGCGCGGGGGCGCCGCCGGTCTACGGCGACCGCAGCCCGACCACGTTCCACCAGTTCTCGCTGGGCCGCGTGATGCGCATCGGCCGTGCGCTGGAGAACGAGCTGGTCGTCTCCGACCTCCAGGTCTCCCGGCACCACGCCGAGTTCCACGCGACGCCCGACGGCCGCTTCGAGATCCGTGACCTGGGCTCGCACAACGGCACGTACGTCAACGGCCAGCCGATCGCCAAGGGCGGCTCGCAGCTGCTGGGCCCGACCGACATCGTCGGCGTCGGCCACTCCACGTTCCGTATCGTCGGCGACCGGCTGGAAGAGTTCGTCGACACCGGTGAGGTCTCCTTCTCCGCGCGCCATCTGACCGTCACGGTCGACGGCGGCAAGCAGATCCTGAAGGACGTCTCCTTCGGCGTCCCGGAGAAGTCGCTGATCGCGGTCATCGGCCCGTCCGGCTCCGGCAAGTCGACGCTGCTGAAGGCGCTCACCGGTTACCGGCCCGCCAACCAGGGCGAGGTCCTCTACGACAACCGGAACCTGTACAAGCAGTTCGCCGAGCTGCGCCAGCGCATCGGTCTGGTCCCGCAGGACGACATCCTGCACAAGGAGCTGACCGTCAAGAAGGCCCTCAAGTACGCGGCCAAGCTGCGCTTCCCGGCCGACACCACGCCCGCCGAGCGCGAGTCCCGCATAGACGAGGTGCTGCGCGAGCTGAAGCTCGACATCCACAAGGAGAAGAAGGTCACCTCCCTCTCCGGCGGCCAGCGCAAGCGTGTCTCGGTGGCTCTGGAGCTGCTCACCAAGCCGTCGCTGATCTTCCTCGACGAGCCCACCTCGGGCCTCGACCCGGGCATGGACCGCGATGTCATGCAGCTGCTGCGCGGCCTGGCCGACGACGGCCGTACGGTCCTCGTCGTCACCCACTCCGTGGCCGAGCTGGCGATCTGCGACAAGCTGCTCGTGATGGCGCCGGGTGGCTCGGTGGCCTACTTCGGCCCGCCGGAGGAGGCGCTGAACTTCTTCGGCTACGACACCTGGGCCGATGTCTTCTCCGCCTTCGAGAACTACCGCGACTACGACTGGGCGGGCCGCTGGAAGGGCTCGCAGCACTACCAGATGTACGCCGCGGACATCGACGCCGTTGCGCCGCAGGCCGTACAGATGCCTCCGATGCAGGCGATGAAGCCGCCGAAGCCGCAGGGCTGGATGTCGCAGTTCGTCACGCTGGTGCGCCGCTATGTGTCGGTGATCGCGTCCGACAAGGGCTTCCTCGCCCTGATGGTGATCCTGCCGGCCGTGCTCGGCGCGGTGAGCCTGCTCATCGACGCCGACAAGGGCCTGCTGCCCAACCCGGCGAATCCGCAGACCGGCCGGATCATCCCGAACGGCACGGCCACCACGGTCCTGCTGATCCTCGCGGTGGGCGCCTGCTTCGCGGGTGCCGCGAACTCGGTCCGTGAGCTGATCAAGGAACGTGTGATCTACGAGCGGGAGCGAGCGACCGGCCTGTCCCGTTCGGCGTATCTGATGTCCAAGGTGTTCGTGCTCGGCATGATCACCGTGTTCCAGGGCCTGCTGGTCGGTGTGATCGGCTTCACCAGCCGTGAGATCCCGAAGGAGGGCCTGGTCCTCGGCAGCGCGACGATCGTCGAGCTGTCCGTGCCGATCATGGCGCTCGGCTTCACCTCGATGATGTTCGGCCTGATCATCTCCTCGCTGGTGAAGACGGCCGAGAAGACCATGCCGCTGCTGGTCATGTTCGCGATCATCCAGGTCGTGTTCACGGGCTGTCTGTTCACCCTGCACGGCTCGATCGGCGTCAACGAGTTCTCGTATCTGATGCCGTCCCGCTGGGCGGTCGCCGCGGCCGGTGCCACGCTGGACTTCAACAAGATCAGCCCGCCCAAGGACGGCGCGGGCACCGACCCGCTGTGGGACCACACCGTCGGCGCCTGGGGCCTGGACATGGCCGCCCTGATCGCCCTCGGCGTGATCTGCGGCTTCTTCGTGGCCCGCTTCCTGCGCCGCCACGAGCCCGAGGTCATGCGCAAGTAACCGCGCGCGTACGACGCCGAAGGGCGGCACCCCGGCTGGGGGTGCCGCCCTTCGGCGTACGCGAGAAGAGGTCCGCGCGGCCTCAGTACGCGCTGTTGACGTTGTCCATCGAGCCGTACTTGTCGGCGGCGTAGTTGCAGGCGGCCGTGATGTTGGCGACCGGGTCGTAGATGTTCCACGAGGTGCCGGGCACGTGGTACGCCTTGAAGGTCGGCGGGATGACCTGGAGCAGGCCCTTCGACGGGATGCCGTTGATGGCGTTGATGTCCCAGCCGTTGATGGCCATCGGGTTGCCGGAGGACTCCCGCATGATGTTGCGGTGCAGGCCGCTGTACGAGCCCGGGATGCCCTTGGCCTTCATGATGTCCAGGGACTCCCGGATCCAGCCGTCCAGGTTGTTGGGGTAGGACTTCGCGGGCTTGGCCGCGGCGCGCTCGACGGACCGGCTCGCGGCCTGCTTGGCGGCGCGCTCCTGGGCGGCCTTCTTGGCGGCCTCGGCGACGGCCTTCGCCTTGGCGGCGGTCTCGGCCTGCTTCTTGACGAGCGCGTCGGCGACGGCCTTCTTCTGCCCCGCGATCTCCTGGATCTTGACCGTCTCGGTGGCGAGCTGGTCGGTGACCGTGCCCTTGACGTCCTTGATCTGCTCGGTGCTGTACGCCACCCGGGCCTGGGCGGAGGGAGCCCCGGTCGTGATCGTCTCGGCGCTGCTGGGAACCGCCGAGAAGGCGATGGCGGCGGTACCGAGGGCGGCGACGCCGGCGATCGCGATCTTGTGGTGCTTGGTCAGGCGATGACTGAGACGAGTGTTGGTGTTCTTGAGCATGGCAGATCGACCTCTTCGAATAGCGCGGAGTCGCCTTCTGTCCGACGGGGGAACCGGGTCCGGCCCGTACGAACGCCGCGGGGCGAAACCCACGGCGTCCGGCGACAGGAGCAATTCTTAGCGGCCGCAAAATCGCCTGGCAAAGGTGTGACGTACGACCCTGGATAGTAGATCAGGGAAGGACAAAACGGGACAGACTGGAGCGTCTGCCCCGTTCGGGACGTGTCGGTATATCTCCTATGTCCGTTCGTACGTGATCCGCACCCTATGCGCGGGCTCACACTGCGGGCGATGAATCCTCACCGAAAGTTGCCAAAGCAACGCTCTGTGTCAGGGTTCTCCTCCGGCAGGATGAGATGCACGTCGCCGAACTCGTGCCACAGATAGAGCCCGCGCCGCGCCTCCTCGTACGCGCGGTCGACCACCGCCCGCCCCGCGATCGCCTCCAGCATCAGCAGATGCGAGGCCTCCGGCTCGTGCAGCCCGGTCAGCAGCCCGTCGACCACCCGCACCCCGCGCTCGGGCGTCACCACGAGATCGGTCCACCCCTCGATCGCCCGCACCGTCCCGTCCGCCCCGGCCGCCGACTCCACGGCCCGTACCGCCGTCGTACCGACCGCGACCACCCGGCCGTCCCAGGCCCGCACGTCATTGATCAGCCGCGCGGACGCCACGGACACCGCGTACCGCTCCGGATACGGCGGCTCGTGCGCCTCCGCCGACGCCACCCCGGTGTGCAGCGTGACCGGCGCGAACCGCACACCCCGGCTCACCAGCTCCGTCACCAGCCGCGGTGTGAAGGGCCGGGCGGCACTCGGCATCTCCGCACTGCCCGCCCCGTCGGCCGACGGCAGCGCGAACACCGTCTGGTACACGGACAACGGCTGGTCCCGCTCCGTATAGGAGTAGCGAATGGGCCGCCCGTGCTCCCGCAGCAGCCCGAGGACGTCCGCCCCGGCCACGCGTGCCCACCACAGCCGCTCACCCCGCGCGCTCAGCGGCTCCTCCAGTACCAGCCCCGCACCCCCGGGAAGCCGCACCTCTGTACCCGCGGGCCCGCCCGCACGCGCGCGCGTGGTCCCCCTACTGTCCGGATCCCGCAGCTCGACGGCCCACCGCCCGTCGTCCCCGAGCGTGGAGAAGTGCACCACCACGCGCGCGTGCCCGATCCGCCCGTCCACCGCGGCGGCCAGCGTGGGCGAGGTGTTCACCACCAGCAGGTCCCCGGCCCGCAGCAGCCGCGGCAGCTCCGCGAACACGTGGTGCGACACCTCGGCCCCGCGCGACACCAACAGCCGTACGGCATCCCGCCCCAGACCCGGCCCGCGCTGCTCGGCGGGCACCCGCGCCGACAACTCCTCCGGCACCCCCGGCGCCAGTGTCATCGCCCCTCCAGCAGGGACGGCGCCCCATAGCGGCCGCTCGCCGGACGCTCGTCCAGCAGCCGCAGGAAGGCGGGCACCACATGTGCCGGCTCCGGCCGCGGACCGTCGTCGTCCGGTACGGCCGCCGCATACAGCTCCGTGGCCATGTCCCCGGGGTCGACCGCCCACACCCGCAGCCGTGGCTCCTCCTCGGCGAGCACCGCCGCGAGCTGGTCCAGGGCCGCCTTGGACGCCCCGTAGCCGCCCCAGGTCTCGTACGCCTCGGCGGCCGCGTCCGAGCTGACCGCGACCACCGCGCCCGCCGGCGACTCCCGCAGCAGCGGCAGCGCCTCCTGGACCAGGCCCAGCGCCGCCACCACATTCACCTCCAGCGCCCGCCGCAGGCCCTCCAGAGGCAGCTCCGCCAGCCGCACCAGCGGCTCGGCGCCCAGCGCGCTCGCGTTGTTCACCAGCAGATCGACACCGCCCAGCTGCCACGCCGCCGCCACCAGCTCCGCCCGGTGCCCGGCGTCCGTGACGTCCCCGGGCAGCGCCTCGACCCGCGCGCCGCGGGCGGCCACGGCCGCGGCCGTGGCCGTGAGCGCGTCGGCGCCCCGGGCGTCGAGCACCAGATCCCAGCCGTGCGCGGCCAGCGCCTCGGCGAGCGCCCGTCCCAGCCCCTTCGAGGCCCCCGTGATGATCGCTACCGGCATGACAACCGTCCCCTCTGCCGCGCCGACCTCCGATCGGCGGTGGCTTCAACCTAGGAACGGCACCGACCCGGCCGCCTCGGACGCGGGCCGCAAATGAGCGCGGTCCTTCGCCCTAAGCCGCACGTCCGGGGCCGGAGACCTACGTCATGCGGACCAGGACCACCGGCCCAGGTCCGGCCGCCACAGGTCCGATCCGCACTGTCACACCCCGCCGGTACCGTGAGGTCATGAGTCAAGGCCCCCGGTCCGGCCTCGCCGCGGTGAGTTCCGCGCTGCTGGCCATGAGCAGGCACCTGGAGGTGCGCGACGTCCTCAAGACGATCGTCGCCTCGGCCCGCGAGCTGCTCGACGCGCAGTACGCCGCCCTCGGCGTCCCGGACGACCACGGCGGGTTCGCCCAGTTCGTCGTCGACGGGGTCAGCGACGAACAGTGGAAGGCCATCGGCCCGCTCCCGCGTCAGCACGGCATCCTCGCCGCGATGCTCCAGGAGGCCCGCCCGGAGCGCCTCGCCGATGTGCGCAAGGACCCCCGCTTCGAGGGCTGGCCGGCCGCCCACCCCGAGATGTCCGACTTCATCGGCCTGCCGATCCGCGACGGCGACGAGATCATCGGCGCGCTGTTCCTGGCGAACAAGCGCTGTCCCAAGGCCGAGGGAAGCTGCGGCTTCACACAGGAGGACGAGGAACTGCTGGCCATCCTCGCCCAGCACGCCGCGATCGCCCTCACCAACGCCCGCCTGTACGAGCGCAGCCGCGAGCTGACGATCTCCGAGGAGCGCTCCCGGCTCGCCCACGAACTGCACGACGCGGTGAGCCAGAAGCTGTTCTCCCTGCGTCTGACGGCACAGGCGGCCGTGGCTCTGGTCGACCGCGACCCCTCCCGCGCCAAGGGCGAGCTGCACCAGGTGGCCCGGCTCGCCGCCGAGGCCGCCGACGAACTGCGCGCCGCCGTGGTGGAGTTGCGCCCCGCCGCCCTCGAAGAGGACGGCCTGGTCGCCACCCTGCGCACCCAGATCCAGGTCCTCGACCGCGCCCACAGCGCGCGCGTGTCCTTCGCCTCCAGCGGCTTCCGCGCCCTGCCCGCCGCACAGGAGGAGGCGCTGCTGCGCGTCGCCCAGGAGGCCCTGCACAACGCCCTGCGGCACTCCGGGGCACAGCATGTGGACGTCACCCTCGGCCGCCGCGCCTGCGGAGCCGTCCTGCGCGTCACCGACGACGGCAGAGGCTTCGAGCCGAAGTCGATCCGCCGCGCGGGACGCCATCTGGGACTGGTCTCCATGCGGGACCGGGCCGGCGGGGTGGGCGGCTCGCTCACGGTGGAGTCCACGCCCGGCAAGGGCACCACGATCGAGATGGAGGTCCCCGGTGGCTGACGCAATCAGGGTGCTGCTCGTCGACGACCACCAGGTCGTCCGCCGCGGTCTGCGCACCTTCCTGGAGGTGCAGGACGACATCGAGGTCGTGGGCGAGGCGGCCGACGGCACCGAAGGGGTCGCCCGCGCCGAGGAACTGAAGCCCGACGTGGTCCTCATGGACGTCAAGATGCCGGGCATGGACGGCATCGACGCGCTGCGCAGACTCCGCGAACTCGACAACCCCGCGCGCGTGCTCATCGTCACCAGCTTCACCGAGCAGCGCACGGTGGTCCCGGCCCTGCGCGCGGGCGCCGCCGGATACGTCTACAAGGACGTGGACCCCGACGCGCTGGCCGGCGCCATCCGCTCGGTGCACGCCGGGCACATCCTCCTCCAGCCGGAGGTGGCCGGCGCGCTGCTCTCCCAGGAGGACGCCAACTCGGGCCAGAGCAGGGGAGGTTCACTCACCGAGCGGGAGCGCGAGGTGCTGGGCCTGATAGCGGACGGCCGCTCCAACCGCGAGATCGCCCGCGCCCTCGTCCTGTCCGAGAAGACCGTCAAGACGCACGTCTCGAACATCCTGATGAAACTCGACCTCGCGGACCGGACCCAGGCGGCGCTGTGGGCCGTTCGTCACGGTGTGACAGGGTGAGATTCATACCGTCGGGGGAATGTCACCCGGACGGCGCACCCTCCGGCGATCTCCGCCGTTCTCCAGTGCGTGCCGCGGCGACTGCCGCGGTGATCGCCAAGGAGGGGTTGAAAGTGAAGAACCTGAAGAAGGCAGCGGCCGTGACCATGGTGGCCGGGGGCCTGCTGGCGGCCGGTGCCGGAATGGCCTCCGCCACGAACGGCTCCTGGGCCGGCGGCGAGGCCAAGGGCTCCCCGGGCGTCGTCTCGGGCAACGTCGTCCAGGCCCCGGTGCACGTCCCGGTGAACGTGGTGGGCAACAGCGTGAACGTCATCGGCGCCCTGAACCCGGCCTTCGGCAACGTGGGCCTCAACCACTGAGCCCACCCGCGCGGACCTCCGGCCTCCCGACACCTCACCGGGAGGCCGGTCACTCATCGGCGCCGGTCACCACCGGCCGCCGCTCACCGCCCCCGTTCCCGCTCCTCCACAACGGAGTTGTAAGCCGCGACCTGTGCCCGCCGTGCCGTCCGCTCCACCGGCCGCAGTGCGGCCCCCCGCGACGCCATCTCCGACGCGCTCACCGCGCCCCCGTGGCCGTTCTCATGGGCCAGGGAAATCAGTAGCCCCACCCGCTGAGCCAGCTCCAACACCCGCACCGCCCGCGGCGGATACCCCGGCGCCAGCACCTCGTTCCCCCGCTCGGCCCGCGCGCGGTACGCATCGATCGCCGCCTCCGCCACCGGACCCGACCCCGCGACGTCCAGCCGCGAGAGCACCGCCGTCGCGTCCCGCAGGGCCTCCGCCAGCTCCCGCTCGGCCTCGCCCAGCGACGGCACATCGGCAGGCGGCGCCTCCCGCACCGGCAGACAGTGCCAGACCACCTCGGCATGCACATCACCGGCGGGCCCGGCCTCGTACAACTCGGGCACCAGCCCGAACGCGGCGCCGTGGCAGATCACCGCCTCCTCGGCCTCCAGCGCCCGCGCGTTGAACTCCGGCGGCCCGCTCAGCCCCAGCGGATGCCCCGGCGCGGGCAGCGCGACCCGCAGCCCGGTCGCCCCGAGCGACCGCAGCCGCCCCAGCGCGAGCGTGAGCCCGACCGGCGCCGACTCACCCGGCAGCCCCTCCACCCGATGCGCCGCGTCGTCGCCGACGATGGCGAGTACGGCGTCATCCGGCGAGACAAGTCCGGCCAATAGGGCATTTCCCCAAGCGGCGAGGCGTCCTGAACGCGGTTCCGAGAGCATGCCCCCACCCTAAGGACCGGACCGATGGAATGGACCGCGCCACCGGTGGCGTAGATTTCGTAGGGGCTGCGCCCACCGGCGCGGCGGACCGAGCCACAGGCGTACGCGACAGCCGAGACCGGCCACACTGCAAGGGGAGACAACGCGCTCATGAGCGATGTTCTGGAGCTTCAGGACGTATCCGTGGTCCGCGAGGGCCGGGCTCTGGTGGACCAGGTCTCCTGGTCGGTGAAGGAGGGCGAGCGCTGGGTCATCCTCGGCCCCAACGGCGCCGGCAAGACCACCCTCCTGAACGTCGCCTCCAGCTACCTCTACCCCAGCAAGGGCACCGCCACCATCCTCGGCGAGACCCTCGGCACGCCCGGCACCGACGTCTTCGAGCTGCGCCCCCGCATCGGCGTGGCCGGCATCGCCATGGCCGACAAGCTCCCCAAGCGCCAGACCGTCCTGGAGACCGTGCTGACCGCCGCCTACGGCATGACCGCGCACTGGCACGAGGACTACGAGGAGGTCGACGAGCAGCGTGCCCGCGCCTTCCTCGACCGCCTCGGCATGAGCGACTACCTGGAGCGCAAGTTCGGCACGCTCTCCGAGGGCGAGCGCAAGCGCACCCTCATCGCCCGCGCCCTGATGACCGACCCCGAGCTGCTCCTGCTCGACGAGCCGGCCGCCGGCCTCGACCTCGGCGGCCGCGAGGACCTGGTCCGCCGCCTCGGCCGCCTCGCCCGCGACCCGATCGCCCCCTCCATGATCATGGTCACCCACCATGTCGAGGAGATCGCCCCCGGCTTCACCCACGTCCTCATGCTCCGTCAGGGCAAGGTCCTCGCCGCGGGCCCGCTGGAGCTCGAACTGACCTCGCGCAACCTCTCCCTCTGCTTCGGCCTCCCGCTCGTCGTGGAGCAGGTCGGCGACCGCTGGACCGCTCAGGGCCTGCCGCTGTCCTGACCCCCTTTGCGCCCTGTCCGCGGCACCGTCCGCGGCTCTAACATGACCATGTGAACGACATCGACGCGTGGGTGTGGTGGCTCGTCGGCGCTGCGGCGCTCGGAATCCCGCTCGTGATCACGGCGATGCCGGAGTTCGGCATGTTCGCCGTGGGTGCCGTCGCGGCCGCGGCCGTCGCGGGCCTCGGCTTCGACATCGTGGTCCAAGTACTCGCCTTCGTGGTCGTCTCGGTCGCGCTCATCGCCGTCGTACGGCCCATCGCGGCCCGGCACAGCGCCCAACGCCCCCAACTCGCCACAGGCGTGGATGCGTTGAAGGGCAAGCAGGCCGTCGTACTGGAACGCGTCGACGGCTCGGGCGGCCGCATCAAGCTCGCCGGGGAGATCTGGTCGGCCCGTTCGCTCGACCCCGACCGCGCCTACGAAGTGGGGCAGGAAGTCGACGTCGTGGACATCGAGGGGGCAACGGCGATCGTCATCTGACCTCGCAGGACTCAACTGAACCGAACACCCCACGAGTTGTGCGACGGTCTGTCAGACTCGTCCAGCAAGATCTTCAACAGCCATAAGATCTGCCGAAGGCGCCGAGGCGGAGAAGGGTACGGGGAGCCACGATGGAACCGGTCATCATCGTATTGGTCATTCTGGTGGTGTTGGTCTTCATCGCCCTGATCAAGACGATCCAGGTCATCCCACAGGCCAGCGCCGCCATCGTCGAGCGCTTCGGCCGCTACACACGGACACTCAACGCGGGCCTCAACATCGTGGTCCCGTTCATCGACACCATCCGCAACCGCATCGACCTACGCGAACAGGTCGTACCGTTCCCGCCGCAGCCGGTGATCACCCAGGACAACCTGGTCGTGAACATCGACACGGTCATCTACTACCAGGTCACCGACGCCCGCGCGGCCACCTACGAGGTCGCCAGCTACATCCAGGCGATCGAGCAGCTCACCGTCACCACGCTCCGCAACATCATCGGCGGCATGGACCTGGAGCGCACCCTGACCTCCCGCGAGGAGATCAACGCGGCCCTACGCGGCGTGCTCGACGAAGCCACCGGCAAGTGGGGCATCCGCGTCAACCGCGTCGAGCTCAAGGCCATCGAGCCGCCGACCTCCATCCAGGACTCGATGGAGAAGCAGATGCGCGCCGACCGTGACAAGCGCGCCGCGATCCTCACCGCGGAAGGTACGCGCCAGGCGGCCATCCTCACCGCCGAAGGTGAGAAGCAGTCCCAGATCCTGCGCGCCGAGGGTGAGGCCAAGGCCGCCGCCCTGCGCGCCGAGGGCGAGGCCCAGGCCGTCCGCACGGTCTTCGAGGCGATCCACGCCGGCGACCCCGACCAGAAGCTGCTCAGCTACCAGTACCTGCAGATGCTCCCGAAGATCGCCGAGGGCGACGCCAACAAGCTCTGGATCGTCCCCAGCGAGATCGGCGACGCCCTCAAGGGCCTGTCCGGCGCCATGGGCAACTTCGGCCCCCTGGCGGGCGGTTCGGGCGGCGGACCCTCCGTCCCGCAGCAGAACAACGGCAACGACCGCCGCGAGAAGCCGTCGATCGACTGATACACCCGTGAAACGACGAGGGGCTCGCCTTCCCAGGAAGGCGAGCCCCTCTTACATACCAGCTACGCGGCCGACTGGGACAGCCACTCCGGCAGCGCCTCGAAGTCCTCCTGCCCCAGCGCCAGGAGCATCGCGTCCTGCGGCGTCGGCTCGAACGGCTGCCGCAGCAGCGGCATGCCCGCCTGGTCCGGAGTCCGGTCGGCCTTGCGGTGGTTGTCCTCCGCGCACGAGGCGACCGTGTTCAGCCACGAGTCCGCGCCCCCCTGCGCCCGCGGCACCACATGGTCCACGGTCGTCGCCCGCCGCCCGCAGTACGCGCACCGGTGCCGGTCCCGCACCAGCACACCCCGCCTCGACCACGGCGCTTGTCTTCGGAACGGCACCCGTACATACCTGCACAGCCTGATCACCCGGGGCGCGGGTATGTCCACGGCGGCACCCCGCATACGCAGTTCGGGGTGGGCCTGCTCGACGACGGCCTTGTCCTGCAGCACCAGAACGACAGCTCGGTTCAGCGTCACCGTCGACAGCGGCTCGAAGCTCGCGTTCAGCACCAGCGTGTCCCGCATCCAGCCCACCTCCCGTGTGCACCTGCCCACCCCCCGGCGGGCTTGGATCAACTCTGTACGGGCGCGCCGAGATGGACAACGCAATAAAAAATGCCCGCCTCTGATCACTTCCAAGACCGGAGGCGGGCAAACGTTCAATGAACGCTGGGCTGAATCGGCGCCGCGTCAGCCCTCGGCGGGGTTCTCGTACTCACCGATGAGCTGGGCACGCGCGATCGCGTGGAACCGCAGATTGAAACCGACGACGGCCGGAGAAGCGTCGGAATCCGGACCGAGCTTCTCCTGGTCCACCGCGTACACCGTGAAGACGTACCGGTGCGGCCCGTCCCCGGGCGGCGGAGCGGCACCGCCGAAGTCCTTCGACCCGTAGTCGTTGCGCGCGTGCACCGCACCCTCGGGCAGACCCTCGAACTTGCCGCTGCCCGCACCCACCGGCAACTCGGTCACGGAGGCCGGGATGTCGAACAGAACCCAGTGCCAGAAACCGCTGCCGGTCGGGGCGTCCGGGTCGTAGCAGGTCACGGCGAAGCTCTTGGCCTCGGCCGGGAACCCCTCCCACCGCAGCTGCGGGGAGGTGTTGCCGGCCGCGTGGACCTGAGCGTCCTTGAGCCTCGCGTTCGGCTCGACGTCCTCGCTCGTCACCGTGAACGACGGCACGGGCGGGTGGAAGTCATGGGGGAGCGGCCGCCGCTTGAGCTCGGTCACCTCGGTACCTCCTGATCGGTTCCTGCAGTAGGAACCGAGCCTAGAACCAGTTGCGCTTGCTGCCGACCTCGGACAGCCACTGGTTGAGGTATGCCGCCCAGTCGGTCCCGTGGAAGTCGTGCAGACCCACCTGGAAGGACCGGAAGGTGTCCGAGCCCTCGCTGAACAGACCCGGCTTCTTGTCCATTTCCAGGATGACGTCCATGGCCTGCTCGTCCGCCACGAAGCTCAGCTCCACCTGGTTCAGGCCCCGGTACTGCGACGGCGGGTAGAACTCGATCTCCTGGTAGAACGGCAGCCGCTGCCGCGTGCCCCGGATGTGACCGCGCTCCATGTCCGCGTTCTTGAAGCGGAAGCCAAGCTGGATGAACGCGTCCAGGATCGCCTTCTGCGCCGGCAGCGGGTGCACGTTGATGGGGTCCAGGTCACCGGAGTCCACCGCACGGGCGATCTCCAGCTCCGTGGTCACACCGATGTGCATACCGCGCAGCGCCTGCCCGTCGATCATCGTGACCGGCGTCTCCCAGGGGATCTCCAGCCCGAACGGAACGGCGTGCACGGCACCGGCCTGCAGCTGGAAGGCACCACCGAGCCGCACCTTGGTGAACTCGATGTTCTGCTTGTACTCCTCGTCGCCGCTCTCCACCTCGACCCGCGCCTGCAGGCCCACGGACAGCCCCTCGATGTCCTGGTTCACGGACCCGCCCTGGATCCGCACCTCACCCTGGACGACACCGCCCGGAACGACGTTGACCTCGGTCAGCACCGTCTCGACCGAAGCCCCGCCGGCGCCCAGACTCGCGAGCAGCTTCTTGAACCCCATGACTCTCCCTTTACGTATGGATCCCTGATCCCTACAAACGCGATCCGGACGCGGCCGGTTCCGCGCCACACCCTGGCAAGCGGGGGATCCTTTGACCACCCCTTGGCACAGACACGTCTGGACTACGCTCGTACGACATGATCGCGCCCCCGGACCGTACGCCACTGCCCAGGTCGTTCTTCGACCGCCCTGTGCTGGAAGTCGCCCCCGACCTTCTCGGCCGGATCCTCGTACGAAGCACCCCGGACGGCCCGATCGCGGTGCGCCTCACGGAGGTCGAGGCATACGACGGCCCGAACGACCCCGGCTCACACGCCTATCGCGGCCGCACACCCCGCAACGACGTGATGTTCGGTCCGCCCGGACACGTGTACGTCTACTTCACCTATGGCATGTGGCACTGCATGAACCTGGTCTGCGGTCCGGAAGGCTCGGCGAGCGCCGTCCTGCTCCGCGCGGGGGAGGTCGTCGAGGGCGCCGAGCTCGCCCGTAAACGTCGACTCTCGGCCCGAAATGACAAGGAACTGGCCAAAGGACCGGCACGCCTGGCCGCAGCCCTGGACGTGGACCGCGCACTCAGCGGCACGGACGCGTGCGCCTCCGGTGAGACGCCACTGAGGATGCTCACCGGCACCGCGGTGCCCTCCGACCAGGTACGCAACGGCCCCCGCACGGGTGTGGCCGGCGACGGAGGCGTCCACCCCTGGCGTTTCTGGGTCGCCAACGACCCGACGGTGAGCCCCTATCGGGCCCATGTGCCCAGGCGCCGCTCAAGTTGACGCGTCCCTGGAAGGTGCGTAATGTGGCCCGAGCCGCTGAACCGGGTACGGCAATCGCCAGCAGCCGGAGCGGCCAACCCACTACCTGCTACTTCCCCTCGACCGGGGCGAATTTCGGCGTGCCCACATGCCCAAATTCAAGCCCGCGGAACTCGATTATGAGTTGCCGAGAGGATCGGCTAACGTAGTGAATGTCGAAAGGCCGACAGGCGAGAGCCGAAAGCCCCAGACAAATCCCGCCGACCGGGAATCGGACGCCGAAAGGATCTGATAGAGTCGGGAAACACCGAAAGGGAAGCGCCCGGAGGAAAGCCCGAGAGGGTGAGTACAAAGGAAGCGTCCGTTCCTTGAGAACTCAACAGCGTGCCAAAAGTCAACGCCAGATATGTTGATACCCCGTCTACCAGATTGTTCTGGTGGCGAGGTTCCTTTGAAATAACACAGCGAGGACGCTGTGTGCGAGGGGACTATTCCTCCTCTCGCACCGCTCTCGTGTGTGTCGTCCCGATTACGGG